>NZ_CAUVVO010000023.1:0-3076 GCF_963555405.1 uncultured Rothia sp. | reverse complement strand
TGGAGACGTGCCAGAGCGGCCGAATGGACTTCACTGCTAATGAAGGGTCGGGGTTAAACTCGACCGGGGGTTCAAATCCCCCCGTCTCCGCCACAAAAAGCCCCGTACCGGCTGGTACGGGGCTTTTGCTATGCCCACTATATTCGGGCGCGAAGCCTAGAAGCTCTTGAAATCCACGAGGCGCGCATCCGCACCATCAAGCAGAGCCCACTCCCCCGGCACCTCAAACACCGCAATGGAAGAGGGCGGGAAGCCATAGTACACATCCATGGACGCATTCGGGTCAGAATCGGGGCTCATCAGACGCTGCGCGGCATCCTGCACACCGGGCAGATGCGACACTACCATCAGAGAATGAACATTCTCAGAAACACTGTTAATACGCGCAATGATGCGGGACGCAGACACCTCATATAGCCTCTCATCCAGATGAGCGGTAGGCGCCTTCGCCCCCAAACCATCCGAAACCCAAGTCGTCGTCTGGCGAGTACGCAACGCCGACGACGACATAATCTGCTCCGGAATATAACCGCGCGACGCCAACCAGGCGCCTGCAGCGGCAGCCTGCTCATGACCGCGCTTCGTCAGCGGACGATCAAAATCATTCAGACCCCAATCAGCCTCCGCATGGCGCATAATAATCAGACGCTTAACCCCGCGGCGGTGCGAGCCAGATGCAGTGTTGGAAGAATTTTCAGCCATACACCCATTCTATCTAGAGGGCGCCAACACGTGCTGCACACCGCCACGTGAACGAGCCCCGCAGACACATGTAAGCAGGCACAAGTAAGCAGGCATAAGTAAACCCCGGCACACCAGCATCACGCCAGCACACCGGGGTGCACTCTACAGAAGCTAAATTCTGCACACGCTAAATCGAGTATTCCGGAGCAGCCCAGACAACAACCTCGGGGTGCTCAAAGAAACGGTAACCCTGGCCGCGCACCGTACGCACAGTACCCGACAGGCGGCCCAGCTTCGAACGCAGACGACGAATATGCACGTCAATCGTACGCTCGTGCGGATGCTCGTCACCCGAGCTCCACAGCGCCTTCAGCAGCTCCTCACGACCCACGGTACGGGAAGAATTCTCTACCAGGTGCGCCAGCAGCTCGAACTCCTTGAAGGTCAGCATGAGCGGCTCACCGTCCAGGAACACCTCGCGGCGCGCCAGGTCAATCAGAACACCCGAAGAGTGGCTGTTCGTGGTCTCTGCTTCGCGGGCGACATTCGCCTCCGGATGCATGTACATTGCGGTCGGATCACCGAGCGCATTACGCACCACCTCAAGGTCGCTACCCTCAGCATTCACCGGAGCCAACGCCACAGCGGCGTAGGACTCCGACTCAGGTGCCAGATGGTGTGCGTAAGTGCGCAAATCCTGAACGATACGCACCAGGGAGGTGCCGTTCGCAGCGGCAAGCTCCTCATTCAAACCCACGTAAAGCACGAAGCCGCGTGCCTCATTTTCCTGAGCCTGCTTGTGGGCAGGGTCGCCGGCTGAGAAAGTCATCGGACGCAACGTTGCGGCCTGAGCAGCGGGACGCTGAGGCTGCACGACCTGACGCTTAGCGGCGCGGCCGCGCTGGGAGATGTGGACATATCCAGGTACAGCGCCTGACATGGTTCAACCTTCTCTCAAAGTCTGTGTACGGGATCCCTGTCGTACGTGGTGTGGGGTGCGCCGGAAGTGACGCCGAGTCAAACAGTCCCCAATACCTGTTCGAGTCTCAATCCTCATACTTAATATTTCTCCTATTTGACGGATAAATCAAGCGGATTCGACATAGTGGATATACCTCTGGCGGTAACAGGAGTACAATAGCCCTCCCCTATTTTGGGAGGTTTCATGCGGAACCTGAGGCTTTCAGCTTTTTTCTCACATAAATATTCACGGTTTCTTTTATGCATGGGTCATGCCCTGCATTTTCATGTGAGACTGTGAATATGCTTGAAGTCTTGAAGCGCCCTCAAATGCTTTAATGTGTTCCTAATCACATATAGGGAGGGTGTTGCAAAAGCCTACACCAACACCCAGCCGCACCATCGCCACCCAAGCCCCAGACACATTAGACACGCACCGCCACACCGCGGCACGCAACCCACCGAATACCCACAAGACATAGCAAAGCGCCTCCGCACATACATATGCAGAGGCGCCCGCTCACCGTAAGCAAATAAGCTTGCTCAGCCTGGCTATTACTCAGCCAGACCGTACAGACGGTCACCGGCATCGCCCAGACCCGGAATAATGTACGCCTTCTCGTTCAGACGCTCATCACGAGCAGCCAAGAACAGGTCAACATTCTCCATGCCCTCAACACCCTTCTCCAGAGCAGCAATGCCCTCAGGAGCAGCAATCAGGCACACACAAGTCACAGACTCAGCGCCGCGCTTACGCAGGAACTTAATAGCCTCAATCAGAGTGCCACCGGTAGCCAGCATCGGATCCAGCAGGTACACCTGACGGCCAGTCAGGTCCTCCGGCAGACGCTCAGCATAAGTCACAATATCCAGGGTCTCCTCGTTACGAGCCATACCCAAGAAGCCCACCTCAGCGGTCGGAACCATACGGGTCATACCCTCCAGCATGCCCAGACCAGCACGCAGAATCGGAACAACCAGCGGTTTCGGATCAGCAATACGAACACCGGTAGTAGTCGCCACCGGAGTCACAACCTCAACCTCTTCCACGCGGATCTCGCGAGTCGCCTCATAGGCAAGCAGAGTCACCAGCTCATCAACCAGCTGACGGAAAATCGGGGACGGAGTGTTCTTATCACGCAGAACACTAATCTTGTGAGAGACCAGCGGGTGGTCAAGAATCTTAATACGCATACTACGATTTTACCCAGCCCCGAAACCGCAAGCACCGGGAAAGCCCCCGAAGTGGCACACACCCTATAAAACACAGTAAATACCACCGCACAAACACCCACCAACGCCCCCGCCAACACCACCCCAAAACAATCCAGGCATGCAAAAACCCGCCGAGACGAATCTCGACGGGTTTTCGTTGGTGCGGTGGTGGAGGGATTTGAACCCCCGTTGGCTTTTACACCAAACATCATTTCGA
>NZ_CAUVVO010000022.1:0-6158 GCF_963555405.1 uncultured Rothia sp. | reverse complement strand
GGCGCCGGGAACCTTACGTTCCCGGCGCCCACACCCCAGCTGTTCATACCTCAGCAGGGTTCAATTTAGAGGCGGAAGAAGCCTTCCACCGCGCGCGTCATGTACACCATATCGTCCACATGGCACATCTCGCGCATCGATAGGTATAACAACCCACCTATAATATTTGATTGCGGCGAATAGCATCAAGAGGACTCGATACTATCGTCAGCAATAGGAATGTGAACTGCCAGATTATTCGAGGCTTCTACACCAGATTCAACAGAGAAAAACCAAGGATCATAACTCATCCCCGTAGAAGGTAGATTAATTCTATTATGAGAGGTCGATGCAGTAATAAGCACTCCTTTGCAAATAACTCCTAGCTCAATACGAATATAACTACCCGCTGGAATGGAAGACCCAAAGATAATACGGCACTCAGATTCAACATTTTGCTGCTGAAGAGTAACCGGAAATTTACTTTGTTGACCATACGCATATATTTGACCCGTATCTTGCGCAAGGCCGGAATCACTCACCATGGGAGGAATAATATGACAATCCAGAATCTCGATCCCCTCAAAGGCTGATGCATCATAGGAAACCCGCACAAAAGAGCCGTCAGGTACAGCGCCAGGCCCACCGGAGGTGACAGTTAACGAAGTAGGGATAACCATCGTTTGGCGGGGAATATCCTGCTCAAAAACATAATGATCTAAATTTATATGCCGCCAAGTTACCCCCAGCTGCGCAGACCACGGAGCGGTTTCGAAAATAGCAGGTTCAGGCATGTCTATTTTAATAATAGGGTGGTCTTCTAGAGCCAGTGATACATGAGAAATATCAGGAATAGCACGTGAATACCCCGGAGTAAGGATTGCACTTTGAGGTGGACGCGCATATGCATAGATGAATCGATAAGAGTGCCCTGCACGAAGGATGTCTCGAATAGTAATCTCTGCACTACCCCGAGCAAAATCCAAGGCTCCAGAAGTACGAATATACTCAGAATCTGACAAGGGATTCTTGAGATTACTAGGAGGTTTATCTTCCAGAAACTCAGGAAGCTGAGCATACTCATAGTATTCAGGATCCCATTTGAGCGTGAGAGTAGGGTGACTGCTAGGAAAAATAGTCACACTAGGCGTAATGATAATACCCAAGGTGACCGGGATGGATACAAACTCCCGGAGGTTAAGGGGTAGTAGATTAGTCTCCATGCTAGGCAGCGGTTGCATCGAAGCGGGTCCAAGGGAATCCCCATGATTCCTCTCCGATGCGTACGCAATATTTGGTAACGCAACAAGCATAGGGGCAACAGTCAGAAATGTACGACGACTAAGAGAGTTCAAAATATCTCCTTAATATTAAAGGCAAACCAAAGATAATCCAAAATATATTATTTTCAAATAATATGGTTAATGAACATGAATTAGATGAATGATGCGGATAAAACTCCTAATATAATCCCATGAACATAAAAGGAATAAACACATCCCAACAAATACAAGCAATGCAAATACAGAAGAAATCCAATAGTTCCACCTAGGGAATACAATAAAAACTAATAGAAAAACGGTGCATGATACAATATCAGGACCCAGTAGGATAAAAGCTTGTAGGTCATATGGCCACAATATCTTGCGTTCATACTCTATAGGAAAATCACAGGGGCTCATAAAATTATCTTTTACAAGATTATAAGTCGTATATAATTTAAAAATTAAATACAGCGAGACTGTCCAAAAAATACCTAAACGAAACTTCATACCCAGCCATATACTTAAAACTTGAGGTAACCCACCAAGTACAGCTGCCACTATAAATAAAAATATAAGGTCATGATAGTTACTTTGCACCCCAGTACACGGTGAAATGAACCTGTAGGAACTTATATAAAGCGTAGCCGGAAAAGCATACAAAAAAGGTAACATAATAAGAATTAATATGTATAAAATTACCTTCTCATTAACAGAGAATGGCTTGCTCCTAAGAGTCATATTTACATACCCTTCCCATAATCAAAGAATCATAATACTCCTCAGCCATAATATTTGCCTGGGCAAGACTCGGGTATGTACTAACATCCGATGCCGCTTTATACATACGGTCAATTGCATCATTTACCATTGAAGATATAATTCCTTTCTTTTCAAGAAGAATTCGGATAGGACGATTGCCATTATAAATAGATGAGAAAATTCTCTTAACTTCCTCTTTTCTACCACCAAATCGATACTCAGCAAATTTTTTGAGTCGAATTCGAGGAGGCTGCGCATACAACTCTCTTAGCGCTTCAGATAATTTCTTCTCAGGAGCAGATGAAAGAATTAATGCCAAAAGCCATGCATCACAGTCAGCGATAAAATCTGCATACCCAAACTTTGATACTCCGGTAGATCCAATTTTCTGACGAATAAACATCCTGAAATCTCCTCGGGGTTCCTTTTCCCATTCATCCCACAGGGAGAGAAGATCAAGACCCCATCCACCTATATCCCCAAGAGGGATTTTGAAGTACTCACGCTTTAGCCCCCATTGAAGATATGCAATTGTAGAAACTGCAAAATGTTTGTAGTCTCGACAATTGTTAGCACCCCAAGTAGAAGTATTTTTAACATGCTCATCCAAATCGAACCTATTATCGTTTAATGCAAGACTATTTGGAGTATAGAACATCCATACCCCCATTTTTTCATCGAATCCCCAATAGCTACCCTGCCGCGCTGCATGGAGAATACTAAACGCACTATACGAGCATCTGTGCATCATACCGCCAGGAGGAGGTGCTGTCGGAATATTTGGGGCAGCATCATATCCTTCTTTGTAGTATTGATCAAAAATAACTTCACATTTTACTACCCATTCAAAAAATTTATCAAACTCAGAAACAGCACTTCCACCCTGGCCATTAGTATCGACTGTTCCACCCCAAACAGGAGGGGCAACTATCCTGGAAACATCAACGCCTGCATTATCCCGAGATACCGCTACACGGTCTATGCTTCCACGCCTCGGACCAAATACACCTTGCACCTCGATTACCTGATTAAAATCCCAGCCATCGGGCAGAACGAATCCCATGTTCCCACTAAATCCCCATGACATACCAGATACAAATAATCCATGTACTAGACCAAGGCTACGCAAGACCCCACATACATTTCGTGTACCATAAACACCTGCACGGTACGAGCGGGAAGAGGGAACAGACTCTAGCGCAGATTTTACTCCCTTAAAATAAGCAGCGACCGGACCAGAAATCTCGTCACCAACAGGGTCAAAATCTACCGCAAAATAAATAACAGCTCCAAAAGGCAATCCCAAGACACGACCCCTAACAAGAGCCTCCAGACCTTGTTCATACCCTAAACTGTAGCTCATTGACTCAAGGGAGTCATTAGACCTTTGGTAGATAGGAAATAAGCGCAATCCAGCATCAGAGATATTTTTGAATTCCTGAGCTCGGATGTATTTTTGTCCTGGCCCAACTAGGTACCGGCCAACATGAGTATAGCCAGCTGCACGCATTTGTTTTGCTTCAGAAGCAGTAATAAAAACGTTTGTGTCTAGTCCCTTCAGCACTCGATCGGTATCTCCGTTAGAAGCAATAATCTCGCACCATGTTGTATAATCACACAACCCGCTAACATGCAAAGCTGCACGACGCTGGAAATTCTGGACTTCACGCACAATATCACCGTCGAATTTACCCGAAAGGGAAACAGTACGGTGTCCATTAAATCTCAGACCAATTTGTGCAAGAAACACCCACGTACCAGATGAACCTTGTCGTAAGGCAGGCTGCTGACGTAAGTTTTTTCTTGTTGTTGGGCCGAACCATCCATTAGCTATATTTTTTAACCCCAGCTCATACTGCACTCCGTATACAAACGAAGAGAGAGTACGCCGAGAAAATATGCCGTCAGTAGGGCACAGTTCATAGCTGGCTTCAGACCAGTACTTACCATTCAGCCACTGCTGGCCCTCTCGGATTTCTTCGTAAGATGCAGGAGCTCCCTGATATTGTGGGCGCACGTATGCATCCATTGATAGCAAGGAAGCCATAAGTTTGGCGTTCACATCACGGCTACGGAGATTAGGCGGCAGACCTATATCTTGTTTGATTTTTACGATTGAGTCAGAAAATTCCTCAAATCGAATGAGAAAAGCGTCCTTAGGACCCTTAGGAAGTTTAGTAGTATCCGCCCCTGCATATCCTTTGCACCACAAGGCCCCAGAGAGAATGGCTAGGATACTCGCGTGGACTCCTGATGTCTGGTTGAGATTACCAATCTTTAGATTCCACAATGATGTTGTGGTTTCTCCGAAACGAGACGAGAGGTCTTTAATACCAAGCTCTATCTGAAGTGCTCGGGTGAGCGCAGCGATAGTAGGCCATCCGGTGTTTCCAGTTTCCGGCGCATTAACCCACCCTGGATGGGTCTTATAGGTCCGGTTTAGCCATCGTTGAGTGTCGAGTACACGATGATCCATAAATGTTGCTTTACCTTTCTGAACTACCCAATACCAACATAGAGTGCAGTTCGTCATCAAGAGAAAATCTCTATACAGACTCCAAATATCCAATATTTTGGCTTGTCATTGCCGTAATTATAGCCACTTACCAACCTACTGTCTACGGTTTCTGTTTATTTTTAAAAACCAACATTTCCCATTGACAGGTAGTCAACTAGGTAGCTAGAGTATCAGTATGGAAAATATCTCTCGTAAACAATTTGTAATTGGATCAGGTCTCAGCATGCTGGCTGGCATGATGGGTATGCCCAACGCAAATGCTGCCCAGCCCCAGGAGTCTTCTGAGAACTTTGAGGCGATCCTCCATCATGGCGCATACTTCCCGACTGAAGAAGAATTGAGGTCTGCTGGCCTCTCGGAAGCGGAGATTGACAAGTACCGTGCAGTGCTGCGTTCCGCCCCTTCAGAAGTTCTCGAAGCAAGTCGTCTGAACCGAGAAAAAAGTGCCTCAGTGACTTCTAAGCCTGTTCAGCAGGAAGGTAATAAGAAAGCAAAACCTTACTTCAAGACATCGTTCGTTCTCAGGTTCCCTAATGGGTCTATTCGCCGCATTAGGCAGTCAGGAACTGTCAATGTTGGAGGAGTTGAAGTTGATGCTTTCAACCCCGGTACGTTGCATACTTCTCGTGTTCTGTACCGTGATCCTTACGGGCCTAACTACTTTATTTGGGGTATCTGGCGACATGGTAATTACTGGAATTACCTTCCCCGCTACCATGCACAGACTTACTCAGCAACCCACTACACCCTTATTCTTCAGGTAGAGCTGAAGTAAGGATTCCAAAATGAAGCTACATAATACTAGTTTTATTATTCTGAGTTGTTTTCTACTTGCCTCCTGCGGTAGCTCCACCAGCACAGCATCCAATACTCCCGCACCCTCGAACACGACTGTAGCTTCCTCCCCGTCAGCAGCAAGCTCCACCGGGTCTGCCTCCTCTTCCGCGACGAAGAAGACGTCTACCCCCTGCCTTGAACCTGACGAAGCTGCGAAAGCTGAAACCCTCAAGCAGCAGGAAGCCATCAGCGCCGACCGCGGTACGGCACTGCCCTCCTATGTCTCCGCGCGGCATGTTGTGCGCAACCAGGCGAACTTCCCCACCCGCGCCGAAGCTGAATCGGCAGGAGCCGAGTGCCTGGCGCTGTACGAGAAGAACAAGGCCGATCACGCCTACGCCGCGGCGTGGGTGCGCGCTATCGATGACAATAACGTGGCAAGCGGAAAGGTAGCCTCCGGCCCGCGCGCTGACGTCCAGAGCGCAGACCCCTACAAGGCAAGCAACTACGTCGACATTCGAGAGGGTAAGGAGTACTTCCCGACCCGCCAGGAGCTGCTCGCGGCAAACTACCCCGAGAACTACATTGTTGCTTTTGAGGCGTGGGCGCAGCAGGCACCTGCTGACGTGAAGCAGAAGAGCGACGCGAACCGTGCGGCGGCTAAGGATACGCGCTGGTCTGAGGTGGTAACCCTGCCCAACCCCGACAACCCCGTCTAATCTGAGTCTGTCTCATCTTAAAAATAGTTGTGGCGGTGACCGTTGTTCGGTCACCGCCACAACTGTTATACGGCTCAGGTTAGGGTAGGAGCGCCAACCCAAACTCAATAATGATTAGCGCAATAGCACACGCGAAGAGTA
>NZ_CAUVVO010000021.1:0-6599 GCF_963555405.1 uncultured Rothia sp. | reverse complement strand
GTCATAGGCCCAACGCAGGGTCTCGGTGCCGCGAACGGCAGAAGAGAGCATCTGTGCGTCAGTGTAGGTGTACATGACCAGGCCAGCGGGCGAATCCACACCGCTAATACGGCCCAGATCATCACGAATAATCTCAGTGTGCAGAGCCTCAGAAGAGTCTGCCTCAGCGGGCTGCTCGGTCGCAGAGGTTATATGCGCACCACGGTAACCGAACTCGCGAACCCAAGTACCTGCCAGGTCAGACACCTGCGCACGCACCAGCGCGTCTACCGCGTTGTACTCGAAGGAAGACTCCACACGAGACTCAGAGGTAACGGCGGTTCCATCCAGGCGGTACGCGGTGATGTCAGTCTGCTTGACCATGCGGCCAGCAGCATCATACACATAAGCGCTCGAGCCCAGAGGGTGCACAAACTCAGTGCGCAGACCATCAGCATCGTAAGCGTAGGACAGCTCATAGCCGCCAGTCTCGTCCATGTACGCGGTACGGAAAGACTCCGGAATCTGAGCACCAAACTCACGGCGCTGACGGACCAGACGGCCCAAACGGTCATAAGACTCGACGGTCACCACGGGAGCACCAAACGCATCAACGCCCGCGTGATCATAAGTCGTCATCGTACGGCGCGCAGAATCACGCTCCATACGGTACAGCAGAGAGCCATTCACCGAATGGGAACAGGGAACGCCGTCACGGTCGTAACCGAAGGAATGTACAGCACCATTACCGTCAGTGCTGGTCAGCAGACGACCGGCAGCATCATAGGTAGAGGTAGCGCGCACCCCCAGCGGATTGGTTGCCGCCAGAACATTACCCATCAGGTCATACTCGTAGTGGGTAATACGACCAGCAGGGTCCATCACGGAGGTAACGTTACCCGCCTCGTCATAGCGGTAATGGGTCACGCCACCGGCACCATTAGTCACCGCAACCACCTGAGAAGCGGCATCATAAGTGAACGAACGAGTACCCCACTTGTTATCGCGGATGCTCTTCACGCGACCACAGGAATCCCAGGTGTAGAACACCGGAGAAGCCACACCGGAACCGGTAATGGACAGCACACGACCGCACGCGTCATAGCGAACGCGTGCCTCAGAACCGTCACCGTACACCTGGCGGATCAGTCGGGAATCAGCGTCATACTCGTAGCGAGTCACAGACTGCTCAGCAGTGCCGGCCGCCTCATAGGTTGCAGCCAGTCGACCGCACGCATCGTAGCTGTACTCGGTCACACGGCCCGCAGGGGAAACCATGCGCACCATCTGGTTCGAGCCGTTGTACTCGTAGCGGCTCAGACCGCCTTCAGCGTCCAGCACCTGCACGGGGTTACCCGCACCGTCATAAACCATCGTGGAGACAGTCGGGTCGTCAGCATCTGCACTAACCTGCGGGCCAGAATCATCAGAGAGAACCTCGGTACGCACCGGGCGGCCCAGGTGGTCGCACGAGATACGCACGCGGTCAACACCATCGTTAGTGGTGATGGTCTTGCGTGAGGAATCGACGGAGGTACGTACACTCACGCCGGTCGGGTCAATCAACGCAGTCAGGGTGCTTGCGGCATCATACTCGCGAGTCCACACACCACCGGCAGGGTCAATGGTGCGGACCAGTCGCATCAAACCATCGTAGGCATAGCTGAACTGCGCGCCACCCGGCAGGGTAATACGGTCAATATTGCCGTTCGTATCAAAGGAACGCTCCATGCGGCGACCCAGCGGGTCAACCATGGCAACAATGTCACCGCTCGGACCGTACTCATATTCGGTGCGAGCACCAGCGGGATCCACCGAAGCCACCAGGCGACCGCCAGCAGCGTACTCAAAACGCCAGCGGGAACCATCCGGATCCTGACGGCACACCATGTGACCGGCAGAATCGTAGGTGAACTCAGTCTCCAACCCAAGGGCGGAAACAATCTTCACCAGGTGACCCGCAGCAGAGTACTCACAACGGGTCAGCTGCTGCTCAGCATTACGAATACCGGTCAGCAGACCAAGATCGTCATATTCCAAGGAGACGGTAACGCCCTCAGGGCTCACCACACGCTGCAGCAGGCCGTCAGCCCACTCAAAACGGGTCACATGACCGTTGCCGTCAGTCATAGAAGAGGGGTTACGCTCAAAATCATTCGCGTACTCGTAAGTCACCGTAGTCATCGGGCTTACGGCAGGGCTCTGGGCAGACTCCTGCCCCGAAGCAGCCTCATCGAGGGTACGGCCCTGAGCCTCCGCCTCCAGGCGAGCACGACGAGCCAGACGGGCGGCACGGCGAGCGCGCGGGTCCGTCTCAATAGCGCTCATTGCCACAGAGACCACGCGGTCATGCTCGTCATACGCAAAGAGGGTTTCTGCGCCCTCATCGGTGACCTCACGAATAATACGGCCGCGCTCATCGCTGTAGCGAGTAGTACGGGAACCATCGCGGTCCACCACGCTCACGCGGTTGCCAAAGTCATCGTAGGCATAGCTAGTACGCCCACCTTCCGCGTCAACAATAGCGGTCAAGCGTGCGTACTGGTCACTAATCCACAGGTTCGTGTAGGAGGCATCTTCGTTTGAAACGTCAGTAATGCCGTTCGGCAGGTAGCGGTAGCGAACACGACGACCGTATTCGGTGTCCTGCTCTGTAATGCGACCGGTCGGGTCATAGTAGTTCGTCACCTCAACAGTGCCGGTACTAGCCACCACGCGGTGAATCAGGCCAGCAGCGTCATGTTCATAACGGCGGGTACCAGCATCGCCGTGTACAGCACACAAGTGAGTACGACCGTCAAGAGTGACGTACTCGTAACGCACAGACTGACCGCGAGAAGAATGAATAGCACCGACAAGGCCGCCTTCGGTGTACTCCACGTTGATACGTGCACCGCGCTGATGCACGATAGCGCCAACACGACCTTCTTCATCGCGCAGGTACGCGACAGCAGTACCTGCTCCAGCGCTCATACCCAGGTAAACACCGGTGAGGCTAAAAATGTGCTGGGTTCCAGAGTTGTCGGAGATACGCAGCAGGGACGAGGCATCGTAGCCCGTCGCGTGCAAAATATAGCGCAGGGAGGGGTCAGTAATAGAACCCTCTTCACCCATCAGCTGGGTGAGGGGCAGCTCTTCAAGCCACCACGGCTCACGCGGAGCGCGAGCATAGCCGTGGGTGCCGTCCTCACGAATCATTCGGTCGAAAGTAACCTCACGACCGTCAGCCATCGTCCAGACAGCATTCTCAGCGTTCAGCTGCACACGGCTCTCAATATTTGAGGACCAACCAGCACCGAACACACCGGATACAGCGTGCTGACCGAAAACAGCCACGCTGTTGTACATGCGGGTTACAGAGCAAGCAGAAACCACACCGGAGAACGCCATATCGGTCTCTTCTTCAATGAAGTTACCTGTCGCAACGTTCACAGGGTCGTTCACGTAACCACTGGTAGTGGATTTACCCACAACAGCAGGCGCCGGAACTTTCAACTCGTGACGCTCAGTGCTGACACCAGCTGCACTGATTGCACCTTCCAGAGTGGAATTGGCAACGGTAATCATCTGACCCGAGCTACCGTACTGCTCAAAGGTATCGGCTACGATACCCAGCCAAGTCTTATCATTAGCGTTCGACTTATTCCACGCTTCAAACGTGCTGATGAGATTTTCAGCATCAATAGTTCCCCACTGGCACTTAGCCGCAAATTCAGAAGCAAGACTGCGGAGCTTACCCGGCTCAGCATCAAAGCTAGTACCAAGGTTCGCCAAAGTATTGGAGAGAGCACGCACGGTCAAAGGGCGCGCCGAAGAAACAGTCATACTCCCTGAGCGAGTCTCAGTGCTCTCACGCTGGCCTGGGGAAGTGGTATCAATCTTAGTATCCGGAATGTACGACTCGGGGCTCGGGGCCCCTTCTCCAAAAATGCTATCCCACCACTTGCGGAAACCGCTCCAGTCACCCTCAAACTTTTTCTCATAATCACGCACGAGTTTACGGTTTCGCTTTTCTTTTTGCGCCGCTTCTTTAAGGCGGTCCACCACATCAGCCAGCTGGCGGAAGACGTCGGCGATATTACGACCATCACTAATAGTGGTATCAATATTCGCTGCCGCAACATCGGCATAGTGACCTACGAAGTCCTCCAAAGCTGTCGTCAGCGAGTTCTTAAGAGGAGGTAGTGCACCGTCAATATTCTGCGCAACGGTGCGACAAGCGCCAGCAAGGGCATCCGACGTAGCATCATCGTACTTGACTTCTTCAGTATTCAGATTCATGCTCTGTTGTCTTTCGGTGTGGTTAGTACGGAAGTGTGGTGATTAAACAAGTTTAGGCAGGCATGCTGCCATACCTGGGAATAACGTGTACTCAAGCCAATTAGCAGAAAACGCCGCCTACCGCTCACCGCCCCGTAGCCGGGGGGCGGGGCGGTAAACGGCGTTTACCAGGGAAGGCTTAGGAGCCGCCACCTGCCTGGAAGATATCGGTAGAAATCTGGTTGAGCTGCTCGCGCAGGTCGGTCAGTTCCTGAGTCAGGTTACGCAGGGTGTTTTCTACGCCGGGCCAGGTGTCATTGCGGAAACGCTCAGCCAGGGGGCCGTCCCAGTTGTTGGGGTCCTTCAGCTGGTTACCCTGCTGGTTAAGGTTATTGATTTCGTTCTGCAGACCGCCATTGATGATGTTCTGGAGAGCAGTAATGGCATCCTTGGCTGCCTGCGATGAGAGTACGCGATCGGACACGATGTTCCTCTTTCGTCGTTGAGTTGCCGGAAGATGTGCATTGGATACGCGAATATCAAATACGCACCGTTAGTGCTTTGCACCACTTCGAACATTACACTATTTCGCGGCAAAGCGCACCCTCTGCACCCTGTTGTGAGAAAAATTTCTCATAGTAGACATTGCACAGCAGTGCGTGCATATACATCTATCTACTCTCATCAAGGGTTTTCTCCCGCTACGGTATCCTTAGGAAATGCCACCCCACCCTGGGTGGCACCCTATCGATAGATTCACCAACCACATACGAAATGAGGACTTCCATGTCTGAAAACACCCCGCAGCCGGCTGCACCGCAGCAGCCGCAATTCACCCAGCAGGCACCCGCCGCACAGCCCGCATCCGGCCCTGTTGAGGCACCGAAAAAGAAGAAGTGGGCGGCAGTAACCGCACTGGTTCTGGGCATTATTTCCGCCCTGACTGGCTTCATTATTCTGGGTGCATTTACCGCAATCCCGACCGTTATTTTCGCGATTATTGCCCTGGTCATGGTCAAGCGCGGCACCGGCAAGGGCAAGGTCATGGCTATCATTTCGCTCGTGCTGGTCGCGGTTGCGATGGTCACCTTCGTTCTGGGTAACAATGTGCGCGCTCAGAGGGATGCAAGGCTTAAGCAACGAGCCCAGGAAGCAATTCAGAAGTGTGAGAGCAAGGAATTTGTTGGCGCCTACTACACCGAGAAGGACGGTAAGCGCTACTGCGCATACGGCGGCTGGCTCTACCCTGTAGACGATGACAAGTAGATCGGTCGTCTCGGTTATTGACCGATGATGTGACGGGTGGGGGCGTTCGCGTGTGCGGCAGTCGCCGTGCCTGCGAGCGCCCCTCGGCCGTATCCTCCGTGGGTGCTTCAGCATCTGGCGGCGAGTACACCCTGGAGCATCTGCAACGCATCCTCGATGCGCACTCCACTACCATCACCGACTCCAACCCGATTGAAGGAGCGAATAGCTGAAGGAGCGAATAGCTAAATGATGTCTCAAGAATCTGCTATTACCTTTTGGGGCGTATGCTCCATCATCACGACTATTTTCACGATTCTCACCCTTGCCGCTTACATCATCAATCGACGCCGTGACGAGAAGAAGAAGCGTGAAGGCATCTACATTAGTCGTATCGATGCGCTACTGGCGTACATTATTGTCTTTATCCCGGGCTTCCCGCTTGTATGCTATTCCCTGTCATTAGAAAGGGCAGAGACGAGTACTTTCATGGAGGTTGTATACATACTCATGACTGCTTTCCTCTTGTTCTACCTGTGGCATGTCAATGCCACGTACATGAAGATTTCTTCTGAGGGTATTAATATGCACACCCCTGTTCTCGGGTCGAGGATCTGCCCCATCGGCTCGATTGATAGCGTTGTTTATAGTGAGTCCAAGGATGAAGATACCGCTAGCAGGATGTGGTTCCTCACTAAGTCGCGTGCGCGTATTAATCCGTTGAGCAAAAATTATGATGAGTACTATCTCTTGGTCATTACTCGGTTCAGGATTGAGTATGGCCGCTGGCCTGATCTGGATAATCCGGCTGACGTGGATAAGGTGAACCAGCTGGATAACCGCGATGAAGTCATTTCGTACTTTAAGCGCCAAAAAGAGATTTCGGGTCTTGCTGACGTCGATATGTAGCCTACCGGTTTGTGGGCTAAAGGCTCCCGGGGATGCGTAGCTCACTCCCACGCTACTCCGGGGCTTTCGGGGCTCATGCCCTGGTATCCTCAGCATGTAGGCACCGCCGCCTAGCCCAGACGGGGCGCGTGCTCTTCCTATTCACCAACCACACGAAACGAGAACCCGCCATGTGCACCTTCCTCATTATTCTCTGGGGTGTTGAT
>NZ_CAUVVO010000020.1:0-10143 GCF_963555405.1 uncultured Rothia sp. | reverse complement strand
GGGACTTGAACCCGCGACCTCCGCCGTGACAGGGCGGCGCGCTAACCAACTGCGCTACGGGGCCTTGTTGGAATCAACAGAAATAGATTCTATCTCATCAAACTTGGCTTTGCAAATCGTGAGATTTGCAAGTACCCCCAACGGGATTTGAACCCGTGCTACCGCCGTGAAAGGGCGGCGTCCTAGGCCGCTAGACGATGGGGGCCTAGTCGATCGAACAGGTTCCGTTTTCTTCATCCCGTCGTTCGAACCTCCACTAGTCTATGACAGGTCTGAGGAGGTGCGCAAACCGTTTTGTTCGATTTTGCCCGATTTTGACCCCCATTTTCGACCATTTATAGCCTGGCACATATGTATTTGAGCTTGTCAATGAGGATTCAGAAAAACTTCAAAAAATTTTAAAATTTCTTCACAACACCCCAAATCAGGGGGTTTTGGAGGGGTTTTAGCGGCTTTTGGGTGCCCGCAGGAGCTTCGAGGGAGCCCCACTTACTGCTCAGATTTCTGCGGATTTTCTTCAGATTCTTCCAAAATTTTGTTCCGAAGATACCCCGAAGAGAGTTCGGGATGCTCCGAAGATGCCCAGAAGATACCCGAGCAGCCCCTCAGAAGAATTCCAAGTACCCGCATCCAGCCCCTTAATCCGCCTCACAGCAGCCCAAAAAGCCTCCAAAATATCTCCAAAAAATTTTCGACAACTTTCTATGCGCTTATATAGGACATGCAGGCAAGACGCTACCCTGGGTGCAAATATCTGCAAGAGAGTGCACAGCAACACCTCTTTAGGGGGTTCACCCCAGCCTCCCCGGAGCCCTCAAAAATGTGCCGCGCAAAGCAACTACAGACCAGAATGCACGTAGATGCAAATATTCACTCTTGGGAATACAATAAACCGGCTTGTCAGATGCGTATTTTTCTCTCCGTGCAAGTAAATATGGAATTATGACGACACAGAAATATAAAGATTTGATAAACCTCTAGCGATTGACAAGGACAGATGAAAGCCAGCTGAAAATACCCCCTGAAATGGCTTGAAGCCCCCTCTTTGAGCACCGTACTATAGAGGGCGTGAGGTCACTTCCGGGCCTTGCACGGGGCCACTTCCGGAGCCCCAGACGTAAAGTCACCGCACATTACAGCACCGATAAACCGCATAGAGATCCGAAGGGGGATCCAGTGTCCGCAACGATGAACCGTCGCTCGGCATTCCGTGCACTGGGCGTAGGCACCGCAACCATCGCTCTCGGCTGTGCAGCTGCACCCGCAGCGCAGGCACAGCAGATGGCACATCCGCAGAAGGCAATGACTGCCGACCAGCAGCTCAAGCTGATTCTGCGCCGCCTGGAGCAGGTACCTGCCCGTTTGAAGTATGCGAAGCCTGGATCCTCCAACCGCGTTAATAGCGGCATTGAGAGCGCACTGGGCAACCTGACCACCGTCCAGGGCACTGACGCAGGCCGTCAGATTGCAAGCGCTAAGGCCGCTGTCCGCAAGTCTGATGGACGTGCCCACGCAGCGCTCTCCCCCGTTGGTGTTATCGCCTGCGTTGTCAGTATTGCAAAGTTTGTCATTCAGCTGGGCATCGCCATTTACAAGCTTATTAAGGCACTCGTTAACGCCTTCAAGCAGTGGAAGACCTTCAAGAACATCGTGAAGGCTGTCATTTCTGGTGAAGCCCGCAAAAAGCTGGGTACCGAAACTGAAACCGTACTCAAGGCCATTCTGGGCATTGAAGACGTCCTCAAAAAGTGTGCATAGTCTACACACCGTACGGCTATGCGCTTGTTTAGAGAGCTAATCTTGGTGTTTCTTTAGCTTTCTAGACCCCGTTAAGGGATGCGCCGCACGTGGAGTCACTGCATGGGCTCGCTGCGCGTCCGGGTAGCCGGAGGGTATGTCCTCGAGTGTCTTCGGCACCTACCCAGCCCACCCCGCATGACCTCATGGTGCGGGGTGGGTTTCTTTAACCCCTCTTTCGGGTGAGCGTGCCATAGCACCGGGAGACGCACAGCTCTTCCCTACCGCTCCCCCGCATCCTTATATGCCTTCCTTATATACAGACAAAAATCGACCCCGCACCGGCTCACGGTACGGGGTCGATTTCTATGTTCTACGTACTAGACGGAAGGATTACTCGCCGCGGGAGATGTTGATCATCTCGTCGCGGTCCACAACCTTCACGCGGGCGCGAGGCTCACCGGCTGCGTCCTTGGATACTGCGCCCAGTGCCTTCTCGTGGTCATCCAGGCGGTGCCAGCCTTCCCAGGTGGTGTACTTGATGCCCTTCGAGTCCAGGTATGCGCTGAATGCCTCTGCCTCCGGCTCGGGTGCGGTGTAGAGGTTCTCGCGGTCCTCGAGCAGGTGGGTGATGGTTTCCAGTGCGTCAGACTTGGTGGAGCCAATCAGGCCGACGGGGCCGCGCTTGATCCAACCGGATGCGTACAGGCCGGGAACGACCTCGCCGTTCTCGTCCACGACGCGACCCTCAACGTTGGTGATGACGCCACGCTTGTCGTCGTAACCGATTTCGGGCAGTTCGGAACCGAAGTAGCCGATTGCGCGGTAGACAGCCTGTACGGGGTAGTCCACGTACTCGCCGGTGCCGATGATGCCGCCGTTGCCGTCGAGCTTGTTGCGCTCCATGCGCAGGCCTACGACCTTGCCGTCTTCGCCGAGGATTTCGTGCGGGGACTGCAGGAAGTGCAGGTGCAGGCGGCGGGATGCGGTCTGCTCGTTGTTCTTCTGGTCTTCCAGCCAGCCGCGCAGGGTCTTCATCATGACCTTGGTCTGTGCGTTCTTCTCCATTGCTTCTTCGGAAGCCTCGTCGAACTGGAAGTCCTCTTCGTACAGGACGATGTCCACGTCGCGGGAGTGTGCGAGTTCGCGCAGCTCGAGCGGGGTGAACTTCATCTGTGCGGGGCCGCGGCGACCGAAGACGTGCACGTCGGTCACGGGGGAAGCCTTCAGGCCCTGGTAGACGTTGTCGGGGATTTCGGTGACGAGCAGGTCGTCAGCGTGCTTGGAGAGGATTCGGGAAACGTCCAGGGCGACGTTGCCGTTACCGAGCACTGCAACCTGCTCAGCTTCGAGCGGCCAGGTGCGGGGGTAGTCGGGGTGGCCGTCGTACCAGGAGACGAAGTCTGCTGCGCCGTAGGAGCCGTCCAGATCGATGCCCTCAATGTTCAGGGGTGCATCGAAAATCGCGCCGGTTGCGAAGATGATGGCGTCGTAGTGTTCGCGCAGGTCGGCGAGGGTCAGGTCCTTGCCGTATTCGACGTTGCCGAAGAAACGGATGTCGCCGCGGTCCAGGACTTTGTGCAGTGCGGTGATGATGCCCTTAATACGGGGGTGATCCGGTGCCACACCGTAGCGGATCAGGCCGAAGGGGGCGGGGTAGCGGTCGAAGATGTCGATGGCGACCTCGACGGCGCCGGTGCGGACCTCTTCAGACTTGGTGAGGATGTCGGCGGTGTAAATACCGGCGGGACCTGCACCAATAACGGCGACGCGCAGGGGGCGTGCTGCTTCAGACACGAAAATCTTCCTTTCGAAGTTCACCGCGGGGCGCCCGGTGCGGCGCGAACAGGCGGTGAGCTTAGTGTTCACTTCCTGCCTATTTTACCGGGGATTGACGGGTGTTCGGGGGCTTATATGTCTTCGCCCACTAAATAGGACAATTTTCTGTCACCTAATCCGGGGATGTTACCTAATCCGGGGAGGGGCGGCGCGGTCGGTTCCGGGCGCCTCCGCACGTAGCGGGCATAAAAACTGCCCCGCCCTCCGAGATGCAGGAGGGTGGGGCAGGGTAACGAAGACTAGAAAGCAGGGACTAGGAGGCGGATACCGCCTCAAAGTTCACGACCAGTTCCTCGCGCTCACCGAAGCGGACCAGGTGGCGGTCCAGCACATCCGCCAGGCGGGCGGCCTGTTCGTCGCTATCGGCGCGCACCTCCATGACGAGTGCACCGTCGGTTGCGCGCAGGTCGCCGTAGCCGCGGAAGATGCCGTCGCGGTTGAAGGTGAGGCGCAGGCCGTCGGGCAGTTCTGCGGTGCCGAGCTTGCGGCCCATGTGCGACCCGAGCTGCTTGATGTAACGTGCAGGTCGGTCGGTTGCCACGACGGCGCGCTGGCGTACCGGCAGGGATTCTGCGGCGGGGTAGTTCTCGGCGGGCTGGTTTTCAGCGGGCTGGTTTTCAGCGGGGACTGCAGTGTTTTCCTGGGGAGTTTCAGTCACGGTGGACTCCTTCTTATCTATGCCGAAAAAGGCTCACCACACTGAACCCTGCATCCGGCGACGCGTTGTTTCACCTCGAATATATCAGGGGGTTAGGGTTCACTAACTTAATATGTCATCGTTGTTCGCGCAGGGTGAGAGATAATTACCGCCTATAACGCCGCCCAAGACAGACCCTCTGAACGAAAGCTGGGAATTTCCTGGATTAACGCTCAGAGAAACTTTAACCGTAGAATATTTCGGTAACAACAGTGTCACCTCCCCAACACACCGGGAAGTGGCACTTTTTTATGCGGGTCCGGAACCCCGGCGCCCGCCCCTACTAAGAGTATCTACGGATTTTCACGAATGTCTTCTGAGAACACCGCGGCTCCCCAGAACCCCAAGGCAGAAGCCAAGGGCGCACTGGACCGTTACTTCAAAATCAGCGAACGTGGCTCCACCATCGCAGCAGAATTCCGAGGCGGCCTCGCCACCTTCTTTGCGATGAGCTACATTGTCGTGCTGAACCCCCTCATCATCGGCCTCGGCAAGGACGCATCCGGCAACGCGCTCGGCGTGCCGCAGGTCGCAGCAATGACCGCACTGGTCGCAGGCGTCATGACCATCCTCATGGGCGTCATCGCCAAGCAGCCCTTCGCCATGGCGGCAGGCCTAGGCGTGAACGCGCTGCTGGCAACCACCATCGCCTCCACCCCCGGACTGACCTGGCCCGCCATCATGGGCCTCGTCGTCTGGGCTGGTGTGCTGATGACCATCCTCGTGCTGACCGGTTTCCGCACCGCAGTGTTCAACGCGGTCCCCGAATCGCTCAAGGTCGCAATCGTCGTCGGTATCGGCTTCTTCATCGCCTTCATCGGCCTCGTTAATGCGGGTATCATCCGCCGCATGCCCGACGCAGCCGGTTCCACCGTGCCCGTCTCCTTCGGCGTGAGCGGCCACCTGCTCGGCTGGCCCACCCTGGTCTTCCTGTTCGGCCTGTTCCTCACCATTGCGCTGTTCATCCGCAATGTGAAGGGTGCAATCCTCTACGGCGTGCTCGCCTCCACCGCCCTCTCCATCATCCTGGAGAAGGTCGTGCCCTCCGGCAGCTCCCTGGAGTCCCCCACCGGCTGGTCCCTGAACGTCCCCGTCTGGGACTCCAGCACCAGCAAGCTGCCCGACTTCTCGCTGTTCGGCTCCGCTGACCTGTTCGCAGCCTTCGGCACTCTCGGCGGCATGGCTGCCGTTCTGCTGATCTTCACCATCCTCATCTCCGCGTTCTTCGACGCAATGGGCACCTCCGTCGGTCTCGCGACCGAAGCAGGCACCATCAAGGACGGTCAGATCGAGAACGTCGACAAGGTCCTGCTCGTGGACGCCCTCGGCTCCGTAGCCGGCGGTGGCACCTCCTCCTCCGCAAGCCAGATCTTCGTGGAGTCCGCAACCGGTATCGGCGCGGGCGCACGCACCGGCTTCGCAAACATCGTCACCGGTGTGCTCTTCCTGATCGCGATCTTCCTGACCCCGCTGGTCACCATCGTGCCCTTCGAAGCTGTTGCACCCGCAATGGTGTTCGTTGGCTTCCTGATGATCCGCCAGGCAGTGAACATCGACTGGAACGACTGGGGCCTCGGTATCCCCGCGTTCATGACCATCATCTTCATGCCCCTGGCATACTCCATCGCGGACGGTATCGGCGCAGGCTTCCTGTCCTACGTCTTCATCCGCCTGGTGCAGGGTCGCGGCAAGGAAGTTCACTGGCTCATGTACGTGGTTTCCGCAGTGTTCCTCATCTTCTTCGCTAACGGCCTGATTACCGGCTGGATGCACTAAATACATCGGGTGCCTCACCCTCCCACGTGGAGGCGCGGGCACCATCAGGGCGGGGTACCGGCACCTTCGGGTTGCCGGTACCCCGCCCTGAGCTATTCTCCCCTTGCCCCCCTGGCCCCAGCTACCGAGTCTGGTTCTTGCGCCGGCTGCGGGCGGGGAAACACCACATCACCGACTGAACCGCCGCACACAACGCGTTTCACCGGCACAAGCTGAGCGGCGGCGCCTACAATGGTTGAACCATTGTGGCGCCCGGCATGGCTTTCACCCGTGAAACCGGCGGCGCAACAGTACACACCGAACAACATCAACGGATCCTCACATGTCTGAAACCCCGAAGGCGGCAGCACCCACCAGTGCGCTCGACCGCTACTTCAAGATTTCCGAACGCGGCTCCTCCATCGCCGCAGAATTCCGCGGCGGCCTCGCCGCATTCTTCGCCATGAGCTACATCGTGGTGCTGAACCCCCTCATCATCGGTACCGGTGCCGACGCTTCCGAGCGTACCCTCGGCATCGCACCCGTCGCCGCTGTGACCGCACTGGTCGCAGGCGTCATGACCATCCTCATGGGCGTTATCGCCAAGCAGCCCTTCGCGATGGCGGCAGGCCTGGGCGTGAACGCGCTGCTCGCCTCCACCATTGCCACCACCCCGAACCTGACCTGGGCAGACATCATGGGCCTGGTCGTTCTTGCCGGTCTGATCATGACCGTTCTGGTGCTCACCGGCTTCCGTACCGCGGTGTTTGAGGCGGTCCCCGAATCGCTCAAGACCGCGATCGTGGTCGGTATCGGCTTCTTCATTTCCTTTATCGGTCTGGTCGATTCCGGCATTATCCGCCGCATGCCTGACGCTGCCGGCTCCACCGTTCCGGTGACCCTCGGCGCGGGCGGTCACCTGCTCGGCTGGCCCACCCTGGTCTTCCTCTTCGGCCTGTTCCTGACCATCGCCCTGTTCATCCGTAACGTGAAGGGCGCGATCCTGTGGGGTGTACTCGCCTCCACCGCACTGTCCCTGATTCTGGAGGCGGTTGTCCCCTCCGGTTCCGTGCAGAAGGCGGCAACCGGCTGGTCCCTGAACGTGCCCTCCCTGGCTGACATGAAGTTCACCACCCCGAACTTCTCCCTCATCGGTTCCGCTGACCTGTTCGGCGCGTTCACCCACATCGGCCCGCTGGCTGCGTCGCTGCTGGTGTTCACCATTCTGCTGTCCGTGTTCTTCGACGCGATGGGTGTTTCGGTGGGTCTTGCCGCCGAGGCTGGCACCATGAAGGACGGCAAGGTTGAGGACATCGACAAGGTCCTGCTCGTGGACGCTTTCGGTTCCGTTGTTGGTGGTGGCGCGTCCGGTTCGGCGAACCAGATTTTCGTGGAGTCCGCTACCGGTATTGGTGCGGGTGCACGCACCGGTTTCGCGAACATTGTGACCGGTGTGCTGTTCCTGCTGGCGATTTTCATCTCGCCGCTGGTCACCATCGTTCCCTTCGAGGCGGTTGCCCCCGCACTGGTTGTGGTCGGCTTCCTGATGATCCGCCAGGCCGTGAACATTGACTGGACCGACTGGGGTCTGGGCATCCCGGCGTTCCTGACCATTATTTTCATGCCGCTGTCGTACTCGATTGCGAACGGTATTGGTGCCGGCTTCGTGTCCTACACCTTCATTCGCCTGGTGCAGGGCCGCGGCAAGGACGTGCACTGGCTGATGTACCTGGTGTCCGCGGTGTTCGTGATTTACTTCGGTATGGGCATCATTAACGGCTGGACCCACTAAGTCCGCTAACTCCCGATAATCGCCTCTTTGAGGGGCATATACGAAGAATGGCAGAATCATTCCGGTTTCGGAATGATTCTGCCATTTCTTTATGTGCCCGCACCCTGCACGAGACAGGGGCGACGAGAGCTAGAGTTAGCGGACGTCACCATCCACATAGAACCAGGCGCCGTCCACCTTCTCAAAGCGCGACAGCTCATGCATACTGCCCTTCACCCGCTCCTCCGCAGGAGTGCCCGGCACCGAACGGTAGTAGGCGATAAACTCCACCGTACCGGAGGCGTCAAAGGGACCACCCGAAGCACCCAGAATATCCAGGCGATACCAGCGGATATCGTCCTCCAACTCCAGGGTGCCCGGGCGAGTGCTCGGATGCCAGCTCGCCAACAGGTACGCCGCATCGCCAACCGCAAAGGCGGTAAAACGCGAGCGCATCAGCTGCTCCGGCGCAGGCGCAGTCAGCGTGCCGGAGGCGGCAAACTCGCCCAGGAACCTGCCGCAGCAGGCGCCGTACACCTCGCCGCTCGAGCAGGGGCAGCGGTCATCATGGTTTAGTTCAGTCATGCCACCCAGTATAGAGAAAGCACAGCGCAGAGAAACGCCCGCTCCGCCGAGGACACAGTCCTCAGCAGAACGGGCGTTCTTGTTTTCAATCGTTAAGTTTGAGCGAACCTACACGGTACGCATCAGCGGCAACGCTTATTCAGCGATTGCGCGAGCCGGGGTGTCAGCCGCGGAAGGCTTACCCACGTATGCGCCGCGGTACTTAGCAGCCGGGTGGCTGTCAGCGACCTTGGTGTGGCCCTTACCGAAGATGTTCTCACGCAGGGTGTTGCCCTCGTACTCGGTGCGGTAGCGGCCGCGCTTCTGCAGCTCGGGCACAACGTACTCGATGAAGTCCTCGAAGGAACCCGGGGAGACGTGGTACGCGAGGTTGATGCCGTCCAGGCCACCCTCGTCAATCCAGCGCTCGAGCTCGTCAGCAACCTGAACCGGGTCACCCACGATGACCTCGCCCATGCCACCGATGGTGGTGTGCTCAGCGATGGCCTTGCGGGTCCACTTCTTGTCCTTCGCCTGCAGGGTGAAGGGGGTCAGGAAGGACTGAATCGACTCGGTCTGCACGTAGTTCAGGACCTCGTCCTCGTCGAACTGGGACAGGTCAACGCCGGACCAGCCGCCGATAATAGCCTGTGCAGATTCGAGGTTGATGTACTTCTTGTACTCCTCGTACTTTGCCTTTGCCTTCTCTTCGGTCTCATCCACGATGACGGAGAGCATTGCGAGAATCTTGACGTCGTCGCGGCTACGGCCCTGCTCCTCGGCAGATGCACGGATGCGGTCGGTCACAACGCGGGTCAGGTCGGGGCGCAGGGCGCTGATGAACACAGCCTCAGCGTGCTTACCGGAGAACTTCTGGCCGCGGCTGGATGCGCCAGCCTGGAAAATCACGGGGGTGCGCTGCGGGCTCGGCTCGGTCAGGGAGATGCCGGGCACGGAGAAGTACTTGCCCTTGTGACCAATCGGGTGAACCTTGGAGGGGTCAGCGTAGATGCCGCGCTCGCGGTCCTTGACGACTGCGCCGTCTTCCCAGGAGCCTTCCCACAGCTTGTAGCAGACGTCCAGGAACTCGTCAGCGATATCGTAGCGCTCGTCGTGCGGGATCTGGGTGGGCAGGCCCTGGTTCTCAGCAGCCGAGGGCAGGTAGGAGGTCACCACGTTGAAGCCGACGCGGCCCTCAGTGAGGTGGTCGAGGGAGGCGTAGCGGCGAGCCAGGGTGTAGGGCTGCTCGAAAGTAGCGGCAGCGGTCACGCCGAAGCCGAGGTGCTCGGTCACTGCAGCCATTGCGGAAATCTGGGTTGCGGGGTCATTCACGGGAACCTGAGCGGCACCCTCGATGGCGGGAGCGGCAGAGTTCTTGTACACGTCGTAGATACCGACCACGTCAGCGATGAACACGGCGTCGAACAGGCCGCGCTCAAGGGTCTTAGCCAGGTCAGTCCAGTACTTGATGGTGTTGTACTCGGTTGCGCGGGAGCGCGGGTGACGCCAGAGGTCGAAGCTCTGGTGACCGATGCAGGTCATCTCGAATGCGTTGACTACGATGCGCTTCTTCTGCTCAGCCATCGATTTTCCTTTCGCGAATGATCGGGGACGATCGGGTTTGTACCCTGCACCCCGCGCGCCGCCTCCTTTTTGCCTTCTGCGTTCGGTGGTGGCCTTCGTGCAGGTGGCGCGTTCGCGCCGTACTTGCCTCGTAACGTTGAGGCCAGATCATCATCTGGGGCACCCCGCTACGGGAGAGGGTTGCCGCCCGGCTAGC
>NZ_CAUVVO010000019.1:0-14048 GCF_963555405.1 uncultured Rothia sp. | reverse complement strand
AACGCGCCTGCTTTGGGAGCAGGAGATCGCAGGTTCGAATCCTGTCGCCCCGACGTGAAACGGTTGCCGCGACGCTACAGAGTCGTGGCGCTCTTTCCACTAAGCAACAGCGGCACATACGATTCGTGCCGCGCCGAAACTATATGAGGAGATCACGGACGTGAAGACCGCCGTCGAGAAGCTCAACCCGACCCTCGCAAAGATTGAGGTCGAGGTTCCCTTCGCAGAATTCAAGCCCTACCTGGACCGCACCTACAAGAACCTTGCAGGCCAGATCAGCGTTCCCGGCTTCCGCAAGGGTAAGCTGCCCAAGCAGCTCATCGAGCAGCGTGCGGGCTTCGACTACATCGTCGAGGCATCCCTGAACGACGCTCTGAACGACTACTACGCACAGGCACTGGGCGAGAACGAACTCTCCCCCCTGGCACAGCCCGAGCTGGACGTTCAGTCCCAGCCCTCCACCGAGAACCGTGAGGCAGACGTCAAGCTGACCATCACCGTCACCGTCCGCCCCGAAATCGAGCTGCCCAACTACGAGGGCCTCGAGGTTGAGGTTGACGAGGTAGAGGTCACCGCTGAGGACGAGGTTCAGGCACTGGACGCTCTGCGTGAGCGCTTCGGCACCCTGAAGACCGTTGAGCGCCCCGCAGCTGACAAGGACTTCGTGACCATCGACATCGCCGCAGAGATCGACGGCGAGCAGGTGGACGCAGCTAACGACCTGTCCTACCAGATCGGTTCCGGCACCATGCTCGACGGCATCGACGAGGCTCTGACCGGCCTGTCCGCTGGCGAGGACGCAACCTTCGAGACCAAGCTCTCCGGTGGCGAGCACGCAGGCGAGCAGGCAGTCATCAAGGTCAAGCTCTCCGCAGTCAAGGAGCGCGAGCTGCCCGAGGCTGACGACGAGTTCGCACAGCTGGCTTCCGAGTTCGACACCATCGAAGAACTGAAGGAAGACATCAAGAAGCAGGTTGCAGAGGCTAAGGTTGCCGAGCAGGGCACCCAGGCACGCGATAAGGTCCTCGCAAAGCTCGTTGAGCTGGTTGAGGTTCCCGTCCCCGAGAAGGTTATCGAGGATCAGCTCGAGCAGCACTTCAACAACCCCAACGCTGAAGCTGGCCACGACACCGAGGAGCACCGCGCCGAGGTTCGCGCCAACACCGAGACCGCATTCAAGAACGAGATGGTTCTCGACGCTGTTGCGGACAAGGAAGAAGTGACCGTTGACCAGGCTGAGATGATCAACTACATCATCACCATGAGCTCCCAGTACGGCATGGACCCCAACCAGTTCGCACAGATGCTGGACGGCTCCGGCCAGGCTGGCGCACTGGTCGGCGAGGTTCGCCGCTCCAAGGCTCTGGCAGCAGTGCTGAAGACCGCAGTGGTCAAGGACACCAAGGGCAACGTTGTTGACCTGTCCAAGTACCTGGGCGAGGGTGAAGAGGCAGCTGCCTAAATCCCGCCACGGTCTGCAAGAAGCCGCCCCGCTAATAGGGTGAGCTGATTGCTTGAAACGTGTAGCCTCAGCGGGCATCCACCGACTTACCGGTTGGGTGCCCGCTGAGGCTCTTTTAATCCCCAGAATCACCCCCGATTTGCTCCCGAATGCGTATGCAGGCTCGTCAGTACCGCACATGCTGAGCGCTCTGCTTCACCCCCTGGCGAACGAACAACGCGAAGGGAAGCGGGGGAGGGCAACTTATCGGTAAGGTAGTAGCAACGAAACTTTTCGCGTGCGCTCCGGCGCGTAAATCGCGCAAAGATGCAGCGAAGACCCATTAGAGAAGAAGAGGAAGAATGTCCAGCTACATGCCTCTGCCCATCGGCGCCTCCCAGGCTGCCGGCGTGGCGCCCGCGCCGTCTATGGCAACCCCCATCGTTGGTGCCCAGGAAGATTACGTCTACAACAGCCTCCTGAAGGAGCGCATTATCTGGCTCGGCTCCGAGGTGCGCGACTCCAACGCTAACCTCATCTGCTCCCAGATGCTGCTGCTCTCGGCTGAAGACCCCGAGGCAGACATCTACCTGTACATCAACTCTCCCGGCGGCTCCGTGACCGCTGGCATGGCGATCTACGACACCATGCAGCTCATCCCGAATGACGTGGTGACCGTGGTGACCGGTATGGCAGCATCCATGGGTCAGTTCCTGCTCACCGCAGGCACCATCGGCAAGCGTTACGCAACCCCGAACGCCCGCATCCTGATGCACCAGCCCCTCGGTGGTATCGGCGGTACCGCGTCTGACATTCGCACCCAGGCTGAGCTGATTCTGGACATGAAGAAGCGCCTGGCAGAAATCACCGCTGAGCGCACCGGCAAGAGCCTCGAGACCATCCTGAAGGATAACGACCGCGACAACTGGTTCAACGCGGAAGAAGGCCTGGAGTACGGCTTCTTCGACCACATTGCGACCACCGCCGGTAAGCTGCCCGAATCGAAGAACGCATAAGGGAGATGCACATGAACTACCTGCCGAACGATATCACCACCTCGGCGCCGGCTATGCCGAGCAACCGCTACGTGCTCCCCAGCTTCGAGGAGCGCACCCCCTACGGTTACAAGCGTCAGGACCCGTACGCAAAGTTGTTTGAGGACCGCATCATCTTCCTGGGCACCCAGGTGGACGACGCATCCGCTGACGACATCATGGCTCAGCTGCTGGTTCTGGAGGCGCAGGACCCCGAGCGTGACAT
Organism: uncultured Rothia sp.; assembly: GCF_963555405.1. Taxonomy (GTDB): domain Bacteria; phylum Actinomycetota; class Actinomycetes; order Actinomycetales; family Micrococcaceae; genus Rothia. Next base: position 11,347 of record NZ_CAUVVO010000019.1, on the reverse strand, counting down.
CACCCTGTACATCAACTCGCCCGGCGGCTCCTTCACCGCAATGACCGCTATCTACGACACCATGCAGTTCATCCGCCCCGAGATCCAGACCGTGTGCCTGGGTCAGGCGGCTTCCGCTGCGGCAGTTCTGCTGGCTGCCGGTACCCCCGGCAAGCGTCTGGCACTGCCGAACGCTCGCGTGCTGATTCACCAGCCCGCTCTGAGCGGCCAGCAGGGTGGTCAGGCTTCTGACATTGAGATTCACGCGAACGAGGTTATGCGTATGCGTGAGTGGACTGCACAGACCCTGGCACTGCACTCGGGCAAGACCTACGAGGAAGTTGACCGCTCCATCGAGCGTGACAACATTCTGACTGCGACTGCTGCCCTGGAGTACGGCCTGGTCGACAAGGTGCTGGAGTCTCGTAAGCTGCGTAAGCCTGCGACCAACACCGCTATTTCCCACACCTAAACTTTAGTTTTGAGGAATACCCCGAGCGTTTTTCGGGGGAGGGGCGGCATCGCTCCGTGTGCGAGCCTTCGGGCTGGTGCGCGGTGCGGTGCCGCTCCTTTTTGTGCCCGCCGCCGTCATAAAAGACGCGCTTTGTCATATGCCCGGTAAGTCCGTCCATTTGGGGCGCGTAATTCTTGGTTCCGGGGTGAACTCCGGTAGCCTTAGAGAAGGAGAAAATACGAGTATCTTATACCGTTTTCTCACTCAAGCTAGGGCGCCCACCACCCACCGGTGCCCCTCCTGAGAAATCACCGCAGACATCAGGTCATTGCCCCTTCTGCACCGATTTCACCACGCCGATTGAAAGGGGATCTTCGTGGCCACAGACATTATTGTGCCTCCCGAACAGCCCAACGCCAGCATGCGCTGCTCCTTCTGCAAAAAGACGCGCGCGCAGGTTTTTAAGATTGTGCTTGGCCCGAATGTTTCCATCTGTGATGAGTGCGTGGAGCTGTGCGAAGAGATCCTCGCTGAAGAGCGTCTGAAGGTGAAAGCACCCGCGGCGGCGCCTCAGCTGGCTACTCCGCGCGAAATTTACAGCTACCTCAACGACTATGTGATTGGTCAGGACGCGGCGAAGCGCACCCTGGCGGTGGCGGTGTACAACCATTACAAGCGCATCCACGATATTGATAACCCGGTGTTGACCTCCCGCATTCTTTCGGCGACCGCGGGGGAGCAGGTGGAGCTGGGTAAGTCGAATATTCTGATGCTCGGCCCGACCGGCTGCGGTAAAACCTACCTAGCGGCAACCCTGGCGAAGAAGCTGGATGTGCCCTTCGCACTGGTCGACGCAACCACCCTCACCGAGGCGGGTTACGTGGGTGACGATGTGGAGAACATTCTGCTGCGCCTCATCAACGCCGCTGACGGCGATATTGCCAAGGCTCAGCGCGGCATCATCTACATTGACGAGATCGACAAGATTGCCCGTAAGGGTGGCGAGAACCTCTCCATCACCCGCGATGTGTCCGGTGAGGGCGTGCAGCAGGCGCTGCTGAAGATTATTGAGGGCACCGTAGCAACCGTACCCCCGGAGGGTGGTCGCAAGCACCCGGCGCACGCGAACATTGAGATTGATACCTCGAACATTCTCTTCATCGTAGCTGGTGCCTTCGACAATATTGACGACCGCATCGCAGCTCGCGTGGGTGCCGGCGGTATCGGTTTTGGCGCCGAGCTGGGCGGTTCCGTAAAGAACCCGCTGGACCAGATTATGCCCGAGGACCTGGCGCACTACGGCATCATTCCCGAGCTAATCGGCCGCCTGCCGGTCATCTCGACCCTGAGCGAGCTCAACGAAGAAGAGCTGGCTCGCGTGCTGACCGAACCGAAGAACGCGCTGCTCAAGCAGTACCGTCACCTCTTCGCCCTGGACGGTGTGGAGCTAATCATCGACGACGCGGCAATCGCCGCCATTGCGCGCCTTGCCGCCGAGCGCGGTACCGGCGCCCGCGGCCTGCGCTCCATGATGGAGCAGATTCTGCAGCCTGTCATGTTTGAGATTCCGGACCGCACCGACGTGGTGTCCATCGTGATTGGTGAGGACACCGTGCTCAACGGTGCCGAGCCCCGCTACGTACTGCAGGCGCCCGACCCCGAAGCCGAGACCACTCGTACCGCAAAGGGCGAGGCGAAGACCGCCTCCCTGAAGGCCGCGAAAGCTGACCGTCAGGCGGCATAACCGCATACTTCCAGCCGAACAGGCTAGGGAATAAAGAAGCCGTCGCCCCGGTTATACGGGGTGACGGCTCACTAGCAGGTACCGCTCGCTGGCATGTGCTGAAGGGCGTGTACCGAAGAATAAGCGCCAGCTCATAGAAGCGGCTGGCGCAACCGTATGAGAGAGGAACACTCATGGCTGAGAACGCACCCGCACAGGTCGATTTCTGGTTCGACCCGATTTGCCCCTGGTGCTGGATTACCTCCCGCTGGATTGGTGAGGTGCAGAAGGTCCGCAACGTTGAGGTGACCTGGCGCCCCTTCTCCCTGTCCATGCACAACCAGGGCCGCGAGCTGCCCGCCGACTACCAGGCAATGATGGACCAGTCCTGGGCGCCGACCCGCCTTATCACCGCCGTGCGTGAGCTGCACGGTAACGAGGTTATCAAGCCCCTCTACGACGCTCTGGGCGAGCAGATTCACCACAACAGCAACAAGGCTGATTCCTACCGCGACGCGATCGTCAAGGCGCTGGCTGAGGTCAATCTGCCCGCAGAGCTGGTGGATGTTGCTTTCACCGACCAGTACGATGAGCAGATGCGCGCATCCCTGGACCTCGCCCTGGAGACCGTGGGCGGCACCGATGTGGGTGTTCCGCTGATTTCCATTAACGGCACCGCTTTCTTCGGCCCGGTCATTTCCCCGAGCCCCGCCGGTGAAGAGGCGGGTAAGCTCTTCGACGGCGCCCTGGCGCTGGCTTCCTACCCCGGCTTCTTTGAGCTGAAGCGCCCCCGCACCGTGGGCCCGATCTTCCACGGTGAGGACGGCGAAGCCTAAGACTCCCGCAGCCTACTGAGGCTCAGTAAGGTTTTCGGCTGCAGAGCATAAAAGTACCGCCCGGTCATTGAACGACCGGGCGGTACTTTGTTTCCCAAGCTATGCAGAGCTATTGGCTATCGGCGGTGGCTCGCGGTAGCCGCCTCGCGTGACTTCTGCGCCTTCTTCGCCTTGCGCTGTGCCCTGTGCTCGAGAACCTTCGGGTGCGTTGCACGCTGCACAATCTTCGTGTCGCGCATGTGGAAGGTGCGGGTTGCCGTGTACTGAACTGCCGCGTCCGAGGTGAACGCCAGCATCGCGAACACCGCAACACCCAGCTGGAAGAAAATCGTGGACAGCGGCAGGGACTGGTGCCCCCACAGCACGCCGCCGGTAATCGCCGCGAAGTTCAGCGCCGTCAACAGCAGAGCCAGACGGCGGGCCTTTGACGAGCCGCGCAGGGTGCTCCACAGCAGGAACAGATGCACCGCCGAATAAATCGCCACAAAACCAACCAGCACCGTACCGGTAATGGTCAGCAGCACGGAGCTATCCACCTGATCGAAGAGGTTCAGCAACTCAAGATCGTTACCGGAGCCTTCCTCCAGCAACTTGGCGCGAAGTGCCGGGCGGCTGAGCGCCAAAATGACGCTGTTGACAATATCGGCGAGGGTCACGGCGATGAGCATGCCCGAACCGACCAGCAGGCTCAGCGGCATGCGGTATGCCAGGTCGTGCGCGCTGGAGAGGTGAATCTCTTCCTGCTCCTGCGGTTCCAGACCCTCATTGTTGAGAATAACCACCGGCAGCGCACCGTCGGTACGGATCGCGTCGCCGCCACCGTTGCGGGCGTGGTAGCCGGAGGAGAAATCGTGCAGAATCTCAACGCGGGTTTCCGGGTGGGCGTACTGAATGGACTCCACAATGTAGTCGCGCTCAAAGTCGGTTTCAGCATCGATGCGGTGCGTGACCTGCAGGGTGAAGAAGCTGAAACCCACACCGGAGTCGTAGGTGCCTGCCGCCAACCAATCCACCTGGTGACCGCCAGGCAGAAGCCAGCCGTCCGGAGTTTTCCAGAAGCGCACGTGGTGGCGTTTCTCGGGGTTGCCGTCCACTTCCTTCTGGTAGGCGAAAGCCTGCGTCTTGCCGAAAATTTTCAGCGGGGAGACGGGCGCCTCCGCGTAGGAACGGCGGGTGATGGTGGAGAGAATAATCTTCCATGAGGAGACGAGCGTGACGTCGTCCGCGCGGGTCCAGCCCGCATCCTGCATGACCTGGTGAATCTGCTCCTCGGTACCAATCAGACCGATATTGACCGGGTCGCCGAGCAGACCGTCCGGGGTGCGGGTGCGCCCAATGAAGTAGTCGGGCACGTAGATGCGGGTCATAATGGCGTGAAAACGCGGTAGCGTCAGGTAGGCGGTGACCGCCCAGAAGATAAAGGCGATGGGCACACCCCAAAAAGAGTGGCCGACCGTATTCGCCAGAATCATGAAGGTCAGTACGAGTGCCGCGACGCCGGCGAAGATAAAGAAGAGAGTGTCCCAGAAATCAACCCAGAAGCTACGCGGCACGAGGTCTTGCGCCTCACCGCGCGTGTCAATATCGCCACGGTAGACCGGTGGCGAGGTGACTGGGGGAGCGACATCGCTACGTATGGGCCGTAGAACGCGTTTTTGGTGGGACATTCCCGCCCTTTCTGCAACATAGTTAGGGTCTTTGAATATCACATAACTATAGCAAGGGGCAGGGCGTGAGAAATGCGTATTCCGGGCAGGGCTTAATCGCTTGGCTCGATAGCCCCGCCGCGGAATCACGGGCTGTTTCAACGCGCGGAGCGTGTGCTGAAAATGCGTTGAATAACGGGAGAAATGAACAGCAGAAGAAACAGGGGGAGTGCTAACCCTATTCGTATCTTCCCAGTGCAGGGAAGGGGAGCACAGGGATGTACTGTGCGGGGATTCCCAGCAGCGGGAATTCCTACTCGGGGAGGGGCTTAGCCTCAACCGCGGCGCGTGCCGCAGCAATAGAGCTTTCGTGGTGCAGCATATCGCGGCTTTCACGCATGAGGCGCACCCACTTGCGGGTCAGATCCTCAAGCTGCTGGGCGGTCAACGAACCGGAGGCGATGCTCGCCTCATCGGCGGCGGCGCTGGTTGAGATGTGGTGATGCCAGAGTTCGTACACTTCGTTGGTGTAGCTGGCACGCAGTGCTTGGGCGTGCTCACATGCCTGGCTGATGTATTCGTTCAGGCTCGCACGGTAGTGCTGAAGCTGGTCGGGGGAAATGTTTGCTTGCGCTCCTGGCGGTGAGCTCGGGGTTGAGCTCTGCCTCGCCTGGGGTTCGTTCGGTAATCCGGAAGAGGATGAGTATGAATTCATGATGCTACGGGGGTGCGCCTACTTTGGCGCGGGTCAGTGTCAGGGCGCATCGCTGCGCCTGACGGGTGGTTTCTGTCGTGCGGTTGGTCGGGGTATGTCTTTGCTCGTACCGGTGATTTGTTCGTTGCTGAAGTTGGATAGAGGGTTGTTCCTGATGGTAAAACCCTCACATCAACAATCATACATAAAGTGACAGTCAATCTCATAAGGTTGATTATGCTCTTTGCACATTGATGAATAGAAAAAGGGGTTGGAAATCCCACATAATCCCTACAGAACAGCAGACTAAAACCCACATTATTGGGGGAGGGGGGTTGTGAAGGTGCTAGGGATGGGTACGGGCACCCACGGCTGCTGAATATGTAAAGCCTCTAGTCAGAGTCGTAAAAGCACCCTACAAAGCACCGTGTGCAGCCGAGCATCATGCTCTCTGGGGGTCTTGCCCGCAGAAACCAACGAACCGCAGACACAGAAAACGGGGCGGTACCGTTAATCGGTACCGCCCCGTCCTCAACACCAACTCGGTGTTATGTCACTAAGCGATGAACGTTAGATTCGATTACTCAGCTGCTTCTTCCACAACGAGTACAACGTCGCGAACCTCCAGCTCGCCCTCAGCTGCCACCAGGGACAGCTCACGAGCGTTACCGGCAGCCTTCAGGTCAGCCAAGCCAGCGGCAATGCGATCCAGCTGAGCCTGAGGAGCCGCAATAGTTGCGGACTCAACCTCGGTGCGCTGCTTAACCTTCGCGTCGCTCTTAGCCTTACGCAGACCGCCCAGAGCCTCAGCAACATCCGGCAGGATCTGCTTCAGCGACTCAATCTGAGCCGGGTTAGCGTCTGCCAGGACCCACTGAGCAGAAATGCCAGCAGTCGGGTTCTGTGCAGAGTACTCAGCCAGCAGGGTGCCTTCCAGGATGGGCAGTGCCTGCGGCCACTCGGCGCGGTGCACGCTACCTGCACGCCACCAGGACCAAATCTCTTCGGTCACGAACGGCAGGAAGGGAGCGAACAGACGCAGCAGAGCATCCAAGGTGGTTGCCAGCGCGGCAAGAACGGAAGCCTGTTCCTCTTCACCGCGAGCACCGTACGCGCGGTCCTTAATCAGCTCGACGAAGTCGTCGGTGAAGGACCAGAAGAAGCTCTCGCAAATCTGCAGAGCACGAGCGTACTCGTACTTCTCGAATGCTGCGGTTGCCTCTTCAATCAGGTACGCCAGGCGAGCCAGCAGGGAGCGGTCCAGGGCGTTGATGAGCACGCGGCCCTGAGCCTGAGAAGTAATCACGGACTTCTCGGTAGCGCCCAGGTTCAGCACGAACTTGGATGCGTTCAGCAGCTTGATAGCAAGGCGGCGGCCAATCTTCATCTGGCCTTCGTCGTAGGCGGTGTCAGCACCCAGGCGAGCGGAAGCAGCCCAGTAGCGCACGGCGTCCGAACCGTACTTCTCCAGAACCTCGTTGGGGACCACAACGTTGCCCTTGGACTTGGACATCTTCTTGCGGTCCGGGTCGAGAATCCAGCCGGAGAGCGCGGTGTTGTACCACGGTACGGAGGACGCCAGGGTCTCCGCGCGAACAGCGGTGGAGAACAGCCAAGTACGGATAATGTCGTGACCCTGCGGACGCAGATCCATGGGGAAGGTCTTCGCGTGCAGCTCCGGGTCCACGCCCCAACCGGTCGCAATCTGCGGGGTCAGGGAGGAGGTAGCCCAGGTGTCCAGAACGTCCGGGTCGGCGATGAAGCCGCCCGCTACGCCGCGCTGATCCTCGGTGTAACCGGGTGCAGCCTGAGATGCGGGGTCAACCGGCAGCATGTCCTCAGTGGGCAGAATCGGGTTCTCGTAGTCCGGCTCGCCCTCAGCGTCCAGCGGGTACCAGACGGGGAAGGGAACGCCGAAGAAACGCTGGCGAGAAATCAGCCAGTCGCCGTTCAGGCCCTCAACCCAGTTCTCGTAGCGGCTACGCATGAAGGAGGGGTACCAGTTGATTTCGCGGCCGCGCTCGATGAGCTTCTCGCGGCGTGCAGCGTCACGGCCACCGTTGCGGATGTACCACTGGCGGGAAGCCACGATTTCGAGGGGCTTGTCACCCTTCTCGTAGAACTTCACGGGGTGGGTAATCGGCTTGGGGTCGCCGTCCATTTCGCCGGCCTCAACCAGCATTTCCACGACGGTCTTCTGTGCGGTGAAGACGGTGGTGCCCGCCATACGCTCGTAGCGCTCGCGGCCCTCAGTGGAGGTAATCCACTCGGGGGTTTCGCGGGAGAAGCGGCCGTCGCGACCGATGAGGGCGCGGGTGTCCAGCTGCAGTTCACGCCACCAAGTGACGTCGGTGGTGTCACCGAAGGTACAAATCATGGCGATACCGGCACCCTTGTCGGGCTGTGCCAGCGGGTGCGCCTTGATCTCGACCTCAACGCCGAACAGCGGGGAGGTGACGGTGGTGCCGAACAGCGGCTTGTAACGCTCGTCGTCCGGGTGCGCCACGAGAGCCACACAGGAGGGCAGCAGCTCGGGGCGGGTGGTCTCAATCCAGACCTTCTCGCCGTTGGGGCGGTGGAAGCTGATGCGGTGGTACGCGCCGGGGCGTTCCTTATCTTCCAGCTCAGCCTGTGCCACTGCGGTGCGGAAGGTGACGTCCCACATGGTCGGTGCTTCTGCCATGTAGGCGTTGCCTGCTTCCAGGTCCTTCAGGAAGGCGAGCTGGGAGACCTTGCGGGAGTGCGCGTCGATGGTGCGGTAGGTGCGCGACCAGTCAACGGACAGACCCAGGGTGGTGAAGAGGTTTTCGAAGACCTTCTCGTCTTCAACCGCGAGTTCTTCACAGAGTTCAATGAAGTTGTTGCGGGAGATACGCGGCCACTTTGCCTGGCTGCGGTCGGGCTTGGGGGTGCCGTCTGCCTTCCAGGTGATCAGGTCGCGGAAGGATTCGTTGTCTGCCACGGAGGGGTCGCAGAGAACGCCGTAGTAGTTCTGAACGCGGCGTTCGGTGGGCAGGCCGTTGTCATCCCAGCCGAGGGGGTAGAACACGTTCTTGCCGGTCATGCGCTGGTAGCGTGCAATGACGTCGGTCTGGGTGTAGGAGAACATGTGACCCACGTGCAGGGAGCCGGATGCGGTCGGCGGCGGGGTGTCGATGGAGTAGACCTGTTCGCGAGTGGTGTTCTCGTCGAATGCGTAGGTCTTCTCGTCGGCCCAGCGCTGCGAGAGCTTCTCTTCGAGGCCTTCGAGGGCGGGGCGGTCGGGAACGTTAATCTGTACGGGCGAGTCTGAGCCCAAAATGTTTTCAGCCATAACGGCTATTTTCTCATATTCACGGCGTTCTCTCAGCTCCAGGGGAATTCTGTGCTGTGCTGCGCTGTTCGTACTGCTCGATGGCGGCTTCGAGTCGCGCCAGGAGGGGCCGGTACCTGCGCACAAATTGTGCCCTGCGTGCCGCTGCACGGACCCCGGTGGCGTGGGCGAGTTCCTGCCAGCTGGCGGGGTCGAGGTAGCTCTGCCCGAGCAGTAGGTGAACTTCGGAACTGTAGGGGGTTTCGGTGGTGGCACGGATAGTGCGCGCCCGTTGCTGGAGCGCTCGGCGCTGCTCGTGTAGCGCGGCGATGCGCTGGTGCGGTGTTGCTGTCATGTGGAGATTCCCTATACGAGGAGTAATCGGCGATTCAGCGGAAAACTCGGCGGAAAGGCAATGGGGGAGATGACCCCTCATATCCTGCCTCGGTTACCTGCAGTGTAGGCGCGAAAATCTTGCCTATCAACAGCTCACGAATCCTTCTCAGGGGCGCGGGTGCGGCGTAGACTGAAAGTACACGACCTTTGAGGAGCGGCCAATGAGTTCTCTAAGTATTTTTGGTTTGGGTACGCCTGAAACTGTTCTGCTGATACTGCACCTGGTGCTGGTGGCGTTGTGCGTCTGGCATTTGACGGTGCGTAGCGGTTACGGTGAGGCACGCATGCGTTTCGTACTGCCCCTGATTGTGTTCATGCCCGGCGCTGCGGTTCTTTATCTGCTGTCTGCGCGTGAGGGTACGGTCCCTCCGGACACGATTAAGACCGGTAGTAGCTCGCCCGTGTATTTTGAGCATCGCCTCGGATTCCGTGACGGCGGCAGGAGCCGCTGGGGTCTGCCGCGCCGCCGCAAGTAGCAGGGTGATAGCGCCTGTACTGTTCACCCCGAACGGCGGCGTTGCCGGCACTGTCTCACTATCGAAAATTTCAAAATATATGCCCGCGAGTCTGCTCGAACAGAGCACCCGCGGGCATCACTCTACTAGGATTAAAGTATGACTGAGAACACCCACATTCCTGCATCTCCTTTCCTGCCCCATACCGGAGACGGCAAAGTTGCCGTGGTGACCGGCGCATCCAGCGGTATTGGCCGAGCCACCGTACAGCAGCTCGTGGCGAGCGGCTGGACCGTCTACGCTCTGGCGCGTCGCACCGACCGCCTCTACACCCTCTACGCGGAGACCGGTGCTCACCCGGTGACCTGCGATGTGACCGACGAGCAGTCCGTGCAGTTCGTGGCCGAGCAGATTCTGGAAGAGCAGGGAACCATTGATGCCCTGGTCAATATTGCTGGCGGCGCTATCGGTGTGGACAAGGTTGCAGAGGGTAAGCCTGATGACTATCTGAAGATGTATCAGATGAATGTGCTTGGCATTCTGCACATGGTGCGCGCTTTCGCGGAGGCACTGCGACAGAACGGCCACGGCACGATTCTGAACCTGACCTCCACCGCTGCCGAGCACGGCTACGAGGGCGGTGCCGGATACAATGCGGCGAAGTTCGGCGCTCGCGGCCTGACCGAGGCGCTCCGCCTGGAAGAGGCAGAGAACAACATTCGCGTGATTGAGATTTGCCCGGGCATGGTGCACACCGAGGAGTTCTCTCTGAATCGCCTGGGCTCGAAGGAAGCAGCCGAGCGCGTCTACGCGGGCGTTGAAAAGCCGCTGACTGCTGAGGATGTGGCGCAGACGGTGACCTTTGCGTTGAACGTTCCGCACCACGTGAACCTGGACCGCATTACGATTCGCCCGGTGGCTCAGCCGAGCCAGTTCAAGGTGATTCGTAAGGAGAGCTAAGCTCACGGTGCGCCGTGCGTTCGGGCCTCAGTGAGATTTTGGTAGCCCCGCCTGCATCCTCGTGTGTTGGATGCGGGCGGGGCTTTTTCTGCGTTCTTAGAACGTATATAGAGGGCATACATGAAGGTGCCCGTGGGGTGTTGAGAGGCAGAGGGAGAGGCATAAAGGGGAACTTGAGGGAAATATAAAGTGGTACGTGAGACTTTAAGGTTCACCAAGATGAAAATGGTGAGCCAAAATTACCTATGGAACACCCTATATTTTCTTCAAATGCAATCAAAAGATAGGGTTATATGTCCTCGCGTGTCAGTAGATGGGCGCAAAATCCCCGAATTGGTCTGCATTAAACCTCAACTTAAGGAGTGGTTTTATAACGATTTCATTACAGTTATGCAAAGGTGGCGGTAAGCGGGTTAAACATCCAGGGGCAAATGCTAGCCTTTTAGCAGTCACACCCATGTATGGGCCTACTGCACCTTCAAAGACGGGGGCGCACCACGGTAGGTTCAACACCGATAATCAGAGATCGAGGAAAAATGTCGAAGACTACCCGTCGCGTTTACAAGATCGCAGCAGCGGCAGCCTTTACTGCCGGTTCCGTGGCAGCAATCCCGGCAACTTTCGCGGCAGAAGCACCCGCTGATCAGCAGCAGCAGGTTGTCGACCAGAAGGCAACCGCTCAGACTTCTTCCCTGCCTGGCGGCAACGCAACCGAGACCCCCAAGGCTGAAGCTCCCAAGACCGAGGCACCCAAGGCTGAGGCTACCGAGGCTCCCAAGGCTGAAGCACCTAAGAGTGAGGCACCGAAGGCTGAGGCAACTGAAGCTCCTAAGGCGGAAGCACCGAAGGCTGAGGCAACCGAGGCTCCCAAGGCTGAAGCACCTAAGAGTGAGGCACCGAAGGCTGAGGCAA
>NZ_CAUVVO010000018.1:0-24672 GCF_963555405.1 uncultured Rothia sp. | reverse complement strand
AGTTCCTCCTCACGCGTTGGTGGCACCGCCCGTACCGACCCCTTCGGCCTGCCCTTGGGCTTAGGCTTAAGCGCCTGCGCGCCGCCCTGGCGGTACAGCCTGCACCACTGCTTCAACGGTGTTGCGCTTGCAATACCGAAATGCACCATCGCTTCAGGCTTACTCATCCCACCGTCAACCACAGCCCTGGCTGCGGCGACCTTGGTCTCATAGTCGTATCTGGCCTGCTTTACTCCCATGGCAAGAAACCCGCTCCTCCCGATTATGCGGTACATTTTCTGCCACTCTCTCACAGTCGCGGCGGACACACCAAGCTTCCTGGCGGTCAAACGATAGCCACATCCCTTCTCAAACATTTGCGCTGCCTGCTCCCGGAGCAGACGATCATGTCTTACTCCCAGATTTATAGACATGAAAAGCCTCCCATTTCCTGGACTTCAATTTCGTTGTCCAAGAAACGGGAGGCAGTTCAAAGTACCGCCCGGCGGGGGTTCCTAAAGAAGCCACATGGAGAAAGCTACAGCTGCCCGAATCCTTGCGGGTAGATCGGCTCGTAGGTGTTGCGGTTGCTGTAGCCGTCACGGTCAACCACAATCACCCACTGCCCACGCAGATGCTCCACAGCCAACGAGAAACGCCCCAGGTACCTCAAATATTTGTGAACATTCTGCTTCTCCCCCGTCTCCTGAACATAAAACGCGAGGTTCGTAGCCTTATTCGTGTACAGGGTGCTCACCAGGATATTTCGGCTCGTATTTTTAGCTTTTTCACCCGCAACAAGGTCATCAACAACGTTGGCGCTCAGCACATTCTTGTCAGGCGAAATAATCCATCCGCGCTTCTCCCTGTACAGGCGAAGAATCTCGGGGTGCAGCACCTTTTCCGGGTCCGCGACCTTAGAAAGAGGCTCCGTATCGCCCGTGTGGTAGAAGTAATTCATCGACGCAAAGAAGTACGCCAAGAACGCGTACAAGCCGGCGCGGTCGTAGTTATCCATTCCGGGCTGCTGAATAGGGTACGGCACGTTCTGCGCCGTCTGCGCCTCGGTGGCAGGAATGAAGCGGCCCTTACGCTCAAACGCCGTATAGACGAGCGGCCCGGAGGAGGGCCCCAAGCTACGGAGCTCATCGTACTTTTCCGTAGGTTCCAGTCGCACAAATTCCTGGTCACGCTTCTTATCGGCCTGGGACTCCGAACCTGTCCCGTTGAGCAGTTTAGCGCCCCAGCCAAAAGCCACCGCGACGAGGGCGGCACCGGCGAACACGCCAGCCCGTATAAACTTGGCGCGAGTGATCACAGACCTCATGAGCGCTCGTTGCTCGTTATATCCGGGCCCGCCGTATCCGGGTCCGCCAAAGTTATTCGTCATGCTTCTCTCCCCTCCCCTAGCTCAAACTATTTTCTGAGATGAATTGGACGGGTCTCCACTCATTCGTGAATTGTGTGCGCAGAGTCCCGTGTATCGCGCCGTCACGAATCAGACCGCGCGTATCAAAATCGGTGATGGGATACACCTGATTCGTGTCCTTGCGGTACACCTGAGCTTCGGGAAGAATATCGAACCGCACATTCCATTCCACAATTTTTAGCGTCTCGTCGATGAGGCGCGGCTGCCCCTCCAGCAGGTTCATGGTCAGAATCTGAGGGTTGGGAGTAATGACCCAGCCTTTACCTTCTTCGTAGAGGTCCTGAATGGTGGGGAAGAACATTTCCTCGCTGATGTTGTCGATCTTCAGAACCGCAGGTTCCGAGGCGAGAATCATGTAGTTTTGGCAGGCGTAGTAGTAGCCCAGGTAGGGGCGCAGGTTCCTCGCCGCATAGTGCCTCGGCCTGTACCTCACGCCCGGGGCGGGCGCCGAGTAGGCGGGGTGGTCCCGGTTTGCGGGCGTGTAGGGCCCAATCACGCCATCGGCAACGTACGGGTATGTTCCGGTGTAGTCTTTTTCGTCAAAGAGCGCTTGAGCGTCTATGGGCATTCTTTCCCTCCCTGGATTCAATGTTCACTAGCTACCATTTTCGCGAGCTGCCGAGGTGGTTCTGGGCTACTCGCGGGTAGCTGGGCTCCACGGCTGGGCACCTTCGCCCGTTCGTGTTCGCTTATCTGTATTTGCTTGTCTGTATTTGTTTGCTTGTGGAGGTGCGTGCGCTCCCTGCTTCGCTCCCCCGCGGTAACTGTATGGATACCGCCCGGTAGGCGGCGGGAACCTCTACATTTCCAGTCTAGTAAAGCCGTCTCTTACCCTCCCCGGCACAAGCCGTATACCCAGGGAACCCACAGCATATAGCCAGGAAACAGAGCCAACACCCCGCACGTGCAGGATGGACCGGGCATGAGCGGGCATGCAGAAACCCCCGCCGGGACGGTACCGAAATACCGCCCCGACGGGGGTTTCTTACGCTAAAACTCTGCGCTACTGTACGTAGTCAGATGAGCCGCGCCAGATTAGGCGCCCAGTGCCTCCAGGCCGGGCAGGGTCTTACCCTCAATGTACTCGAGGGAAGCGCCACCACCGGTGGAGATGTGGCCGAACTGCTCATCCTTGAAGCCCAGGTTACGGACTGCAGATGCGGAGTCGCCACCACCAATGATGGAGAATGCGTCAGAGTCGACGATAGCCCGTGCCACCGCGCGGGTACCCTCAGCGAAGGGAGCAATCTCGAACACGCCAACGGGGCCGTTCCAGAAGATGGTCTTTGCGCCCTTGATCTTCTCAGCGAAAATCTCAGCGGTCTTGGGGCCAATGTCCAGGCCCTCAGCCTCTGCACCCAGCTTGCCGCCGGTCAGGTCCTCAATCGGGCGGATCTCGGTGTTAGCGTCAGCGGAGAATGCGTCAGCCCAGACAACATCCACTGCGGTGATGATCTCGGTGCCCTTCTCGGGAGCTTCCTTCAGGTAACGCAGAACGTTGTCGACCTGGTCCTTCTCCAGCAGCGACTGGCCAACCTCGTAGCCCTGTGCGTATGCGAAGGTGTAGCCCATGCCGCCACCAATGAGGATGGTGTCAGCCTTACCGATCAGGTTGTCAATCACGGCGAGCTTGTCGGAAACCTTAGCGCCACCCATGACCACAACGAAGGGACGCTCGGGGTCGTTCAGGGTCTTAGCCAGAACGTCAACTTCCTTCTTCACCAGGTCACCCAGGTATGCGGGCAGACGCTTAGCAACGTCGTAGACGGAAGCGTGCTTGCGGTGAACTGCACCGAATGCGTCGTTCACGTATGCGCCGTTCTCGCCGGTCAGTGCGACCAGCTCGTCAGCGAATTCGCCGCGCTCTGCGTCATCCTTGGAGGTCTCGCGTGCGTCGTAGCGGACGTTCTCAACAACCAGAACTTCGCCGTCAGCCAGGGCTGCTGCCTTAGCCTTTGCGTCCTCGCCTACCAGGTCGGTTGCAACCTTCACGGGCACGGATGCCAGCTCAGCCAGGCGTGCAGCTGCCGGTGCGATGGAGTACTGGGGGTCGACCTTGCCCTTGGGGCGGCCCAGGTGTGCGGTCACGATAACGCGTGCGCCAGCCTTGGCAAGCTTCTCAATGACGGGCAGGGATGCGCGGACGCGGCCGTCGTCGGTGACAACGCCGTCCTTCAGGGGTACGTTCAGGTCGGAACGGACGAGAACGTGGCGGCCTGCGACGCCTTCTTCGAGCAGTTCGGACAGTGCCTTAGCCATAGGAATTCCTCCTGGATAGGTGGGTTTATATACCGTTTCCATCATACCGAATAATAGGGTGTTTGACAGCCTAGTAAATAGCTTTTATATGGTGTTTTTCCGCAGAATATCGCGGATATTCGCACTCCATAAAACCTATTTTCTTACGGTATTTTTGACTCAAAAAGAGCGACGGAAAACAGTATGTTTATACATTTTTAAGAGGTTTATTCAAGACCCTTACAAAAGAGTCTTGGTACAGCAAACCCCGACTCCCCCGCTTGATGCGGTGGTGCCGGGGTTCACTATGCGTTAGTTACGCGGGGTGACGCTTACACTCGGTGAGCGTCGTAAGCCTATTGGGGCTTAGAGGGATGCCACAACCTTGTTGGTGAACATCACGAGGCGTGCAACGTAGCCGTACTCGTTGTCGTACCAAGCGATAACCTTCACCTGGTCGCCGATGACCTTGGTCAGCGGTGCGTCGAAGACGGTGGAGATGGGCTCACCCTCGATGTCCTTGGACACGATGGGATCCTCGTTGTACTTGATGATGCCCTTCATGGGGCCCTCAGCTGCTGCCTTGACTGCTGCGTTGACTTCCTCAACGGTGACCTCGCGCTCAGCGGTGAAGGTCAGGTCGGTGATGGAGCCGGTGATGGTGGGAACGCGGACTGCGAAGCCGTCCAGCTTACCCTTCAGCTCGGGCAGAACCAGGCCAACAGCTGCTGCTGCACCGGTGGAGGTGGGGACCATGTTCACAGCTGCTGCGCGTGCACGGCGCAGGTCGCGGTGGGGAGCATCCTGCAGACGCTGGTCAGCGGTGTATGCGTGGATGGTGGTCATCAGACCCTGCTTGATGCCGAATGCATCGTTCAGAACCTTAGCCATCGGAGCGAGGCAGTTGGTGGTGCAGGATGCGTTGGAGACGATGTGGTGGTTAGCTGCATCGTACTGGTCGTCGTTCACGCCCATGACGAAGGTGCCGTCGATGTTCTTACCGGGAGCGGAGAGGATAACCTTCTTAGCGCCAGCCTCGATGTGTGCCTTTGCCTTGCTGCCTTCGGTGAAGAAACCGGTGGACTCGAGGACTACGTCAACGCCCAGGTCCTTCCAGGGGAGGTTCTGGGGGTCACGCTCAGCGAGGATCTTGATTTCCTTGCCGTCAACAACCAGTGCGCCTTCCTTGACCTCGACCTCTGCGTTGAAGCGACCCATGATGGAGTCGTACTTGAGCAGGTGTGCCAGGGTTGCAACATCGGTGAGGTCGTTGATTGCGACGATCTCGAAGCCGACGCCCTCGGTCTGAGCTGCGCGGAAGAAGGTGCGGCCGATGCGGCCGAAGCCGTTGATTGCTACGCGTACAGTCACTGGAGTATCTCCTTGTCAGTGCGTTGGTGGCGGTGTACAAATCCGATGCCTTGTGGGCTCTGGTTTAGTCGGATTCGTCCGTGCTCTATGTTGCCCGGTGCGTTCCGCCGTTGTTGGTAATAATCCTACCCTAGTTTGTGTGTGTTTTGGTGTGTTCTATCGAGAAATTTTTGTGAGTTATGCCATAAAAACCGGGAAAAACCCGTTGTTTTCTGTTGGTTTGCGTTGTGTTCACCCTTAGAAAATGTTGCGATACGGTCACGGCAACATAAACACACATGAAACGCACATTTGTCGAAAACCGCGCCGTATCAAGGCAAAATGTGAGGGTAAAAAATACCCTTTCACTTGCGAATGGCTTTCAAAGAGGCCCCGTGAACTCACGGGCAGTGCAAATTCTCACGCGAAAACAAACGACCCCAACGTAAGACACACCACAGCTCAAAACGGGCTAAAAACACCCCCGGCGCGCAGTTTTCGTGTCGCGTTTCGTGTCGCCCGCGGCGCGGGGACATGTTACATGGACGAACTTTGGGCACAGCGGATAAACGGCTAGCACACGGTCCTAATAAACAACCAGCCTAATAAACGACCAGCCTAATAAACGACCAGCGCCACAGCACCCAGGCCCGAATGAGCAGACAGTACCGGCGGGAGCGCACTCACCAAAAACTCCGGCGCCGAAGAAGCGACAGAATCATGACCCAGGGAGCTCTCCCCCAGCATCTGCTGAACCTGCTCATACAGCTGCACCGCCTGCGCCGCATTGCCCACATGATGCACCGCAACCACCTCACCGCACGGGGTTGCGCTAAGAGAAGAGTTAGCAGGGTCGGCGGCGATAGGGCTTGCGGAGGCAGAGTTGAGCGCCGCCGCATGCCGATGCTCGCGGCAGGCCTGCACCGTCACCTCCACCAGACGCTCCAGGGCGCGCGCCGCCGTGCGGGGGCGCTCCACATACGCCAGCTTGCCCTCGGTAATCGTGCCAATCGGCTTGATCTGGAACATCTGACCCACCATCGCCAACGCCGGAGAAACACGACCGCCGCGGCGCAGCGCATCCAGGGTCGGGATATAGAAGTAGAGAGTGGACTGCTCGCAGACGGACTGAATGTAGTCCACCAGCTGCGCGGGGCTCGGGTAGTTAGGGGTCGGGTAGTCAGGGCTCGGAACAAAATCGGAGGATGCAGAGTTCAGCACATCCAGGGCTCGCACCACCGCGTGACCGTAGGCACCCGCGACCGTGCGGCTATCCACCACGCTCACGCCCTCGGAACCCAGGCGGCTCAGGCGGGCACCGGTGCGCGCCGCCTCCACCGTGCCTGAGAGCTCACCGGAGAGGTGCACAGAGATTACGTGCGTAAAACCTCGCGATGCCAACTCGTCATACACATCAGCAAACACGCCCGGCGCGGGCCCGGAAGTGCTGACGGTCTGCCCCATCACGTGCGCGAGCATGATGGCTTCGTCCACCTCGGTGGCGGTCAAATCCTGCAGCTGGCGATCCGGCGTGCCGGGCGTGCGAATGGTCACCGGCATCGGAACCAACACAAAATTACCGCGAGCGCTCAGACGCTGCACCAGCTCCGGGTCGAGGGCTGCGGCGCTATCGGTAACCACGGCGATGCGGTTCTCTGCTTTGTTCTCTCGCTCCATATTCCGACCCTTCTTCCGGTTCGTCAGTGCCTGATTCGATGACGAACCCTCTCTAGCGTTCCCTGAACATTATGGCACTCATCACTACTGCAGTACAGCAAAGCCCCGCCGTGCCTCCGGATTCGTTCCGTAGAACGAACCGAAGCCACAACGGGGCTTGTACTGTATCTAAAAAACTTAGATCACGATGTTCACGAGCTTAGGCGCACGCACAATCACCTTGCGGATCTCGGCGTCACCAATCGAACGCTGAACAGCGGCATCCGCCAGAGCCAGCTCCTGAAGCTCCTGCTCGGAAATATCCTTCGCAACCTCCAGGCGAGCCTTGACCTTGCCCTTAATCTGCACGATAGCGGTGACGGTGTCATCCACCAGCAGAGCCGGGTCGACCTCGGGGAAGCCCGCGGTCAGAACCGGGGTGTCGTGGCCGAGAGCGTGCCACATGTCCTCAGCGGTGTAGGGTGCATACAGGGACAGCAGAATCGCGATGGTCTCAGCAGCCTTGCGGACAGCCGGGTCAGCCGCGCCAGCACCGGAGTCGATAGCCTTACGGGTAGCGTTCACAAGCTCCATGGTCTTAGCAACAACCACGTTGAACTTGCCGTTATCCAGCAGGCCCTGAACCTCGTGCACGGTGCGAGCAATCAGCTTCTGCAGCTCCAGGTCACCGGCGGTTGCATCCACGCCGGGTTCGCTGGTGATGTCCTGAGCCACACGCCATGCGCGAGCCAGGAACTTCTGCGAACCGGACGGGGAAACATCCGCCCAGTCCACGTCATCCTCGGGCGGGGACGCGAAAATCATGGTGGTGCGGATAGCGTCCACACCGAACTTGTCGAGCTGCTCGCCCAGGTTCACGCCGTTACCCAGCGACTTGGACATTGCCTTGCCGCCGTTGAGCACCTGACCCTGGTTCATGAGCGCCTTGAACGGCTCATCGTGCTTGATCAGGCCCAGGTCGCGAACAACCTTGGTGAAGAAGCGTGCGTACAGCAGGTGCAGAATAGCGTGCTCCACACCGCCCACGTACATGTCGACGGCACCCCACTCGCTCATAGCCTGCGGGTCGAAAGGAGCCTTGTCGTAGTTCGGGGAAACGTAACGCAGGAAGTACCAGGAGGAATCCACGAAGGTGTCCATGGTGTCCGAGTCGCGACGAGCCTGCTTGCCACACTTCGGGCAAGGCACGATAGCCCAGTCATCGGCTGCAGCAAGAGGCGACTGGCCCTTAGGAGCCAGCTGCTCACCGCGCAGGTTATCGGGCAGCAGCACCGGTAGCTGATCCTCAGGAACCAGAACCTCGCCACAATCCTCACAGTGAATCACCGGAATCGGGGTACCCCAGAAACGCTGACGGGACAGCAGCCAGTCACGCAGACGGTAAATGACCTTACCCTCACCGGTGCCGGCAGCCTCAACCAGCTCAATAGCCTTAGCAATTGCCTCAGCCTTCGGCAGGCCGGTCAGCTCACCCGAGTTGATGAGCACGCCGTCGCCAGCTGCGGCAACACCGCTGGTAGCCGGATCCTCGGCACCCTCAACGTCCAGGACCTTCACGATGGGCAGATCGAACTTCAGAGCGAACTCGAGGTCGCGCTGGTCGTGCGCGGGCACAGCCATAATCGCGCCGGTACCGTAGTCAGCCAGCACGTAGTCAGAAGCCCAAACGGGCAGCTTCGCGCCGGTCAGCGGGTTGATTGCGTAGCGACCGGTGAACACGCCGGTCTTCTCGCGGTCGGAGGACTGGCGGTCAATATCGCTCAGTGCCTTAATGTCTTCGCGGTACTGCTCCAGGGCAGCCTTGTGCTCGGGTGCCACGATCTGCTCGGCGAATGCCGCATCCGCAGCAACCACGATGAAGGTTGCGCCGTACAGGGTGTCGGGGCGGGTGGTGAACACGGTGAAGGACTCAGCAGCCTGATCCTCGGTCGCCTCAATCTCGAAGCGAACCTCAGCACCCTCAGAACGACCAATCCAGTTACGCTGCATGAGCAGCACGCGGTCGGGCCATTTGCCCTCCAGCTGCTCCATGTCATCCAGCAGCTGCTGCGCATAGTCGGTGATCTTGAAGTACCACTGGTTCAGCGACTTCTTAGTCACGGTAGTACCGCAACGCTCACACACACCGTTCACAACCTGCTCGTTCGCGAGCACGGTCTGGTCCTTGGGGCACCAGTTGACCATGGAGTCCTTGCGGTACGCCAGGCCCTTCTTGTAGAACTGCTCGAACAGCCACTGAGTCCACTTGTAGTACTCGGGGTCCGAGGTATGCAGGCGACGGCTCCAGTCAGCGGCAATAGCGTAACGCTTGAAGGACTCAGCCTGAGTCTCAATGTTCTTGTACGTCCACTCCTTGGGGTGAGTGTCGTTCTTAATGGCTGCGTTCTCAGCGGGCAGGCCGAAAGAGTCCCAGCCAATCGGGTGCAGAACATCGTAGCCGCACTGCTTGAAGTAGCGGGCGTTCATGTCACCAATAGCGAATGCCTCCGCGTGACCCATGTGAAGGTCACCGGAGGGGTACGGGAACATATCCAGCACATACTTGCGGCCCTTGGGGGCGTCACCGGTGGGCTGGAAAACCTTCGTTTCGTCCCAGTAGGGGCGCCACTTGGCTTCCATCGCGCGGAAGTCGTACGCATTTTCGTTGCGTTCGGTCTCTACCTGAGCAGACACAGCGATTCCTTAAATAAAGACAGGTTGATAAAAACTTAACCCTCCAAGTGTAACGCGAAACCCGCACCGCGCCAGAGTTGAGGCCGCCCCGACTACCAAATGGACGGCACCATCCACCCACCTGTCGATGCGGGAGGTAAGTTTCAGAGCCCTTTCAGGCTTCTCCCCTAGAATTAAGAACGGGACGTTGCCGCCCCAGTACCCAACCCGCGAAAGGTACCCATGACCTCCACCGTTACCCCGGACTCCCCCAACACCTCAGTTCTTGAGGGTGTACCCGGCCCGCTCATTCCCGGCACCCGCCACGACGCCCTCATCGGTGACGGCGCGCAGGCGGTCATGACCCGCTACTGGCAGTACGGCAAAGGCATGAACGACGGAACCTTCCCCGAAGGCTCCTACCCTGTGCTGCTCGTGCACGGTTTCCGCGGCGACCACCACGGCCTGGAAATCATCGCGAACTACCTGCTGAAGCTCATCCCGAACGTCAGCATCATCAGCCCCGACCTGCCCGGCTTTGGCCGCTCCGCAGACCTGCCCGAAAAAACTCGGGACGAAAACGCTCAGGGCGAAGATAACATCAACGCGTACGTGGCGTGGCTAAACGACTTTGTGAAGCACACTAACCCCGCCCGCGAGAACGCACAGCCCCTACCGCTGCACTTGGTCGGCCACTCCTTCGGCTCCATCGTCACCAGTGCCTTCGCCGCCGCACACCCGAAATCGCTCGCGCTCCTCTCGCTCATCAACCCGATTAGCGAGCCCGCCCTCGAAGGTAGCCAGCGCGTCGCCTCCCGCCTCGCCTCCCTCTACTACCGCGCCGGCGCGGCACTCCCCGAAAAAATCGGCTACCCGCTCCTGCGCTCGCAGCTGATTACCCGTGCCTCCAGCGAAGTCATGATGCGCACCAAAGACAAGGCAATGCGCCGCTTCATCAACGGCCAGCACGCCGCCTACTTCGGCTCCTTCGGCTCCCGCCGCGGAGTGCTCAGCGCCTACGAAGCGTCGATTACGCACACCGCCGCCGAATACGCCGCCGCCATCCGAGTGCCGGTGCAAATGCTCGTTGCCGAAGACGACGACCTGGGCACCCCCGAAACAGCTCGCGCCATGTACGCGACGCTGACCTCCCGCGACCTGCCCACGTCTTCGTCCGGCGCCCGCGAGCGCCTGGACATGATCCCCGAAGTCGGGCACCTCATCCACTACGAAACCCCTCGCCGCGCCGCGGAACTCATCGCCGATTTCGCCGCCGACCACTCAGGGAACGAGAAGTAAGGAACCAACATGAAACTCATGGTTGACGCCCGATACACCCGTATCGGCTTCCACGACGGCATCAGCCGCTACACCGCGTCCCTGCTGGGCGCGCTCAAAACCCTCATCGACACCGGTGACGAAGCCGCCGCCGACCTCGACCTCACCATGATCATCAGCGACGAGCGTCAGCTGGACATGCTGCCTGACCTGCCGCACGTGAAAATCTGCTCGCCCACCGGCCCGCTCGAACCGACCGCCTCGCTGCAGCTGAACAAGTACGCGCCGGACGTGGTGTTCTCCCCCATGCAGACTATCGGCTCCACCGGACGCAAGTTCAAGCTGATCCTCACCCTGCACGACCTGATTTACTACTCGCACCCGACCCCGCCGGGGTTCCTGCCCGCACCGGTGCGCGTGGGCTGGCGACTCTTCCACAAGACCTACACCCCGCAGCGTTTCCTGCTCAATCACGGCGACGCGGTCGTGACGGTTTCTGAGTCGACCGCCTCGCTGATTCGTGAGCACGAGCTGACCACCAAGCCGCTGTTCGTGGTGCCCAACGCCCCGCAGCCCGGCAGCGTCGTCTCCCGCCAGACCGCCCTGGAACGCGCCACCACCCGCGAAGAGCAGCCCGTCAAGCACCTGGTGTACATGGGTTCGTTCATGCCGTACAAGAACGTAGAAACCCTGCTACTGGCGATGCGTTCGTTGCCGGATTACCGCCTGCACCTGCTGTCGAAGATGCCGCCGCAGCGCCTGGTGCAGCTCACCGACGAACGTCTCATCGGTGAGAACGTGGAGGTGCACAACGGCGTGAGCGACGAGGAGTACCAGCAGCTGCTCCGCCAGGCGCACGCGCTGGTTACTGCCTCCCGCGAGGAGGGTTACGGCCTGCCCGTGGTTGAGGCTCAGGCTACCGGTTGCCCCGCGGTGATTAGTGACATCCCGATTTTCCGTGAGATTGCGCCGCACGCCGTGTTCGCGCCGGTTGACGGTGCCCCGGAGGCGCACGCCGCCGATTGGGTGAAGGCTATCCGCTCGCTGGAGGACACCGCCGTTCGCGAGCGCGTCATCATTGACGGCCTGTCGGATGTGCGCCGCTACTCCTGGCGCGACTCGGCACTCAAACTGCTGGAGGTCGTGCGCGGGCTCTAGAGCCTGCGTTGGGCAAAGAAATGCCGCCGTACTCCCCCGGTTCTCGGGAGGGTGCGGCGGCATTCTCGTATTCAATTCATGGTTGCCGGTAGGTGCGTACGGCTTACGGCAATGATGTACAGCGGCGGTTCGCTACACACTTCCTCCGCACCGACGCAGGGAACCCGCCCTCGCAGAGCTCGGGCACCCTGAGGGCGCATCCGGAAGGTGCAGCCTCACCGCATCACACCGGGGCAGAAAACCTTAGACCGTAGCAAAGCTACCGGTACGAGCCGCTTCCTTCGCGGCCAGCTCATCCGCATGACCGTACGCGTAGAAAATCTTCGCGTCATCCAGCTCAGCAAAACGAGCCAGGTAGCGGCACACCGCGCCACGCTGAGCCTTCGTCATCGAGGACAGCAGAACGGGGTCCGGGTGAGTAATGCCGTTGTCGCGGCTCGGTGCCGAACTACCGAACTCGGGCTCGTAATCAGAGGTGATATTGGTGTAACTCATCGGTGAGTACCTTTCCTTAGGGCGTTTCTTAGGGCAGCGCCGCAACAATGCAGACGCTACCGGAGGCAACACCGCGAAAAGAACCTACGGAGATCACCAGAAGTCTCTTCGCAGTAGTGGTTGTGATACCTCTAAACTACCCAAGAGCTAATCAATGTTCAAGAACCATCAGGGAACGCCCCCATAGTGGACGCGGCCCCGATTGTCAGGAAGACCCGGTTGTCAGGAAGAAATCAGGGGCATCATAGCGGCATGCGACCGCCGAGTTCCCAACCGAACTAAAGCCCACCCGAAAGCCAATGTGAAAGCCAGTGTGAAAGCCAGCCCGAAAAGCAGAAATGCTGCCGCACTCACGAAGAGTGCAGCAGCATTTCCAAAGCTAATTATGCAGGCTACGCCATAGTTGCGTAGAGACCGCGTTCAGCGTCCTTACGAGCCAGCTCGTAGGCGTGACCGTACGCGTAGAAAATCTTTGCGTCATCCAGCTCAGCGAAGCGCGCCAAGTAGCGGTAAACAGCTCCTCGTTCTGCGCTGGTCATGTCGGAAAGCAACACGGGGTCCGGGTGCATGACGCCGTAATTGTGTACAGAAGCAGACCCGCCGCATGCAGGTTCGTATGCGGGGGTGATCATAGTCTGAGTCACCAGTATTCATCTTTCGTTGGTGCGCACGGTTGTGAAGCGTACGCGAAGTTGAGTGATAGATACTGCCAACACCACCTCGACAAGCGCCGAAATAGTATCCGCAGTGCTGAATATATTACCGTGGATACGGCGACTACGCCAATTAGGATTAGCCGAACCCCAGCAAATCTTAGGTGCACACGAATGCATAAAAATTCTGGGGTGCCCTCCCACAGCACCACCTAAGCGCCCTAAACTACAGCGCTCTGCCCTGCTTTACTCTCCTGCTTTTTCTCCCCTGCGGGGTTATGTTCCTCTGCATCCTCAGCGTCTTCATCCTCACCGTCAAGACCCAGAAGAGCCGTCACCATCGGCAACGGGTTGAACTCGCTCAGCCGGCCCGTGCGGTCACCCCTGCGCATCATGAACGCACGTTGCAAGCGCCGCTGAGTCCACGGCGAAAGCACCATCATCAGCAGCGCCTCCACCACAAAAATGCCGACCAGAATCCACAGCAGCATATCCGAAGAACCCGCCTGCTCGCGCAGCTGCTGAGCATCCGCCACCAGACGGTCGAATCCCTCCGAATGCAGGCGCGAGGTATCGAGCCCAGTCAACGCGGACAGGCTCACCGGCGACGCCACATTCAGCAGCACCGACAGCATCAGCAGAAGCACCGCATACAGCCCGTAATGCATGGTGCGCATCCACTTCTTCACGCGCGCAAAACCGCAGTTCAGTTCCGCACCAATATCTGTGAAAGCCGCCGCCTTCTGCGTCTGCTCACCCTCCGGCATCATGTGCGGCACCAGGCGGTGCGCAAGCATCAACGGCACCGGCGAGCACGCATCAAAATACTGCATGTGACTATTCACCGACGGGCCCGGCAGGGTCACAAAGCTGACGTCCACATCAGCGGGCTGAGTAATATTCGACCTGCCAATGCTGTCACCACGAGCGGAAATCTCGCACCGGTCAGCCACGTCAAGGCCCTGCAGCATCGGCGCGTAGGCGCGCACATACAGGTGGCAGGCGCTACGCACCGACATCATGAGCACCAGAATCAGCGCGCCCCAAAACGCTATGGAGGCAGCGGTCAGCTCAGGGACCGCGCCCTCAACACGCAACTGAGCCAGCAGCAGCATGAACACCGCGTACAGCATGAAAACGCCGTGTACGAAGAGCAACGGAATCAGCCACTTCACGTAGGCGCGCGTGCCGTACGGGTTGACCAGGCGCACATTCGCCGGGGTGTTTACCGAGGTAGTTGCGGAGGCGCTTTCCCGTGCACTCTTGCAGCCAATACGCGCCCTGCCCTTGAAGGCACCCGGCACGCTCGCAACCAGCGGCACCACGCTCAACGCCAGGGGCATCAGCATCGTATAGTGCAGCAGCGAACGGTACGGACCAAACAGTAGGGACGCCTCCACTAGCCAGGAAAACGCCGCGACCGCGCTCACCCACAGCAGCATGGAGCGGTTACGGTAGCCGCCTGCAGCATCCAGGTGCCCCGGAATGTCGTTACGGTCACTAGCGATAATGCTAATCGGGACCACGCCACTACCCAGGCCGTAGAAGAAACGAATCGGCTTCTTACCCGCCGCCGCACGACGACGCAGAAGCTCATAGCTCAAATAGCCGCCCTGCGAATGGGCAATAATGCCCACCGCATCGCTACGGGAACTCAAATCGTCCAGCTGACGATCCAGACGCGCATAAATACGCTCCAAATCGCGCGACTCCGGGCTGGTTGCCGTCTGAATCAGCTGCGTAGGAATAGCCTTCATCAGCGCCCACAGCTCACGGGCACGACGAGCCAAAACCCAGCCCACAATACCCAGGCCGAGCACCGCCGCCAGACCCGTAAATGCACCCTGCGGAGTGCCCAGGGACGCCACAAAAGCATCACGGAACGTCATGAGCGCCATAGCCGCCAGCACCAGTCACAGCGCCACGTTCACAAACCGCGCCATAGAACGCAGCAGGTGCCCGGCACGCTCACGCCAGGTTACGCCGGGGCGCTCATAGTAGAAGCAGAACATCAAAAACAGCGGCAAAACCGTTGCCAACCAGGGCAAATGCTCCTTCAACGGGCGGTAATGCCGGGGCCGCCAGAAGCCCTCCTGAAAAAGGAGGCTGCGGCGAGTGACCGTGCGAACCGGGCGCGGCTTCGGCTGAGGCAGGCGCGGAAACTCAAGATTAGGCAGCTCGATATTCGGGAAATCGATGTTCGGGAGCTCTACCTTGGGAAGCTCAATTTTCGGCAGACTGATTCTTGTAGATTCTTTGGGCTCGGAGGCTTCGGCGAGTTCTTCCTGCGCGGAGTTCTCCTCAATCTGCGGGCTTTCCTCAACCGGGTCGGCTGGGTACTCCGTGCGCTCAATCGTCAACGAATACGTCAACTCGCTGTGGTGGCTCAGCGGGTTCACCTCAGCGGCAGGCGGGAGGGTATCACCGTCAGGAATCACCTCAACACGAACCCGCGCAGAAGCCTCCGCGGCGGAGTTCTCTTCGGAGAGCGCGACAGAATCTGTGTTCAGCGCCAGCAGAGTCTGCACACTATGCGCCACCGGCTTACCAAAATACGCGAGCGTCTCGCCGTGATTCTGATAGCCAATACCGTGAATCAGCAGCACCGCCGCATCATGGTGCTGACCCTTACGGTGCAGGGCACTCTTCGGATGCGCAGAAGCATAATCAGCCAGCCGCCGCTGCTCACCATCAGGCAGCGCACTACCCTTCAGCAGATGAGGCACCTTCGACACGCCTCTCACCTCCTCAGCGCACAACGCGCCCGCAAACCCGCGTGCTCAACGCTCAACCCGGGGCAAAAACTGCTCCTCACTAGAACACTACAGCACGTCCAGACCGTCACAGCGAATCTGAACAGGCCGTTCCCCCACGTTCTTCTTCAACGCCGCAATCGTTGCACGCGTCGCACGCAACTCGCGGGTCACCTGCTGGGCAATGCCGTACGAGAAGAACATCAGGGTACGCCAATCGCCCTGCACCGGCGCCTCCTCAGAATCCTCCACAAGAGACTCCGACCAGGCAAAATACCCCTGATCCAGAGGAACCGGACCCACAATACGCAGCTGCTCACGCACCCGCTCCGGTAATGCAGAAGAGCCCAAAAACTCCTCCATGAAGGCGCGAACATCCACCTCTGCGCCCGTCACCGCAGCCGTACGAACCGCCGGAGGCAGACCCGTCTGAGCGCGCTCCTCCAGCTCCTGACGAGCAAACCACGCAGGGTCCCAACGCACCAGCGCCTGCTCCACCGGCGACGGCGAGGCAGTCGTCACCACCGTACCCTCAAGAGCCGCCGGACGAACCAAGGCCGCCGCATTCAACCAGCGACGCAACGCCGCCTCCGGGGCACGCAACGAATCAAAACGAAGCATCTTATCGGCATCCAGAAGAAGCGCCGCTGCATAGCCGCCAAAAGCCACCGGCTCAGCACCCGGAGTCGCCACCACCAACGCAGGCTCAGGACCAACCGATGCCCGCACATGGTCACCCGCCGAAGAAATCACCGGCACATTCGGGAACGCACGACCCAGCTCCTCAGCCGTACGAGTCACACCCGCCGCCGAATAACGCCAATGCGTAAAACCACACTCAGAACAACGCCACTGCTGCGCCAGGTGACCGCACCACGAACACGACGGAACCGACGAGCCCGAAGCCACCGACAGGGGCCCGCTACACTCGCCACAACGCGCCGGCATGCGGCAACGCTCACACGAAAACGACGGAATATAACCGCTACGCGCCACCTGCACCAACACCGGACCACGCGCCAACGCCCGACGAGCATGCTCAAACGCCAGATGCGGAATACGCGCCATCGCCGCCAACGGGTCACGCGCCAGCTCAAACTCCGAACCCGTCGAAAAAATACGCGGCGAATAATCACGCACCAGCGCACGCGGCGCACGCACATGAGACGCCCAGCGGGTACGCACCAGACGCGCCGCCTCACTACTCATGCTGAACCCGGCAAACAGCGCCGCAGTATTTTCAGCAGAAGCACGCAAAAGCAACACATCACGGGCATGACAATACGGGGCGCGCTGCTCCACAAGCGAAGAATCGCCGTCATCCCAGCACACCACCAGGCCCAGGTTCGCCACCGGCGCGTATGCCGCCGCGCGGGTACCAATCACCACCGGCACCCGACCCAAACGCGCCTTCACAAAACCGTGATAGCGAGTATGCGGAGTCGAATCAGAACTCAAACGCACAAACGAGTCA
Source organism: uncultured Rothia sp. (assembly GCF_963555405.1). Lineage (GTDB taxonomy): Bacteria > Actinomycetota > Actinomycetes > Actinomycetales > Micrococcaceae > Rothia. Next base: position 7,536 of record NZ_CAUVVO010000018.1, on the reverse strand, counting down.
GCGGGCAGACGCTCGGCGAGCGCCGCCTCCAGAAGATCCAGGTTCTTAGCGGTCGGAACCACCGCAATAGCGCCGCGACCACTGGCAGCAGCAGCCGCGAGTGCGGTCGCCAAAACATCCGCCCACGTGTGCTCCAGGTGACCGGGAAGAACCGTCATCACGGCGCGGGTCGCGGCACCGGCGGCAACATCTTCAATGAACTCCGCGCCGTTCTCGTAATCGGAGAAGACGGAGGCGGCATCCGGCGCGTCCGGGTTCAGCGCCGGCGGGTCCAGCACGAAGGGTGCGGGCGCGCCGGGGGTGGCAAGCCAGGCGTACGGGTCGGTATCGTTCGAGGCAAAGGAGGTGGCAGGCTCAAGTTCGCCCGCGTGCTCGGGGGCGTCATGCTCGGGAGCTGCGTTCTCAGGTTCTACATTCTCCGGAGTAGACTCACCCGCTTGTAAAGAATCGCCCAAATACGCCGACTCGTAACCCGGCAGAAGAGGCGCGTACTTCTTATCCAGCGCGGCAATGCGCGGCGGCACCGCCAGGCGCAGCACGTTCGCCACCGTGGAGGCGTAACGGTCGGCAAGCGCCTCCGCCAACGCAAAAATTTCGGGCGCGACAGATGGCACACGCGACAGCACCGACTTGAGCGGCAGCAGCGAGGTGCGCGTCCAATCGGTCGTGGCGGCGCGCTCCTCAATGTAGCCGGTCATCTCGTGCCCGTTGAACAGCACGCGCACGCGGGCGCCGGGTACCGCATCCTCACTCAACTCGGCGGGCACACGGTAATCAAACGTACGGTCCACCTGCGGCAGGGTGCTATCCACACGCACACGCGCCACAGGGTTCGGCACGCCGCTCGCCTCCAGCTCAGCGGCAACATTCACCGGCTCCGGGGCGGCAGGAATCAGGGCATCACGAAGAGCAGGAAATCCCTGCAACAGGTCAAGCTGTTGCAGGGATTCCTGCTGAGCACCCAACGGTGCCGAAGAGTTCGATTCAGAACTGCTCTGAGTCACCCGAATCAGCGTGCTCCTCTACCTTGACAGATATTAGGAGGAGGACACTGCCGAACGCAGTGCATCCACGCGGTTCAGACGCTCCCAGGTGAATTCCGGCTCGGTGCGGCCGAAGTGGCCGTGAGCTGCGGTCTTCTTGTAGATCGGGCGGCGCAGATCCAGTTCGTTAATGATTGCCAGCGGGCGCAGGTCGAAGACCTCACGCACAGCGCGCTCAATCTTAATCGGGTCGACCTTCTCGGTGCCGAAGGTTTCAACGTACAGGCCAACCGGCGCTGCCTGGCCGATAGCGTACGCAACCTGAACCTCGGCGCGGTCGGCAAGGCCGGCACCCACAATGTTCTTCGCAACCCAACGCATTGCGTACGCTGCGGAGCGGTCCACCTTCGACGGGTCCTTACCGGAGAACGCGCCACCACCGTGACGAGCCGAACCGCCGTAGGTGTCCACAATAATCTTGCGGCCGGTCAGACCGGCGTCACCCACGGGGCCACCCTGAACGAAGCGGCCAGCGGGGTTCACAATGAACTTAGCGTTGGAGGAATCCAGCTCGACGCTGCCCAGAACCGGTGCGATAACGTGCTTCTCAATGTCTGCACGCAGGTCAGCCAGGTCGTAGCTTGCGGTGTGCTGGCTCGAAACAACCACGGTGTCCACGGAAACGGGCACGTTGTTCGAGTCGTAGCCTAGAGTCACCTGAGTCTTGCCGTCGGGGCGCAGCTCGGTCAGCAGGCCGTCCTTACGGACCTTGGTCAGACGCTCAGAGAGGCGGTGCGCCAGCCAAATCGGGGCGGGCATCAGCACGTTGGTCTCGTTCGATGCGTAACCGAACATGATGCCCTGGTCGCCCGCGCCCTGGCGGTCGTACTCGTCAGCAGCGATGCCCTGACGAACCTCGAGGGACTCGTACACGCCGGCGTTGATGTCCGGGGACTGCTCGCCAATGGAGACAGACACGCCGCAGAACTCGCCGTCGAAGCCGCGGGTAGAGGAATCGTAGCCGATACCCAGAATGGTCTCGCGCACGATGGAGGGAATTTCGACGTAGCTAGAGGTGGTCACCTCACCCGCAACGTGCACCTGCCCGGTGGTTACCATGGTCTCCACAGCAACGTTCGCTGCGGGATCCTGGGCGATGATGCCGTCGAGGATGGCGTCAGAAATCTGGTCACAAATCTTATCGGGGTGGCCTTCAGTCACCGACTCGCTGGTGAATAGGCGCAGATGGTTATTACTCACGGTTTCCACTCTACTGGTTGAGGGCGCGCGAAGATAGCGCGCTCGTAATGATGACGGTTTCCTTCAATTATGACACGTTTGTTAAGCGCTATTACGAGGGCGGGGTGCAGCAACCACCCGCCGGGCAGCACCCGAGATGCTATGCCAGCGCCGCCAGAATCTTTTCCGCCAGCGCCGGACCAATACCCGGCACCGCCGTCAGCTCCTCGGCGCTCGCCTGCTTAATCTGAGCCACCGACCCGAAGTGCTTAATCAGCGCGGCACGCTTCACCTCGCCCAGACCGGGCACCTCATCCAGGGCGGAGGCGACCATCGCCTTGCCGCGCTTGGAACGGTGGAAGGTGATTGCGAAGCGGTGCGCCTCATCGCGGATGCGCTGCACCAGGTACAGCGCCTGCGAGGTACGCGGCAGCACGACCGGGTAGTCATCGTCCGGTAGCCACAGCTCCTCCAGGCGCTTAGCGATACCGGCAACGTACACGTCCGTAATGCCCAGGTCGCTCAACGCGGCGGAGGCGGCAGCCACCTGGGGCGGGCCGCCGTCCACGAGCACGAGGTTCGGCGGGTAGGCGAACTTCGCCGGCTCGGGCGTGGAGGCGTCAATCTCGCCGGAACGCACGGGGGCTGCTTCGCGTTCCGCCTGCTGCGCCAGGTGCCTCTTGAAGCGGCGGGTAATGACGTCGTACATGCTGGCGGTATCGTCGCGCGCGGCGTCGCCGGTAATGCTGTAGGTGCGGTAGGCGTTCTTCGCGGGCATGCCGTCCTCAAAGACGACCATGGAGGCGACCACGTTCGTGCCCTGCACATGCGAAATGTCGTAGCACTCGATGCGCAGCAGCGGGTCGGGCAGTTCGAGCGCTTCCTGTAGCTCCACGAGGGAGGCACTGCGGGTGGTCAAGTCACCGGCTCGGCGGCTCTTGTGCAGGGTCAGCGACTGGCGGGCGTTCTCGGCAACCGTCTTCATGAGTTCTGCCTTGTCACCACGCTGCGGGACGCTAATCTCCACGGGACCGCCGCGCACCTCCGCCAGCCAGGATGCCAGCTGTTCCTTATTCTCGGGCTCCACCGGCACCAGCACGGAACGCGGAATGTCGTAGCTATTCAGGCTCTTCTCGGCGTCCTTCTGGGAGGCGAGGCTCGCCGCAATATCGCTGTACACCTGCGCAATCAGCTGCTCAATAAGCTGCGCGTCGGTGCTGTCGTTAACCTTCTCCACGATCCAGCCGCGCTGACCGCGAATCCTGCCGCCGCGCACGAAGAACACCTGAACGGACGCCTCCAGGTCGTCCTCAGCGTAGGCGAACAGGTCGGCGTCCACGGTCGCACCAAGCACCACGGCGTTACGCTCAAACGCCTTAGTCAGCGCGGCAATATCGTCGCGAAGAATCGCGGCGCGCTCAAAGTCCATCTCGGCGGCGGCTTCCTTCATTTCCGCGGTCAACTGCGCAATATGCTTCTCAGCACCACCCGCCATGAAACGGGTCAGCCCACGCGCCAGTTCGCGGTGCTCCTCGGGGCTAATCTTGCCCACGCACGGCGCCGCGCACTTATCGATATAGCCGAGCAGGCACGGGCGACCGCTATTCTTCGCGCGGTTAAACACACCGTTCGTGCAGGTACGCACCGGGAACACGCGCAGCAGCGCATCCAGGGTTTCACGAATCGCCCACGCCTGCGAATAGGGGCCAAAATAGCGCACACCCTTACGGCGCTCACCGCGAGTCACCATGGCGCGCGGGTACACATCATTGACCGTAATCGCCAGGTACGGGTACGACTTATCATCACGGAACGCAATGTTGAAGCGCGGCGAAAACTCCTTAATCCAGGTGTATTCGAGCTGCAGCGACTCCATCTCGCTCGCCACCACGGTCCACTCCACGCTCGCCGCCGTATGCACCATCGCGTAGGTCTTCGGGCTCAGCGTCTGCGGCGACGCAAAATAGCTGTTGAGGCGGTTGCGCAGGTTCTTCGCCTTGCCCACGTAGATAACGCGGCCGTCGGCATCGCGGAAACGGTAAACGCCCGGGTCGGTGGGGATTTCGCCGGGGGCGGGGCGGTAGCTGGAAGGCTCTGCCATGGGTACTTTCTCCTCGCTCTGCTGGGCTTTACGGTGCTGCCGGGGGCATCTCAGGCGCTCGCATACGACAAACCGCGCATCCTGCACCGGGTGCCCCAATGTGCGGGGGTCGGTGCGTGAATGCGCGGTTTAAGTCTACGCGGTTCAGGCGGCGTGTGCCCTAGCCTGCGTCACGTGCGGCTGAGGGCGAAACGTTGTACTCGTGCTTTCGTGCCTGACCGGACAGCTGAGCAATCTCATCCATGATGGCGTCGGTGGTGACACGGCGCTGCTTGCCGGTCATCTTCTCGCCGGTCTTCTCAAAGTAGAGCGGCTTGCCCACGCGAATCGTGAAGCGGCGCGGGTAAATCATGTTCGAGCCGGGCTTCTGCAGGCGGTCGGTGCCAATCAGACCGACCGGCACCACGGGCGCGCCGGTCATATGCGCCAGCCACGCCACACCAATCTTGCCGCGGTACAGGTAACCGTCGCGGGAGCGGGTGCCCTCGGGGTAAATGCCGAAGACCTTGCCCTCCTGCAGCTTCTCCAGGGCGATGTCGAGTGCCTTGAGCGACTCGGAACGGTCGGAGCGGTTCACGGGAATAATGTCCACGGCTTCGAAGAATGCCTTCATCATCTTGCCGCGCGTGCCGGGAGTGTTCACGTACTCCGCCTTGGCGAGGAACGCCACGCGGCGCGGCATCATGGCAGAAATAATGATGGAGTCCAGGAAAGACAGGTGGTTGGAGGCGACAATCACCGGGCCGGTGGCGGGGAAGTTTTCGAGTCCGGTCACGCGGGCGCGGAAGACGGTGCGCAGGATTCCGGTGATTGCTTTCTGGGTGGATTTGTAGAGAAGCACGTGAACTCTCCTGAGGTGCCGATAGATTGCGGGCTGTGGCGGCGACCCGCCGTGGATGCGGGGTGAGTGACCCCTTCTGAATATACGCCGCCAAAGAGCACAAAATCTGTACTGCAATAATCTGTACCGCAAAAATTTGTACTGTGTTTAGTAGCGTCGGGTTTTATTATTCCACACACGAGTGTAGGTACGTGAGGGGTGCCGCACTCCCCTTCCATATGCTGGGATGCACCTCCCGCCAACGATTTCAGTGAAAGCCCCGGCGGGAGCCCGAGTCGAAGCCCCAGTTGAGGGAGCCTGCACGACTTTTGTCCCATCGCCTCCTCCCCCGTTGCAGGCGGGTAAGTAGCCACGGAAGCTAAGGGTTCAACCTCAACGTAATATTTCAGGTTTTCCGCCTTGTGATTGCAGATTTCCCCGTCAAATAGCCGTGTCACATTATGACGCTACGTCAGCAAAGTTTTATAAATACGCATTTAATATGCAAAAATGAAACAAGGGTGGGCTGTCGCACCTCCCTCAAGGACGATTCACCCTGAACATAGTGAGCCGCCCCTCCAGCGGATGTGCGTCGGAACCACTCCACCTAAAAATTCCACGCACACTGGAGACATACACTATGGCTACAAAACCCGTCTCGCGTGCGGAGGCAGCAAAGATTGCCCGCCGCTCAGACACGGTCGGTGCCTATGCCGGAAAAGGCTGGGTACAGGCTGTTGCGTTTGTGATGCTCCTGGGCTTCACCATCATGGCAGTCCTTGCAATGCGCACCTACGCACTCTCCATGCCGCTACCCGACAAAATCGTCGGCAATGACGGCAAAGTAATCGCAACCCAAGAACAGATCCTGCACGGTCAGGAACTCTTCCAGGGACGCGGTCTGCAGCAGTACGGCTCCGTCCTGGGCCACGGTGCCTACCTCGGCCCCGACTACACTGCAGAATACCTGCGCCTGACCACCGATGCTGCCGTCAAGGAGTACCGTGAACAGGGCAAGCAGGACCCCCGCGAACTCGTGAAGAACGAGTGGCGCAAGGAGAACAAGTACGACGAGCAGACTAAGACCATCACCTGGTCCGCTGGTGAGACCAAGGGCTACCAGCTCATGCTCAAGCACTACCGCGAAACCCTGATGAAGGGTGACACCTCGCAGGGCCTGTTCCCCGACGCCATTAAGAACGACGAAGAACTGCATGACCTCGTCGCATTCTTCGGCTGGACCGCATGGGCATCGGCGGCAGACCGCCCCGACCAGCCCTACTCCTACACCAACAACTGGCCCTCCGAACCCAACGTGGACAACAAGCCCACCGCGGATCTGATGGTCTGGTCGGCACTCTCCCTGATTGCCCTCATCGGTGGTACCGGTCTGATGTTTGCCATCTACGGCCGCTGGTCCCGCGCTATCGGCTGGCACGCGGAAGAGGCACCCGTCCTCGACTTCCGTCAGCCCGACGAAGTTCGCCTGACCCCCTCGCAGAAGGCAGCCTGCCTGCTCTTCGCAACCATCCTGGTGCTGTTCCTCCTGCAGGCTCTGGTGGGCGCACTCACCGAGCACTACCGTGAAGAACTCACCGGCTTCTTCGGAATCGACATGGGCCAGTTGCTGCCCTACACGGTATCCCGAACCTGGCACCTTCAGCTCTCCCTCTTCTGGACCGCAGGCGCGTTCCTGGCGGGCGGTATCTTCATCGCCCCGCTCATTACCCGCCGCGAACCCAAGAAGCAGGGTCTGCTCACCTACGTTCTCATCGGCGCCGTGGTCTTCGTTGTCCTCGGCTCGCTGCTGAACGAATGGTTCTCTCAGAAGGGCCTCATCCCCAAGGAACTCACCGGCTTCTTCTCGCAGCAGTGGGAGTTCCTGGACCTGCCGCGATTCTTCCAGATCCTGCTCACCGCGGGTATGTTCATCTGGATTGTCATCGTCTGGCGTACCCTCTCCTCCCGCCTGAAGGGCTCGAAGAAGACCTCCCTGCCGTGGCTGTTCCTCTTCTCCGGCCTCGCCATCCCCATGTTCTACGCGGTCGGCCTGCTCGCAGGTCAGCGTACCCACGTGACCGTCGCAGAATTCTGGCGCTTCTGGGTGGTTCACCTCTGGGTGGAGGACTTCCTCGAACTGTTCACCACCGTGATGGTGGCGTACATCTTCGTGCTGCTCGGCGTGGTCCGCGAGCGCATCGCAATCTCCATCATCATGATGGACGCCGTGCTCTACTCCGTCGGTGGTGTGATCGGTACTCTGCACCACACCTACTTCGTCGGTACCCCCTCCGAGCAGATGGCATTCGGTGCCTTCTTCTCCGCAGCTGAGGTTATCCCGCTGACCTTCCTGACCGTTGAGGCGTGGGGCTTCATGCAGCTGGGTGCTCGCC
>NZ_CAUVVO010000017.1:0-27350 GCF_963555405.1 uncultured Rothia sp. | reverse complement strand
CCGCTGACCTTCCTGACCGTTGAGGCGTGGGGCTTCATGCAGCTGGGTGCTCGCCAGTACTCCAACCGCACCAAGCCCTTCCCGCACCGTTGGGCTGTCATGTTCCTGATCGCTGTGGGCTTCTGGAACTTCCTCGGCGCAGGCGTGTTCGGCTTCCTGATTAACCTGCCGATCGTGTCCTACTTCGAGATTGGTACCGCGCTGACCGCAAACCACGCACACGCATCCATGATGGGTGTGTACGGTATGCTCGCGATCGCGTTCGCGGTGTTCGGTCTGCGCTACCTGCTCCCCGAGAACAAGTGGCCTGAGAAGGGTCTGAAGTTCTCCTTCTGGACCCTGAACATTGGTCTGCTGTGGATGTCCTTCATCTCGCTGCTGCCGCTGGGTATTGCTCAGCTGTACAAGTCCGTGGGTGAGGGCTACTACGAGGCTCGTTCCTTCGCGTTCATCCACGACGGCGCTTCCGCCGTGATGGGTTGGATGCGTATGCCCGGTGACGTCATCTTCCTGGTCGGCATCATCCCGCTGATCAAGCTGGCGCTGCTGGCTCTCAAGGAGATCTTCTCCAAGAACGCTAAGGAAACCGTCCTGGAGCTGCCCGAACCGCCGCTGTACGAGGTGGTTGAGGACGCTCGCATCGCAGAGTTCGCCGGCGCTAAGGCTGCCGAGGAGCTGCCCGAGCAGACCAGCCCCTACCGTAGCGATCGTCGAGGCTAACCATGCCTGAGCAGATTGCTGGAGTTTCTTTCCTCGTGTGGCTAGCCTGCGTGTACGCGCTGGGTCTGGTCGCCGTGGGTTGGGGCTTCGATATTCTCGCCAAGCGCACCAGCCAGCGCATGGTGGCGGCGCGAACCTTCGGGTTCACCTACCACGAAGAGAGCGACGCGTGGCTCTGCCCCGAAGACCAGTGGCTGTGGGCGACCGCATTCGACTCGGATAACCGAGTGATGCGTTACCGCGCCAAGCCCAGCGTGTGCAACACTTGCCCGATTAAGGACAGCTGCACCGTCTCGGCAAACGGCCGCGAGCTCACCCGCGAAGTGGACGAATGGCCTTACTCCGAGTCGGGTCGTTTCCACCGCGGACTGGCGGTTGCCGTGTCGCTGCTGGGTGTGGTCATCCTGATTGGTGCCGCCATCGTCTGGCACTCCCCGCTGGAGCTTCTGGTGGAGGGTGCCGCCGCGGTGGTCTGCCTCTCGCTGACCTACCCGCTGGCTGTGAAGCTCATGCGTTCCCCCGCGAACTTCGAGAACGATCCGAAGCATATTCACGCATCTACCGCTGATGAATCGGTGAACGTGAAGATGGATCGTTTCGCGGCGAAGTGGGGTGGCGTGTCGAATGAGCGTAAGCGCCGTACCGATCAGGCCCGCAAGCAGATGATTGCGGAGGCAACCCTGCCGGTTCGTACCTCTGCCCTCGACCCGGACCGCCCCGCCTGGAGCGGTACCGGCACCTCGGTTAAGCGACTGCACAAGACCACGAACGAGGTCTTGCAGGAGCAGAACCTGGCTGAGGTTGAGGCGGCTGAAAAGCTGGCAGAGCAGATGGCGAAGAAGTAGCGCTGCACAAGTTTTTCCGTTCCGGCGGCTGACCGGCTGGCTGGTCCCGTCTGTTAGCTTCGGCGGCTACCCTGCGTGGAATTCTCTTTTATTCCTCTTGTGAGTTCTTCCGTGCGGGGTACCGCCGAGGCGCCGACCCGCCGCGACGTGCGCCGGGACGGAAAATCCCCTCCCCAACTCCCCCACACACAGCCCGATACCGGGCACCCCCTACTACCTGCACCGTACGAGGCGCGGGCAGGTGGGCACACATACCGTCCTCCCCCAATATTTGTGAAGGAAAACCATGGATCCCGTCACTCTGGCAACTATCCTCATCCCAGTTGCCGTCATTGTTCTTTTTATTCTGATTCGTATGTTCCGCGTCATCCCCGAATACGAGCGTGGCATCTCCTTCCGCTTCGGCCACCTGCGTTCGGAGCTGAAGCCCGGCCTGAACGTCGTCTTCCCCCTCGTCGACTCCCTGCAGCGCGTTGACATGCGTGTCATCACCCTGACCATTCCCCCGCAGGAAGTCATCACCAAGGACAACGTTCCCGCCCGCGTGAACGCCGTGGTCCTCTTCCGCGTGACCAACGCCAAGAACGCCGTGCTCGAGGTCGAGAACTACCCGATCGCCACCAGCCAGATCGCGCAGACCACCCTGCGTTCCCTGCTCGGCCGCGTTGACCTGGACACCCTGCTCGCACACCGCGAGGACCTGAACGAGGACCTGCGCTCCATCATCGGCTCCCGCACCGAGCCGTGGGGTATTCAGGTGGAGCTCGTCGAAATCAAGGACGTTGAGATTCCCGAGGCTATGCAGCGCGCCATGGCACGCGAGGCTGAGGCTGAGCGTGAGCGCCGCGCAAAGATCATTTCGGCACGCGGTGAGCTGGAGGCTTCGAGCGAGCTGAAGGAAGCATCCGACATTCTGAGCCAGTCCCCCGCCTCCCTGCAGCTGCGTTACCTGCAGACCCTGCTGGAGCTGGGTGCCGACCAGAACTCGACCGTGGTCTTCCCGCTGCCCATGGACGTCATTGGCCCCCTCGTGGGTGCGCTCAAGGGCGAGAGCAAGTAGGCTACTCCCTCTGAGCTAAACCCCTGAACTAAATACCGAATAGCGTGCAAGGCCCCGAGCAGACACCTGCTCGGGGCCTTCGCCTTAACAGGGGTTACCCGGCGGGGTGCTTCTCCGGTACCCTGCTGACTTATGCCGTAGCATGGAACCAGCGGCATTACTGCTACAAACAGACCCACCCACCGTGAGGGAAGGCGCATGCTACACCACCTCCGCGAGATGCTACACCGCATCCCAGCACCTCGACGCTACGGGCGCGTCATGGCTCTGCTCCTCGCCTCCCTGGGCGGCGCAGTGGACGTCTTCTCGCACATCCACTATGAAGCGCTCGTTGCCACGCAGACCGGTAACTTTATTCTGCTCATCGCCGATCTGCACCGTGACGCACCGCATGTGGTGCACCTGCGCTGGCTCTCCGTTATTCTTTTCAGCTTCGGGTATCTGGCAGGGCATTTCATTCATGATCTACTCGGTCAACGTGCCCGGATGAGACACTGGCGCATCGGCACACTCCTGCCGTTCCTTCTGGTCTGCTTCGCGGTACCCTTCATGGATAGAACTCTGAGCAATAGCTTTCAGGTGGGCGCGCTGGCGTTCACCGTCGGTCTGATGATTCACGCCCTCGCGGATACACGCATTGGCGAAAACCCCTTTTCGCTCTTCATGACCAGCGGCAACTGGCGCAAAATGCTCAGTGCCTGGTACACCGCCGGTTCGCTGTACCTCACGCGGAAAACCCCCGACGGAGACACAAAAAATGAGGCGAAGGCACAGCGCCGTACGGCTCTGCTCAAAGCCATTGATTACTCTCTCGTAGTCGCCTCTTTCATAGCTGGCGTGATTCTCATGGCGCTTGTCACCCGATGGTTTGGCGTATTTTCCATCTGGTTGGCGGCGCTGATCGCGGGCGCTGCGTTCTGCTTCGGCTACCAGGCGGAAAAGAAAGAGGTTCGTGAGGGTCAGAACGCATAAACTTTGCTCCGGTTGCGGCTATAGGTGGCGGCAGAGCAAATACAGAACAGCAAAATATCCCGTGCAGATGAGAGTATCTGCACGGGATATTTCTATGCCGAATATTCTTCGCGAACGCTAGAAGGAAGGCGTTTGGCCCGCCGCGGGGGTTGGATGAGGTGGTTGCGACGGGCCAAACTGATCGGTTACACGCCGTAGAGGTGCGGGCGCGGCAGGTACATCAGCCAGTTGGGTGAGGGCCGGAATCCTGCCGCAAACGGTTTTCACCGACGCCTTAAGCATAACCGGCACAACCCCCGAACCGGCGGTAGCTTGAGTGAAGCATCAATCACCCATCTCACGCCATGCCGGCGCGGTATTCAGCCCAAAAACCGGCACCTAAAGCATCGGCGAACCGAACCCAACTCAGCCTCTAACGCAGCGCCCGGTGAGCCTGGTCAAAGAACTCACGCTCGTACACGCACGCCGACAGGTACGCCCGCGCCGCACGCACACGCTGAGCCGGTGAAGCCGCCTCAAAAGCACGCTCAACCTCCGCAAGGCTACGCGCCACATCCGCAGCGAACTCCTCGCCACCGTACAGGCTCAGCCACTCCGCGTACGGGTGGTCCGCGTGGTTCTGCGAGGAGAGCACGGCACCGACTTCTTCATAGAGCCAGTAACAGGGCAAGATAGCGGCAGCGCCGACCACATAGTCCTCACCAGCTGTGAAGGCACGCAGGAAGTTCGTGTACCCCATGGTAATCGGCGAAGGACCGCCCAGGCGCGCACGGTTCGCCAACCAGCCCTCGTGCAGCTGCGATTCGGCGGCAATCGCCTCATGCGCGCCAGCCGCCCAGTGCACCTGCGCCTCAGCGGTATCGGCACGCGCCGAGAGAGTCGCGAGCGCACGCGAATAATCGCGCAGGTAGAGGGCGTCCTGGTCCAGGTAGAAGGAGAACAGGTCCTCATCGAGGGTGCCGTCGCCAAGGGCACGCACGAACGGCAAATCCAGAATCTGGTGCCAGGTTTCGCCACCCGCAGCCCAGAGCGCGGCAGTCCAGGGACCGGCGGGCTTGACAACGGCCTCACCGGCGGGCACGGGGCTGACCGGCAGCAGACGCTCCGGGCTGGTGCCGTCCAGAGTATTGCCCTCAGAGTCGGTGGTGGCGAGCAGGTGGCGCCACGGGTACGCGGAGGCGGCACCCTCCAGACGGCGGGCGCGGGCGGCATGGTCCACCGGGCCGTGGCCCTCACCGGAGCCAACCTGCAGACCGGCGCCCGCGGCAATGGACTCGTGGAGCCAGCGGGTGCTCCACTGCAGGGCGCGGTAGGTATCTTCGCTGGTCAGAGTGTTCTTCTGGTCTGCGGCGGGCTCTGCGCTTGCGGAGTGTTGCAACAGCTCCACACCCAGGCGGGTTGCCAGCGAGGAGGACAGAGAACATCCGGTGCCGTGCGTATTGCGGCTGTCCAGGCGCGGGGTGCGCACGTGCGCGCAGGTGCCGTCCGGGAAGACCGCGGTGTTACCGGCGTCCTGACCGCACAGGTGGCCGCCCTTCACAATCACGGTGGTTCCGGTCGCCGCCGCAAGGTTCGCCGCCTGCTCGTGCGCCTCATCGAAAGTCTGGGCGGGCTCCTTCTGGCAGAGCACGGCGAGCTCCGGAATGTTCGGGGTAATCACATTCACGAGCGGAACGAGGTCGCGCAGCGCCTGCTCTGCTTCCGCCTGCAGCAGGCGGTCACCGCTAGAAGCAATCATGACCGGGTCGAGCACGACCACGGGCACGGGATGCTCGCTCAGCCAAGTGCGGACCGTACGGATCGTGTCTGCGTCGCCGAGCATGCCGATTTTCACGGCGTCAACCGTGACGTCATCAAAAACGGCGGCAAGCTGCGCGGTCAAAAATTCCAGGGGCGGGGTGTATACTTCACGAACCCCGCACGTGTTTTGGGCGACCAGTGAGGTGGTCACGCACATGCCGTAACCGCCGGATGCGGTAATGGACTTAAGGTCCGCCTGGATGCCCGCACCGCCGGAGGGATCGGTTCCCGCAATGGAGAGAACCCTCGGCACGCGAGCTGTCTTAGGCGCCCCAGCTGTTTCGGGAGCGCTCGCGCCGGGTACAGGGTTAGAGGTGGATGCGCACGCGGGCGCGGTAGGCTGCTCTGCCATCATCGATAATCCCTTCGCTAGTTCGAACTAGAGCAGGTTCAATGGGTGATTCTCTCAGCCTTGAGTGTTTGTACGCTGTTTCGCGCGCCCGCTGTTCCGTGCCCCCGCTGTTTTGGTTGCCCGTCTTTGGGCGGGTCAGCGGGTCGCGGGCGTCTCAAGGCACCCCATATCGCTCTGCCAGGTTATCACAACGATTCTCAGTAGCTGAAAGTTTTGCGGGTGACAAGTAAATCTCTCCGAAATTTTCGTTTGACTAAGCCTCTTTTTCAGCGCGCATTCCCCCGCTCAACACCACCCCCTAACCGCCTCTTAAACGAGTGTGCCCGGCACCGCTTCACACGGTACCGGGCACTACTCTCGGAGCGCTACTTTCAGGGCACTATCCACCAGGCAACATCAGCCGGGCATAGTTACCTTGCTTAGGTCAGAGCGAAAATCTCCGCCGGGGAGCCCTCCGCAATAATCCTGCCCTCGTGCAGCAGGACCGCACGGTCAGCCAGGGAGGCGATACGCGCGTCGTGCGAAATGATTAGCACCGCACGGTTCGCCAGCACGGCGCGCAGGGACTCGGTTGCGTCCGCGAGCTCCAGCTGGGTGGTGGACTCGTCCAGAATCACGGCGTGCGGGTCGGCAAGCACGATACGTGCAAGAGCCAGCTGCTGAATCTGGTCGCGGGTCAGAGGCGAATCCGCGCCGCTCACGACGGTGTCCATGCCCTGCGGCAGGTCGCGCCACCAGCGGGCACCGACAGCGTCCAGTGCCTCACCCATCTGCTCGACGGTTGCATCCGGCATAACCACCGTGAAGTTATCAGCGAGGGTGCCGAAGAAGACGTGCGCTTCCTGGGTGCAGACCAGCAGGCGCGGGCGGCCGTCGGCGGCAGCGTCGGTCGGGAAGTCGCCGTGACCAACCGGGCGGCCCATCACGGTGATGGTGCCCTCCAGGGCGGTCAGCGAACCACCAATCAGACGCGCCAGGGTGGTCTTACCCGAACCGGAGCGACCCACCAGGGCGAGCGCTTCGCCGCGGCGAATCTTCAGGTTGATGCCTTCCAGAACGAGGGCGTCCGGCGAGTAGCCGTAGGAAACGTCGATGCACTCAATGGCGTACTGCGGGTCCTTCACGTCTTCATCCGAGACGGCGGCGAACGCTTCGGCGCGGTGCTGCGCACGCTCCTCATGCTGCTTCTTCGCCAGGGACACCACGCCGAACACGCGGCCCATGTTCACGAGCATGATGCGCAGGCTGCTCACGTGGTGGTTCAGCATGTCGGCGAGGGTTCGCAGGCTGAAAACCATGACCGAGGCGGTCGCTACGGCGCCCCAGGAAGCCCAGCCGATAGCCACGCAGGCGGCGCCCCAAAGCATGCACAGAATCGTAGGAATCCATGCGTTGATGGCGTCCACGGTGAAGTACAGCTGGCGGATGCGCACCATGCCCAGCTGCGCGGCGAACTGGCGCTTGTTCTCACCAGCGAAGGCGTCTTCGCGGGCGGTGTGAACACCCAGTTCGCGAATCGTGGAGGTGCCACGAATGTTCTCGGTCAGCACGCTGTTGAGGTCGCTCACGCGCTCCTGGGCAGTCTGGTTGCGTGCCGCCATGAGCGGCAGCATCTTCGACATGATGAGGGCAAGACCGGCAATCATGGGAAGCATGATTAGACCCATTGCCGGGCTCACAACCGCCAGGGAGATGGTGGAGATGATGAAGTACAGCACCACGTAAATCGCGCCGAGCAGGTCCTCGCTGACGGACTTAGCCGCCGAGGAGAGGTCGTCAGTCACGCGGGTGAGCAGGTCGCCGCTGCCGGCTTCTTCCACGGTGCGTGCATCCAGGTCGAGGGTGCCGTCGAGGGTGTCCTGGTTGGCGTCACGGGTGACGAGCGCACCCAGTCGAGCCGCACTGTACGAGGAGACCATGAGGGTCACCGCCTGCACGATGAACGCCGCCAGAATAATCAGAATCGGCTGCCACGGGTAGCTGGCGAACTTACCCGCCACCACGTCGTCCACGGTGGCACCGATCTGCAGGGGCACCACCGCACCCATGAGGGTGCTGACCATGTAGATGACGAAGGTGTAGAGGGCTCGCCCCTTATGCGCCGCGAGGTAGTTCCACATGCGGCGTGCCACGTAGGCGGGGCTTTCGATGGGGAGCTGCTTTGCCATGCTAGTTCACCTCCTGATTCTGAGTGGTTGCGGGGGTTTCTGCCTGAGCGACGGGGTAGCCGTCGCGTTCCATGCGGCGGGTCGTCTCCGCGGTCGTGGAGACAACGTAGACCTGCTCCAAATCCTGCAGCAGGCCGGGGTAGCCGACGGGCAGGCGGTCGCTACCGACCTGGGTTTCCATCGCATCGTAGATGTAGCGCTGGCTGGGTTCGTCCACGGAGTTCAGCGGCTCGGTCAGAATCAGCACCTGCGCGTCCTGTGCGAGTGCGCGGGCGAGTGCCAGACGCTGACGCTGACCGCCAGAGAGGTTCGCACCTTCACTGGTGATGCAGGCGGCGAAGTAGTCTTCGGGGTTGCGTCCACCCAGTCGGTAGGCGATTTCGCGGGAGTCGGTAATCTTCAGCAGTTCCTCATCCTTTGCCTGTGCCAGTTCCTCGTCGGGGTTCGGCACGGTGCCCAGGCGCAGGTGCTCCTGCAGGGTTCCGGCGAAAATCATGGGGTTGGGCTCGCTCAGCAGCACGCGGCGGCCGGAGGCGTCCTTGAGATCCTCTCCCCCGCGGCGCAGGGTGCGGGCGAGCGCCTCGGCGTAGTCCTGCGCGGTGAGGTTGTAGTCGCGCGGGTTGACGTACACGATGCGCGGGTTGCTAGCAGCGGTGGGGGCGACGGGTACGGGCACCTCGAAGGTGCTCGCCTCGACTGCCTGTTCGGCGCGTGCCAGCTGCGCCATTTCTTCGTCGGTGCGGGGGCTCTTCAGCACGCCCTGGCGCACGCCCGCGTGGCCTTCGAGGCGGGCGACCTTGGCGAGCGCAATCTTGGCGTAGCGCCATTCCGTCAGGAAGTTCTGGGTAATCCAGATGGGGCCACCCATCATCGCAATAATGGAGGCGACGGTCACCAGGGACGCGGCGGGGGTGTCGGACACCCAGCGGCCGTTTTCGACGTGGCCGGTAAGGGCGAAGCCGATGCCGAGCAGGGTCACGGCACCACCGAGCAGCGCGCGGATAAGGTACATCCAGCGGTGCGTCTTTTCGTAGCGCATGTAGCTGTCGAAAACTTCGTCGGTGCCGCGGTGGTAGCGTTCACGCATCTGCTCTTCGGCGCCGAGGCCGGCGATGGTACGCAAACCGGTGGCAATATCGGAGGCGCGTGAGGAGGCCTCGCCGTCCTTTTCGCGGTACTCGCCAATCTTGGATTCGAGGAAGGTCGAGTACCAGGCAATCACGCCGACCACAATGAGCGTGCCGATGAGAGTGACGACCGCGGTGACGGGATTAATCAGCCAGAGCTGTACGGCGCCGAGGGTTGCAATAATCATGGCGTTAACGAACAGCGGCAGGGAGAAGTAGACGTTTGTGACACGTCGTACGTCCTTGTTCATGACGGTGACCGCTTCACCTGCGTCAACGGTTGTGCGGGTGCGTCCCATGAGCCGGTTAATGTAGGCGCGCCAGTCGCGACCAAGTTCCGCACTGAGGGTCATGGAGGTGCCCCAGCCGAAGAACTCGTTAATCACGATGAAGGTGATGGATGCGACGACCACCCAGAACATGGGCCAGGCGTCGGGGGCTTTTCCGGCGATGTGCTGGTTGATGAATTGACCCACCATGACGGGGATCAGGATTGCACCGATACCCGCGGTGGTTTCCCCGAGGACGGGGATGGCCCAGCGGTGCCAGGGGTATTTGTGCCCGGGCGCGGTGACTCGCAGGGCGAGGCGCTTTTTGAGGGCTTCCTCTTCTGCCTTGCGCTGTTCGCTAGCGGTTACTTCCTGTGCAGATTTTTTCTGCGAGGCTTTTTTCTGAGCGGCTTTTTCCTGCGTGGTTTTGTTGTGCAGGGTTTCTTCGTGCGCAGCTTCTTCACGCGCAGCGTTTTCTTGTGCCTTGTCAGCGTTGTATTCAGTCATTCAACGTCTCTCCTTTCTCTTACCCTATTCCTTTATCAATGTGGCACGCAACACTATTTGCGTAATAGATGGGCATGTCGTTATTTTGTGCAACGTATTTTGGGGCACGCATCAGCCGCTCAATATGCACCGGCGTCAATCGGCGGATTCTGCATCTACGCGGCAATCTATGCGGCGTGGAGGCCTACGTTTTCGACCTTCTGAGCACGAGGTTTTTGCACCACTGCACTTTTAGTGCTTTGTTCTACACTACACGAATTTGGGGAATTCCCGCATTAGCGCGGCGCCGCGCCTCCCAAACGCCTTATAAACGCCCCGCGAACGCTCTGCAAAGGAACCGCGAGTACCCGCGTGTTCCCTCGTAACGATAACGTCCCCCGCGCCCGCGCTATTCCCGATAGACTGGAATCCTCATGAGTATTTTGAATTTTCTTTCTCCCTCGCTGGGCGAGAACCCCGGCGACTACAATCGACGCGATTTTAAGGGCAATCCCCTCACCCCCGAAGAGATTTACGAGGCGTTCACCGAGTGGATTTCGACCCGCGGTATGACGCTGTACCCCGCCCAGGACGAGGCCGTCCTGAGCATTGCCGCCGGCCATAACGTGGTGCTGGCTACCCCGACCGGTTCGGGTAAGTCCACCGTGGCTGTTGCCGCGCATTTTACGGGCCTGGCGACCGGTCAGCGCTCCTACTACACCGCCCCCATTAAGGCGCTGGTCTCTGAGAAGTTCTTTGACCTGATCAATATTTTTGGTGCCGAGAATGTGGGCATGATTACCGGCGACTCCGCCATCAACACGGAGGCGCCGATTATCTGCTGCACCGCGGAGATTCTGGCGAACATTGCCCTGCGTGAGGGCAAGGATGCGGACCTCTGCCAGGTCATCATGGACGAGTTCCACTTCTACTCAGACCCGCAGCGCGGCTGGGCGTGGCAGCTTCCCCTGCTGGAGCTTCCGCAGGCGCAGTTCCTGCTGATGAGTGCAACCCTGGGCGATACGACTCGCTTCCAGGAAGAGATGACGGCGCTGACCGGTCGCGAGAGTGACCTGGTGGCTCATTCCGAGCGTCCTATTCCGTTGCATTTCTACTACTCCACCACCCCGGTTCAGGAGACGGTGCAGGAGCTCGTGCAGACCAAGCAGACCCCGGTCTACATTGTGCATTTCTCGCAGAAGGCGGCGCTCGAGCAGGCGAATGCGCTGCTGTCGGTGGCTATCGCCTCGAAGGAAGATAAGGAACGCATCGCGGAGCTCATTGCTAAGTTCCGTTTCGGTCCGGGCTTCGGTAAGGCGCTGAATAAGCTAGTTCGCGCCGGTATCGGTATTCACCACGCGGGCATGCTGCCCAAGTACCGCCGCCTGGTCGAGCAGCTGGCGCAGGAGGGTCTGCTCAAGGTCATTTGCGGCACCGATACCCTGGGCGTGGGTATTAACGTGCCGATTCGTACCGTGCTGATTACGGCGCTGTCGAAGTTCGACGGCGCCCGTAGCCGTCGTCTGCGTGCCCGCGAGTTCCACCAGATTGCCGGACGCGCCGGCCGCGCGGGCTTTGATACCGCCGGTACCGTGGTGGTTCAGGCACCCGAGCACGATATTGAGAACGCGCGCCTGCTGGCGAAGGCTCAGGCGAAGTTCGGTGACGACACCAAGCGCATTAACCAGTCGCTATCCTCCAAGCGTAAGAAGGCGCCGGAGGGCTTCGTTGGCTGGTCGGAGAAGACCTTCGAGCAGCTGGTTGAAGCCGCCCCGGAGCCGCTGACTTCTTCCTTCGACATCACCCATTCGATGCTGCTGAACCTGATGCACCGCCCGGAGAACCCGGTCATTGCCGCGTACCGCATCATTCAGGAGAACCACGAGAGCCCCGCGCGCCGCCGCGAGCTGCTGCGCAAGGCAATCGGCATCTACAAGGAGCTACTGACCGGCGGAGTGATTGAGCGAACCAACACCCCGGATGAGCACGGCTCCTACCTGCGCCTGACCGAGGATCTGCAGGATAACTTTGCCCTGAACCAGCCGCTGTCCGCTTTTGCGGTCGCCGCGCTGGAACTGCTCGACCCCGAATCGCCCAGCTACGCGCTGGACGCGCTCTCCCTCATTGAGGCGACCCTGGATTCGCCGAACCAGGTGCTGTACGCACAGGAACGCAAGGCGAAGAACGAACTGTCGGCACAGCTGAAGGCGGACGGCGTGGACTACACCGAACGCATGAACGAGCTGGACAAGGTCACCTACCCGCAGCCCCTGGCGGAGCTCATCGATCAGGCGTACACGACCTACAAGCAGTCCGCGCCGTGGGTGGCTCGTTTTGAGCCGCACCCCAAGTCGATTGTGCGCGACATGTACGAACGCGCGATGGGCTTCAACGACTTCGTGCAGTACTACTCGCTGGAACGCGCCGAGGGCGTACTTCTGCGCTACCTCTCTGACGCGTACAAGGCGCTGCGCCACACCATCCCCGACTCTGCCGTGACCGACGAGCTCGACGACATCATCGAGTGGCTCGGCGAGCTGGTACGCCAGACCGACTCCTCCCTGGTGGACGAGTGGGAGAAGCTGGCTGCCGGCGAAGACACCGCGACCATTGCCGCCGAGCACGCCTCCATCGAGGAGGAAGAGCCTCCCGCCGTGACGAAGAATCTGCGCGCCTTCCGCGTGATGGTGCGCAACGCCCTCTTCCGCCGTGTGGAGCTCTTCGCTGAGGAGCGTGACCGCGCCCTGGGTGCCCTGGACGAGTGGTGCGGCTGGGATGCCGACCGCTGGGCGGACGCCATGGACGATTACTTCGACGTCTACGACGATATCTACACGGACGCCGATGCGCGCTCGCCTCGCCTGGTCAGCATGGACGAGGACACCGCCGCGCATCCGGGCGTGTGGAAGGTTCAGCAGAGCTTTGCCGACCCTGAAGATAACTTTGACTTTGGCATTCGTGCCGAGGTCGATTTGGCGGCATCCGATGAGGCCGGTTACCCGGTGCTGAAGATTCTGAGCGTGGGCGAGTTCTAAGACCCCGCCTAAGACTTCGCCCGAGACTTCGCCCGGGCTCTGCCCAGATGTTGCCCATAGTGGGCTAGAATACAGAGTATCTATCTATTTGAATGAAAGAAGGTTCACCGTTGACCGTTTCTTCGCTTCCCAAGGTTGAGTACCGCAAGGGTTCGGTCGTCAAGCACGACGGCTACGAGATTACCGACCACTGGTTCCAGGTTCCCCTGACCCACGGTCTGATTTTCTCCAAGGGCAAGGATGCCGCTCTCTCCTCCCGTTTTGCGGACCAGACCATCACCGTGTTCGCGCGCGAGGTTGTGAACACCAGCGAGACTCTGACCGTTTCGGCTGATAAGCGTCCTTACATTGTGTACCTGCAGGGTGGCCCCGGTTTCGGTTCGCCGAAGACCGGCTCCATCGGCGGCTGGATTGCCGAGCTGGCGAAGACTCACCGCGTGATTCTGCTGGATCAGCGCGGTACCGGCATGTCTTCCCCGCTGTCTGCCCGCAACATCACCGCTGTGGGTGACGCGCAGGTTCAGGCTGAGTACACTGAGCTGTTCCGTGCGGACTCCATCATCGCTGACGCGGAGGCTGTCCGCGAGGTGCTGCTGGCTGACCGTGCCGACAAGCGCTGGTCCACCATTGGTCAGTCCTTCGGTGGCTTCCTGACCCTGTCCTACCTGTCGTTTGCACCGCAGTCGCTGCGTGACTGCCGCATCACCGCGGGCCTGGCGCCGATTCGTACCTCCGTGGACAACGTCTACCAGCACACCTTCGACCGCATGAAGGAACGTGTTGAGGAGTACTACAGCTGGTTCCCCGAGGACGCTGAGCTCGCTACCCGCATTGCTGAGCACCTGCGCACCCACAAGGAGTACCTGCCCACCGGTGAGCGTCTGACCGATCACCGCTTCCAGATGGCTGGTCACTTCCTGGGTGGCCGCTGGCGCGAGCGCGGCCTGCACTACTTCCTGGAGAACGCATTCGCTGAGGGTAACGACCACCTGTCTGATCAGTTCCTGACCGCTATGGGTGCCGAGGTGACCTTCCAGGCAAACCCGCTGTACGCCCTGATGCACGAGACCATTTACGCTGACGGCCCCGCTGACGGCGTTCTGCCCGGCATCCCCGGTTACGAGCTGTCCCCCTCCCCCGCGCCGACCAACTGGTCTGCTGCTCGCGTGGCGGCTTCCCGCCCCGAGTTCGCACCGGATGCGGACCGTCTGCTCTTCACCGGCGAGCACATCTTCCCCTGGTACTACGAGGAGGACCCCTCGCTGCGTCCGCTGGCTGAGGTTGCTAACATCCTGGCTGAGAAGAAGGACTGGGGTCGCCTGTACGACCACGCACAGTTGCACAAGAACGAGGTTCCCGTGGTGGCTGCGGCGTACAACCCGGATGTGTACGTGGACTTTGAGCACTCCATGGAGACCGCTCGCTGGGTTGGTAACACCCACGTGTGGACCTCGAAGACCCACCACCACGACGGTTTCGGTTCTGACTCGCTGACCATTCTGGGTCACCTGAAGAACATGCTGGCTGAGGTTCACAACCAGTAATTCTTCGCTGAATATATCTTTGATATAGCTAAAGCCCCTCACCCCGGTTGATCCGGTGTGAGGGGCTTTAGTGTTGAGGCTTTAGCCTAGTAGCTCAGGCTCTTGCGCTCAGTGCTACTTGGAGGAAGAGTGCGCATCCTGCGCGGTGCGGGCACGCACCACGAGGGCGTGGTACTCGTCTTCCTTCTCGATCAGCTCGTCACGCAGCTTCTGCGGAATAGCGTTGAGCTTCTCGGTTTCCTTCTGCCAGCGGGCGGCGATGTCCGCACGCTCGGCAGCGGGTGCATCCTCGGGCAGTGCCAGGTACTTCTCGGAGAGCGCCTGCACGCGCTGAATGGTCTGCAGTGCGCGGCCCTTGGGGCTGAGCAGCGAGGCGAGCACGGTAATGACCAGGACGCTCACGATGACCAGCAGCGACATTTCGGTGGTAATCTCAACCACGTGCACGGGCTCGCCGTGGTTAATGAACGGCAGGTTGTTCTCGTGCATTGCGTGCAGGATGAGCTTCACACCAATGAACGCGAGGATGGTCGCCAGGCCGTAGGAGAGGTAGACGAGGCGGTCCAGCAGGCCGTCAATGAGGAAGTACAGCTGACGCAGACCCATGAGGGAGAACGCGGTCGCGGTGAACACGATGTAGACGGACTGGGTGAGGCCGAAGATCGCGGGAATCGAGTCGAGCGCGAAGAGCAGGTCGGAACCCGCGATAGCGACCATGACGAGCATCATGGGGGTCATGACGCGCTTGCCGTTTTCGAGGGTGAAGAGCTTATCGCCATCGAAGTGGTCGCTGGTCTTCAGGTACTTCTTGGCGAGACGAACCATGATGTTGTCTGCCTCGTCGTCGCCGTCGCCTTCGGTAAGTTCGTCCTTGAGCAGGTTACCTGCGGTCATGAGCAGGACCAGGCCGAAGATGTAGAACACCCAGGCGAAGGAGTTGATGATCGCCGCGCCAGCGAAGATGAAGGAGCCGCGCGCCAGGATCGCGAAGACGATACCGAAAAGCAGGACCTTCTGCTGATTCTCACGAGCAACACGGAACGTGCCCATAATGATCATGAAGACGAAGAGGTTATCAACCGAGAGCGCCTCTTCGGTGATGTAGCCCGCGTAGAATTCGGTGGCGGCGGTCGGGCCGTTCGTCACAAAAATGTACAGGCCGAACAGCAACGCGATGCCGATGTAAATACTCGACCAAATGGCCGCTTCCTTAACGGTGGGTTCGTGCGCCTTACGGACGTGGAACACGAAGTCGAAGGCCAACAGACCCGCGATGATGAGAATAGTAACCAACCATTGCAACCCGGTAACTTCCATGGGGAGCCTTTCTTGTGGTGTGCGTACAGGACCACAAGTCTCTCCCGCCGACCTGAATGGAGGTCGGCTCGATTCACCGGTTAGACGCCTTCGGCTAACGTGCTGACGATGAGTCGATTGGTGGGATACTCCCTTGCTCGGTGAACGATTATACAGCAGGTTGAGGTTTTCGCACAGGAGCCCCTCCCGGAGGGTTTTTCAAGAGCAGCGGGCACGAGAACGCCACGTTGCCGACCAACACCGCGCAGACCAGCACCGGGCAGACCAGCACCGCGCCGCAAGCCCACATAAAAGTAGCCCTCCCGGTGAGTACTTATGAGTACATACCGGGAGGGCTACTTCTTTATTCAGTTAAGACAGCTGTTTAGGAAACCATGTTGAAGGTCGGCGGGGTAAACGCAATCGCGTTCACCTGCTTGCTCGTATCCAGCTTGCCGTTCTCACGAATCGTCGGCACGGTAATGACCACCTCGAACTGGTACATGCCTTCCATGAGCTTATCGCCGCGCAGGGCAAAACGCGCAGAGATGCCGGTCGCCCGGTCATTCACACTCGACGCAAACGGAATAACCTGACCCTGAACGGTCTGAGTCTTACCGTTACGGGTCATGACGGTTGCCACGCCGGTCGGGTCAGTCGTGAAGACCTGACGGTCAATGATTTCACCCTCGGGTGAGAAGAGGTAAATGTCCATGGACGGGTGCAGGTGCGTGGTGCCGGTCGTCGCCTCCAGCGCGGAGACATTGTAGGTCATCACGAACTCGCCACAGTTCAGGTTCAGGTCACCCTCGGGGCCGTGAGTCGCCTCGTACACGGACATGAGGCGGATCGTCGCGGGGTTCGGGGAGGTTGCATTCTCCATGGACCACCACGCCTGACCGGTCTCCGGCGCAGTCACGGGCTTGTTCTTAGTGCGCGACTGCAGGGCGCCACTGGCGGGGTTGGTAATCATCCAGCCGCCGACCTGGGTAAAGTCCGGACCGTGTACCGTCTTGCAGTCATCCGCCGAGGCCGCGAATGCGGGCACCGCCGTGGAGGCGGCAATAGTGGGCACAGCCCAAAGTGCGCCGCGGGTGAGGTTGCGGCGGGTAACGGAACGAGCTCCCGTAGTGTGTGCGTCTGAAGAGTTATTTGAAATAGTCACAGATTTTTCTTTATTGCTCGGAAGCATCAAGGTGTTATTTGACATGTAAAACACTTTGATAGTGTACAGCATCTATCTGCACTCAGTGGAACTTCACGAGCAATGAGTTACCTCATGGCGAAAAACCCACGTCGGACCCCTAAACGCCGGGCTTAGAACACCGGGTTTAGGCGTGACCCGCTTCCTTCATCAGGCGCAGCTCCTTCTTCAAATCGGCAAGCTCATCACGCAGACGCGCCGCCAACTCAAACTGCAGGTTCTCCGCCGCCACGCGCATCTGATCGTTCATTTCCTCGATGAGGTCCAGAAGGTCCTCCGCGGGTGCCGCCGCCAGGCCGTCGGCACGAACACGCGCCTCCGCACGAGCGAGAAGCTCCTCCGACTCCGGGGTGCTCGTGGCAATCTTCGAGGCCGTCGAAGAGCCCGTCTTCGCACCCGCACTCACTGTGCGGGCACCCTTCTTACCGCTCTTACGCAGCTGCAGAAGCTCGCGGGTGTCCTCTTCCTCGCGGGCGAGAACATCCGTAATATCGGCAATCTTCTTCCGCAGAGGCTGCGGGTCAATGCCGTGCTCACGGTTGTACGCCTGCTGAATCTCGCGGCGGCGGTTCGTCTCATCAATCGCCACGCGCATAGAATCCGTAATCTTATCGGCGTACATGTGCACCTGACCGGACACGTTACGCGCCGCACGACCAATGGTCTGAATCAGCGAGGTAGTCGAACGCAGGAAGCCTTCCTTATCGGCATCCAGAATCGCAACCAGCGACACCTCGGGCAGGTCCAGGCCCTCACGCAGCAGGTTAATGCCGACCAGCACATCGAAGGTGCCCAGGCGCAGCTCACGCAGAAGCTCCACGCGGCGCAAGGTGTCAACGTCAGAGTGCAGGTACTGCACCTTCACGCCGTGCTGCAGCAGGTACTCGGTCAAATCCTCCGCCATGCGCTTGGTGAGGGTCGTGACCAGCACACGCTCGTCACGCTCCACGCGCACGCGAATCTCCTCGAGCAGGTCATCAATCTGGCCCTTGGTCGGCTTGACCACAATCTCCGGGTCAATCAGGCCGGTCGGGCGAATAATCTGCTCCACATAACCATCAGCCTGCGACAGCTCATACTTGCCGGGGGTTGCCGACAGGTAGATGGTCTGACCGATACGTTCCAGGAACTCCTCCCACTTCAGCGGGCGGTTATCCATCGCCGAGGGCAGGCGGAAACCGTGCTCCACCAGGGTGCGCTTACGGGACATATCACCCTCGTACATGGCGCCAATCTGCGGAACCGTCACATGCGACTCGTCAATAATCAGTAGGAAATCATCCGGGAAATAATCCAGCAGACAGTTCGGGGCACTGCCGGGGGCACGACCGTCAATATGGCGCGAGTAGTTCTCAATGCCATTACAGAAGCCCATCTGCTCCATCATTTCCAGGTCGTAGGTGGTGCGCATACGCAAGCGCTGCGCCTCCAGCAGCTTGCCCTGGGATTCGAGAGTCTGCAGGCGCTCGCGTAGCTCATCCTCTATGGAGGTAATAGCCTTCGCCATACGCTCCGGGCCGGCAACATAGTGGCTTGCGGGGAAGACGTACATCTCTTCTTCCTCGCGAATCACCTCGCCGGTCAGCGGGTGCAGGGTGTAAATCGCCTCAATCTCATCACCGAAGAACTCGATGCGAATCGCGTTCTCCTCGTACATAGGGATGATTTCGACGGTATCGCCGCGCACGCGGAACGTGCCGCGGTGAAAGTCCATGTCGTTACGCGCGTACTGCATCGCCACGAACTGACGCAGCAACTCGTCGCGGTCAATCTCCTCACCGCGACGCAAAGTCACCATCTGCTCAATGTACTCTTCGGGCGTACCCAGACCGTAAATGCAGGACACGGTCGCAACCACCACCACGTCACGGCGAGTCAGCAGGGAGTTCGTCGCCGAGTGGCGCAGACGCTCCACCTCCTCGTTAATGGAGGAGTCCTTCTCAATGAAGGTATCGGTCTGCGGCACGTACGCCTCAGGCTGGTAGTAGTCGTAGTACGAGACGAAATACTCCACCGCATTATTCGGCAGCAGCTCACGCAGCTCATTCGCCAGCTGCGCCGCCAGCGTCTTATTCTGCACGAGCACCAGAGTCGGACGCTGCACCGCCTCAATCAGCCAGGCTGCGGTCGCGGACTTACCGGTACCGGTGGCGCCCATCAGCACAATGTCCTTCTCGCCGTTCTGCACGCGCTCGGTGAGCTCGGCGATAGCCTTCGGCTGGTCACCGGCAGGCTGGAAGGGGCTGACCACTTCAAAGGGGGCAACAACACGGTTAATCTGGGGTGCGTAACTCATGTATCCATCCTAGGGGAAAGCCGCCGGATGCGCGGCGGGATTGGTCACCCTTTTCTGCTGGCGCAATAGTCCGGCATAATTGCTGGTGTAATTGCCGGCGCAGTTGCCAACACAATAGCCCGGCGCGAAAGTGCCCAAGTTCATAAAAGATGGGGTGCAAAAGATAAGGGGCGTTCAACTGGCTCATGTGTGCCACCGGATAGGAATCGAGCAGGAGCATTTTCCCGCGCAATTCCCGCACAATAACGGCGCACTTACGGGTGTTCCCGCTCCCCCGTGCACATCGTGGCGCAGGCACGCCGAGCCACAAAAGATAAGGGATAAAACATAAAGACTTATGACGAGTATTCCGTGCCCCTACCCTTTGCCTCTTTGACGCGGCTCACATATGTTTAGAGCGCACACACGCAGACAGAACGGACCATAAGAGCGCACGGAAGGACTCCATGAGCACGACCACGGAGACAGCTTCAAAAGCCGCCCAGACAGAACCCGCGGAGGCGAACCCCACCGGCACACCCGCCGCCACCCCAGCGGCCAAGAACGAACGCCGCCGCTCGCTCTTCACCTCCTCCTACCCGGTCATTATGCTCATCGCCCTCGCCATTCTGCTGGGCGTCACCTATCTCTCCCTCATCACCGGCAGGTACCCGGTCGAACTGGACGAACTGTTCCGAATCCTCGGCAAGAACTGGTTCGGCATGGACCTGAAGGTCTACAAGCCCGCCGAAAACATGCTGCTCACCGTGCGTATTCCGCGTCTGCTCGCCGCCGGTCTCATCGGTGCCGCCCTCGCCATTGCGGGTGCCACCTTCCAGGCGGTCTTCCGAAACCCGTTGGTCTCCCCGTACCTGCTGGGTGTTTCGCAGGGTGCGTCGGTGGGTGCCGCCTCCGCCATTCTGCTGGGCGTGGGCACGAGCCTCGCGATTCAGGGTTCCGCCCTCGCCGGCGGCCTGATTGCCGTGCTGCTGACCGTCACCATCCCGCGCCTGTTGCGTAACGAATCCACCCTGATGCTCGTGCTCTCGGGCGTGATCGTGGGTGGCTTCGGTACCGCGGCCCTGGGCGCACTGAAGTTCATCGCAAACCCCGAAACTCAGCTGGCTCAGATTGTGTTCTGGCAGATGGGCTCCCTGCAGGACGTGCGCGTCGACGCGCTCACCCAGTTCGCCCTCGTGGCTGGCCCCTGCATCCTGCTGCTACTGGCGATGCGCTGGCGCGTGAACATCCTGTCGCTCGGCGACGATGAGGCACGCACCCTCGGCATCAACCTGAGCCGTACCCGTGGCGTCACCATTCTGCTGGCCACCCTGATTACCGCGACCAGCGTGTGCATCGGCGGCCCGATTTCCTGGGTTGGCCTGGTCATTCCGCACCTGTGCCGCCTGCTGGTCGGTAACGACACCACCAAGCTCATGCCGCTGTCCATCCTGATGGGTGCTTCGTTCATGATGTTCGTCGATACCCTAGCTCGTAGCCTCACCAGCGCCGAGGTTCCGCTGAGCGTTCTGACCGGTTTCATCGGCACACCGCTGTACGTGGCGCTGCTGCTGCTCGGAAAGGTCCGGGTGAAGTAACCCATGTCTACCGCACAGAACTCCGCTAACGCAGCTAACGTCCACCCCGCTCAGGCGCTCCTCGAGCTGAAGGGCGCAGGCTTCCACTACGGCCATCGGGGCGAGCGCATCAAGCACACCCGCGCGGGCCACCGCTCGGACCGCTGGATTTTCCGCAACGTGAACCTGACGGTACACCGCGGCGAGGTCCTCGCCATTCTGGGCCGCAACGGCGTGGGTAAGTCCACCCTGCTGAACTCCCTGATTGGACTGCTCTCCCTGACCGAGGGCTCCGTTCACCTGGGCGGTGATTCGCTGGATTCGCTGACCGCGACCGAGCGTGCCCGCCGCATCGCCTACCTTCCGCAGATGGAGGGCAGCGGCATCGCCTACACCGTGACCGAGTACCTGCTCATGGGTCGCGCACCCTACATCAGCCTGTTCTCTTCCCCCTCGCGCCAGGACCGCGACAAGGTGCAGGAAATGATGGAGGAACTGGGTCTTATTGACTTGGCGCACTCCCCGCTGGACCAGCTCTCCGGCGGTCAGCGTCAGCAGGTGGGTATTGCCCGAACCCTGGTTCAGGATGCCCCGCTCATCGTTCTGGATGAGCCGACCAGCGCCCTGGACGTGGCGAATCAGGCGAAGGTTCTGCGGAAAATTCGACAGCTGCGTGATGCCGGGTACGGGGTCATCTTTACGACCCACAACCCGGATCACGCCCTCATGCTGGATGCGACCGTTGCCCTGCTCGGCGCGCACGACGCAGCTGATGCACCCGCCCCGAAGGATTCAGCAGTTTCGAAGGATGCGCCGGCTCACCTGCTGATTGGTCAGGCTTCGGAGGTGCTGACGAGCGAGGTTCTCTCGCGCACCTTCAACACCGACCTAACGGTGACCTACTCCCCCGAGCTGGGTCGCTCCAGCGTGCACATGACGAGCCTCGATACCTGAGAATCCGCAACCCCTAGTCTTCCGGTGGTGGTGCGGGCCAGACCCCGTCGGGGATGCGGTAGAGGTGCCGCATCCCCGACGGTGGCGTACCCCTAGCACGCTTGTCCTCACCCGCGCCGCTACCGGTTTATTCATCAACTATCCGTTGTATACCAAAGAAAGACACACCATGAAGATTACGAAGTTCCACTCGGGCCTCGCGCTGACCACCTCCCTGCTGCTGGCAGCCCTGACCGGTTGCGGTGCCGCAAACACGGCTTCCTCGTCGTCCTCCTCCGCAGCCGCTTCCTCCTCGGTTTCAGCTTCGGCATCGAGCAGCTCCGAGCAGAAGCACACCAGCTTCTTCGTGAAGGACAACGGTGACGGCACCAAGGTCATCAAGGATATTGATGGCAAGGAGGTCACCGTCCCGACCCACCCCGAGCGCATCGCTGACCTGTGGCACGCAAACAACCAGATCGTTCTGCTGCTGGGCGGTGCCGACAAGCTGTCCGCTACCACCACCGCTGTGAAGTCCCTCGAGTGGTTCAAGCAGGTTTACCCCGGCATTGAGAAGGTCGACGCCCCCGTAAAGGGCACCGACGTGAACATGGAGCAGCTACTGGCTGACAAGCCCGATGTTGTACTGGCTTCCTCGAAGGACCAGATTTCCAAGACCTCCGCAGCCGACATCCCCTCCGTGCACGTTGAGTTCCAGAACTTCGCCGACCTGAAGCGTACCGTCGAGCTGACCGCTGAGGTCATCGGCACCAACGACGCCATCGACCGCGCGAACAAGTACCTGGCGTACCTGGAGAAGAACGAGAACCTCATCAAGGAACGCCTGAAGGACGTCAAGGAGAACCCGAAGGTTCTGCACATCTCCGGCGGCTCCGACCTGACCAAGGTGGACGGCTCCAAGTCCCTGATTGGTGAGTGGATGAAGCTGGCGGGCGCCACCAACTCCCTCGACGGTGTGGAGAACCTGAAAAACGTCTCGATCGAGCAGATCATCGCTTCTCAGCCCGACATCATCATCATTGGTGGCTCGGACGCTCAGAAGGGTGTTGACGCCATCAAGGCTGACGCGGCGTGGGCTGACGTTCCCGCCGTCAAGAACAACAAGATCATCAAGAACCCCGTGGGTACCTTCAACTGGGACCGCTACTCCGCTGAGGAGGCTCTGCAGATTCTGTGGGCCGCTAAGCAGTTCCACCCCGAGCAGTTCCAGGACGTTGATCTGGTCAAGGAGACCCGCGAGTTCTACTCGACCTTCTACGGCTACAACCTGACCGAGGATGAGGCTCAGCGCATCATCAACGGTCAGGGCCCGGCAGCTAGCTAATCCGAAGCTAGCTCATCCGGCGACTACCCCGTCTGGAGGTAGCTCACCTGGCGACCAGCTAGGTCAGTAAACACGTACCGCCCGGGACCGTGCTCAACGCATGGTTCCGGGCGGTATTTTATTGGTTCACAGTGTTCGCTACAGCGTTAGTTTGCCGCGGCGTTAGCGCACCTCCACGGTCGCTCCGGCGAGGCTCATCAGCGCCCGGTTCGTCAGCGGAAGGTACCCGTTCAGGGCGCTCAAAATCAGCTGCATGGTGCGCTCTTCATCCTCCACGCTCAGCCCGCGCGGAATGCCCACACCCGGCACACAGATGCGCTGCTTATACAGGTCAATCACCGCGCACACGGTGCGGTTCGGCACGCCCAACACCGGCAGCATGCCGCGGTGATTGATGGTGCGCAGGCCCTTACCGACCACGGCGGCAGTGCGAATATCCGGGCGGGCACTCCTCGCGAACCGGGAGGTGCTCGCACCGTTCGCAAAAGCGGCAGGGTCGGGAATACTATTCGGCACCGCGCTCTTCTCGTTCAGCACAGACAGCAGCGGCTCCCCCACCGCGGCGGTGACCGCCACGTAGCGTACCTGCCGGTCCATGGCGTTGAGGAAGTCCAGTTCCGCGTACTCCTCCACGCGGTAGTTTTCGACCAGACCGGCTTCACCCAACCCGGTTTCTTCCACGGTGCGGGTGATGACTTCTTCATCGTAGAAGCTTGCCACGCACACCTGCGGGGCGCCGCGCTCAATGCGGGCGCGGCACTGATAGTCGTCGTCAAGCAGCCAGAGGGACAGCTCGTAGCCGTCGGGTACATCGCGCACACCGGTCGCGAGCAGCACTTCGCTGCCGTCCAGGGAGAACGGCTCCCAGCCTGCCGGTTCAAAAGCGTTGAGGGCACCGTCCAGGGCGGGGTTGCAGGAACCGAGGCTCGGCGCCTGATCAGCCGGGGTGAACGCCTCGGTGGAGGGCATGGCGATGGTGAGCCCGCGCATCCTGCCGGCGAGGCAGAGCTCAACCGCCATGAGCAAATGGCCCGCACCTTCACGGCTCAGTGCTGGGCTCTGAACCAGATGCGCCACACCGGAGTTGTCCAGGCTGAGGTGTTCGCCAACTCCGCGGGCGGCGTTGGAGTAGCGGTTGTGCAGGCGCACCAGCTCGTCAATGGGCAGGGCGCGGCCCACGGCGCCGAACGCCTGGGCGATAGCGTGCACATGTTCAGGGAAGACGCGGCAGAGCCTACCGAGCTGACGCGCAAACTCCGCCGGACGCTGCGTGAGCACACTCAACAGGGTGCCGAGGTTCTGCTGGCGGTAGGCGTTGAGCAGCTGGGCGACGGTGGCGGGTTCGAGCTGTTCGGCTGCACCCCGCTTGGGGAGGCGCGCTCCCCCACGGTTGAGGGTTGCGGTACCGCCGCGGCTGCCCGCGGAGAACTCCGGTGAGTTTTTGCCTGCTTGTTCGCTTGTTTGTTCTCGGTAGGTTCCCGACTGCGTCACGTTTTCACGACCTTGCGCTCTTCAGAGCGTTCGTTAGCTGATTCTTCGTAAGGTGACGGGCGGGGCTCAGTGCCTACCGGCAGGTGGTTCATGCACACACACCACCGCCTGCCGGCTCGTATAGTACCGGCATACAGCTGTGCCTCGTTCCTTGAGTAACTAGGCTATAGCTTCAAGACGTCAGCATCAGGACCTCAGCGCTGAGATAGTACCCAGTTCTCCGCGCTGAGATGTCAGCGTTGAGCCCTGCCCGTCGGTGCGGGCGTACGCGCTCCCTCGTGGAGGCGCCGGGCTGGGTTACCGCTGGTAATGAACCCGTTGCCGATGCCGTGGAGGGGCGTGTGCGTTCCGCAACATTGTTTAGGCTATCAGCTTTAGCAGGCAATTACTAGGGTTAGAGTAACTATTAACTAAGGTTGGACTATCTTTTAGATTTTGAGAGCTTTACGCAGGCGCTTTAGCCCGGAACCCTAGGAGGAAAATCTGGGAGCGGAAATCAAAGACCGGGAATCTAGAGGCCGGTAACCTAGACCGGCAAATCCACCCACTGCGTGTCCCCCCAGGTCACGCTCGCCGCACCGGAACTCAAGCTCACCACCAGCTCCTCGGCACGCGCCAGCTCCTCCGGGCGGTCAAACACACCCAGGGAAATCGTGGCGCCCTCCGCACCATACTCGGTACCCAGAACGTTCAGACCGGCGGCACGAATCTCATTCTCCAGGCGGCCAGCATCCGCATGCGAACTGGGCACCTTACCCACGCGCAGACGCTCACGCGAATCGAATAGCGCGCCATCCAGGGTCTGCACCACCGAATCAGTGTAGGCACGCACCAGACCGCCTGCGCCGAGCTTAATGCCACCGAAATAGCGCACGACCACCGCAACCACATCCGACAGGTCGGTGGTGCCGTCCTCGCGGGTCTGACGCGCCAGCAGCGCCTGCATCATCGGCACACCGGCGGTACCGGCGGGCTCACCATCATCGGAGGAACGCTGAATATCGCGGTCAGCACCAATAATGAACGCTGAACACACGTGGCGGGCATCGTGGTAGGTCTTGCGCACTGACTCAATGTAGGCGCGCGCCTCCTCAACGGTGCTCACGCGTTTGATGTGACCAATAAATTCGCTACGCTTAATTTCGAGGAGGCTCTCATAGGGCTCATCGCCGCGCGGCACAAGGTATCGGTTGGCGCGAGTTTCTTCCTGCATGTGTCCTCCTCTAATCAGTACCTATCTATTGTGGCACAGCCCGTCAGGAGCACCGTCCATGTCCCAGCCTTCTTCCCCCGCTTCTACCACGCTGCGCCGTTACGCCCTGACCGGCGGTATCGGCAGTGGCAAGAGCACCATCGCCGCCCTCTTCGTGGAGCAGGGCGCATTCCTGGTGGATGCGGACGCCATCTCCCGATCCCTCATGGAGCCCGGCGAGGCGGTGCTCGCCCGCACGGTTGCGGAGTTCGATGAGCACCTGCTCGATGAGGACGGCCGCCTCAACCGCCCCGCCCTGGCGCGTATCGTGTTCAATGATGAGCAGGCGCGCCTGCGTCTGAACGCGATTGTGCATCCCGCTATTCGTGAACGTGCCGCGCAGCTGGTGGAGCAGGCGCAGTCCGAACCCGGTTTTAGCGGCGTGGTGCTGGAGGACATTCCTCTGCTCGTGGAGACCGGCGACCCGTCCACCTTCGACGGCGTGGTCGTGGTGCGCACTCCCCTGGCGACCCGCCTGCAGCGCCTCGTGTCCTCGCGCGGTATGAGCGAGGAGGATGCGCGCGCCCGCATCGCCGCGCAGGCAACCGACGAGCAGCGTGAGGCGGTCGCAACCTGGATTATCGATAACGGAGGCTCGCTGGAGGAGACCGCCGAGCAGGTGCGCGCTGTGTGGCAGCAGATGACCTCCGCCTAACAGCTCTTCCCCGGTAGCACCGGGCACACACCCCAGACCCCAGCGCACCTACCCGAAATATCTCTACCCCGATAACGCAAAGAACCCCCTCACCTCCCAAACGGGAGATGAGGGGGTTCCCCTGCTCTAGGCACCCCACGCGGGGGTTACCTATCGGCTATAACGCCTGATGAGTGCTCATCTGAGCGGCAGATTAGTTGCCGGTCAGCTTCTTGCGGAGCTCAGCCAGTGCCTCATCCGATGCGAGGGTGCCTGCGGAAGCGGGCTCCTCGGAGGAGTAGGAGGTCGGTGCGGGCTCAGCTGCTGCGGGAGCTGCTGCTGCAGCCTCTGCGTCAGCCTCGAGAGCCTTAGCAACCTGAACCTTGTGAGCCTCGAAGCGAGCCTGTGCCTCTGCGTACTGTGCTTCCCAAGCCTCGCGCTGTGCGTCGAAGCCTTCCAGCCACTCGTTAGCCTCGGGGTCGAAGCCCTCGGGGTACTTGTAGTTGCCAGCCTCGTCGTACTCTGCAGCCATGCCGTACAGAGCGGGGTCAAACTCGGTAGCGTTGGGGTCAACGCCCTCGTTTGCCTGCTTGAGGGACAGGGAGATGCGGCGGCGGTCCATGTCGATGTCGATGATCTTAACGAAGACCTCTTCACCAACGGAGACGACCTGCTCAGCCAGGTCAACGTGGCGGGTTGCCAGCTCGGAGATGTGGACGAGGCCCTCGATGCCGTCCTCAACGCGCACGAATGCACCGAAGGGAACGAGCTTGGTGACCTTGCCGGGAACAATCTGACCCAGAGCGTGGGTGCGAGCAAATGCCTGCCACGGATCTTCCTGGGTTGCCTTGAGGGACAGGGACACGCGCTCGCGGTCCAGGTCCACCTCGAGAACCTCGACGGTAACGGGCTGGCCAACCTCGACAACCTCGGACGGGTGGTCGATGTGCTTCCAGGACAGCTCG
>NZ_CAUVVO010000016.1:0-31860 GCF_963555405.1 uncultured Rothia sp. | reverse complement strand
GCCAGATCATCATCTGGGGCACCCCGCTACGGGAGAGGGTTGCCGCCCGGCTAGCCAGAGCTTAGCGCCGGGACTCATGATCTCGTGGTTTGAGTGTACGGGGCGCGCGGGAGGGAGGTCACGTTTGTGACGAAAAAATCTTTTTGTGACGTGGAACCGAAATATTTCGTGATAAATGCGAAATATACGGTCATAGAAATTCATACGCGCCCGCAGGGTTGATTGAGGCACGCCACAGCCCATAGGGTGGGAGAAGCAAACCATCCAGAGCGACTGAGAGACCTGGCTCCACGACGTCGCAGCAACCGGCACGGATTCTTCCGCCCCCGGTGCTAACGCCAGGAACGATGGAAGTGACATGACACTCAACAGTGCAGTAACTGACGTACCCACCAGTGAAAAGAACGGCCACCACGCCGTATCCACCGCCGCCGTCCCCTTGAGCTTTGAAGGCGTCGGACAATCTTTCCCCGTGCCCGGCGGAACCCACGAAGTTCTTCGCGGAGTCTCCTTCACCGCAGCCCCCGGCGAGATTATCTCCGTCATCGGCTCCTCCGGATGCGGCAAATCCACCCTCCTGCGTGCAGCGGCAGGCCTGAACCGCATCACCGCAGGTACCGTGCGTATCGGCGAGAAGGCAGTGACCGGCCTCGACCCCCGCGTAGCTATCGGCTTTCAGGAACCGCGCCTGCTCCCCTGGCGCACCGTCGCCGACAACGTGGCGCTCGGACTGCCGCAGGGCACCAAAAAATCTGACGGCGCAGCATCCGTAACCCGCCTGCTCGACCTGGTCGGCCTGAGCGAATACGCAACCCACCGCCCTAAGGAAATTTCCGGCGGTATGGCTCAGCGCGTGTCCCTGGCGCGAGCGCTCGCCCGCAACCCCGGCGTGCTCCTGCTCGACGAGCCATTCGGCGCCCTCGACGCACTGACCCGCATCAACATGCAGGATCTGCTGCTGGACGTGCACCGTCAGGATCCGACCACGATTCTGCTGGTCACCCACGACGTGGAAGAGGCGCTGTACCTCTCCGACCGGGTCATCGTGCTCGGCAAGGACACCCCGGAGGCGCCCGCCACCATCCAGCGCATCGTGACCGTTGACCGCTCTCACCCCCGCGACCGCGCGGATGCAGAAATCACCGCGTTGCGCAGCGAGTTGCTCGCTGAGCTCGGCGTGGAAGATAACGCCTAAAGCCGCCACGAAACGCATTTCTTACACATCACATCATCATCTTCAGAAGCGAAAAGATTTCATCATGACTTACTCCCCGTCTCGCCGTACCGCCCTCAAGTCCCTTGCCGCAGCCGCCGCTTTTGCTACTCTGCTCAGCGCCTGCGCCGGTGAAGGTTCCGGTTCCGCTAACGCCTCCGGTGCTGCCGGTGGTGGCAATCAGAACACCGTGACCATTGACTACGCGACCTACAACCCGCTGTCCCTGATTATCCGCAAGAAGGGTTGGCTTGAGACCGCCCTCGCCGCCGAGGGTAAGAAGGTTGAGTGGGTCAAGTCGGCCGGCTCGAACAAAGCGAATGAGGCGCTGCGTAGCGGCAATATTGATGTTGGCTCGACCGCCGGTTCGGCGGCGCTGCTGGCACGCGCTAATGGCTCCCCCATCAAGGTCATTAGCCTCTACTCGCAGCCGGAATGGTCGGCGCTCGTCACCCGCAAGGACTCGGGCATCACCAAGGTTGCGGATTTGAAGGGTAAGACCGTTGCCGTGACCAAGGGTACCGACCCGTACTTCCTGCTGCTGCAGGCACTCAAGCAGGAGGGTATTTCTGCTTCGGACCTGACCATTCAGAACCTGCAGCACGCCGACGGCCGCACCGCCCTGGATAACGGTCAGGTCAACGCGTGGAGCGGCCTGGACCCGATCATGGCTGCCGCCGAGGTGGAAAGCGGCGACGTGCTCTTCTACCGCAACCTGAACTTCAACACCTACGGCTTCCTGAACGCGACCGAGAAGTTCATTCAGTCCAACCCGACCGCCGCACAGACCATCGTGGACGTGTACGAGTACGCTCGCGCCTGGGCTAAGAAGAACCCCGAAGAGGCTGTGAAGATTGTCGAGGAGGAGTCCGGCATTAAGCACGAGACCGCTCAGGTCGTCATGGAGCGCACCCACCTGGATATCGACCCGGTTCCGGGCGCTAAGCAGGTTGAGGTTCTCAAGGGTGTCGGCCCGATCCTGGTGGAGTCCGGCGACGTTCCCTCCCAGTCCGACGTGGACAAGGCGCTGAACAGCATTGTGGACGACCAGTTCGCAAAGAAGGCTGACAGCGCAGCCGTCGAGAAGATCGCAAAGGTGGTTGAGAAGTAATGACCGCCGCAACGATTACCGCCGCCTCCAGCGCTCGCGCTGAGCGTGCTGAGAAGCGTGCCTCTTCCGTGAAGCTGCCGTCGAACCCGTTCGCCGGTAAGCAGTACCTGGGCCTGATTCTTCCCCTGGCACTGATTGCCCTCTGGTACATTCTGAGCACGAACGGCGTGTTCACCCAGGTTCAGCTGCCCTCCCCCGACCGTGTGGTCAGCGCCGGTGTTGAGCTGGCGCAGCGCGGCGAATTGGGCCGCCACGTGGCGATTTCTACTCAGCGTGTGCTGATTGGTTTCGGTATTGGTGCCGTGCTCGGCCTGGTGCTGGGTGCGCTGATTGGCTTGTCTGCGCCGGTGCGTCTGATTGCCGCACCGACCATTGGTGCGCTACGTGCCGTGCCGTCCCTGGCGTGGGTTCCGCTGCTTCTGCTGTGGATCGGTATCGGCGAGAATTCCAAGGTAACCCTGGTTGCTATTGGTGCGTTCTTCCCGGTGTACACCACGGTTTCTGCGGCTCTGGCGCACGTTGACCCCAAGCTTGTGGAGGCGGCACGCGCCTTCGGTCTGAAGGGTCTGCGCCTATTCACCACGGTTCAGCTTCCCGCGGTTCTGCCGTCGGTCGTTTCGGGTCTGCGTCTGGCGCTGGCTCAGGCGTGGCTGTTCCTGGTCGCCGCTGAGCTGCTGGGTGCATCCATGGGCCTGGGTTACCTGCTGACCGACTCGCAGAACAACGGTCGCACCGACCGCCTGCTGCTGGCTATTGTGGCGCTGGCGGTGCTCGGTAAGATTACCGATGCACTGGTGGGTGTTTTCGAACGCTGGGTGAAGGCGAAGTACCCCAGCAACTAACGCCACCAGCAATTAGCACCACAGTTAAACGCAACACTCAGCACGCGCTGAGTTTTAGGAGAGATGTCCGCCGCGTGGTTGCTCCCGACAGTGAGCTAATCATCGCTACGTGCCGGAGAAAGAAGTCGGCGGGGAAACCTGTCGCCTACTGAATGATGATGATGTGCCCCGCCCCGCGCCCCACAGTAGTGAGCGCGGGGCGGGGTCTTTAAATATGTCGTTATATTACGAACTGGTACTCACCATTCCGAATATGACGGTCCCCTTTGCGTCCACCCCCTCGAGCGCGCTTTACTAAGAAGGCAAACCATCCAGAGCGACCGAGAGACCTGGCTCAACGACGTCGCAGCAACCCCCTCGCCAACGCACACACAGACCCCACGGTCACACAGACAGCGGCACGGCAAGCAAGGGTGCTAATGCCAGCAACCGATGGGAGAATAATGGGACTGCCCACCCCCTACTCGTTCACCGACCCGCTGAACCCCACCCCGAACCCCGCCCTCGAATCTGACGAGGCGCGCGTCGCGTTCTGGGAGAAGCAGGCGCAGCGACTCACCTGGGCTGAGCCCTGGCACACCGCGCACCGCTTCGAGAAGCCGAAGTCCCTCGGCTTCGATGAGGAAGGCATCGAACAGTTCACGATCCCCGAAATTAAGTGGTTCGAGGGCGGCAAGCTGAACGTCGCCTACAACTGCGTAGACCGCCACGTGGAGGCGGGCCGCGGCGACAAGGTAGCCCTCTACTTTGAAGGTGAACCCGGCGACCGTGAAGCCATCACCTACGCCGAACTGCAGCGCCGCATCGCGAAGGCTGCGAACGGCCTGCTGTCCCTGGGCGTGCGCAAGGGTGACCGCGTGGTCATCTACCTGCCCGTCATCCCCGAAACCATTATCTTCACCCTCGCCTGCGCGCGTATTGGTGCGATCCACTCCCTCGTCTTCGGTGGTTTCTCCGCCGAGGCGCTGAAGTTCCGTGTGGAAGACACCGGCGCGAAGGTGCTCATCACCACCGACGGTCAGAACCGCCGCGGCAAGGTCGTTCCCGTGAAGGTCAACGCCGACGAAGCATGCTCCGGTGAGAACAACATCGAGCACGTCATCGTGGTGGACCGCACCAGCGCCTCCGACCCCGTAGCGCACGCGGCTGTGCCGTGGACTGAGGGTCGCGACGTCTGGTACCACGACCTGGTGGACGACCAGCCGGACACTCACGCCTACGAGCTGCACGACGCCGAGGATCCGCTGTTCATCATTTACACCTCCGGCACGACCGGTAAGCCCAAGGGCCTGGTCCACACGATGGGCGGCTATCTGGTGCAGACCGCGTACACCCACGCGCTGCTCTACGATCTGCTGCCGGATTACGTGGATGAGAACGGCGTGCTGCGCCCCGACGAGCTGTCGGCCGTCAACGACCCCGAGAAGGTGGAGTCCACCGTCCACTGGTGCACCGCCGACCTCGCATGGGTGACCGCGCACACCTACGAAATCTACGGTCCGCTGGTTAACGGCGTATCCGAGGTGATTTACGAGGGCACCCCGAACACCCCGCACTACGGTCGCCACTTCGAGGTCATCGAACGTTACGGCGTGACCAACTACTACACCGCCCCCACCCTGATTCGTTCCCTCATGGGTGCGTTCCCCAACGGCCCGGAGCCCGGCAAGTACGACTTCTCGACCGTGCGCCTGCTCGGTTCGGTGGGCGAGTCCATTAACCCGGAGGCGTGGCGCTGGCTGCGTCAGCACGTGGGCGGCGGTACCGCGGCGTTCATCGACACCTGGTGGCAGTCTGAGACCGGCTCGACCGTGTGCTCCCCGCGCCCGCACGACCCCGCGTTCGCACCCGAGGGCACCTACCCGGAGGGCACCCCGCACTGCACTCCCCTGCCCGGTTGCGCTACCCGCGCTGTTCCGGGTGTGTCCACCCGCGTGGTGGATGAGCACGGCGACCCGGTCGAACCCGGCAAGCAGGGCTTCATCGTGGTCGATAAGATTGGCCCGTCCATGGCTCGTACCGTGTGGCAGAACCCGCAGCGCTTCCTGGATTCCTACTGGCGTCACTACGGCGAGCGCGGCTGGTTCCTCGCTGGCGACGGCGCGAAGGAAGACGAAGAGGGTAACGTGTACATCCTCGGCCGCATTGACGACGTGATCAACATTTCAGGTCACCGCCTGTCCACGATTGAGATTGAGTCGGCACTGGTCACCCACCCCGCTGTGGTGGAGGCTGGCGTCTGCCCCGTGGAGGACGACCTGACCGGTCACCAGGCGGTCGCCTACGTGACGCTCACCGACGAGGGCAAGACCCTGACTGAGGACGAGCTGAAGGCGGCGCTGACCGCGCACGTGCGTGAGCACATTGGCCCGATTGCTAAGCCGAAGGATGTTGTGGCGGTTGCCGATATCCCGAAGACCCGTTCGGGTAAGATTACTCGCCGCCTGCTCGGTGAGCTGTACCAGGGTCGTTCGCTGGGCGATGTTTCTTCGCTGCAGAATGAGGAGGCGCTGGGCCACATCGCGCAGGTGCTGGTGGATACTGGCCGCGTGAGCGAGGCTGTCTAGGCTCTGTTGTTGAGCTGAGCACTGTGCTGAGCTAAAAGCTGTATAGAGTAAAGGTGCGGATACCGAATGATAATTCGGTATCCGCACCTTTTGCTATGCCATTTTACTGGGCTGACACGGCTCTTTGTTGGCGTTGCGCCGCCTAGTTAGCCTACTTGATCAGACCCAGCGAACGAGCGTGTTCGGCGGTAATACCGCTCGGCTCAATGTGCTCGGGGCCCTTCTGCTGCTCCGGGTGCTCGGTCGCCTGGAAGCGGATCATCTTCAAATCATTTGCCGCACCCAGATTCGTGATCAAGCCGTCACCGTTGAGGTCCACGGACACCGGCTCGGTGTCGATCTTGCCGTTGCCGTTAAAGTCAATCGGCTGGTTGGCAGGCTTGCCCTTGTACAGGAAGCCAGCCGCGCGGGGACCGAAGCCGCGCGCCTCGTACAGCTTCGCCTCGTTCAGCATGCGGTACTCGGCAGTGGAGTAGCCAAAGTAGCGGCTACCGTCGGCCATGGGCACGCCGGTGAGGGTGTACTGGTAGTTCATGACGCTGTAGTAGTTGGGCTTGTAGTTGATTTCGTCCCAGCCGCCGTGGCTCAGCGCAAGGTTGTGGCCGAGCTCGTGCACGAACACTGCCACGCGGATGTCGCTGGTTGCCTTACCCCAGAAGTGCGGGCCCACGGTGACCATGAGGTTGCGGCCACCGAAGTTAGCGATGCCGGAGGAGGTGCTGTTGTCGTAGTAGTCACCCCAGATGACGTAGTGGAAGGTGCCTTCGCGGGCGGGGTTGAACTTACCTTCGGTCGCCTTGATGCGGTGGAGCGCCTTGAACTCGCTGTCGAGCTCCTGGTAGCTGATTTCGTTGCCGCCGCCGAGGTTGTACTTGGCGCTGCGGGCGCTACCGGCGTCCAGGTGGATGTTCACGCCGGTGGTGCCGTCGGGGTTGCGCATGGGCAGGTCAGCGTAAATCTTGGTGATGCGGTCCAGCTCGTCTTCGCTGGGCAGCAGGCCCGCCATGTAGTCCATCTCCACGAAGATGTCCTTGTGGTTGGGGTTTGCGCCCATTGCGGGGAAGTCGACGTCGATTTTGCCGTCGCCGTCTGCGTCGTAGCCCTTCAGCTCCCAGGTGTTGGGGATGCCGTCGCCGTCGATGTCGGGGCTGTAGGCGTTTGCCGCGGGGGCTGCGATGGTGCCCAGGCAGAGCACTGCGAGGGAGGCAAGCGTGACGCGTGCGCTCTTCAGAAATGCCATGTTGTGTTCCTTAGTGTGTGGTGACCAATGATGTTCCGGTGGTGTTTCGGTGGAGCTTGCCGGGAGGACGTTCTCCACGGTTTCCATGATGCGCCCGTTTCACGCGCTAGGTGAGCTGGGTGCCGTAATGTTCATACATTGAGGTAAAAGTTGAGATAATTTTGAAGATGAGCTGAATTACATTAGAGTATCAGTAATTCAAATCACATGCATCACCACATTCTAATGACAAGAGAGATCCCATGACTTCTTCCTCGAACACTAACGGTCTGAACCGCCGCGCCCTCATCAAGGGTGCCGCGTGGAGCACCCCCGTCATCGCAACCGCAGCGGCGGTACCCGCCTACGCGGCGTCCACCGATGCGCAGGAAACCCCGACCCTGAAGTTCGGCGTCTTCACCCAGGCGTTCAACTCGAACCCCGCCAACGACTTTGATACCCGCTACGGTCTGGATTCCTACACCGTGCAGGTACCCAACATCACCGCAACCTCCACCACCCCGCAGAGCGGCGGCGGCGGCACCTTCACCCCCGGCGGTAGCGTTGGTGCCGGCCTGTACGGCGGCGCGGGCCTGTGGATTTCCGCCCCCATCAACTCCAAGGGCGAGTTCCAGGGTAGCTCCTGGCTGTACCCTCAGGCGCACCTGCAGGTGACCTTCGAGTTCACCTTCCCCACCGCCGAGGATGTCACCGACCCGCTGCTGTGGGACGTCGATAACGACGTTGAAATCCCGGCACTCGCTAAGAGCGAGGGCGGCGCGAAGACCAACAACCCCGCCGTGGCGGCGTTCAACGGCATCGCATACACCGCGAAGTTCTACGAGCCGACCATCGAGGACAACGTCTGGACCGGCGTGCTGGATATCCGCACCTCCGACTACCTGGAAGCCACCGCGAAGGACGGCGTGAGCTACGCGCAGGTGCTGGCTTCGCTGGTTCCGGTGTACTTCACCGAGGTGACCTCCAGCTACACCCTGACCACCACCGCTCAGATCACCAGCGGTAACGTCGCAATGCAGCTGACCGAGGGCGGCGAGTACACCTTCCAGGACCTGGCTGGTTTGCGCGCTTCGGCAACCATCAGCCGCTAACGCCACAGCATGCAGAGAGGGGCCCGGCATC
This sequence comes from uncultured Rothia sp., assembly GCF_963555405.1. Classification (GTDB taxonomy): domain Bacteria; phylum Actinomycetota; class Actinomycetes; order Actinomycetales; family Micrococcaceae; genus Rothia. The sequence goes on along the minus strand of NZ_CAUVVO010000016.1, from coordinate 23,765 downwards.
CATACTGGATGCCGGGCCCCTCTGCTTTAGGACTCAGCCTACCGGCTGCCGCCGAGGTAAATTGTCGCAAAAAGTAGTTCCCAAAAAAGAGAACTGTATTACAATGTATATATAGTCTTTAGGAACGAGGTACCAACTATGGAAAACCTAGTAATTTCAGTCTTTAACACCGAAAGCGAAGCTTATCAGTCCTTTGCAGATTTGAAGGCTTTCCGCCAAACTCAGACGACCAAGGTTGCTCAAATCGCCTTGGTCAAAAATGAAAACGGTCATATCGTTGAAAAAGAACGCTATGATTTTGAAGATTCAACGACGGATGCAGCCCTAAAAGGTGGCTTGCTCGGTGCAGTTATCGGGCTTTTGGGTGGTCCTATCGGCGTCTTGTTTGGTTATGGTATTGGTAGCCTCCATGGTTTGGTTGCTGGTGATATCGTTGATACGGCAGAAGCTGGCCTGATTGACGTTGTTTCTCAAAAATTGACTAACGGTGAAACAGCCGTTGTTGCCTTGGTGCAAGAAGACAACGAAGCAGTCATCGATGCTTACTTCACCAAGTACGACACCCAAATCGTGCGTTGGGATGTAGCAACCGTCGTAGCCGAAATCGAAGCAGCTCTGCAAGTCCAAGAAGACCTCTACAACCAGGCGCGTGCACAGATGAAGGCTGAACGTAAAGCCGAACGCAAGGCTAAGCTTGAAGAATTCAAGGCGAATGTCAAAGCAAAGTTTGACAAATTGAAAGCGTAAGCACCCAAGCATCTCATAAAAAATAGGCTATCTACTTCTGGTAGATAGCCTATTTTTTTAAAAACTAGATTTTAGAAAGAGGAAGTGAGGATTTTGGCTCAAGATCTTGAACAAATCAAGGAAGACAATGGCAAAAATACCAAACTCAAGGTGGGGATTTTAGCCATCTCTCTTTCTCCAGGTGGATGTTGATGCCGGTGGTGCCGTTCGGGTTGCGGAGGGGAAGCTGGGCGAAGGATTCGGTGATGCGGTCGAGCTCTTCTTCGCTAGCGAGCAGGCCGGGCATGTAATCCATCTCCACGAAGATATCCTTCTTCAGCGGGTTGGCGCCCATGCCGGGGTAATCAACGTCAATCTTGCCGTCGCCGTCTGCGTCATAGCCCTTCATCTCCCAGGTGTTGGGGATGCCGTCGCCATCAATGTCCGGGTTGTACGCCTGCGCTGCGGGGGCAGCAACAGTACCGAGCACCAGCAGTGCCGCCGAAGCGAGCGCGGTACGCACCACGCGATTTGAGGTCAGAAAAGACATGGGATCTCTCTTTGTATCTTGACCACGCGGGAGGTTGCATCACCTGGTATTGCGCACGGTATGGGTCGTACGGGTCCGGTTTTATGGTGAGTGTCAGGCGGCTACCGCGTGGTTCAGTGGTCATATATGTCGCTGCCGCCAGCATGTAACCGGTATGCCGCAAGTGAGTACGGCGTTTAAAAGACAGCGGGTCACTGCCGAACCCTCCGGTGGAGGCAAAGGAACCGTTCTTAGTTCTCTTCTGTTCGACGGTGACCCGCCTCATCATACACAGAGTGCATCTAGTTTGTCCCGGTATTTGCACCGCATCTCAAGTTATGCACCGTTTATGACGTAAAGCGCTCTGATAAGCCTTCTACTTAGTGGCCTCCACCTCAGCGTTCTGTGCGGCGCCCTTCGCCTCGGAGGTCTTCATGGAGGCGTAGAACAGGCACACGACTGCGCCCACTGCCGCGGCGACCAGGGGCAGCATCATGGAATCAGCCATTGCCGCCGCGTAGGGTTCACGCAGGACCTGCGGAAGCACGCCTCCAGCAGCACCGCCGTGAGAACCACCGCCTGCTGCAGCAGCCGGACCCAACGCGGACAGGTGCGAGGTAATCGCAGAAGCCATAATCGTCGTAATCGCAGCCGAACCGAGCACCGACGCCATCTGGCGGGTCTCGTTGTACACGCCCGAACCGGCACCGGCACGCTGCGGCGGCAGGTTACGGGTCGCAGACACCGACAGCGGACCCCAAATGCAAGAGTTCGCCGCGCCCAGAATAATCATCGGACCAACCATCAGCCACAGGTTGCCGTCCGCGACCATTGTCGGGCGGAGCAGAGCAAAACCAATCACGAACAGCACAAAGCCAATCACCGCAATCCACTTCGGGTCATTACGGTCCAGACGCGCACCCACCACCGGCGCCAACACACCCGACGACAAAGCCAGCGGCGCAGTCATCAGCGCAGCCTCAGTCGGGTTCAGGCCCTCCACCTGCTGCAGGTACAGGGTCAGTGGGAACGCCATACTGATAGCGACCACGCCCATAGCGGAAATAGCCACATTCGACACGGAGAAGTTACGGTCACTGAACAGGCTCAGCGGAACCAGCGGCTCACGCGGATTAATAGCCTGCCAACCGATGAACAGGCCCAGTACCAGAATGCCGGCAATAATCAGACCCCACACGCTCACCGCAATACCGGTACCCATGAACGAATCAGTAATGGTGCCCCAGTCGTAGCTAGCACCTTCCTGAATACCGAAAACCAGCAGGAACAGACCGACCGCCGAAAGCACCACACCCAGCCAGTCGAAGCTGTGCTTCTTCTGCTCAAACACCGGCACGTTACGCCACGCCAGGAACAAACCAATCAGACCGACCGGAATGTTGATGAAGAAAATCCAGCCCCAGCTGAGGGCATCCACCAGCACGCCGCCCAGAATCGGGCCAACCAGCGAGGCAATACCCGCCGTCGCACCCCAAATGCTCATGGCGACACCGCGCGCATTCGGCGGGAACATCAGCGTAATCAGAGACATGGTCTGCGGGGTCATCAGCGACGCACCCAGGCCCTGCACCACGCGGGCAGTAATCAGCGACTCAACGTTTGGCGCCAGACCGCACCACAGGGAAGCGGCAGTAAAAATAGCCATACCGATCATGTACAGGTTCTTCTGGCCGAAGCGGTCGCCCATACGACCGGTAATGAGCAGTGGCACCGCATACGCCAGCAGGTAGGCGCTCGTCACCCACATACCCGCCGACAGGGATGCCTCCAGATCCTGCAGCATCTGCGGCAGGGCGATGGTGACAATACTGCCGTCCACCAGGATCATGAAGAAGCCAACGACGAGGGACCAGAGAGCGGGCCAGGGCTTGTAGGGTGTCTTCGCCGGGTTGCCGACGAGGGGCTCTTTCTTGGGGCGGGAACTCAATGATCCTCCAGTGGATGAGCGTTGCGGGTACAGTCTGCGTGTTCAGCGTTGCCGCTAAGTAAATATCACCCCATCTTACTCCCCTTGTGGGTGCGGCTCCGGTTGCTCTACCCTAATTCAGCTGTTCACGACGCGTGCGCGCGGCAACCGGGCAACAGGCGCCCTGATGCCACCCCGAAGCACTCTGAACCCACTAGACTGAAGCTATAAAGCTAATCCGGGCGCCGCCAATGCTGGCGCGCCCCCATCAAACCACCCTCAACGAGACGACCCCGGGAGGACCCATGGGTTTCTTTGATTTCTTCACCGACCGCACCCCGGCAGAACCCGCCGAAATCCGCCTCGTCGCCTTCGTCAGTGGCAAAGTGCAGGGCGTGGGCTTCCGCTGGTGGTGCGCCGGAACCGCCAAACCCATGGGCCTGACCGGGTACGCCGAAAACCTCGACGACGGGCGCGTGAAAGTCGTTGCGGAAGGTACCGCCGCCTCCTGCGCTCGCCTGGTCGATGTGCTGCGCGGTGACGACACCGCGGGCCGCGTGGATGAGGTGCTCGTTGAGTGGGAGGAGCCGGCCGGCTCGTTCCGCGGCTTCGGCATCAGGTAGTGCAGCCCAGCGAGCCCAACCTAGCCAGACCGGAGCTATTTAGACCAGAGCTAATCCGACCAGAGCGCCGCGAACTGCGCGCGGGTCATATCGGCGCGGCGCACCCGATGCTGCACCGGGTGGCCGTTCTCGTCGGGGCGGCCGGAGCTCGGGTCAATATCGTCGTAGATGCCGGTGAAACCCGCCTTAACCGCCACCTTCTCGGAGGGCTCGTTACCCGCCAGGGCGGTCCAGCGGACGGTCTCCAGACCCAGCCCGAGCGGGTCGAAAGCGTAGCCGAGGACGGCTCGCAGCGCCTCGGTCATATAGCCCTTGCCGCGCGCTTTGGGGGCGGTATAGTAGCCCAGTTCGGCGCGGGTTCCGGGGCTTTCGGGGGTGCCATCGGGCAGGCGCAGTTCGATACTCCCCGCGAACACGCCGGAGGCGTCAATCGCCCAACGCTGGATTTTTCCGGCGGCAATCTGGCGTGCGGTGGTGAGTAGGGAGTCTTCGGCGTCGGCGCGCGTGTAGTTCAGCGGTACACGGGTGAAGCGGACCATCTGCGGGTCGCGGCAGGATTCCACGATGTCGGGGATATCCGCCTCGCGCATGTGGCGTAGGGTGAGGCGCTCGGTGATGAGTTCGGGCTGGTTGGGCTCTGTGTGTTCGCTGTGCTCAGAAAAGTCGCTGTGTTCGGGGGTCATGATTCGAGCTTAAACCCTCGGCTTTGTGCGCCGAAAAAGCTTTTGTGAACATCCCAGAATATTAGGTGACGCAAATCACGACTTAATACTCGCGTTTTCAGCCGCCATCACTTGATTATTATGAATTATTCATAATAAAATAGGTATCAAGCCCGCCCACTGGGCATCACTAGAACAAGCGCCGCGCAACGAATCCGCGCGGCACGAAGTAGAAAGAAGAACACCATGGCAGTTCTGACCATCGGCGACCAGTTCCCCGCATACGAGCTCACCGGCGTTGTCCCCGGTAAGCTGGCTGACATCGAAGCAACCAAGCCCGAAGACTACTTCACCACCGTCTCCTCCGAGGGTCTGGACGAAGACACCTGGCGCGTCGTCTTCTTCTGGCCGAAGGACTTCACCTTCGTGTGCCCCACCGAAATCGCAGCATTCGGTAAGCTCGCTGACGAGTTCGAGGCACGCGACTGCCAGGTCATCGGCGTTTCCGTCGACAACGAGTACACCCACTACGCATGGCGCCGTTCCCACGAGGAGCTCGTGGACCTGCCCATCGTCATGGCATCCGACCTCAAGCGTGAGCTGACCAGCGCACTGGGCATCCTGAACAAGGACGGCGTTGCAGACCGCGCAACCTTCATCATCGACCCCCACAACACCATCCAGTCGGTCTCCATTACCGCTGACTCCGTCGGCCGTAACACCGACGAGGTGCTCCGCCAGCTGGACGCACTGCAGTCCGACGAGCTGTGCGCATGCAACTGGAAGAAGGGTGCAGCAACCATCGACGCATTCAAGGAGATGAAGTAATCCATGAGCATCGATAACCTGCGTTCGGCTCTGCCTTCCTACGCGAAGGACATGAACCTCAACCTGTCCTCCCTGCCCCGCATCACCTCCCTGTCCGAGCAGCAGCTCTGGGGCGCAATCCTCGCAACCGCAGCAGCAACCAAGGTTGACTCTGTTGTTGTTGAGATTGCTGCAGAGGCTAAGGAGCACCTGAGCGACACCGCTTACGAGGCTGCTCTGGGTGCTGCATCCATCATGGGCATGAACAACATCTTCTACCGCACCCGTGGCTTCCTGAACGGTGCATACGATGACCAGCGCGCAAACCTGCGCATGCAGATCATCGGTAAGAACGGTGGCATTGAGAAGCTGGACTTCGAAATGTTCGCACTGGCAGTGTCCGCAGTCAACGGCTGCTCCCACTGCGTTGAGGCTCACGAGCACACCCTGCGTGAAGAGGGCGCAACCAAGGAGCAGGTCAACGACCTGATCCGTATTGCTGCAACCCTCGGTGGCGTGGCACAGGGCATTCAGCTGGCTGAGGCACTGGGCTAAAACCCACTAAGCGTTAGAGCTTGAAACAAAGCGGCGCATCCACCCATCACGGGTCGGATGCGCCGCTTCCTTTATGCGCGTCAAGCCCTGCAACGTGTTGGGCGGCAGCTTCCTAACTCCCCCGATTTGGCGCTATACAATGCCTGTATGCGGTACTGTATTTTGGACTCCACCAGCCCCCTACCCAGCGTGGAAGAACTCGCTGAGCTTTACGATTCTGTGGGCTGGAGTGCCTATACCAAAACACCCGAACGCCTCATCCCGATGTTGGAAGGGTCGCGGTATCTATACACCGCACGAGAGGCAAGGCCTGAAGGAACGGGACGGCTCATCGGGCTAGTCCGCGCCGTCGGGGACGGTCAATCTATCGCCTACATTCAGGACCTCCTAGTACATCCGCATGCCCAGCGTCAGGGCGTTGGTTCTGCGCTTCTAAAGCGTGTCATTGATGACTTTGACCGAGAAGACATTCGACAGCGACTCATTACTACCGACACCGCTAGTGAGCACGTCGTTGCGCTCTACAAACGCTACGGTTACGCCCCCGTAGAGGTAGCAGGATGCATCACCCTTGCATGCTATCGATAAGGCAATATCGCATGCGGCTTGATACGGCTTGACTCGTTCGAGCTGGCTGAGCCACTGGGCTAAACCCACTAAGCGTTAGAGCTTACACAGAAGCGGCGCATCCTTCCCTTTTCGGGTCGGATGCGCCGCTTTGTTTTAACTACTTTTGGCTGTCCGCAGAGCCAGTGCGCAGGGCGGCATCCCAGCTACTCGCCAGGCGCGTCGCCGCGGCAACCAGAGCCGCCAAGCCCTCGGCGTACACCGGGGTCGAGCGCACACCTGCGCACCAGTCAATCGTGCCCAACCCCAGCCAGGGCTTACCCGGAAAGAACTCGCGGCGTAGCGCCACGCGGCGCTTACCCAGGGCGCGGCGACCGGGCACGTACCCGCCGTGGCTGATGAACAGCGCCTCACGCCCTTCGGACTCCACCAGAGCCTCCAGGGCCCTCAGCGCGGGAACCCAGCTCGGCTCCCCCACACTCGCCAGGTCGTCCAATTCGGGGTACTCGCTCTCGTGCTCGGCCACGCTCACGCCCAGGATGTACTGGTAACGCACCTGCCCCAGCTCCTGCGGCAGGCCGCGGTCGGCGGTCTGAATCGTGCCACACAGGTGTCGGGCGACCAGCTCACCCTCGGCGTTCACGCCGGCCAGGGGCAGATCGGGACCGTCCAGGTAGAGCCCCACCGCACCGGTCCCCGTAATATTGGGGCGCACCGACCAGCCGGGAAGCGCCTCCTCCAGACGGGGTATAACCCCCTGCAGGACCCCGAAAATTTCGTCGCGAGATACCGCCACGGTGGCTCCTTTCACTTCGTGCACTATTCCGTATGCCTGTGGCCCGGTCTATCAAACGACCGGGCCACAGGCCTTCAGTATTCGTCTAGCTCCAGCTTAGCGAGCGTTTCGGCTGCGCGAGGGCAACCACACCATGAGCGCCGACAGCGCCGCGCCGGCAATGGCACACCATGTGGCGCCAAGCGCAAAAACAATCATGACAGCATTGGGGGTGGAGATTCACTCATTCTACGCCCATCTTTTAGCACGTCCACAGGCTTCTTGGTTCCGTCTCAGAGCTCGTCATGAGCACCTTTCAAATAGGAGTAGGAGCGGCGGCGGGTCTACAATAAATCGGTGCCATATCAGGTGCGAGCACAGGCTGACAGAGCCGGATGCGGTGATAACGTCGTCACCCGACCCCGTGCGCCCCTCCCCCACAGGCACTCCGATACCCCCTCAGGTGCCCCCTCGCGGGCACCCAAACGCAGACACCCATACCACATATGCAGGAGAACGCCCATGCACGAGCTCTTTGACCCTGACCAGGTATTCCGCATCGTCGACATTGCCGCCGTTGTTGCTAACGGCCTGCTCGGCGGTGCTGTGGCGCGCGCCTTCCGGTTCGACATTGTGGGCTTCCTGCTGCTCGCTATTGCCTGCGGTATGGGCGGCGGCATGATCCGTGACGTGCTGCTGAACTCGGGCCTGCCCGTGGCGCTTACGGACGGCGGCTACTGGATTGGTGCGATTGGTTCGTCCATTCTGGCGTACAGCATTGATTTGAGTGCCCGCTGGGCGACCCGCACCCTGCTCGTCGTGGACTTCGTGGGCATGGGATGTTGGGCGGCAACCGGCACCATCAAGTCCCTGAACCTGGGTCTGCACTGGCTGCCGGCTATCGCGCTGGGTATCACCACCGCAGTGGGTGGCGGTCTAATCCGTGACATTATGGTCAACCGTATCCCCGCAATCTTTGGCGGCAACTCCCTGTACGCGACCGTCGCCCTATTCGGTGCCGCAGAAACCGCCCTCGTAACCGGCCTGTTCCACCGCCCGAACCTGGCGATGGCACTGTCCATCATCCTGTGCCTGGTGTTGGGCGTACTCTCCCACACGAAGAATTGGCAGCTGCCCACCACCCCGGGCGGTCTGCGGGTGCACCGCCCGCGCATTCTCACGTTCTTCAACCGTGAAGAGAGCGCGGTGCACAACGAGGGCTGGTCGCCGGGTGACCCGCTCACCGACCAGCTGCAGGTGGTCAGCCCCGAGCAGCTGGACGAGTACCGCCGCGCGAAGTCCCAGGCGAAACCCAAGAAGGATTAGAAAAGAGTAAGAAGGATGGGTCGGTCTCCCTTGTAGGAGACCGGCCCATCCTTCTGCTGTGTAGCCTTAGCTACAGTATGCGGTTAAATCGTGTACTCGGTGCTGTCGTACACCGTCAAGAACTTGCGGATGCGCTCATCGTCCGAGGCGAAGAAACCGGTCGGCTCACCGTTATAGCGCAGGGTACCGTTCTCCAGGAACACGATGCGGTCCGCAACCTTCTTCGCAAACGCCATATTGTGCGTCACGATGACCAGGGAGCGGCCCTCCTTCGCCAGCTGCATGAGCACGCGAATCACCTCGGCCTCCAGCTCGGGGTCCAGGGCGCTCGTCGGCTCGTCGAAGAGCAGGTATGCCGGTTCCAGTGCCAGGGCGCGGGCAATCGCCACGCGCTGCTGCTGGCCGCCCGAGAGCGACTCCGGGTAGGAGCCGGTCTTATCGGCTAGGCCCACCTTGGCGAGCAGCTCGCGGGCGCGTTCCTCAGCCTGCTTGGCGTCCAGGGTGCCGTTGAGGGTCGGGGCGAGCGCCACGTTCTTCAGCGCCGTGTAGTTCGGGAACAGGTTGAACTGCTGGAACACCATCGCCGAGCGGGAGCGAATATCACGCACCTGCGCGTCGGTGAGCTTCTGGCTGTAGTCCACCTGCGCGTCGTCGATGGTGAGCGTGCCGGACTGCGGGGTTTCCAGCAGGTTCAGGCAGCGCAGCAGAGTCGACTTGCCGCTACCGGAGGGGCCCAGAATGACGGTGGTCTCGCCGCTGGGGATGCCCAGGCTAATGTTCTTGAGAACCTGCGTCTCGCCGAAGCTCTTCGAGAGGGATTCCACGCTAAGCATTGCGGCTCCTTACGTAACGGTTGCTGTACTTCTCCAGCGCCGACTGTGCGGCGGTCAGCAGGGTGAAAATCACCAGGTAAATAATGGCGACCTCAGAGTACATTGCCAGCGGCTCGAAGGTGCGCGAAGCGATCTGCTTACCGGTCTGGAACAGGTCAACCATCGAGATGACCGACACCAGCGAGGTGCCCTTAATCAGATCGATGAAGTTGTTGCCCAGGTTCGGCAGTGCAATGCGCACCGCCTGCGGAATCACGACGTAGCGCAGGGTCTGCAGGCGGGTGAAGTTCAGGGTCGCTGCCGCCTCGAACTGGCCGCCGGGGATAGCCGCCACGGCGGAACGGAAAGTCTCAGCCACGTACGCGCCGGTGTGCAGGCTCATCGTGATGATGGCGGCACTCCACACGTCCAGGGCGATACCGACCTTCGGCAGGCCGTAGAAGACAATGAACAGCTGAACCAGCAGCGGGGTGCCACGGAAAATCCAGATGTACAGCCACGCCAGCCAGTTCACCGGCGCAAAGCGGCTCGTGCGCGCGCCGGCGGACACGATGCCCACCAGCAGCGCCAGCACGAAGGAGATGAGCGATAGCGGAATGGTCACTGCCACCGTTGAGGCCAGCAGCTGCGGCAGTGATTCTGCCCAGAGGTTGAGGTAGCGTTCCATGCGCGGAACTCAGCTCCTTATAAGAGTGTTAGTTCTTCGGGGAGAGGTCTTCGCCCACGTACTTTTCGTAAATCGCCTTGATGTCGCCGTTGCCCAGGTGCTTCTTCAGCGACTCGTCGATAGCGTTGCGCAGGGCGTCCTGGCCCTTAGCCATCAGGATGGAGGAGTTGCTGCCGGTGCCCAGGTCGCCGGAGAGCAGGCGCAGGTTAGCGTCCGGGTGCTCCTTGAGGTACTCAGCGAAGGACACGGAGTCGTTCGCGGTCATCTCGGCGCGGCCCGAGAGGACCTGCTCGATAGCCTCGTCGAAGCCGGAAACAACCACGATCGAGGCGCCCTTCGCCTCCACCATCTTGCGGAAGTTCGAGGTTTCAGACTGCGCCGAGGAGTGGCCGGAAATCTCGCTCACGTTCTGCAGGGAGGAGTCCTTCTTCACGGCGACCTTCGGCTCGGAGTACAGGTAGGGTACGGAGAAGTCGTACTTCTGCTTGCGCTCGTCGGTTGCGGAGACGTTGTTAATGACGATGTCGTAGCGGTCAGCGTCCACACCGGCAATCAGCGAATCCCAGGGGGTCTCGACAAACTCGGCGGTCACGCCCAGGTCCTTGGCAATCAGGTCGACGATTTCCTTCTCGAAACCGACCAGGGTGCCGTTGGACTCGTGGAAGGAGAAGGGGCGGTAGGTGCCCTCCAGGCCCACGCGAATCTTACCAGCAGACTTGATGGCCTCCAGCTTGTTGGTGCTGGATGCGGCGCTACCGCTGTTGGAACCGCAGGCGGCGAGCAGGGCTGCCAGGCCGGTGAAGGCGGTGCCTGCGAGGACGGTGCGGCGGTTAATCATTGCGGACATGGTTCTTCCTTTGCGTCGTAGTTGATGCTCTTGTAGTTGCGGGTTGTCACCCTGTGATTACTCGGGGCATCCTGCGGTGTGCCCCTCTCTGCGGGTGCAACGCTGGCTATCCTACAGCTATTCCCAACCCGAGAGAATTCAACGTAACATTCCGTCATATTCTCTCATCAATGCGGGAAAAGCGGCTGAGACATCAACCACGACGCGGCGTCGGAAGTCCTGGAAAGCTAGGCTTTTCCGAGCCTCCGAGAAGGCTGTTCCGAGAAGCTTAGGAGGTGGGGCTCAGGTCCTCACCCACGTGCTTCTCGAAAATTGTCTTGAAGTCGCCGTTGCCCAGGTGCTTCTTGATGGAGGCGTCAATCGCATCCTTCAGCGCGGTCTGGTTCTTCGGCAGCAGAACGGCAACGTTGGTGCCGGGACCGACCTCACCCTCCAGCAGTCGCAGGTTGGCGTCCGGGTGCTCCTTGAAGTACTCGGCGAAGGAGACGGAGTCGTTGGCGGTCAGCTCGGCGCGGCCGGTGAGCACCTGCTCGATGGCCTCGTCAAAGCCGGTGACCTCGATGATGGTGGCGCCGCGTTCCTCCACGAGCTTGCGGTAGTTGCTGGTGGCGCTCTGGGCGGCGGTGTGGCCGGAAATTTCGGAGGCGTTCTTCAGGCTCGAGTCCTTCTTCACGCCCACGCGGGCGCGGGAGTGCGCGTAGGGTACGGAGAAGTCGTACTTCTTCTTGCGTTCATCGGTGGGTGCCACGTTGTTGAGCACGATGTCGTAGCGGCCCGCGTCCACGCCTGCGATGAGCGAGTCCCAGGGGGTTTCGATGTACTCGGCGGTCACGCCCAGGTCCTTGGCGAGGGTTTCGGCGATGTCGTACTCGAAGCCGGCGAGCTTACCGGAGGCGTCGTGGTAGGTGTAGGGGCGGTAGGTGCCCTCCACGCCGATGCGGATCTTGCCCGCGGACTTGATGGACTCCAGCAGGTTGGAGGCGCTCTGCGAGCTACCTGCGCTGGAGCCGTTACCGCCGGAGCATGCGGCGAGCAGGCCGGTGGTTCCGGCGAGGGCCGCGCCCAGTAGCAGGGAGCGTCGGTTCAGCACGGTGGAGGTGTTGAGAACGGTCATTCTTGGTTCCTTAATCTACGTTGATGTGTGGTGTGAAAACTAAAATCTGCGGTACGGACCGGCGGCGTTCACCGGAGGTACAGGCCTAGTCGGGGTTACAAACCTAGCCGGCGAATGCGGCCTTCAGGCCAATCTCCAGGGCCGCGATGAGGTCCTGAACATCCTCGATACCGATCGCCAGGCGCACGAGGCGGTCGTCCACACCGAACTCGTCGCGGTGCTCCTGGGCGTAGGCGCCGTGCGTGGTGTGCGCGGGCAGGCTCACGAGCGATTCGATGCCGCCCAGGCTCACGGCGTTCACGAAGATGGGCAGGGCGCGGGCGAAGGCCTGCGCGTCGCCGCCGTCCTTGAGCAGCAGCGAGAAGACGGAGCCGATGCCGCGCGCCTGGCGGGACTGCACCTCCGCCTGTTCCTCGGAGGAGCTGCCGGCGTAGAAAATCTTCTCGACCTCGGGGCGCTCGGAGAGGAACTCGATAATCTCGCGGGCGTTCTGCTGCTGACGTTCCAGGCGCAGCGCCAGGGTCTTCACGTCCTGCAGCAGGCGGTAGGAGTCAATCGGGGGCAGCAGCGCGCCGCTGACGAGCTGACCGCGGTGCAGCAGAACCGCCAGGTCGGGGTCGTTCGTCGCCGCAACACCGGCGAGCAGGTCTGCGTGGCCGGCAAGGAACTTGGTGGCAGACTGCACGGTGATATCCGCGCCGAGCTCCAGGGGACGCTGAAGGTACGGGGTCATGAAGGTGTTGTCCACAATCAGCAGGGCACCGTGGCGGTGCGCCAGCTCCGCAACCGCGGCAATGTCGGTGACCTGCAGGGTCGGGTTCGTGGGGGTCTCAAGGAAGACAACCTTCACGTCCGGGGTGAAGTCCTCATCGCTCAGGGTCGTGAAGTCGCTAATGAAGCGGGTCTTCACGGCGCGCTTAGTCAGCTCGGTGGTCGCAAAACGGTAGGTGCCGCCGTAGGTCGGCATGCCCAGCAGTAGGGTGTCGCCCGCCTCCAGAACGCCGAGGGCCGCCGCGGTGGCCGCCATGCCGGAGGGGTACGCATAAGCGTGCTCGGCACCCTCGAGGGCAGCGAGGGTCGCCTGCAGGTTATCGCGGGTGGGGTTCGCGCCGCGCTGGTACATGTAGGTGGTGTCCTCACCTGCGGTACCGAAGGTGCTAACCAGATAGACCGGCGGCACGGACGCATCGTAGCGGGCATCGTGCACGGCGTGGATGGTGCGGGTCGTGAAACCGGTCGGTTCGAGCTGGTTCTGCTGGCTCATGGTGATTCTCCTCCGTTCGGGCTACCCCGAACGCGGGTGTAGCTGGTATTCGTCGTGTATCCGGGATTTACCCTACCCGCATTTTTTATGCCGTTCTAACCCCGCGTCACGGGGGTTAATATGTTCACGCAACGTCATATAAAAATGCAGTGAGGGTGCACAAAATACCCGAATCAAAAACATTCTTTTACATTGAAAGAAATACGTTAATCCGGGTATTTTGAGTAATTATTATGGGTGACATTACACCGCGTATTTGGGGCACCTCGAATCACGCGATACGGTCGTGCGGGGCCTCATGTTCAGGGACTATGCCTGATGAGCCAGGGCTGCGGTCAGGCCGCGCTCCAGGTCCTCAATAATGTCCTCAATCTCCTCAATACCGATGGCAAGGCGGATGAGATTGTCGCTCACGCCGTACTCGTCGCGGTGCGCCTGCGTGTAGGCGGCCTGCACCATGAGCGCGGGGCGAACCACCAGCGACTCGATACCGCCCAGGCTCACCGCGTGCGTGAAAATCTTCAGGGCTTCGAGGAAGGCGGGCAGGTCAGCGCCGTCCACCAGCTCCATGGAGATGAGCGCGCCCAGGCCGTTCGCCTGGCGGGCATGCACCTGCGCCTCGTACTCGCTGTGCGAACCCGCGTAGAGCACACGCTTCACGGCGGGGTGCGCCTCCAGGTAGTTGATGACCTCGATGGTGTTCTTCTGCTGCTGGGTCAGGCGCAGCTTGAGGGTCTTGACCTCCTGCAGCAGGCGGTAGGAATCGGTGGGCGAAAGCATTGCGCCGGTAATCATCTGCAGGTGCCAGAGGCGCTCGGCGAGCGCGTCATCGTTGGTTGCGGCGACGCCTCCGAGCAGGTCGGCGTGGCCGCCCAGGTACTTAGTGGCGGACTGCACGCTGATGTCCGCACCCAGGTCGAGGGGCTTCTGCAGCAGCGGGGTCATGAAGGTGTTATCGACGACCACGATTGCACCGTTGCGGTGGGCAATTTCGGCGATGGCGGCGATGTCACTCACGCGCAGCAGCGGATTGGAGGGGCTCTCCAGGAACACCATGGTCACGTTGTCGGCGAAGTCCTCGTCGGTGAGGGCAGTAAAGTCGCCAATGAAGCGGGTCTTGACGCCGCGGGCGGGCAGTTCGATGGTTGCAAAGCGGTAGGTGCCGCCGTAGGAGGGCATACCCAGCAGCAGGGTTTCGCCTTCCTTGAGGATGCCGAGGGCGGCAGCGGTGGCGCCCATTCCGGAGGGGTAGGCGAAGGCGTGCTTGGCGCCTTCGAGGGTTGCGAGCGTGGTTTCGAGGGCTCCGCGGGTGGGGTTGCCGCCGCGCTGGTAGTCGTAAGGGCCTTCGGTGCCGTCACAGGGCTGGGCGTAGGTGGTGGTCGTGTAGATCGGAGGCAGGATGGAGCCGTACGGGTTGTCGCGGTCCGTGGTGTGAATTGCCTTCGTGGTGAATCCGGTCATGCTGTCCTCGGCTAAGGGTTATGCATAAAATGCGGGGATAAATATATTGTTAGCTTAGGGCTCTTTGAGGGTGCTGACTAGTTTTTTCTTTTCTGTGACCGGGTGACTTTTTATGACTGAAAAACGGCGTTATATTTCGACATTTTAGACATATATTTCGTCATATTTCGGGCGTGAAAAGACCCGGCGGTCGGTACACGTGTGTGCTGAGTACCGGCCGCCGGGCTCCACACTAGGATACCGGCTTACGGTGCGAAAGCGTAAGGGTAGGTTTACCTTAAAGCTGAACCGCCCTCCACAAGGGGCGATGCCGCACATAAAAAGGAGGGGCGGACCCGGGAATCGCCCCGGGTACGCCCCTCCGCTTACTCTCATGAGTACGCCAGCGTCATAATGCAAGGTAACTGCAGGACCGACGCCGGTTTTAGAAGATTTTCTGCGAACCTACGCCAACGCAGTAGCTCTCATCCTGCTCCACTAGAGCCTTTATCGCTTTCCAGGCTTCCCTCTGCCGACGGATGTTTCCCTGCAGGAGAGCAACGTTAGCAAAGCTGACCAACATACCCTTCGGATCCGCATCGCGAAGGTCCTTAGCAAAAATTTTTGGCTTTGCCGAAGTGTCAGTCGTCGGCATCATCCAGAGACGAGAACCGTGAGCTACACGGTTTCGTAAAGTGGTCAGAGACTTAAGACGACCCTCAAAGTGCTTATGATTTACGCCCATATACTCTGCGGTCTTTTTATAGAGCAACAGCTTTTCAGCATCTCCAGACTCGGTGGAGGTTTCTGAAGCATAACTTTGGACCACCGCATGGGAGAGAAGCCCCAAAGAAAACGAATCAACAACAGACCACAGAGGAAGCTCTTTTTGCATCATCTTTCGAAGCTCCTCAATGTCCTGCCAGTCATCCAGGTTTTCGGAAGGGGTTTTAGAGGAACCTTTTCCGCAGGATTTCCACCACTCCTCAATACGCTCACGAACATACGGTTCACGGTATCGCAGGATGTGCCGCATCATATCTTTGATGAGCGCATCTACTGGCCTCTCCTGGCTCATGCAGATATACGCATCCGGGTTGAGGTACTCATGGGGACTACGGTAAGTGCAAAATACATCCACCCATGCGGCTCGAATCGCCTGTTCGCTCTGCCTCATGTACCCGTACAGGAGGGAAGAGACCGCAACATCCATACGCACAATATCTAAAACGTCCGAAATGTCTGGATTCTCAGGCAGAAGCCCCTCGTTCTTGTATTTGTTGTAATTACGAAAATATCCCAGAAGATAGTGGAAATTAGAGCATGCAAGCATGTCTCGGTCATCGTCGCTCAGGGTCGTTCCCTGAGGAAAATACCTCTTAGCAACAAGGTATTCCTTCTGCTCCTCTATTGAAGGTAGAAATACGCACGATTCCTTAGGCAATGCCGTTGCTCTCCTTACTTCGGTTCGCCGTAGAACCGAACATACAAAAGGACCCCCTCGAGATGCGCTTAGGTAAACCCAGAGGCGGAGGGGGGACTGTTAGGTACAACAATAACATTGAAGCTAAACGCTCTCAAGGAATCTGGGCGTTTTCCCTGGTTATCTTCTGGTTGCTTATACCACTGCAACAGTATCAAAGAAGGAGGGGCGCGCCCGGGAAGCACCCCGGGTACGCCCCTCCTTGCACGCTGACAAGCGCCTGATTTTTGTAATTACAAGCCGCAGCGTCTTATACAGCACAGGCTGCTTACTTCGACAGCACCTGACGCTTCGACGAAATCACGCCCGTATTGAAACCAGCCAAGTGCAGACCACCGTGGAAACGCGCGTGCTCAATCTTCACGCACTTATCCATCACCACGTTCAGGCCAGCAGCCTCACCAATCGCGGCAGCCTCCTCACTCCAGGAGCCCAACTGCATCCAGACGGTCTTCGCGCCCAGATCAACAGCCTCCTGCACCACGCCCGGCAGGTCCTCATTACGGCGGAAAATCTCCACCAGATCCGGAACCTCCGGCAAATCCTGCAGCGACGGGTACACCGGCTGACCCAGCACAAGCTTGCCCTTCGCCGCCAGAATCGGGTTCACGAAGTACAGCTTGTACGGCGACGCCGACTGCAGGTACGTCGCCACGAAGTAGGAGGCACGCGAAATCTTATCGCTCATACCCACGATCGCGATGGTGCGGGTATTACGCAGAATGTTCAGACGCTCGGGGGCGGAAGGACCCACCCAGGTACGCTTCTCAGTCATTACTTCTCCTCCTGAGTGGTAGCGGCGGGCAGGGAGCAGGATGCGCCAGCAACAGCCTCAGCGGCGGCAGCGTCCTCGGCGGCCTTGGCGGCGGCAACCGCCTCCTCAGCCTCCACAATCTTGTCTGCACTGGACTCGCCCACACGCTCACCGGCGTGGTTCAGACCGGTCGCGTAGGTCAGTGCCTGGTCCAGGTCCCAAATGATGTCTTCAACGTCTTCCAGACCCACCGAAATACGGATCAGGTCCTCACCGACACCGCCAGCCTTCAGCTGCTCAGCGGTCAGCTGCTGGTGCGTGGTCGAACCCGGGTGCAGAACCAGGGTGCGGGCGTCACCAATGTTCGCCAGGTGGCTTGCCAGCTGCAGGGCACCAATGAACTCGCCACCGACCAGGCGGCCGGAAGCCTTCTCGGTCGCCTTCACACCGAAGGAGAACACGGAACCAACGCCCAGCGGCAGCAGCTTCTTCGCGCGCTCGTGGTGCGGGTGGTCGGGCAGGCCAGCGTAGTTCACGTAGGCGATGCGGGCGTCCTCAACCAGCCAGTTGACGACCTGCTTAGCGTTGGCGAGGTGCGCGTCCATGCGCTGCGGCAGGGTCTCAACACCCTGCAGCAGGTTGAACGCGGCCTGCGGGCTCAGCGACGGACCGAAGTCACGCAGCTGCTCAGAACGCAGCTTGGTCAGGAAGCCGTACTCGCCGAAGTTACCCCACCAGGACACACCGTTGTAGGAGGGAACCGGCTCGGTCATGGACGGGAAGTTGCCGTTACCCCAGTTGAAGCGGCCGGACTCGACCACGATGCCGCCGAGGGTGGTGCCGTGGCCGCCCAGGAACTTGGTGACCGAGTGAATGACAATGTCGGCACCGTGCTCGAGGGGACGAATCAGGTACGGGGTGGACAGGGTTGCGTCCACGACCAGGGGGATACCCGCCTCGTGGGCGACCTCTGCGAGGCCTTCCAGGTCGGCGACCTCACCGGAGGGGTTCGCGACGATTTCGGTGTAGATTGCCTTGGTGTTCTCGGTCAGTGCCGCCTTGTAGTCGGCGGGGTCGGTGCCGGGCACGAAGGTGGTCTCGATGCCGAAGCGGCGCAGGGACACGTCCAGCTGGGTGACGGTGCCGCCGTACAGTTGCGAAGAAGCCACAATGTGGTCGCCCTGCTGGCAGAGTGCCGCGAAGGTGATGAATTCGGCGGCCATGCCGGAGGCGGTCGCTACCGCACCGATACCGCCTTCGAGGGAGGCGATGCGCTCCTCCAGCGCGGCGACGGTGGGGTTGGACAGACGCGAGTAGATGTTGCCGTACTTCTGCAGGGAGAAGAGATTCGCCGCGTCGTCAGCGTCTTTGAAGACGAAGGAGGTGGTCTGGTAGATGGGGACCGCGCGGGCACCGTGCTCAGCGTCGGGGGTGCCGCCCGCGTGTAGTGCGC
Organism: uncultured Rothia sp.; assembly: GCF_963555405.1. GTDB lineage: Bacteria > Actinomycetota > Actinomycetes > Actinomycetales > Micrococcaceae > Rothia. The sequence continues at coordinate 5,413 of NZ_CAUVVO010000016.1, read as the reverse complement.
GGGTGCGGAAGCCGAAAGTGTGTTCAGCCATTGGTTTGCTCCTGGTGTATCTGCCCGCCGGGGATGGGCGGGGAGTCGATAGTGGCTCGACTTTATACTGTGCCACCGGCGCCGGGGTGCACCAAGTGCGGGTACCTATGTGTCGTTTATTGCGGATTATGACGGGGCATCATATCAGCCGTCATAACAACCGTCATAGCAGAAGTTGTTATGACAGTTGTTATGATGCGCGCTCAATCAGCGCCGATATAACTACCCGGTTTCAGCCTGCAATTCCGGGGTTTTTAAGATTCAAAGGTGCGAGGAAAATACCGCATCATAACAACATCATCGCAGGATCATAACAACTTCATAACAGAAATTGTTATGATGCTGTTATGACGTTGCTATGACGTTCACCAAGAAGTAGCCACCGGGAGCATACATGGAAACAAACACCGCCGAACTCATCGAAAACCTACGCCGTAGCCAGGCTGAAAACGGGCGGGTAGAAGTCAAAGCTGCAGCTGGCGGGTTCCCCAAGTCCGTTCTTGAAACCGTTAGCGCCTTCGCCAACGGCGACGGTGGCACCATTCTTCTTGGCCTAACCGACCCGGCAGAAGGTCTGCAGCCGGTTGAAGGTTTCAATGCACAGGCAGTCCACGACGCATCCGTTGAGGCAATCCGCTCCAAGATCACGCCTCGACCCCCGGTAGATATTCAGATTGAGGCGGCAGATGAGCAGCACCGTATCGTGCGCATCGACGTGCTCCCCGGCGACCCGACGCAGAAACCCTACTACATCGAAGCACACGGCATGTACAACGGCTCCTACCAGCGCGTCGGCGAGGCCGATATTCGCCTCACCAAGTACGAGATTGACCGCCTCCTAGAGAACCGCAGCCAGCCCCGCTACGACGAGGAGCTGGTCAGCGAGGCAAGCTTCAAGGACCTCTCCCCCACCCTTGTGAGTGCCTATGTCGCTCGCCTGCGCGAGGAGCAGCCTCGCGTTTTTGCGGCGCTTTCTGACCGTGAGGTTCTTCTGCAGGCACGCATTCTACGCATCGATTCTGAGGGCCGAGAAGTGCCCACTCTTGGGGCGCTTCTCTCCATGGGCTCATACCCGCAGGCGTTCTTCCCGCAGCTGATGATGAGCGTTGTTGTTCTTCCCGGTGAAGAGCTTGGTGAGGTCACTGAGGACGGTCGACGTTTTCTGGACAATCACAGCTGTACCGGGCCTATCCCCTCCATGTTGGATGAAGCTATGGGCGTTTTGGTTCGTAATATGCGCAAAACGTCCACGATGGAGGGTCTCAACAGTAGCGGCATCGGGCGGGTTGAGCGCTACGAGTATCCGCTGGAGGCTATCCGCGAGCTCTTGGTCAACGCCCTCATGCACCGCGACTACTCGCCGGGTGCGCGCGGCTCGCAGGTGCAGGTTGAGCTCTACACCAACCGCTTGGTGGTGCGTAGCCCGGGCGGTATCTACGGTGCTGTAACTATCCGAGATTTCGGTCAGCCCGGTGTTTCTTCAACCCGCAACAGCTACTTGGCAAGCATTCTGACTGATCTGCCCGACCCGGGTACGGGTCGTTTGATTGCAGAGAATAGGGCTTCCGGTATTCCCACGGTTCTGCGCGCGCTGAAGGAGGCGGGTCTGCCCGCTCCCCAGTTTGCTGACCGTTTACTCTATGTGCAGGTCACTCTGATACAGCCCCCGCAGGATGTATCTTCTACGGAACAGAAGACCGCGCCTGAGGATAAAACTCAGCAAGCAACCCATGCCGCGGGCAAACATTCAGCCGATGCCGTCGAACCGGCAGGCGCCGATGCGCCGCTTGACGGCCTCAGCGAACGCCAGGCTGGTATTGTGCGCGGCCTGCGTGCACAGGGTGAGGCTGTTTCCACGGCGTATATCCAAGAGCATTGGGGTCGGGGCGCTTCACGTACCTCCATTACGAATGATCTGCGCCGTCTTGTGGAGGCGAAGCTGATTGTTCCTACGGCTCCGCCGCGTAGTAAGAACCGTAAGTATCGCGCTGCTTAGACGTGCCCGATAAAAGGTACGCAAAAAAGGGGAGGGAAATAGAGCGGTTATTCTCTATTTCCCTCCCCCCTTCGACTATTCAGCCAAAACCACGTTTAGCCGCAAGCCCACTCAAAGACGACCTGCGAGAAGTCGCGGGCGGCAAGCGCCTCCGGAGTAATCAGCCAGTTCGCCGCACCGGCATCACCCCACATGATCTCAATCTCCTCGTCTTCGTTCTCCTCGTTCTCCGATTCGGAGACGATAGTCAGCAGGTTCACGGTGTGGCCGCGCAGCTCCTTGAACTCGTCACGCGGGTCATTCTGCACGAAGAACGGGTATCCGCCCACGTGGGAGTACTCTTCCTCCGATTCGAAAGGCTCCGTCAACTCGTAGAGAGCTTCGCGGCGAGGCTGGTTCTTATACGGGTTCTCGTGCGCTTCGGGCAGCAACTCATCCGGGTAGGTTTCATCCCACTTCGCACCAAAAACATCGTAGTAGTCGTAGCCGGAGGCGGTCACACCCTGCTCACGCACCTCAAAGGTCATGCCGTACTCAATTTCGAGAGGGCCGCTCTCACAGTCGAAACCGCCGATGGGCCAACCGCCTTCGTCCCAGTCCACGTTCGGGAACGGGGCGTCCGGGTTCGGCTCACCCAACGTCTCGTAGTAGACAACACGGTGATTCTTCTGCGAAAGAGGGTTCTCGTAGTCAAAGCCCCACAAGCACTCTTCATCGTTCGGGTTAATCCAGAACTGCAACATACCGGCCGCCGGGTAAATGTCATTCTCGGGCAGCTCAGCGCAGTTAATCTGCGCAATCATGCCCAGCGGCTCACCCTTCTCATTGGTCGGCGCAGACTCCCCGGCGGGCAGGTACGGGCGGCCACCAAACTTGGATGCGGTCTGCGGCAAGGGTTCGGCAGGAACAAAGGGCTTCAGAGCGATAGCCTTCTTACGGGCGCCCTCCTGGTTGAGCAGGTCGATAACGTGCTTCGCCTGCTTTTCGATCTCCTCGAACGGCTTGTTGTCAAACATTTTAGGGTCTCCTCATTGATGATGTGGCGGTGTGAAAGTAGTACGGTGTCTAGCCGCAGGCCCACTCAAAGACGACCTGCGAGAAATCGCGGGCGGCAAGCGCCTCCGGAGTAATCAGCCAGTTCGCCGCACCGGCATCACCCCACATCACGTACACGCCCTCCTCAGCGTCCTCACCCCACTCCGATTCGATAGTCAGCAGGTTCACGGTGTGGCCGCTCAACTCCTCGAACTCGTCGCGCGGATCATTCTGCACGAACGAGGGGTAGCCGCCGATATGCGAGTAATCCCTCTCCTCCGATTCGAAGGGCTCCAGTAGGTTGTAGGAGGCGTCACCGCGTGCGTTCGGTTCCTCGGGCAGCTTCTGGTCCGGGTACATTTCATCCCAGGTGTCAGCGAACTGGTCGTAGATCTCGAAGCCGCCATCCAGGAAGCCCTGCTCCCAAGGCTCGAAGGTAAGTGCGTACTCGACAACCTCCTCAGCGGTACCCTTACCGTCACGTCCGAAGGGCCAGCCGTAGTCATCCCAGTTCACGGTCGGGTACGGCGCCTCCGGGTTCGGCTCACCCAGCGTCTCGTAGTAGACGACTCGGTGGTTCTTCTGCGAAAGCGGGTTCTCGTAGTCGTAACCCCACATGCACTCTTCGTCGTTCGGGTTAATCCAGAACTGCAGCATGCCGGTCGCGGGGTAGATGTCGTTTTCGGGCAGGTCGGCGCAGTTAATCTGCGCAATCATGCCCAGCGGTTCGCCCGCCTCATTGGTCGGTGCGGACTCGCCGGCGGGCAGGTACGGGCGGCCACCAAACTTGGAGGCGGTCTGCGGCAGCGGGGTGTCGGGGAGGGTTACCTTCAGGCGGATTGCCTGTTTGCGCGCGCCACGCTCGTTGAGCGCGTCAATGACGCGGCGTGCCTGCGCCAGGGTCTCTTCGGAGGGCTTGTTCTTCGGCATGATGTGCTCGTTTCGTCGGTGAATTATTCGGTGCGGAAGGTTCGGTGTGTCAGGCGCGGGGCTACGGTACCGCGGCGCCTTCTACCCCCATTAGACCCTATTTCGGGCGGGCGCGCACCGGTTTCGGTCACCTGTGCAGGTCACCCGTGCATCCGGCGGGCAGAAACGCTGGTGCAAAGTGCACAGAAAGCCCCGCCTCCTCACCCTCACGCGCGGGGCGTGAGAGATACAGATGCGGGGCTTCCCGGTGAATCTCTACGAATCTCTACAAGAGACCGTGAAAGGCTTAGAGCGCCTTTTCAATGGTTTCCAGAACGCCGAGCGCGGCAGCCGGGCCAGCGTTCAGGAAGAACATGTCGGCATCCACGCTGTGTGCGTGTTTCTCGGTAACAGCCTTGAGGGTGCTCCACAGGGCTTCCTTGGTCAGCTTGGACTCGTCGCCGCCCTGCACACCGTAGAACAGGTAGTCGGCGTCAGCCTGGTCAAGCTGCTCAGCACTCAGGTCCACGGAGGTCTTCTCAACCTGTGCCGCTGCGGGGCGTGCCAGGGATGCATCCGCGCAGATGGAGCCCACGAACGAGGACTTCGCGAAGATGCGGGTGCGGTCAGCGGAAGCGTACAGGAAGGAGAAGGTCTTCTCGGTGCCGGCCTTCTGACCGACCGACTTCGCCTTGGTGGTGTACTCCTCCATAAGCTTCTCAGCCTTCTCGGTGGTACCCAGCGCGGCGGCAATCAGCAGGAAGTCCTGCTTCCAGTTAATGCCGGTGCCCTCGGTGACCACGGTCGGCGCAATCTTGGCGAGGGACTCGTACAGCTCGTCCTTCTTGTTGGTGTTGTTGATGAGGATCAGATCGGGCTTGAGGTTTGCGATGGCCTCAACGTCCGGGTCGGTGCGCTTGCCGACCTTGGCGATCTTGTCGAGCTCTGCGGACTTATCGGAGAACTTGGTCTTCAGGTAGGCGGGGACCAGGTCGGCGTCACCGGCAGTTGCCGCACCGACGGGCACGATGCCCAGGGAGAGTACGCCGTCGAGCTGACCGGTGGAGAGAATCACGACCTTGGAGGGTGCGGATTTGATGGTGGTTTCACCGCGGAAGTGCTTGACGGTGCGGGGGAATTCGCCGTCAACGGTGGTGGTGCCCATGCCGGAGGGCAGTGCGGAGGGGGCAACCTTCTTACCGGTCGCAGAAGCAGACGCGGAGGAGGAAGAGCCGGAAGTGTTGGAGGAGCCGCATGCCGCCAGGGCGAGGGCACCGAAGGAACCGAGTGCGAGTGCGCCGAAGGAGCGGCGGGTGATCTTGTTCGTCATATTTGCCATATTATTAGGATAACCTCATATGCGCATATGCGATACTTAATAATCATCTATTGATACATTAAGCACCCTCCGCCCGCACGGGAGCACACCGCTCCCCCACCACC
>NZ_CAUVVO010000015.1:0-32247 GCF_963555405.1 uncultured Rothia sp. | reverse complement strand
CCACCCCCCAAGGCATATGACCCCACAGACCACCACCTCTTCCGGACCCGCCGTCAGCGAAGGACCTGCTGTCAGCGCTGCTTCCCTGGCGAAAATTCGTGCCCTCTCTGCTTCTTCAGACGCCGTATCTGGCGCCTCCTCGGGTGGTAAGGGCGGCAAACCCATCTCCCGCCTGGCGGTTGCGCTCATCATTGGCGGCGTTCTGCTGGTGCTGCTTTGCGCCCTGTCGTTTGCGGTAGGTTCGCGCATGTTCGCCCTGGACCGCTCGATTGACGGTTTCCTCCACCCGGAGGCGAACACTATCGAGTCGAAGCTGATTTGGGCGAAGCGTGCCCCGCGTACCGCCGCGGCGCTACTGGTGGGTGCCGCGTTGGCGGTGTCGGGTGTGCTCATGCAGGCGCTGAGCCGCAACCCGCTGGCTGAGCCGGGCCTGCTGGGTGTGAACTCGGGCGCTGCCGCCTCCGTGGTGGTGGGCGTGGGCGTTTTTGGGGTGTCCTCCCCGTTCGTGCAGCTGTGGTTGGCGCTGTTGGGTTCGGGTCTGGCGGCGGCGCTGGTGTTCGTCATGGGCCTGGTGGATTCTAAACCGAACCTGGATTCGACGGCGCGTCTGGTGCTGACTGGTGTGGCGGTGAACGCTTGCCTGGGCACGATTACCGGCATCATCACGATGTTTAATTCCAAGGCTTTTGATTCGCACCGTTTCTGGGTGGTGGGTTCGCTGGAGAACCGCACCTTTGAGCAGGTGCTGTCTGCACTACCCTTTGTGGCGCTGGGCCTGGTGCTTTCGTTCATGCTGATTGGTCCCCTGCGTGCCCTGGCACTCGGTGAGGACGCTGCAGCCGGCCTGGGCGTGCCGGTGACAATGGTGCGTGGCGCGACAATTATTGCGATCATGGCGCTGTGTGGTGCGGCGACTGCGATTGCGGGCCCGATTGGTTTTGTGGGTCTGGTGGTACCGCATGTGGTGCGTCTGCTGGTGGGCTCCGATATTGCGCGCGTGCTGCCGCTGTCGCTGGTGTACGGCCCGGTGCTGGTACTTGCCTCCGATATTTTGGGTCGCGTTCTGGTCATGCCGAGCGAGCTTGAGGTGGGTATTGTGACCGCCTTTATTGGCGCCCCGGTGCTGATGGTTCTGGTGCTGCATTTGAGTACCGGTGCGCGCGGTGCGAAGAAGAGCCGCATGGGCACGAAGGCGCAGGCGCACGACGAGTCGGGTCCGGCTCACGTGTCGGAGCACGGTCCGCATCGTGCTCCCCGCCCTGTTCTGCGCGGCTCGTCTGGCGCGGCTGGTTCGGCTGGCGTATCTGGTTCGTAGGTCCCGGTTTCTGAGAGGTTTTATTGTGAGCGTTGTGTCTCGTTCTGTAGCCGGGTCTGCTGTTGCCGGGTCTATTACCGCCGGGTCTGTGCGTATTCCCGGGCGTTACCGCACCCCCATTCCGCGTACCCTGCTGGTGGTGGCGGTGCTGCTGGTGGCGGCAGTCGCCTCCCTGGTGTTTGGTAGTTATCAGATGAGCCCGGAGCAGGTGTTCCGCCTCATTTTTAACGGCGAGGGCACGGAGATTGAGCGTCAGCTGGTGTTGAATCAGCGTCTGCCGCGTATGCTTGCCGCCGTGGTGGTGGGTGCGGCTTTGGGCTTGTCGGGCGCTATTTTTCAGTCGGTTTCGCGTAATGCTCTGGGCTCGCCGGATATTATCGGCTTCACGGTGGGTTCGGCGACCGGTGCCCTGTCTGTGGTGCTGATTGGGTCGTTGAGTTCTACCGGCGTGGGTATGGGCATGGGCGCTATTATTGGCGGTTTTGCGACGGCGGCTGTGGTGATGCTTCTGGCGGGTGTGCGCGGTGGCGCGACGATGGGTCAGAAGATGGTGCTGATTGGTATTGCGGTGAGTGCGATGCTCAGTTCCGTAAACGATTACCTGATTACGCGCGGTGATTTGGAGAAGGCGGAGGCGGCGAAGACCTGGCAACACGGTTCGCTAAATGCCCTGTCGTGGAACCAGATGTCGGTGCAGGCGGTGCTGCTGCTGGTGGCGATTCCGCTGGTGCTGATGCTGACGCATCGCCTGCGCGTCTTGGAGCTCGGCGACGATTTGGCGGCGGGTTTGGGTTTGCCTGTGAAGAGGACCGTGAACATGCTGGTGGCGGCCGCCGTACTCCTGGTGGCTGTGGCGATTTCTGTTGCCGGCCCGATTGGTTTCTTGGCGCTGGTTGCCCCGCAGATTGCGCGCCGCCTGTGGAACACTCCGGGTATGGCGATGTGGCATTCGGCGTTGCTGGGTTCGGTAATTTTGGTGCTGGCTGATTTTGTGTCGGCTCGTGCGTTGGCGCCGTTCCAGATTCCGGTGGGCCTGGTGACGGGCGCGTTGGGTGGCGTGTATATGCTGTGGTTGCTGTACCGTCAGCGCTAGTTGCGCCGTCTTACTCCGTATGAGTGACCGGGTGTTCCCCACTGTGGGGGCACCCGGTTTTCTCTGTTTCACGGGGCTTCGCGGGCGGTTTCACTGGGTTTCGCGGGCGGCTTCAGAATTTTTCGGAATTTTCCCAGTTTTACCCCGGGGTTGATTAAAAACTGCTTATCGTGTCAGGGGTCGCTCATAGAGTGTAGGTGTTGGAAGGGACGATCCTTCCGACCGGGCACGCCGTCTCCTGCGGTGTTGCCGCTAGGTTGATTCAGCATCTACGGAAGGAACGGTCATGGAAAACACCACTCACGAGAGCCAGTACACAAACGCAGAGATTTCCTGCACCGCCGATGAGCAGCTGTGCCGTGATGCAGAGTTCAACCTGCTGATGCAGGCGGGCACCATCGTCCGTATGGAGCGTTTCAACGTGGAGGAGCTCCGCGGCGTTCTGGAGCAGCTGGTGGCGGATGGTTCGTGCTTCCGCACCGCGCCGGCGTCTTCGACGATGGGCCGCGTGATGCGTCACCTGACTCAGGGTGCTTCCGGTTACGAGGCGAACCTGGCTGAGCTGCGTGCGGCGGCGCAGAACGCTCTGCTGTTCGTGTTCCCCCTGGAGAAGGACCTGGAGATGTGCCTGCGCTTTGAGCGTGTGCAGGGTACCGGCTTGGCGTTGACTCGCCTGGGCGTGAGCCCGGTCAATGGTGACCTGTGGACTCAGCACTGGGCGATGCGCGCGCTGGAGTGCACCGGCGGCGTGTTTGCGGTGGAGTCCGCTCCGGGTGCCTGCAATTTTGAGCTGCGCCGCGAGATGTTCTACGCGATGCTGTCGCTGGTTGAGCTGTCGACTTTGGGTCTGTCGGCTGAGCCGGAGGACTTCTACATGTTTGCCGATTCGGAGGCTGTGTGTAAGAAGTTCAAGCGTGAGCGTCGTGATTGCCGCCGCGCAATGCGTGCCCAGTACGACCGCGCCGCGTAAGGCATGTGTGTATGCCCTGCGCGGCATACGCGTTTAAAGGCCTAGCCAGTGCCGTTTTGTGGACTGTTAGAGCCACTTATTCTTCTTGAAGAACCAGTAGAGGAGCAGACAGGAGACCAGCATCAGCAGCAGGGCCGCCGGGTAGCCGAACTCCCACTTGAGCTCGGGCATGACCTCAAAGTTCATGCCGTACACCGAGCCAACAATGGTGGGCACCATGAGTAGCGCCGCATAGGCGGAAATTTTCTTGGTGTCGTCGTTCTGCTGCTGACCGAGCAGGGTGTCGTGTACGCGCAGGGCGTTTTCGAGGGAGGTGCGGAGGTCCTCCAAACGTTCCTTCGTGTGGACCACATGGTCGAGCACGTTACGGAACTGGCGGGCAAGTTCCACGGCCTCGTCTTCGACTTCGCCTCGGCTCGCGCCCGGGTAGGGGGACGGGTCGAGCGCGCCAGTGCGTAGGCCTTCAATGATGCGACCCATCATCGGTTCGAGGGGTCGGCAGGCTCGCTGAAAGTCAATCACCTGGTTGAGTAGCTCGTATATGCGCTGCGCCAGGGAGTTGGCGTCTTGGCGGTCGTGCGCGGAGAACAGGATGTCTTCAATCTCGTCGTTGTCGTTCTCGAGTCCCTCGAGCACGGGGGCGTACCCGTCGACGGTGCTGTCGAGGATGCGGTGCAGCAGTCGGGCGGGGGATGCATCGGGGGTGGCGTAGAGCAGGTTGAACTTGTCGTTGATGCGCTGGCGTTGTTCGTCGCGAACGAGTGCGAGGGTGTAGCGGGGGCCGGTGAAGAGGTGCAGTTCGCTGAGGCGCACTTCTTCTTCTTTGTCGAGGTAGATGGCGGGGCGGATGATTGCGAAGAGGGAGTCTCCGTAGCGTTCGAGCTTGGCGCGCTGGTGGCCGCGGGTGGCGTCTTCGATGGCGAGTTCGTGCAGGTTGAAGGTTTTTTGCAGGGTGTGTAGTTCGTGGATGTCGGGGTTGGCGTATCCGAGGGCTACGGCGGTGTTCTTGTCCGCGTAGGCGCGGAGGGTTTCTTCCTCGGTGGCACCCAGCTGAGGGCGGTCCGAGCTCGGGTAGATAGCTCCGGTGATATAGGACATCGTTTTTCTCCTCTGAACGCTTTGGCGCCACGTGTGCGAGGCGCTCCTTCCAGCATACGGTATGCACCCCGTCCGGTCATGTGCACCGCGTGTGCACCCGACATACGAAAAGCCCCCGGAAGGCACCTGTAAGGTAGCCTCCGGGGGCTTTCGCGTATTGAGCTATTGCGCTTAGTCTTCGTTGATGAGGTCGCGAACCACGATGGTCTGGTCACGATCCGGGCCCACACCAATCGCGGAGATACGGCAGCCAGAAATCTCTTCCAGCTTCAGCACGTACTTGCGGGCGTTCTCGGGCAGCTCATCCAGGCTCTTCGCATCCGAAATGTTCTCGGTCCACCCGTCGTAGTACTCGAAAATCGGCTTAGCGTGGTGGAACTCAGTCTGAGTCATCGGCATCTCGTCGTGGCGCACACCGTCAACGTCGTAAGCCACGCAGACCGGGATCTTATCCAGGCCGGTCAGAACGTCCAGCTTGGTGATGAACAGGTCGGTGAAACCGTTGATGCGCACAGCCTGACGCGCCAGCACGGCGTCGTACCAGCCGCAACGACGCGGGCGGCCAGTGTTCACACCGAACTCGCCGCCGGTGGTGCGCAGGAACTCGCCCATCTCATCGAACAGCTCGGTCGGGAAGGGGCCAGCACCCACGCGGGTGGTGTACGCCTTCTGAATACCGATCACGCGGGAGATGCGGGTCGGGCCCACACCCGAACCGACGCACGCGCCGCCGGAGGTCGGGTTGGAGGAGGTTACGAACGGGTAGGTGCCGTGGTCAACGTCCAGGAAGGTTGCCTGGCCGCCCTCCATCAGCAGGGTCTTACCCTCGTCCAGTGCCTTGTTCAGCAGCTGGGTGGTGTCCACAATCATCGGCTTCAGACGCTCAGCGTAAGACATGAAGTACTCGACGATTTCGTCGACCTCAACGTGGCGGCGGTTGTAGACCTTCACCAGCAGTTCGTTCTTCTGACGCAGTGCGCCCTCAACCTTCTGACGCAGAATCGACTCGTCCAGGATGTCCTGAACACGCACGCCGAGGCGACCAACCTTATCCATGTAGGCGGGGCCGATACCGCGGCCGGTGGTGCCGATAGCGCGCTTGCCGAGGAAACGCTCGGTCACCTTGTCCATGGTCTGGTGGTAGGGTGCGACCAGGTGTGCGTTAGCGGAAATCTTTAGGCGGGAGGTGTCTGCACCGCGTGCCTCAAGGCCGTCAATCTCAGCGAACAGAGCTTCGGGGTTAACAACCACGCCGTTACCAATCACGGGGACGGCGTTATCGCTCAGAATACCCGCGGGCAGCAGCTTCAGCTCAAACTTCTGGCCGTTCACCACCACGGTGTGACCGGCGTTGTTACCGCCGTTGGGCTTGACCACGTAGTCTACGCGGGGGCCGAGCAGGTCGGTTGCCTTACCCTTACCCTCATCGCCCCACTGGGCGCCCACAATCACGACAGCTGACATTTTTGTGCTCCTTGAAAGCCTTGAAGATACGCACCGGATTTCACGGCGCGGCGGCGACCTACCGCCTCATGTTTCGGGTAGGCACAGCTCTTCTAATGATACCGTGCCCGTCCCTTTAAGTCCCGTGTTACGGGGCGGTAGGCGTGCCAGATCCGGTGCCGGTGAGCCTCACCGGGCACGGCAACGCCCCCATCCGATATTTGGACGGGGGCGCTACCGGTATGAGCTTATGAAGACTACTTGATGATCTCGATGAAGGTCATCGGGTAGGTGTACTGCTCACCGCGGTTTGCGGCCAGAGCAGCCAGGCTGTGGAAGATAACCATCAGGATAGCCACAACCATCGGGACGACCCACAGGATGATGCCCAGGATGCCGAAGGTCAGAATAATCAGCAGCCAGGAAGCCATGCTGATGACCCACAGGGAGAAGTTGAAGTTGAACGCGCGGCGGGATGCTTCCTTAGTGAAGGAGTAACCGGGCTTGTCCTTGTAGATGAACCACATGACCAGCGGCGCGAGAATACTTGCGGATGCGAAGGACAGCAGAGACAGAATTGCAGAAGCCAGGTGCGCGAGCATCGCCATGTTCTGGTCGTCCTTGGAGGAGACCATGTAACCGTTGGGCTGCTGACCCGGCGCCTGCGAGTAGGAGGGTGCCTGCTGAGAGTACTGGTTGTACTGTTCAGGGTTCGGGTTCTGGGACATCGTTCTTTCCTTAATCTATCGATGAGTGGATACAGCTAATCGTTGAGGTGCGGCGGCAGGCTAACTCGCCGTTTCCGGCGGGTGCCCGCCTTGCTCTGCTTGGTCGCAACGCTCGTGATGGTTTCACCCTATCAAGGCAAGGTAAATGGAATATTAACCCTCGCCGGACAACAGACGAAGAAACCTGAATATGACAAGGAAAAGACGCAATCTGCCCCTCCACGCGGTCATATGTGCGTGGAGGGGCAGGTTGTTTTACAGTTCGGGGCTGTGTGGTTTAGTCGCTAGTCCTGTTTCTCTTCATCGGCGAGCGCAGGATGCGCGGCGGGCGTAGGAGAGGCGGAGGACTTCTGTAGCGCGGCGGCCTCGCGCGGTGCTACAGACTCGTGTAGCTTTGCGTGTTCTTGCTTTTTCAGAAACTCGTACACCGAGAAAGAGTCCTCTTCTTTCTTCGTGTAGCCGTTGATGCCCGTGTAGCCGTCCGGCAGGCGGTTATACACCAGGTAGTACCAGAACTCGGTGGGCGGGGTCTGCCCCTCCTCGATGAGGTCATTTATCTGATTCCGGCGTTTGAAGGTGCGAACTATGCCCATGATCCACAGAACCGGCACCACAAAAAGTGACCCCACGCCGATAACCACGAAAATGAACGCGACCATAAACCCGTATTCGGGGTCTACGATGCTGGCAAGAGGCGCCAATACAAAGGGGTTCACTATCAACAGGGCAGCAAGCCAAATGTTCGAGAGGAGGAGTTCATTCTTCAGGTCTTTAACGCTGTACCTTGTCGGCGGCCTATTCACGGGAACGTAGCCCACCGGCTGAATCATTGCTGCCCGAGAGGTGGGGTTCCCTTCGTCCTTGACCGGGCTCAGGTGGACAGCGCACGCCTGCATGGGTGCGGACTCATCCTGGGAACGGTCGAGCAGGCGCATTTCGATGAGTTTTGAGTCGGGGGTGCTGAAGAGCGGGTCGGGGATGACCGGCAGGATAGCGCCCGGGCTCAAGCCGAGGGATTCCAACTGAACGTACTCGCCGTAGGCGTGCATCGTTTGAGTCTGCATTGCCTGAGTCTGCATTGCCTGCGCCCGCTCACGGGCAGAGAACACAGGCTGGGTGAGCCCGGTGGACTGGGTGGGCGCAGTGGAGTTGAGCGCAGAGGAGGCGAGCGCTACCGGGTGGTTCGCCTCGTCGTCCTTACGAGATTCGTGAGTATCTTCCGGGGTATCTTCTGATGCGTCTTCCGGCTCTTCGATGTCGTCGGTGTCGTTGTCGTCGTTGTCATGAGAGTCTTTCCGCGCGGAGTCGTAGCGCTTGGGGGCACCCGGGTAGACGTATTCATAAGCGGGGTCGGGGTGCTCTAGCTCTTCGTCTTCGTTGTCGTCGGAGTTTCCGTGCGGCTCAGCGTCTTCTTTTTCTGAGGCCTGCTGATCCATGAGTAGCGTCATGTATTCCGGGATAGACTGGTCGGTGTCCCAGAGTGGCTGGTACGCCTCTTCGTGTTTCATATTTTCGTGATGCGTACCTTCACGCTTCGCGGTGGGTTGGTCTGCCATGGTCGTCTCCTTCGCTCACCAGACATACTCCTAGTGGCACCACCGTACCAGCGAGCGCTGGGCGCTCCCTTGAAACCTACCTGATAAAAGCTGAGAAAAAGCCCCCGACAAGCTCCAACACGCACGTGTTAACACTGCCGGGGGTTCAGCGCTACCAGAGTCCAGGGGCTCACGGGAAGTCGACTACGATACATCCGCTGAGTTTGGATCAGAGCTTGAGGTAGGGCTCGGGGCACTCAGCGGCTGAGGGGCTGACGCCACCGAAGACATCGAAGACGCTGCACCCAGGATTCCCTGCATTTCCTCGGAGTCCCTAGGCAGGCGGTCATACACCAGGTAGAACCAGAACGACCCGAGAGGCATGGCCTTCCACTTCAGCGCCCGATACTTTCGGCTCACTCGGAGTAGCGCAAAAATCAGCGCACCAGCCCACAAGAACAGGGGAAGACCAAATGTCGCCAGAGAAAGCATCAGGAAGAAATAGAAAATAAACCCGCCGAAGCTAGGATCCTCTGTAACAGTAGCCAACAGAAGATAAGTCAGGGGATTAAACACCACACCCACGAAGAAGAGCACTATGAACTCAGGCCACGCCTTCCACCACAGGTCTGATACACGCACCTTACCCGCAAGTGGGGTCGCTGAGATGTACCCAATAGGTCGTGGTGTACCCGCTACTTTCCCCTCCTGCCAGGTGGGAAACACACTTGGCACCTGCTGGTATGCAGATGCACCAGTATCCGTGCCCATGGGGGACATTCGGCGCATCGTGGGGCCCGGGCGGCCATACAGCGGCCGGTTCAGCACCGGGTGACCCATCGCCGAAGGGAAAAAGTACGCAGCCTGCACAGAAGGCGCAGGAGCCGAAACCGCCAGAGTAGACGCCGCAGAATTGGGCGCTGCAGGGTTGGGCACCGCAGAATCAGGTGCTGCAGGAACCGATGGGACAGCAGGCGCGGATGCAGAACGAGCCTTCTGTATTTCCAGGACCTCCTTCACCGGCTCGGGAATATCCCCGGTCGGTGCGGGAACCGGCGTTCCGTGAAGAAGCAAAGCCGAGTATTCGGGGGCGGGTTGATCCATATCCCACAGCGGCTGATACTCGCTATCGCTCTTCTCGGTTGGGTTCTGAGGGTTTTTCGGTGCTTCGCTATGCTCCACCACGGTGACCTCCTCCAATGCTTGTCTGCTGTTATGTGTCTGTTGTGTTGTCTACATTGTGTGTTCAGTGTGCGGGGGCTATCCCCCGGCTACTATTGGCGGTCATGATTCCTCCTCATGGTGCGATTCAAGGATGCGGTGCAGCAACGCCGTGGCTGAACCACCGTCAAGCGGGGTGCACTCGTACACCAGCCGGAATTGAAAATCCTGCTGAATCTTGTGCTGCCCAATGAACAGGCGCATCGACTCGACGGCATCCTCAACGGCCTTCAGAAACTTTCCTGCACTGAGAAACAGCAACCAGATTCCTACAACGACCCCAACCAGAATCAGCGGCGGAAAGTAAAAGAACGGCGCGAAGATATTTATCAGCGCCAGCTCCATGCCTTCACTGATTTCTATATGGCTCTGGGAGAGGAGCACCGGACTCACCAGCGCGATAAAAAGAGACGACCAGAACGCCATCCGCAGTACCGGTCCCAGCACATACAAGGTGAAGCCGTCCCAATCGGTGAAGAAGCCCTTCGCGTCGAAGGTTTCGCGCGACTTCTCGATGGGAACATAGCCCACCACCTTGCCAACTTTCCAGGCAGATGACGTGCCCTCGGTCAGGATGCCCTGCACCTCTCCCCTGTCGATGCACCGCAGCCTCGGGCGGGGGCGACCGTGGATGACCTTCGGTGACATCAGCAGAACCGGCTCATCCGAGAACTCCAGCTGGTCCTCGATGGGCTGGTTGTTATTAGTGGTCATGACGACTCCTGAGAGCTCAATGCGGCATGTGTTTTTGGGCCAATAATTTTCTGATTGGGTTCTTCATCCAGCTCGTACCGGTACATGGAGCCCTTGTCGACAGGGCGGTTATACACGAGGAAAAACCAGAAATCCTCATAGGTCGTACCCTCACGCAACGCAGCACTAATCTTTCGTACTGCTTTACTCACCACAGAGATCAGCAAACCCGCCCAAAGAATAGGGATAAGCCAGAGAACTATAACGCCCCCAGAAAATACCAGGAAGAGAACGATTGTTTCGAGGAATTCAGTGTCTGTAGCACGGGAATTAAAGAGCAAAGAAGCGAGCGTAAACGGGTTCAGCAGAATCACCAGGAGAACCACAACCAAGGACTCCAGACAAGGCCAAATCGCCCTGGTGTACCGCACGTTTTTCAGCTGTTCACTCAGCGGAACATAGCCCACCGGGTGTTCCGGGCCAGCCAAGATTTTCTCGACGATTTTCCGTTGCGGGCCTATCCCGTCGGGGAGGTGCTGCTGAATGGCGACCGCGCTCATCTGCCCCTGATGACCGGAGGGGTCGTTGAGCAGTTTCATGGGAATTAGGAGGGGGCCCGGTCGACCGTACTGCGGGACCGGTTCGACCTCCAGCGCGCTGCCGGCTGCCAGCAGGTGGGAGCTGTGCATGACAGACTCTTTCGGGGAAATGCGTCGTTTGACCACGGTTCGACCCTCCCTATCCCATCATTTTTGATAGATGTTCAATAGATGGTTTTACAGTAACAACCGAACCTGAAAAGAACCTGAACCCAAATGCAAATGAAAAACGTGAAAAAGAAAAGGGTCGAACATGTCCATAATTTGATTCATTTAGGGGTAATAAACGCTTCACAAGCCATTTTGAGGTGTATCCTAGTTCACATCTAGTGTGTTCAAGTTCAACTAGAACCCACCAGAACAACACCACAAGCCTCCCAGAAACACCCCGGGAGCCAAGCAAAGGAGCACCGTGACACACACCGCCTCCCCAAATCCCCGCGGCCGGTCGCATCGACGCCGAATCGGCAGCGGGCTACTCACCCTCAGCATGGCGCTGAGCCCCCTCGCAGCGCTGAGCACCACCGCCCACGCCGCAGAAGACCCCGACGCCGTCAAGCAAGTACTCAGCGAAAGCATGAAGAACGCCAGCGGCACCGTCACCGCCTTCGTCCGGTTCAAAGGTAAGGGCGCCTTTGAACAGACCCAGCCCGCAGGCGTACGCGCCGGCGTGCAGGCACCCGTCAACACCAGCTCGCAGGTGCAGGCAATCGCCTCCCAGGTGCAGAGCCAGGCACAGCAGGTCAGCAGCCAGTCCGGCGCGCAGGTCCTCTACACCACCCACAACGCGGTACGCGGCGTGGCAGTGCGCGGTGACGCCGAGTCCATCAAGGCACTCGCCAACCGCCCCGATGTGGAGAAGATTTCGCCCATTCTGCCCAAGTACCGCCAGAACGCGGGCGCCGCCATTGACGCAGGCTCCCTCGCCACCTGGACCGGCACCACCAACCCCGCCGGCGCGGGCGGATACACCGGCAAGGGCGTCAAGATTGCCGTCATCGACTCCGGTATCGACTACACCCACACCGACTTCGGCGGTAGCGGCAAGCTCGAAGACTACGAGAAGGCATCCAAGCTCACCGAGCTGCCCTCCGCAGACTCCGGACTCATCAACCGCACCAAGGTTGCTGGCGGTTACGACCTCGTCGGTGACAACTACGACGGCAGCAACACCGCCGTTCCCGACGGCAACCCGCTCGACTGCACCACCGGCGGCCACGGCACCCACGTGGCGGGCACCGCGGCAGGCTACGGCGTGAACGCCGACGGCAGCACCTTCACCGGCGACTACAGCAAACTCACCGCAGAGCAGCTCAAGACCATGAAGATCGGTCCCGGCGTCGCCCCCGACGCTGAAATCTACGCCTTCCGCGTCTTCGGTTGCTCCGGCAGTACCAACGTGGTCATCGAGGCGCTCGACCGCGCCCTCGACCCCAACGGTGACGGCGACTTCTCCGACCGCGTGAACGTCGTCAACATGTCCCTCGGCGGCGAATTCTCCCCGCAGGACGACCCTGAAGCCTACGCCGTTGACGCGCTCACCCGCGCCGGCGTGCTCTCGGTGATCTCCGCAGGTAACGCCAACGACTACAGCCTGCGCGGCGACACCTACTCCAACTCCGGTCACCCCGCCACCGCAGCCAGCGCAATTACCGTGGCGAACGCCTACGGTTCCACCCGCGCCGTGGATGCGGCAGAGCTGACCGACCCCGCCACCGGCACCACCCGCAAGGTACGCGGCGACTATAGCGCCTCCTACCCCTGGGCACAGGCGGGCAGCAAGGAGTTCACCGGTGAACTCACCGCAATCTCCGAGAACAACCGCTACGCCTGCAACGCCCTCAGCGCCGACGAAGCGGCAGCCGTGAAGGGCAAGTGGGTGCTCATCGACTGGGCTAAAGATGACGGTGAACTCGCCTGCGGCTCCAAGGTGCGCTTCGACAACCTGGAGGCGGCAGGCGCCAAGGGCGTACTGCTTGCAGGCCACGACGAGGAGCCCGGCCTGGGCATCGCCGGTAACGATACCCTGCCCGGTTTCCGCCTGGCAGCATCCGCCGCGAAGGACCTGCGTGCACAGATCACCGCGGCAGAAGCGGCAGGTAAGCCCCTGACCGTGCGCCTCGGCAATGAGCTGAAGTCCTCCCTGCGCGTGGACACTGACAAGCTGGATCAGCTGAACCCCATGAGTGCCCGCGGTTTCCACGGCAGCTACGGCTACACCAAGCCCGACATTGCGGCACCTGGCTCGTACATCACCTCCGCGGCGGTAGCGACCGGTAGCAACTCCGTGACCTTCAGCGGCACCTCCATGGCGGCACCCTATGTGACCGGCTCCGCTGCCCTGGTCATGCAGAGCCACCCGAGCTACACCCCCGCACAGGTCAAGTCCGCCCTCATGAACACCGCCACCCACGATGTGCGCACCGAATCTGGTGCCGCATACGCGGTTGACCGCGTGGGTGCCGGACGCGTGGACACCCTCGCTGCCGTGCAGTCGAAGTCCCTCGTCTACAACGCTGACAAGAGCGGCACCGTGTCCCTGAGCTTCGGCGTGCTCGAGTACGCACCGGATGCAGGCGTTCAGACCCTCACCCGCGAGGTGACCGTTGAGAACACCGATTCCGTGGCGCACACCTACGCCCTGTCCTACGCTGAAAGCACCAATATTCCCGGTGTGGAATATTCCTTCCCCTCCTCGGTCACCCTCGCACCCGGTGAGACCAAGAAGTTCGAACTGAGCGTGCGCATCGACCCGTCCAAGCTGGAGAAGACCCGCGACGCAGCAATGGACGCCACCCAGAACGCAACTGACTACTACACCGGTAACGAAACCGTGCCCGCACAGTACCGTCAGTACATCTCCAGCGCCTCCGGTCGCCTCGTCCTCACCGAGGACAACGGTCAGAACCTGCGCCTGCCCATCCACGTGGCGCCCAAGCCCGTCAGCACCATGCACGCTGCCGAAGACACCGTAACCTTCACGCAGAAGCCCTCCAGCGACGAGGCGCAGAAGGCAGACACCGGCTGGACCAAGTCCCAGATCTCGCTGCGCGGCACCGAAGTGAACCAGGGCGGCTACCGTTCCCTGCTGGGTGCTTTTGAGTACGGTGCGAGCGTGGACCGTGTTGCCCCCACCTCCCTGTCGCTGAACAGCAACGTTAAGGCGAACCTGCAGTACGTTGGTGCCTCCTCGGATGCGCCCGCACTGAAGGCAGCCGGCGGCAACGCCGATGACGGCACCCTGCGCTTCGGTATCTCCACCTGGGCGAACTGGGATGTTGTCTCCTACGAGAACACCTTCACCGTAGAAATCGACACCGACGGCAACAACCGCGCCGACTACAAGCTGGTCACCGACCGCGCTAAGGGCCTGGACTACCCGCTGGTTCGCCTCTACGGCTACAAGAACGGCAACCTCGTCGAGCTTGGCTACTACCCGCTCAACGGTGCCTGGGGTGATGTGGACACCAACATGATGGACACCAACACTCTCATCATGAGTGCACCCCTCAAGGACCTGGGCCTGACCAGCGCCAACAACCCGGACATCCAGTACCGAGTCAGCGCAACCACCCAGTACGAGTGGGGCAACGTCAGCGAAACCGGCTGGATCAAGTACCGCCCCTTCAGCCCCAAGCTGTGGTTCAGCGGCGACTCCTCCGCCGTGGCTGGCCTCTTCCCGGATGCCTCCAGCACCACCCTGACGGCGCACCGCTCCGCTGACGCAATCCCCGCGCTCGGCGAATCCGGCGCACCTGCCAAGGCGCTGCTGCTGCACCTGCACAACGGCACCGGCGACCTCTCCGGCACCAACGGTGCCAAGGGCGAGCGCGCCGAGGTGCTGAACATCAAGGAGCAGCAGACCG
The DNA here is from genome assembly GCF_963555405.1 of uncultured Rothia sp. GTDB lineage: Bacteria > Actinomycetota > Actinomycetes > Actinomycetales > Micrococcaceae > Rothia. Next base: position 17,686 of record NZ_CAUVVO010000015.1, on the reverse strand, counting down.
AGTACATTACTCCGTCCCGCTTCACCGATGTGAAGTCCGGCGACCAGTTCTACACCGAGATTTCTTGGCTGGCTCAGCGTCGCATCACCACCGGCTACCCGGACGGCACCTACCGCCCGCTGGAATCCGTGGAGCGCGGCGCAATGGCGGCGTTCTTCTACCGCATGCAGGGCTCCCCGCAGTTCACTGCCCCCTCCACTCCGAGCTTCAAGGACGTGCCGACCACGCACCCCTTCTACAAGGAGATTGAGTGGATGAAGGCCCAGGGCATCACCACCGGCTACTCGGACGGCACGTTCCGCCCCTCCGCACCGGTGAACCGTGACGCCATGGCTGCGTTCTTCTACCGTGCGGCGGGTTCCCCGCACGTGGATCTGCCCGCGACCAGCCACTTCAGCGATGTGTCCACCGATAACCAGTTCTACCGTGAGATCACGTGGCTGGCTTTGAAGGGCATCAGCACCGGCTGGCCGGACGGCACCTACCGCCCGGTAACCCCCATTGCCCGCGATGCGATGGCGGCGTTCATCTACCGCTATACCGAGAAGGTCGCTAACCAGGCAGGCCGCTAGACGGTAGCTAACTGGTAGCTAACGGTTCGGGTGCCCCTCCCGCCCCCTGCATGGGGTGGGAGGGGCACCCGGAACCGGTAGGATTCGGGGCCTGAAAATCCCGGAACCTTTCTAAGTTTTGGTGGCGGTTTCACCGGCGGACGCACTCACTCGTCGTCTGCCGGTGGGGCCGCCTCCGCACATCACCGATACACAACCACAGAGCACACAGCATTACCGAAAAATAGAAAATCCGAAGGAGGATTCCATGACAACGCCTCATGCGCCACGCCGCAGAATGAAGGCTGTCGGTGCGACCGGTTTGAGTGCGGCTCTTGCCCTTACTCTCGGCGTGCCCGCCACTTTCTCTGCCGCTCACGCTCAGAGCCCCCAGCAGGTCGAAGGAAGCACTGCGAGCGCATCCGGTGACGCTGCCTCGCGTATCAGCCCGGGCCTGCAGAAGGCTGAAGGCCAGATCACTGTGTATGTGCAGTTCAAGGGCAAGGGTGCGTATGAGCAGACCCAGTCCGCGGCTGTTCTGGCACGTAAGGAGGCGCCGGCGAACCGTCAGGCGCAGGTGCAGGCTATTGCAGCTCAGGTGCAGTCGCAGGCTCAGTCTGTGGCGGCTGCTTCTGGCGCGAAGCTGATGTACACGACGCATAATGCGATGCGTGGTGCGGCGATTACTGGTGATGCTGCGCAGATTCGTGCGTTGGCGGAGCGCCCGGATGTGGAGCGTATTTCGCCGATTATCGCGAAGGAGCGCATGAACTCCGGTAGCGAGATTGATACGAAGACTCTTGCTACGTGGACTCGTGAGAATACGGGGTACACGGGTAAGGGTGTGAAGATTGCGATTGTTGACTCCGGTGTTGACTATACGCACGCTGATTTTGGTGGCCCCGGTACGGTGGATTCGTACCTGAAGGCTAAGGCGATGACGGAGCTTCCGACTGCTGATTCGGGTCTGATTGATCGTAATAAGTTCATTGGCGGCATTGACTTGGTCGGTGATGACTACAATGCGTCGGTGGCTGAGAAGTCGACTCCGCAGCCGGATAATAACCCGCTGGATTGCCGTCCGGATGGTTTCGGTTCTGGCGGTCACGGCACGCACGTGGCGGGTACTGCCGCCGGTTATGGTGTGACGGCGAACGGTACGACTTACCGTGGCGATTACAAGAACCTGACGGAGGAACAGCTGAAGGGCATGTCCATTGGCCCCGGTACTGCTCCTGAGGCTCAGATTTTGGCGATTCGCGTGTTCGGTTGCTACGGCAATTCGAGTGTTGTGATGAAGGCGCTCGATACCGTGATGGACCCGAATGGTGACGGTGATTTCTCTGACCGCGCCGACATTGTGAACCTGTCGCTCGGTGGCGAGTTCGCCCCGGCTGACGACCCCGAGTCGTACATGATTAACACGATGGCACGTCAGGGTGTGTTCACTGTGGCTGCTGCCGGTAACGCCAATAACTACAACGGTGTGGGTGACACCTACTCCGATTCGGGTAGCCCGGCGAATGCGGCTGCGGCGCTGTCGGTGGCGAACGCCTACGGTTCGACTCAGCCGATTGACCGTGCCCGCGTGACCACGAAGACCGGTTTGGAGTGGTTGCAGGGTGATTATTCGGTGAACTTCGATTATTCGAAGGCGTCCGCTGATCAGCTGCGCGGCGAGGTTGTTGCCGCGCCGAAGCGTAACCGTTACGCCTGCGAGGCTTTCACCGCTGAAGAGGCGAAGGCTTTGAAGGGCAAGTGGGTTTACTTCGACTGGGATCAGGACGATTTGACGTTCCCGTGCGGTTCGAAGACTCGTTTCGATAACGTTCAGGCTGCCGGCGGTGTTGGCGTGGTGATGGCTGGTAAGGCTGAGCGCTACTCCATCGGTATTGGCGGTAACGCAACCATTCCGGGTCTGCGTCTGACTGCTTCTTCGACGAAGGACCTGGAGAAGGCTCTGGCTGCCGGTCCGGTAACCGTTGAGATGAACCTGGACTACAAGGCTTCGGGTCGTAGCTCCCACTCGCACGCTTTTGACCTGAACACTTCGAGTGCTCGCGGCCAGCACGGTGCTGACGGCTTCATTAAGCCTGACCTTGCGGCGCCGGGTACTGAGATCGTCTCTGCCGCTGTGGGTATGGGTAATAAGGGTGTTTCCTTCACCGGTACCTCCATGGCTACCCCGCATGTGACCGGTATTGCCGCTCTGGTGATGCAGGCGCATCAGGATTACAACCCGCAGATGATTAAGGCTGCGCTGATGAACGGCGCGTCCACTCCCATCAAGAATGAGCAGGGTGCTCAGTACGCGGTGGATCGTGTGGGTACCGGCATGGTGAATGCTCGCGCCGCCGTGGACGCAAAGGTTATCGCGTACGATGCGAAGACCCCCGAGCGTGTTTCGACCGCGTTCGGCGTGCTGGAGTACACCCCCGATTCGGGTATTCAGACTGTTCAGCGTGAAATCGTGCTGGATAACACCGACTCGCAGGCTCACACCTACACCCTGAACTACGAGGCAAGCACGACCATCCCGGGTGTGGAGTACTCCTACCCGCAGCAGGTGAGCGTGGGTGCCGGTGAGCGTAAGAACGTGACCGTGACCGTGCGTATTGACCCGTCCAAGCTGGAGAAGACCATGGACCCGGCGATGAGCGCCGACCACGTCGCTCAGGACTGGACGACCGGTCAGACTCTGATTGCCGGTAAGCGCCAGTACATTGCGAGCGCTTCTGGTCGCCTGATTTTCTCTGAGAATGGTCGCGAGGCGATCCGCCAGTCGATTCACGTGGCGCCCAAGCCTGTCTCGAAGATGCGTGTTGATGCATCCCGCATTGATTACAAGGGCATTGCCGATAAGGAGTCCACGGTGACTCTGCGCGGTACGACCCTGAACCAGGGCGGTTACCGTTCGCTGCTGGGTGCGTTTGAGCTGGGTGCGGTCAGCGACCGTATTCCGTCCGGTCAGCTGAAGCTGCCGTCGAACCAGTCTGTTGATCTGCAGTATGTGGGTGCCGCCTCGGACGCTCCGGCGTTGAAGGCTGCGGGCAAGAACCCGAACGATGGTTCTCTGTTCTTCGGTATTTCGACCTGGGGTACTTGGGATAGCATGCACTGGGGCCGTCAGGTACAGGTGCAGATTGATACCAACAACGACTCCACCGCAGACTACGTTCTGGAAGTGACCCGCGAGAAGGGTCTGGACTACCCGCTGGTGAAGGTCTGGTCCATCTCCGGTAACGCATCCTACGTGGTGGCTCGCTACCCGCTGAACAGCGCCTGGGGTGACACCGACACCAACATCATGGACACCAACACCATGATTCTGGGTGTGCCGCTGAAGGACCTGGGCCTGACCGCTGAGAAGGCTCAGAGCATCAAGTACACGGTGCAGACCGACACCTGGTACAACGAGGGCAACTCCTACGTGGACACCACCTCCGCGATTGAGTACTCCCCCTTCAACCCCGGTGTTTGGTTCACCGGTGAGGAGTCGGGCGTACCCGGCCTGTTCGTGGACCGTGACGGCGGCCAGCTGACCGTTCACCGCAAGAACAACAACAAGGAGCGTCAGGCTCTGTTCCTGCACATGCACAATGCGACCGGTGACCTGAGCGGCCGTAAGACCGCTAACGGTGTTGCCGCTGGCGACCGTGCGCAGGTCGTGAAGGTGGCTCGCACCCTCCACGATGCACGCTTCACCGACGTTCCGGCGGATAACCAGTTCTACCGTGAAATCACGTGGATTGCTGCCCGTCAGATTGACCGCGGCTACCAGGACGGCACCTTCCGCCCGCTGAACAACATGGACCGCGCAACCATGGCGGCGTACTTCTACCGCATGAGCGGCTCGCCGCAGTACACCGCACCGTCCACCCCGAGCTTCTCGGATGTTCCGCTCAACCACCCCTACTACAAGGAGATTGAGTGGATGAAGGCTCAGGGCATCACCACCGGTTGGCCCGATGGCACCTACCGCCCGGAGGGTTCGGTGAACCGTGACGCGATGGCTGCGTTCTTCTACCGTTACGCAGGTTCGCCCGAGTACACTGCCCCCGCGCAGGCTCGTTTCACGGACGTTCCGACCGACAAGCAGTTCTACCGCGAGATCTCGTGGCTGGCTGAGCAGGGCGTGACCACCGGTTGGCCTGATGGTTCGTTCCGCCCCGTGGAGCCGGTGCACCGCGACGCTATGGCGGCGTTCGTGTACCGCTACAGCACGGGCGTGCTGAAGGAAAGCCCTGAAATCTAGGGGCACAGAATCTAAAAACCCTAAATTCTAGGGTTCGTAAGGTTCTACCGCTGTAGGTGCTACCTCAGCAGGTTTTACCGAGGGAGCCGTACCGTTGCAGTTTCTGCGCGGTGCGGCTCCCTTTTTCTGTGGTTGGGTAAGTTTGTATTCCGCGTCATGTTCCGTAATACGAGTCTGACTAGGTTATATAAAGAATCGTTGAGACAATAAATGAAGGTTTCTTCACCGTCGGCATGAACCTTGACGTTCACGCCGCGCAGATGCACTGGAGACGGAGTACAGACGCACCGAAGCACTCTCGGTGCAGACCCCTCGGTGCACAACTCTCGGTGCAACGCCACAGGTGCAGAAACCGCTAAGGAACACACCATCACTAAATAAGGAGCATTCAGTGGCAACCTTCCCTGAAGCTACCCCCGCGCGAGCCACCCGGCACACACAGCCGGGCCGCCTCAAGCAGCTGGCACGCAGCTGCGGCGCACTCACCCTGGGGCTCACCCTCGGGCTGACCGCCCTGCCGTTCGGTACCGCCGCCTACGCGGCACCGGGCGTAGTACGCGGCGTAGATCGGGACGCACCCCGCCAGAACACCGGCACCGGCGAGAACAGCAACGAAGTCCTCTCCCCCAGCCTGGACGGCGCCACCGGCGAACGCGCCGTGTTCGTCCGATTCAAGGGCAAGGGCGCCTACGCCCAGACCCAGCCGGACGCAGTCCGCTCCCGCGCGCAGGCACCCGTCAACGCGCAGGCACAGGTGCAGGCAATCCGCGCCAGCGTGCAGCAGCAGGGCGCCTCCGCGGCGAAGGAATCCGGCGCGCAGGTCCTCTACACCACCCACAACACGATGCGTGGCGTGGCGCTCTACGGTAACGTCGAGCAGATTCGTGCGCTCGCGAACCGTGACGATGTGGAACGCATCAGCATCATCGAGGACATGGCGCCCCAGAACACCGGCTCCCTGATTGATACCGACACGCTCTCCGTGTGGGCGAAGAGCCCGCAGAATCCCGCCTCCACCGGCTACACCGGCAAGGGCGTGAAGATCGTGGTGCTCGACACCGGCATCGACTACACTCACGCCGATTTGGGCGGCCCCGGAACCCAGGAAGCCTACGAGAAGGCGAAGGCATCCGACACGATCCCCGAGGGCACCTACGATTCGAAGAAGTTCCTCGGCGGCTACGACCTGGTCGGTGACGACTACAACTCCGCCAAGAAGGAAACCTCCACTCCCCACCCGGACGCTAACCCGCTCGACTGCGGCGGCCACGGCAGCCACGTTGCCGGCACCGCGGCGGGCTACGGCGTGAACGCGGACGGCTCGACCTTCCACGGCGACTACTCCAAGCTCACCGAAGAGCACCTCAAGGACATGAAAATCGGCCCCGGCTCCGCACCGGACGCCCAGCTGATTGGTCTGCGCATCTTCGGTTGTAAGGGCACCACCGCGTTCGTCCCCAAGGGCCTGGACCGCGTGCTCGACCCCAACGATGACGGCGACTTCTCCGACCGCGCCGACATCGCGAACCTGTCGCTCGGCAACGAGTTCGGCGTGTTCGATGAGACCGTGAACTACGCGGTCGGCTCCCTCTACCGCGAGGGCATCCTCTCCGTGGTTGCGGCGGGTAACGCCAACAACTACAACGCCGTGGGCGACACCTACTCCAACTCGGGCGGTCCCGGCACCAGCGCCTACGGCTTGACCGTGGCGAACTCGATTGGTTCGACCCAGATGGCGGACCGCGTGAAGATTCTTGCCCCCGCGAATGAGGCGGACACTTACGGCGACTACTCGGTGAGCTTCGACTATTCGAAGGCGACCGAGGAGCAGCTGCGCGGCACCGTGGCGCGTGCCGCCTCCCGCAACCGTTACGCCTGTGAGGCATTCACCGAGGAGGAGGCCGCCACATTGAAGGGCAAGTGGGCTCTCATCGACTGGGCGGACGCTGACGGCGTAGCACCCTGCGGTTCGAAGGTACGCTTCGACAACCTGCAGGCTGCGGGCGCAACCGGCGTGGTCATCGCCTCGAACACGGAGGTGGGCGACACCGCTATCGGCGGTAACTCCTCCATTCCGGGCGTGCGCCTGGCAAAGAGCCAGGTGGAGCGCCTTTCCGCGCAGATTGATTCGGGTGAGCTGACCCTGCAGCTCGGCGAGAACCTGCGCGACTCGATTCGCGTGCCCAACGGCAAGCTGGATCAGGCGAACACCTCCACCGCGCGTGGCCTGCACGGCTCGCACGGCATCACCAAGCCGGACGTTGCGGCACCGGGCACGAACATTTCCTCCATCCTGGTCGGTGGCGGTACCGAGGCGACCGTGAAGACCGGTACGTCCATGTCCACGCCCTTTGTTGCCGGTGTTGCGGCACTGATTATGCAGGCGCACCCGGAGTACGGTCCGCGCATGATTAAGACCGCCATCATGAACACCGCCGACCACCGCATGCAGGACGCCTGGGGCAACCCGTACGCGGTGGACCGCGTGGGTACCGGCCGCATCAACACCCCGGCTGCTGTAGCTGGCAAGGTGTTCCTGTTCAACGCCGCCCGCCCCGAGCAGGTTTCGGACACTTTCGGCGTGCTGGAGTACGCCCCGAACGCCGGTGTGCAGACCCTGCAGCACCGCGTGAGCGTCGAGAATACCGACTCGGTGGCGCACACCTACACCCTGAACTATGAGGGCAGCACGAGCATCCCGGGCGTGGAGTTCTCCTACCCGCAGTCCGTGTCTGTGGGTGCCGGTCAGACCGCCACGTTCACCGTGACGGTGCGTATTGACCCGTCGAAGCTGGAGAAGACCATCGACCCGTCCATGTACCCGAACCAGGATTCGGTAAACTACTCGACCGGCACGGTCACCATTTCGGGTGCCCGCCAGTACATTGCGAGCGCTTCGGGCCGCCTGATTCTGACCGATGCTGATTCTTCGGCTGCGGTGAAGACCCTGCGCATGCCGCTGCACGTGGCACCGAAGCCGGTTTCCGCGATGCGTGTGGCTGGCTCCGATATCGCCTTCGACGCGGAGGGTTCCGGCGCGACCGAGCAGACCCTGACCCTGCAGGGTACCGCCGTGGATCAGGGCGGTTACCGCTCCCTGCTGGGTGCCTTCGAGCTGGGTGCTTCGAGCCCGCGCATCCCGACCGCGAAGCTGGGTATCGGTTCGGATTCCCGCATGGACCTGCAGTACGTGGGTGCCGCCTCGGACGTGGCGGCGTTGAAGGCTGCCGGTGCGGACACCTCCGACGCGCGCCTGTCCTTCGGTATTTCGACCTGGGGTAACTGGCAGGAGGTGACCCCGCGCGGCACCTACTACGTGTTCGTTGATACGAACAAGGACGGCACGAGCGACTACCGCCTGCAGACGGTGCGTGAGAAGGGCCTGGACTACCCGCTGGTGAAGGTCTCTAAGCGTAGCAACGGCAAGTGGCAGGCCATCGAGAACGCCCTGTACCCGCTGAACGGCACCTGGGGTGACACGGACACCAACATCATGGATTCGAACACCCTGGTGATGACTGTTCCGCTGAGCGTTCTGGGTCTGGACCCGAACGCCGAGTCCACCGAGATTTCGTACTCGGTGACCACTTCTAGCGCGTTCTCCGCTACGACTGTGGTTGATACGACTGATTCGGTGGCGTTCAACTATGCGGCGCCGAAGCTGTGGTTCAGCGGCGATTCGGCGGGCGTTCCGAACCTGTTCGTGGACGCACCGGGCACGAACCTGGTGGCACACCGCAGTGGTGAGGCGAAGGGCTCTGCCCTGTTCCTGCACATGCACAACGCGACCGGCGACCTGTCGGGCGTGAACGGTGCGGCCGGTGAGCGTGCGCAGGTTCTGCGCGTTTCCTCGTCCTCCGAGGCTCCCGCCGAGAGTGCGCACTTCAAGGATGTTCCGGCGGATTACCTGTTCGTGAACGACATTAACTGGCTGGCTCAGCGTCGTATCACGACCGGTTACCCGGACGGTACGTTCCGCCCGAATGGTTCGGTGGAGCGCGGCGCTATGGCGGCGTTCTTCTACCGTATGGCGGGTTCGCCGCAGTTCACTGCGCCGTCCACTCCGAGCTTCAAGGACGTGCCGCGTGACCACCCGTTCTACAAGGAGATTGAGTGGATGCGCGCCGGCGGCATTACGACCGGCTGGTCTGACGGTACGTTCCGCCCGAATGCTGCGGTGAATCGTGACGCGATGGCGGCGTTCTTCTACCGTTTTGCGGGTTCGCCGGCGTATTCGGCTCCTGCGGTGTCGCCGTTTAGTGACGTGTCGACCGGTAGCCAGTTCTACCGTGAGATTGCGTGGTTGGCGGATCAGCGTATTACGACGGGTTGGGCTGATGGTTCGTTCCGTCCGGTTCAGCCGATTGAGCGTGGCGCGATGGCGGCGTTCTTGCACCGCTATAACGTGCGGGTGCTGAATAACCGCTAGTCGGATGCGGATGTGAGGGCCGTGTCGGGGTGGAGTTTTCTGCCTCGGCACGGCTCTTTCTGTGGGCTGTTATGTCTGCGGCGTAGACTTAGGTTATGCGTGAATTACAGGCACAGAACGGCAAGGATGAAACGCTGTCAGCTACTCGGGATTCCCTTGACCAGGAGGAGCTTCTGAGCGCAGCGGCGGACTTCGTTGACCGCTATGAGAGCGTCTTTGAAAACCTGAGCCGCTAATCACCGCGCGGGCTATAAGGTGGAGCGTACACTTAAGTCATGCGTGAATTACAGGCACAGATCATCCGTGAAATGGGCGTCAAGCCCAACATGACCGAAGAGCAGGCACGCGAAGAAGTGGAGCGCCGCATCCAGTTCATCTGCGACTACCTGGAAGCCACCGGAAGCCGTGGCCTGGTACTGGGCATCAGCGGCGGCATCGACTCCACCCTGGCCGGTCGCCTCTGCCAGCTGGCGGTCGACCGCCTCAACGAGCGTGGCCGCACCACCGAGTTCGTGGCGGTGCGCCTGCCCTACCGTGTGCAGCACGACGAAGAGGACGCGCAGGAGGCACTGCGCTTCATCCAGCCGTCCCGCTCCCTCACCTTCAACATTGCGGAGGCCGTCGACGGCTTCGACACCGCCTACGTTGCCGCGACCGGCGAGCAGATGAGCGACTTCAACAAGGGTAATGTGAAGGCGCGCGCCCGCATGGTCGCCCAGTATGCGGTGGCTGGCGGCCCCGGCTACCTGGTGGTGGGCACCGACCACGCGGCGGAGTCCATTACGGGTTTCTTCACGAAGTTCGGTGACGGCGGCGCGGACCTGCTGCCGCTGTACGGCCTGAATAAGCGCCAGAACCAGCTGCTGCTGCGGGTGCTGGGTGCGTCCGAGCGTCTGTGGGCTAAGCCTCCGACCGCTGACCTGTTGGACGGTGTGCCCGGCCGTACCGATGAGGATGAGCTGGGTCTGACCTACCCGCAGATTGATGACTACCTGGAGGGTAAGGAAATCGACGAGGCGGCGGCGGAGAAGCTGGAGCAGATTTACCTGCGTAGCCGCCATAAGCGCACTACTCCGGTGACGATTTTTGATTCCTGGTGGAAGAACTAGCGTCTCCAATTTAGCGCCCTGAACCATAGTGAAAGCCCCGGGCTCCCAAGTGGGAGTCCGAGGCTTTTACTATGTATTTGCAGACCGAGGATTACGCCTTCTGCTCGAGCTGTGCGGCAGAAACTTCCTCGGAACCTTCAGTCTCAACCTCAGCCTCAGCCGGGGGTACCTTCGCGCCCCCGGTGGTGAGGAACAGTACCAGACCCAGCGCGCAGGCGAGCACCTGGGTGAAGGGGAACGCCCAGGTCAGGCCCTTAAAGCCGAACCACATGTTGCCGAAGTACACAGCGGGGAAGAACAGCAGCGCAATGCCGAGGGTCATCAGCATTGCCGGGCGGCCCTTACCGGACGCCTGGAACCAAGAGACGAACACGATGCTAACGGCATTGAACACGGCGGCGAGCATGAGCGCGACCATGACCTCTTCACCGGTGGACATCAGACGCTCATCGCCCACTACGGCGAGCAGTTCGCGGCGGAAAATCAGCACCGGAATGGTGATGGTTACGGAGGTAATGACGGACAGCATGGTTGCGGTGCGCAGCGCCTGCTTTACGCGGGCGCCGTTGCGGGCACCGTACGCGTAGGCGTACAGCGGGATACCACCCATGCACAGGCCCATACACAGCATTTCGGGGACCATGTTCAGGCGCATTGCCAGGCCGAACGCCGCCACGGTGTCGTCACCGTAGGATGCGGCGAGGTTGTTCAGCAGCAGGGCGGCGAAGATCAGGTTGAGGCTCTGAATGAGCTCAGCGGCACCGACCGCGACCACGGGCTTGATGATGGCGGGGTCGAGGGAGAAGTCGCGGATGTTCGCGGAGAAGTTCTCGCTCTTGCGCATCAGGAACTGCAGGTAGTACAGCATGGACGCGGCGTTAGCCAGCAGCATCGCCCAGCCTGCACCGGCAATACCCATGTCCATGACGGCGATGAACAGCACGTCGAAGATGCAGGTGACGACGGTGCCGACGATGATGCCGTACATGGACTGCTTGGCGTAGCCTTCGGAACGCACGAGCTGTTCGAGGGTGAACATGCCGATAGCGAGGGGCGCGCCGAGGAACATCAGGTGCACGTAGATGCGGGTCGGTTCGTACGAGCCGCCGGAGGCACCCATGATGCTGGTAATCGGGTCGGCGAGGATGAAGCCAATAGCAGCAGCGATAACACCGGCACCGAGCGCAGAATACAGCGCGAAGGAGGTGACGCGGTGGATTTCGTGGGCGGGTTCGCCTGCGCCGAGCTTGCGGGAGGCGAGGGTGGAGGCGCCCAGACCGAACAGGCCGGCGATTGCCATGATGACGCCGAAGACGGGCACGCCGTAGCCGGTTGCGGCGAGTTCTTCGACGCTGCCGTAGTGGCCGACGAAGTAGGAGTTCACCACGTTGTAGATGCTGGTGATGGCGAGGCCGAGCGCCATGGGCACGCCGAGGGAGAGGAGCGCCTTGAGGATGGGTGCTTCTTTGAGCAGGTAGATGTTCTGCGGGTCTTCGCTTGCGCCGTGCGGGCCATGCGGGCCGTGTCCTGCGGCGGGTGCGGTGTTGGGTGCAGTGTTTTCGGAAACACCGTTTTTGGGTGCGTTGTTTTCAGTCTGGTGAGGTGTCATAAATTCTTGTGATTCTGGTCTGTGTTGGGTCCGGTGCGCGGTGAATGACGCGGTAAGAGGCGTGGTTCGCGCGAAAAACGGGCTAGTGTATTGTACCGTCTTCACATGGTGGTGGGTCTAGAGGTTTAGACATAAAAAGTAACGAGGCGCCCCTCCCCCGCTGTTCGGGGTGGGGCGCCTCGCCTCATACATAAGAGCGTGAGCTATTCGAGCTCGATCGGGCCGAGCACACGCATAACCTCGATGTCCAGGCGTTCCTGGATTTGGTGCAGTACGTTCGTGTCGATTCTGCCTTCGTCGCGCAGACGCTTGAGAATATCGCGCTGAACTTCGAGCACGCCCAGACGCAGTTCCTTCTCCTTTTCGTGCGCTTCGAGCACCTTCAGCACGTTTTCGGGGGTGTCGTCGCCGTGCACGTGCAGGGTGTGCAGGTTACGGTACATACTCATGTGGAACATGTGTTCTTCCGCGATGCGGTCGATGACTTCCTGCGGGGCGTTGATGCGTCCACCAATTTCCTGGATGGAGTCGAAAGACTCGGCAATCATGGTGCGGATTGCTTCGTTCATTTCTTCTTCTTCGCTGTTGTCGACCGGCAGGTTCGCCCAGCGGATCACGGCGGGTAGCAGCATGCCCTGGACGACCATGGAGCACAGCACCACGCCGGACACCACGAAGATGACGAAGTCGCGGTATTCAACACTCGCCGGGATGGACAGTGCCACCGCCAGGGATACGCCGCCGCGCAGACCCGCCATGGTGGAGACGACGCGGCCGCGGTGGGTGGTGCGCAGGGAACGCTGCTTTTCGCTGCGGTCGAGCAGGCGAATCGTGAAGATGAACGCATGCAAGAACACGTAGCGGATGACCACGCAGGAAATCCAGGCAACCAGTACGGCGAGCAGGGCGACACCCCAGCTGGAGCGGTCGTTTCCAAGCACAAGGCCGGCGCGTTCCACGGCGGAGGGCAGCTGCACACCGACCATGACGAACAGCACGGCGTTCATGACGAAGGTGACGAACGCCCAGGTGGGCAGGCCGTAGGTGCGGTTCTGCGGGCGGATGGTGTCCGGGCTGTAGTAGGTGAGGAAGAACGCCGCAACCACCACGGCGACCACGCCGGAGCCCTTCATATCCGGGAGGGGCTCAATCTTCTCGGCGAGAATGAACGCGATGAAGGGCACGGTCAGCATGAAGCAGGTGAACCACATCGGGTTGTCGATGTGGGCACGAATCTTATTGGCTACCCAGCCAACCGCCAGGCCGACCAGAATACCGATGAGGAAGGAGAAGACGAACATGCCAGCCGCGTGACCGAGGGCGCGCTCTTGGCCGGCGGCTACCTGCACCGCGAGGGCTAACAGCACGAGGGTCGTGCCGTCGTTGATGAGTGCCTCCGCCTTGAGGGTGGTGATGGAGGACTTGGGTAGCTTGCCGTTGAGGGTTGCCACAGCAACCGCGTCGGTAGGTGCGAGCGCCACGCCAATCAGCAGTGCCGCACCCCAGACGTACACGCCGGCGAAGGCGTGCAGAATACCCGCCACACCAAAGGCGGTCACAATGACCAGCAGGGTTCCAGTGAGGATCACACCGCGGATGCGGGTGCGCACCTCACGCCATGAGGTGTTGCGGGTTTCCCAGAAGAGCATGACGGGCAGGAAGATTTCGAGGATGACGTGCGGCGGCAGGCCAAGCTCCTGCACTTCGTGCAGCTCGTGGGCGGGAATAATACCGATGGCCAGACCGATAAAAATCAGCACAATCGCGGGAGTGATGTGCGTCTTGTGCGCAATGATGGTTCCCACCAGGATGGCTAGTGAGAGCGCGATGAGGGATTCAAGCATGCTGTTCCTCTGCTGGGGGTCTCCGGTGTACTTCAGGGGTTTAAAGAGTACACCCGCGGTTTTATTCCCGGCGCTCGCTGGCGGGGCTGTCTAGTCGCTGGGTGCGGTTACCTTTCATGACGTTTTGTGTCATTCTGACGTGAACTTAGGGTCGTACTGTGTCAGAGAACAGAAAATCCGACCCCGTGAGTGCGCGCGAACACTCAGAACGTGAGAAGATAAGGTCATGACTGATAACAACACCGTAACCGGCAGCCCGCTTGTTAAGCGCGGCCTGGCCGACATGCTCAAGGGCGGCGTCATCATGGACGTCGTCACCCCCGAACAGGCTAAGATCGCTGAAGATGCTGGCGCTGTTGCCGTCATGGCTCTCGAGCGCGTTCCCGCGGATATTCGTGCGCAGGGCGGCGTGGCTCGTATGTCTGATCCGGACATGATTGAGGGCATCATTGATGCTGTTTCGATCCCGGTCATGGCGAAGGCACGCATCGGCCACTTCGTTGAGGCTCAGATTCTGGAGACCCTGAAGGTCGACTACATCGACGAGTCCGAGGTTCTTTCCCCCGCTGACTACGTGAACCACATTGACAAGCACCAGTTCAAGGTTCCGTTCGTGTGCGGTGCTACCAACCTGGGTGAGGCTCTGCGCCGTATCACCGAGGGTGCCGCTATGATTCGCTCGAAGGGCGAGGCTGGCACCGGTGACGTCTCTGAGGCAACCAAGCACATCCGCACCATTAAGCGTCAGATTGCTGAGCTGCAGGGCCTGTACAACACCATGCCCGACGAGCTGTACGTGAAGGCTAAGGAACTGGCTGCACCGTACGAGCTGGTTCTTGAGGTTGCTCAGACCGGCAAGCTGCCCGTCGTGATGTTCACTGCTGGTGGCGTGGCTACCCCCGCTGACGCTGCGATGATGATGCAGCTGGGTGCTGACGGCGTGTTCGTTGGTTCCGGTATCTTCAAGTCGGGCGACCCGGTTGCTCGCGCGAAGGCTATCGTGAAGGCTACCGCGTTCTACAACGACCCGGAGAAGGTTGCTGAGGCTTCTCGCGGCCTGGGTGAGGCTATGGTCGGCATTAACGTTGCTGACATTCCGGCACCGCACCGCCTGGCGGAGCGCGGCTGGTAATTCGTGCGCGCACCCCGCATCCGGGGTGAGCGTTTGATGAGGGGGTGGGGTTCGCTGAGGCGGGTCCCACCCCTTCTTGTTTTGTTGTTTTTGTGAAGGGAGCGGTGATGGTTGAGAAGGTTCAGCCCGGTGCTGTTTTGCCGGGTGAGGGTTTGACGGTTGGTGTTTTGGCGCTGCAGGGCGGTGTGCGTGAGCACGCGCTGATGCTGGAGTCGCTGGGTGCGCAGGTGCGTTGGGTGCGTACCGGTGAGCAGCTTGAGGGTCTGGATGCGCTGGTTTTGCCGGGTGGTGAGTCGTCGACGATTGACCGCCTGACCCGCATTTTTGGTGTGCGTGAGCCGCTGATTGAGGCGATTTCTTCGGGTCTGCCGACCCTGGGTACGTGTGCTGGCCTGATTATGCTGTCGAAGCGTATTGATGATCCGGCGCCGGGCCAGCAGTCGCTGGGTGTCCTGGATGTTTCGGTGGGTCGTAACGCGTTTGGTTCGCAGGTTGATTCTGCGGAGGTGCGTCTGCCGTGGCTGACTCCTGCCGGTGATGAGGTGGTTATTGATACGGCGTTTATTCGTGCGCCGATTGTGACTGGTACCGGTGAGGGTGTGCAGGTGACGGCTCGTCACGAGGGGAAGATTGTGGGTGTGCGTTCGGGCAACCTGATTGGTATTTCTTTCCACCCGGAGGTTACGGGCGATACGACCGTGCATGAGGAGCTGCTGGCTCTGGCGCACGAGGTGAAGGGCAACTAGCCCCTCCCCCCGGAGAACCATTAAATAGTTGTGGCGGTGACCGTTGTTCGGTCACCGCCACAACTATTTTTGAGTGGGCTTATGCGTGAGTGGGTTTATGCGCGGGAGCTGCTGGGGATTTGGGGCTGGGCCTTCCACTGCTGGTAGGCGCTCGTGGCGAGGAATCGTGCACGGTTCGCGTCGCTGAGCGTCTTGATGTCTGCGGGGGCTGCCTCGTACCACTTTTCGTAGAGACGAATGATCATCTCGGGGTAGGCGGCTTCTTCCAGGTCGGCGCGGTGGGGGATGAATTCGTTGCGGTTCTTGATGTCTCGGTACTCGCTGCCGGCAAAGGGGTCGGTGACTCCGACGCTGGGCTGAGCGTTGTAGGCATCGATGTTTTGAACGTATTCGGGGAGGGTGCTCCGCCCTGCTTTGAGTGCGACGTGGCACTTGCTGTCGATTTCGCTGGGCTCAATGATGTGGCCGCCGTCTCCGAGGATGTGCCGGTACTCGATGTACGCGGGGTATTGTTCGTCGGTGCGCGGGACGGGCTTGGCGGCTTCTGCTGACGCGAGATCTTCGGCGGAGTATGAGGAGCAGCTGATGTACGGCGTGGTGCTTGCCGTTGCTGAGGCGCTCGCCGTGGAGGGTGAGGAGGTGCTGCTTGCCGCAGTATTCGCGCCACCGCAGGCGGCAAGGAACATCGCCAAAGGCAAGAGGGATGCAACCCTCAAAAATGACGTTTTCACATCAACCACTACCTAAACGAAGGACGAATATCTACTCCAATAATACTGGGGTAGAATTCTCCATGCTGGATACCGAAGTGTTGCCATCCTCCACCAACGCGCCAAATCGTCCAGTATCTATTATTAGGACTTGGTCCTACAAGCACCAAAGAACGAGCCATGGTGTAGTTACTAGGCATGATAGCCAAAGTTTCGACTGGAGAGAAATTCGTCTGGCCAATTCGCGTATAAGTACGCTCCCCATGCCATCTCGTCTTCAGCTTGTACCAAATCTCATATGCCATAGGTCGCGCGTTGGGGCGCTTCGAGGCTGAGTGCTTAGACCTCTTCAGAACTTCTTCCTGCTCAGCCCTATGAGAATCGCTAGCCTTCAGCACATCTACAGGTACGGTACGAAGCCAAGCCTGAAACTCCTCAATCTCCTTGCGAGTCTTTCCAAGGGCTTTAAGCTCTGACTCATTGGGGAAATAGCCACCGTGATAAAGGATTGCCTCGAAGTTATCACGAGTACCCTGCGAGGCCTGCGCAGCAGACATCCCCATTACCCCAGCCACAACACTGAGACCTGAACCAACAATAAACCGTTTACGAGAAATATTATTCATAACCTAAGTTTATAGACACAAATGATTGACAGTCAAGGGAAATTTGCGATTTTTTTCAATATCCAACATTTTGACCCACCGTGACACATAAGGGCACTTTTATTTGCCTGACTTGCGGATATATTGACTATGGAAATGCATATCGAACACATTCCAGTTGTTTTTATCAAGATGACATTTTGGTTTTTCTTAAATTTGACAAAAAATCCAACACCCATATTGAAAGGTGCTACACGCCCATCTGAAATATTTGATTATGCGAATAGCATCAGGCGGCGGGAACGTTGCTGAGGGTGACGACTACCTGGAGGTTTACCACGCTTGGCTGGTGGAGAAGCTGGACGGCGACCGTGTGCGCATCCTGACTCAGGAAAGCCAGTCTGGTGTTCCCGCGAAGGCTCTGGCTGCGTCTGTTCCGAACACTATGCTGAATGGCCACCAGGCGTGGCTGGACGGTCTGGTTGCTTACTCGAAGAACTAAGCACCTTAGTTCAGGGCGCGGCTGAATAGTCTGCTCAACCGCATTGAACGGGGCGCCTTGCCCCCTCATACATGAAAAGCCTTGGTTGTGAATACGTAATTCACAACCAAGGCTTTTCATGTTGCTACGGGTTTAGGGCAGGAGCGCCAACCCAAACTCAATAATGATTAGCGCAATAGCACACGCGAAGAGTA
>NZ_CAUVVO010000014.1:0-40262 GCF_963555405.1 uncultured Rothia sp. | reverse complement strand
GTTCGAACCAGTGACCTCTTCGGTGTGAACGAAGCGCGCTACCACTGCGCCAATCACGCTTACGGATAAGACTATACCGAGGCTTGGCGTGAAGGTCAAATTTTGCGCTCTCTTTTTTTACTGCCGCCGAGAAGCCACATGTGTTTCGAAAAGCCACCAAAGTGGTGGCTTCTCGAAACACATGTAGCTTTTCGAGGCGGTTCTGGCGGCACCATAGAATCTAAAAGGTTTTCCGACAGACGCAGGCATAAACAAAAAAGCTCCCCAGCCTTTCGACTGGAGAGCTTCTTCCCTAGTGGTGACCGCAGCTGGATGTGACCCGGTGACGAAGGGGCATGATGCCGAGCGCGCGAGGAAATCCATCATGCCCCGCAGTGCCGCGACGTAAGGAGCGGCGCCGTGAGAGGCTCAGGGCGGCACCATAAAGCAAGAGGCAGCTAACAAATAAAGATATAAACAAAAAAGCTCCCCAGTCTTTCGACTGGAGAGCTTCTTTCCTAGTGTGACCCCAACCGGATTTGAACCGGTGTTGCCGCCGTGAGAGGGCGGAGTACTAGGCCGCTATACGATGGGGCCGCAACCTCCATAGTGGAGGTTAGCTGGGATACCAGGACTCGAACCTAGAACAAAGGAACCAGAAACCTTCGTGTTGCCAATTACACCATATCCCATTACTCTATTGAGTTACCGTTCCATTTTTCGCCTTTCGGCTTTTCACCGGAACGAGTAATAACTATACGGGTCTTTCTGGAGGCGTGCAAGCTGAAATCTGGAGAGCCGCCTCACATTCACGGTTTCATGCCCGCTAATCCCGCGGAATTCCGGGGTTTTTGGGGTTAAAAAGTTTTTTAAATTTCTTCAAAAAGAGGGCTTTGGAGTCGATTTTCACCCCTCAAAGCAGCCTCAAGGGGACCTGGAGAGCAGTTTCAACCGCTCCCCCGCATGTTTCGCACCCCAAAATTTTTTGAAGATTTTTTCTTCCCACCCTGCTTCCCCAGCAGCAAGCTCACCAAAGCAGTCACTCCGAAAAAAGATCGCAAGACTCCTACCCGGCACCCTCACCTCCGAAGACTAAAACTCCCACAGACAGAAACTTCTGAAGACAACGAAAAAGCCCCGAGGCGAACCTCGGGGCTTCAGTGGAGCGGTTGACGAGACTTGAACTCGCGACATCCACCTTGGCAAGGTGGTGCTCTACCAACTGAGCTACAACCGCATGTTTCGCTTTGAACTTTTCAGTTCGTCGCAACAACAGGTACTACTATACGAGGCTTTACTGAGGTGCGCAAACCAAATTCTTGCCACACTCCCCCAAATAGAACCAGATTTAACCCATCAAAATATACTGACTAGCAGTTTTGCAAGAAATACCCATCACAAAAAATATTTTAAAATGAACGAAAAATCCCCTTATCTGCCGGGTTTCTTCAGACTTTTCAGTCGTCTGATTCCCGCTGGATAAGGGGATTCTCTAGAGCTTAGTCGCTGCTACCGCCGGAGTCGCCTCCGCCAGAATCGCCGCCACCGGAGTAGTCGGAGCTGCTGTAGCTGCTGTAGTCCGAGCTGCTGGAGCTTCCGGCGTCGAAGTCGCCCGCGTCCGGGTCGGGGCCCGGGTCCACGAAGTCGTCTTCGTCGTCCTCTTCACGCGAAGAGTCCGAAGAGTCGGAAGAATCCACGACAGACGACGAGGTGCTCACATCGCCACCGCGAGCCGCGTTCTGCATGGCGCGTGCCTCCAGGAACGCGGTCACGTAGGCGAGCACCGCACCGGCAATAATGATGATGACCATCCACACGGAGCGGTCCAAACCTGCAATGTAGGCGAACAGCCAGATAATGCAGGCATTGGTGAGCGCCATGAGGGTGCCCTTGAACAGCGCCTTGCCGATGATGGATTGGTTATTCGACCGACTCATGGTTAGCTCAGTTCAGCGGCAAGCTTGCGCAGGCGTGCGAGGGAGGAGTCCTTGCCCAGGATTTCCATGGATTCGAACAGCGGCGGGGAGATACGCTCACCGGACACTGCGATACGCACGGGGCCGAATGCGAGGCGCGGCTTGATTTCCAGGCCGTCGACGATTGCGGCGCGCAGGGCTGCCTCAATGTTGGCTGCGGTGAAGTCCTCGAGGGGCTCCAGAGCTTCGATTGCGGCGGCGAGGACCTGCGGTGCGGATTCCTTGAGCTGCTTGCGGGCATCGTCTGCGGTGCTGATTTCTTCGTCAGCCTTGAAGAGGAATGCGAGCAGGCCGGGTGCTTCGCCGAGCAGCTGCATGCGCTCCTGGACGAGGGGTGCAGCTTCGGTGAGGACCTGCTCTTCACGCTCGGTGAGGGTTTCACCGAGTACGCCTGCAGCCTGCAGGTACGGGATGAGGCGGTCGCGGAAGTCCTTGGGGTCGAGCGCACGGATGTGGTCGCCGTTGATGGACTCTGCCTTCTTCACGTCGAAGCGTGCGGGGTTGGCGACAACGTCGTGTACGTCGAAGTGCTCGACGAGCTCGTCGATGCTGAAGACGTCCTGGTCTGCGGAGAGGGACCAGCCCAGCAGGGACAGGTAGTTCAGCAGGCCTTCCTTGATGAAGCCGGAGTCGCGCAGCAGGAAGAGGTTCGACTCGGGGTCGCGCTTGGAGAGCTTCTTGTTGCCCTGGCCCATGACGTAGGGCAGGTGGCCGAATTCGGGGATGAAGCTGGTCACGCCGGTGTCGATGAGTGCGCGGTAGAGCGCGATCTGACGCGGGGTGGAGGAGAGCAGGTCCTCACCGCGCAGCACGTGGGTGATGCCCATGAGTGCGTCGTCGACGGGGTTCACGAAGGTGTACAGCGGGTCGCCGTTGGAACGCACGACCACGTAGTCGGGTACGGTGCCAGCCTTGAAGGTGATTTCACCGCGAACCAGGTCATTGAAGGTGATGTCCTCATCGGGCATGCGCAGACGCCACACGGGCTTACGACCCTCGGCGCGGTAGGCTTCCTTCTGCTCTTCGGTGAGGTTGCGGTCGTAGTTGTCGTAGCCGAGCTGCGGGTCCTGGCCGGCTGCCTTGCGGCGCTCCTTCACCTCGTCGGGGGTGGAGAAGTCTTCGTACACGTAGCCGCCCTCAACGAGCTTCTGGAAAATCTCGTTGTAGATGCCTGCGGTCTTACGCTCGGACTGGCGGTAGGGTTCGTGGGGGCCGCCGACGCCGACGCCTTCGTCCCAGTTGATGCCGAGCCAGTGCAAGGATTCGAGCACCTGGTTGAACGACTCTTCGGAGTCGCGTGCCGCGTCGGTGTCTTCGATGCGGAAGATCAGCTTGCCGCCGGTGTGGCGTGCGTACGCCCAGTTGAAGAGGGCGGTGCGGACCATGCCCACGTGCGGGGTGCCGGTGGGCGAGGGGCAGAAGCGCACGCGGGTGTCTGCGGGGCTGTTGAGTACGGGACCGTGGTATTCGGTCATGATGTCTCCTTGACGGTGTGTTTCAGGATGTACGTTACGTTGTGGGGCGCGGGCGGTTAGTCGCGCACGCGGGTGACGAGGGAGCCGATGCCTTCGACTTCGACCTCTACTTCGTTGCCGTCGCGCAGTACGCTGATGCCGGCGGGGGTTCCGGTGAGCAGTACGTCGCCGGGCAGCAGGGTGAAGATTTCGGAGGCTGCGGCAACCTGCTCGGCTACGGAGTAGTGCATTTCGGAGGTGTTGCCTTCCTGCACGACGTCGCCGTCAACCCAGGTGGTGATGTTCAGCGAGTCGGTGTCCAGGTCGGTTTCAATCCAGGGGCCGAGCGGGGTGGAGCCGTCGAAGCCCTTCGCGCGGGTCCACTGGCGGTCTTCGAGCAGGTCGCGGGCGGTGAGGTCGTTGGCCACGGTGTAGCCGAAGATGACCTCGTGCACGCGCTCGAGCGGCACGGACTTGGCGATACGACCGATAATGACGGCGAGTTCACCTTCTGCGCTGACGGCTTCGGAGTACTCGGGCAGGGTCACGGGGTCGCCGGGGCCAATGACGGTGGTGTTGGGCTTGAGGAAGAACTGCGGGGAGGCGGGCGCCTCGGTTCCAGCCCAGTTTGCGATCGCTCCAATCACCTTGGAGCGGGGAATAATCGGGGCGAGCAGGCGCACCTGGTCGATGGGGTAGGTGGTGCCGGTCGGTTCAATACCCGAGTAGAAGGGGTCGCCGGCGAGTACGCGCAGGGTTTCTTCGCCTGCGTCGCCTTCTACCAGCCCGAAGTGGAGCTCATTATTTACGGTAAATCGTGCAATACGCATACTTTCTAGGGTACCAGCCTTCGAGGGTGTGGGCGGCGGGGCGGGTTTTGGCAAAGCGAGTCGGGTTCGGCGGGGGTGTGCCTCCCCTCCCCCACAGCATTTACCGGACACAGCGAATCCCCGCGGGTGTGCGTTCCGGGTGGGAGCGCATCCTACGGGGATTTCGCGTGAAAGATTAGATGAGGCGGGTCATCCAGCCGTGGCGGTCCTCAACGGTGCCCAGCTGAATACCGACGAGCTCTTCGCGCAGGCTCTTGGAGATTTCGCCGAAGTGCTCGGTGGGTGCCGGAATCTCGAAGTCTTCTGCCTTGAGCTTGCCGATGGGGGCGACCACTGCTGCGGTGCCGCAGGCGAAGATTTCGGTGATGTCGCCGTTTGCCACGCCTTCACGCCACTCGTTGAGGGTGATTGCGCGCTCTTCGACGGTCATGCCGCGGTCCTTGGCCAGCTGAATCAGCGAGGAGCGGGTCACGCCCTCCAGGATGGTGCCGGTCAGTTCGGGGGTAACAATCTTGTTTTCCTTGCCGAAGATGAAGAACACGTTCATACCGCCGAGCTCTTCGATGGCGTCGCCGCGGTGCGGGTCCTTGAAGATGACCTGCTTGCAGCCGTGCTTCTCGCCCTCGGTCTGCGCGATCATGGATGCTGCGTAGTTACCGCCGCACTTCGCTGCACCGGTGCCGCCTTCGCCTGCGCGGGCGTAGGTGGTGGAGAGCCAGATGTCCACGGGTTCGGGGGTGCCGAAGTAGTTACCTGCGGGCGAGCCAATCACGTGGTACTGCACGTGGCGTGCGGGGCGAACGCCCAGGAACGCCTCGGTTGCGATCATGAAGGGGCGGAAATAGAAGGCTTCACCGTCGCCGGTGGGCACCCACTGCTCGTCCATCTTCACGAGTTCGCGCAGGGATTCGATGAAGGTCTCTTCGGGCAGTTCGGGCAGGGAGAGGCGGCGTGCGGAGTTCGCGAAACGTGCCGCGTTCTTTTCGGGGCGGAAGGTCCACACGGAGCCGTCGGCGTGACGGTAGCCCTTGATGCCTTCGAAGATTTCCTGGCCGTAGTGGAAGACGGATGCTGCGGGGTCGAGGACGAGCGGGCCGTAGGGGCGAACTCGTGCGTCGTACCAGGTGCCGCCGGTCTTGTAGTCGCCTTCCCAGTCGATGGTGACCATGTGGTCGGTGAAGTAGTCACCGAAGCCGGGGTTTGCAAGGATTTCGGCGCGGCGTTCGGCGGTGGCGGGTGACTGGTTTGCTTCGTGGCTGAATTCGATGGCCATCGTTCTGCGTTCCTCTTCGTCTAGTTGCCTCTGTGGGCGTTCTTTGAGTGGCGGTTCTCGCGGCGGGGCGAGGGACCGGTGTGTGCCGCCGGGCGCGTTGTCGTGCGGGGCAGATGGTGCATCTAGCGGTCTGTGCTAGTTGGATGCATCAAAGCTAGTGGTGGATGGTGTCCACCGCCGAGGTGCCGGGCGGGTGTGCCTGACCTGTTTAGAGTACCGGAAAGATGAGTTTGCCGCATGCGCACCTTTTCTCCCATTCAAGATGTGAACAGGTGGGATTCGGCGGGCTTGTTGGAGGTTAGGTATCGGAGATGCCCTCCCCATCTTTTGTAGCTAGGTACGGGTGAAGCCCGGAAGGTGTGTTCCTTCCGGGCTTCACTAGCGTAGTTCACGTTTTAGCCGAGCCAGTTTTAGCCGGGCAAGTATTAACCGAGGCGTGCGAGCACGTCCGCGCCGACCTGATCGGTTCCGCGCACGGTGGCGCCGTTTTCGCGCATGTCTGCTTCGACGGCGTCCTCAATGCGGGCTGCGGCTGCATCGTGGCCGAGGTGGCGCAGCAGCATGGCACCGGCGAGGATTGCGGCGGTGGGGTTTGCCTTGTTCTGGCGGGCGATGTCCGGTGCGGAGCCGTGTACGGGCTCGAACATGGAGGGGAACTCGCCGACGGCGTTGATGTTGCCGCTGGCGGCGTAGCCGATACCGCCGGTGACTGCACCTGCGAGGTCGGTGATGATGTCGCCGAAGAGGTTGTCGGTGACGATCACATCGAAGCGGGCGGGGTCGGTGACCATGAAGATGGTGGTCGCGTCAATGTGCAGGTAGTCGGTCTCAACCTCGGGGAATTCAGCCGCGATTTCGGTGAAGTAGCGGTTGTAGAGGCGACCTGCGTGGGTGAGCACGTTGGTCTTGTGCACGAGGGTGACCTTCTTGCGGCGGGTGGATGCCAGCTCGAAGGCGTAGCGTACCAGGCGCTCCACACCGTGTGCGGTGTTGAGGGAGACTTCGGTGGCGATTTCGTGGGGGGTGCCCTGGCGAATCACGCCGCCGTTGCCGATGTAGGGGCCTTCGGTGCCTTCACGCACAACCACGAAGTCGATGTTGCCGGGGTTGGCGAGCGGGGAGACTGCGCCGGGGTACAGGCGGGAGGGGCGCAGGTTGATGTAGTGGTCGAAGGCGAAGCGCAGTTTCAGGAGCATTTCGCGTTCGATGAGGCCGGAGGGAATCTTGCCGCTGCGCGGGTCTGCGCCGATGGCGCCAAAGAGGATCGCGTCGTGCTGCTTGAGGGCGTCCATGGTGGACTCGGGCAGGGTTTCACCGGTTTCCAGCCAGTGCTCGGCGCCGAGCTTGTAGTGGGTGGGGGTTACGGTGATGTTTTCGAGCTCGCAGGCGCGGGTGAGGATGCGCTGGGCTTCGGTAATGATTTCGGGGCCGATGCCGTCGCCGGGGATGACGGCGAGGTCGATGCTACGTGCTTCAGTCATGCCTCTACCGTAATACGCGCCGCGGGTGGGCGGTAGAGTGTGCGGGCGGGTTCTCAGACTCTGGGCTAGGCAGGGGTGGGCTAGATGGGCACTGCAGATTAAAACAATATTCCCCGGCTGAATATTCAGCCGGGGAATATCGTTTATCTACGAGTTCTCACAGGGTAAGAACTTAGACGCTATTAGGAGCGCTCGCAGAGGTAGACCTTCACGTAACCGGGGTTACGAACGCCGGATGCCTTCGCAGCGTTGTTAGCGGATGCGATGGCACCGCCGGTAACACTGGGAGCAACGTAGGAGCCACCAGCGCCACCTGCGCCTGCCTGAAGCAGTGCGCTAACATTCTGGCGGTAACGAGTGGGCTCTTCGTTACCGTTCCACTTCTGGGAGGTGATGATGGAGGAGAGGCCTCGAGCAGCACCGGAGCCACCGCCACCGTAGCCTGCGCCACCACCTGCGGAGACAACAGTCTGGTAACCGTTGAAGGACTTACGGGTGGAGTCCTCGTCCAGGTTGGTCTTATCGTTGAGGTTAACAGGGTTGGTCGCGTGAACGATTTCCAGCTTGGAGATATCGTTGTTGTCAATCTGGTAGGAGTATGCGAAGACGCCGTCTGCACCCTTACCGTCGAAGCCGGAGCCACCCTTGTCACCAGCGGTAGCGGAGCTGAAGAGCTCCTGCTTGTTCTGGCTCTTGAAGCCCAAAACGCCGTAGACATTACCCAGGGTGGAGTACAGCAGGGGCTGCTCGCCACCTGCACCACCCTGACCGTTACCGCCACCGTGACCACCGGCAACCTTCATAGCGGTGCCATCAGTAGTGTGCGGCTTCAGAACGGTGTAGTGAGAGATGGAGGTCTCAGCGCTGTCACCGACTGCTGCGGATGCGCTTGCACCTGCGGGCAGAACGGACTTAACGTCGGGGTCGCTCAGGCGGGTGGTGGAAGCGTCGACTGCCTTGGGGTTGTAGTACTTACCCGAGGGCATGTTGTTGGTACCGGGCTGGGTACGGATACCCGCACCGCCACCGCCACCTGCAACAGCAACCGGGGTGCCGTTGATGATCAGAGCGGAGGAACCGCCGCCGGAACCACCGTAGAGGTAACGCTTCATGTCGGAAGGCTTGGACCAGTTAGCGTCAACCTGAGCCTTGACGTCAGCGGGAACGGGCTGCTCGTTGACGTCACCACCGTTACCGTAACCCTTACCACCGGTTGCGGGGCGGGTCTGCCACAGTGCGGGGCTGTCGACGCCCCTGACGGACTCCAGGTAAGCCACACCACCGGAAGCTGCGACCAGCTCGATGACCTGGCCTTCCTTGACGGGGATTACACCGGTCACGAGAGCACCGGAACCACCAGCAACCTGGTTGGAACCGCCACCTGCGCCACCAGCAACCTCGAACTTGATCTTGTCGACCTTCGCGGGAACGGTGAACTTGACGGTGTCCTTAGCGCCGGAGGGCTGACCGGAAATGTTGAACTTGGGAGCAGATGCGTAGTCGCACTCAGTGGAAGATGCAAAAGCGGGAACTGCAGCAGATGCTGCGACAACCGGAGCAGCCCATGCTGCGCCAGCGACAACCTTGCGGCGAGAAATGTTAGTAGACATGTATGTCCTTCGAGAGTGATGTCATTTTGAGGAATAAAAGTTATCACCCGCCGTCGTGCGCGGCGAAGAACGTCACCTGATGAGATTCGAGTGAGTGAAGTAGGCTTGTGCCTAACCTCTGGTGATAACGACATAATGCTGTAACCGGTCCCCTGCTTAGGGACTTTCGCGTTTCAGAGCGCTTGGTGTTCGCTCTGCGAGGTCATAGACCATCGGCGTAGATTTCGGGTACAGCCAAAACTATACCCATCAAGGACCTACACCGCAATGGTTCCAAAAATGGTTTGATGAGGGGGTTTCCCTTAAACTCTCCGCCTTGGTTGAAGGTTTTTCAACCAAAATAGGTTACTTAAGGGAGTTATGGGTCTCATAAACCCGAATTCGAACCCCATACAACCCCAAACTCTCAAGCTTTAGTTGAATAAATAATCTATAAAAAAGTAATTAAGGTCACTAAAAATAGCTGTTTTTGGCGTGTCATACTCACTCAAGCACACGCCCCCACACACAAACCCACAAAATATTCCTGCACGTGAGAGCAAAAAAGAGGCTCCCAATCCCACCCCACCACCCCGATACACTGGACACATGCCCCTTAAGCACACCGAACCCCAGCAGAACCCACAGCACAGCACAGAGACAGCCGAATCAGGCTACGCCGTAACGCATACCCGCGGCAGCTCAGAAAACAGCGATCTACCCGCCGACGCAATCAGCGCCTCCAGCCGCGTGCAAAACTACCTCAGAGACAAACGCAGCTGGATGAACTTCATCGTCGTTGCGCACATGCAGTTCTTCTGCTGCGTACTCTCCGCAGCCTTCGTCAACAGCTACGGCTGGATCCCGGTCATCTCCGCGCTCTGCAGCACCACCGCACTCTACTTCCGCTACCGCTTCCCCTACGGCAGCATCTACGTGATCATCGCGGCGCTCTGCCTCACCCTCGTGGAGCCCTTCCCCGACTCACTCGCCATCACCTGCTACCCGCCCGTCAGCCTCGCCGCCTACCATATCGGCAGGCACTGGACCCGCCGCGCCCGCTTCCGCGGCCTCATTCTCGGCTGGGTCGGCGCACTCGCCGTCACCGTGCAGGCCTCGCTCTCGTTCTTCTACCACTGGGACGACATACCCGCCCGCATCTTCATCTCCCTGATGTTGGGCGTGCTCTGCGGATCCATCTTCACCGTCTTCTGGTTCCTCGGCGACTCCCGCCGCATGCGCGAACTGCGCAGCGAAGAGTTCAAAGAACGCGCCCGCCGCCTCGAATACGAGCAGGAACAGGAACGCCGCCTCGCTGCGCAGGACGAACGCACCCGCATCGCCCGTGAAATGCACGATATTGTGGCGCACTCACTCTCCAGCATTATTTCCCAGGCAGACGGGGCACGCTACGCCGCCGCGAGCGCCCGCACCGCACGCGCCCAGCAGGCTCAGCAGGCTCAGCAGGTTGAGCAGTCGGGTCAGGCTCAGCAGCAGAGCGAACCGGATATTGCCGAGCAGACCCTCGAACTCATCGCAGACACGGCACGCGACTCCCTCACCCAGATGCGTTCCCTCCTCGGGCTACTCCGCACGGACGAGGCAACCGCCTACGCACCCGTGCCCACCCTCAACGATGTGCCCGCCCTCGTGGAGCAGAGCCGCCGCGCCGGGCTACCCGTCACCTTCACCGGAATCACCAGCACCATGGCGCGCACCCTACCGCAGGGTGCCGAGCTGGCGGCGTACCGCACCGTGCAGGAGGCGCTCACCAACGCGCTCAAGCACTCCCCCGGCGCGGCAACCACCGTCACTATTCACTGGGGTAAGGACGGCCTGCAGTTGCGGGTTCAGAACGACCCGGTTTCCTCTACCGCGGCTCAGCACATTGCCCGCCCGGTACCCGGTAGCGGCAACGGTCTGCGCGGCATGAGCGAGCGCATCGCCCTCTACCACGGCACCCTCACCTACGGTCTGCAACCTGACGGCGGCTGGCTCGTTGAGGCGGCGCTGCCCTACCGCGACCTCTAATACCCGTGCCCTCTACTACCTCGTGATCTAGGATTGAAACTATGTACTCTTCTGCACCACAGACTTCTGCACCACAGACCACCCAGCCGATCCGCGTGATGCTCGTTGACGACCAGCGCCTAGTGCGCGGCGGCTTGAGCATGCTCGTCAACTCCCAGCCAGACCTGCAGGTCGTCATGGAAGCTGATGACGGCCTGGCGGCGATTGACGTTTTTGACCGCATGGTCTCTGAGGGGCAGGCGCCGCAGGTCATCCTCATGGATGTGCGCATGCCGCACTGCGACGGCCTGGAGGCGGCGCGCCGTATTCTGGAGCGTGACGGCGAGCGTGAAGTTTCCGAGGATGAGCGGGTGCGCATTATTATGCTCACGACCTTCGATATTGATGAGTACGTGTATTCGGCGGTGCGTGCGGGTGCGAGCGGTTTCTTGTTGAAGGACACCCCGCCGGAGCAGCTGCTGGAGGCGATTCGTACGGTGCACCGCGGCGATGCGGTGATTGCGCCGTCTGCGACTCGCCGCCTGTTGGAGCAGATGATTCCGGTGTTGGACTCCCCCGCTCCTGCTACTCCTGCCGCTGAGTCTGTTCCTGCTATTCCCCCGGCTGCTGGTTCTGAGCTTCCTAAGGCGACGTTTATTCCGGCTGAGCATGCAAGCTTTGAGCCTGTGCAGGATTATCCGCATCGTGAGTTGATTGAGCAGTTGTCGCCGCGTGAGTTTGAGGTGCTGGGTTTGATTGCGCGCGGCTTGTCGAATGCGGAGATTACGCGGGAACTGGTGCTTTCGGAGGCGACCGTGAAGACGCATGTGTCGCATGTGTTGGCGAAGTTGGGTGCGCGTGATCGTGTGCAGGCGGTCATTATGGCGTATGAGGCGGGTATCGCCCACTAGCGCTCCCTTATATAAGGGCACAGCAGACTAGAGGACACAGTGTAGCCCCGGCGGGCGCCTCCTTTTCGAGGCGCCCGCCGGGGCTCTTTAGTTAAGTAGTTTCTTGTATCTCGTTGATGATTCGCTCAAAGTCGCTCATCAGCTCAGGCAACTTATTCCGGGCGACGTCCCATAAGACAGCAAAATCAACGCTCACATAGCTATGAGAAATGATGTTACGAATAGCAATGAGGTACTGCCATTCAGCCCGTTCATACCGTTCATAATCTTCTGGGTATTTTGAACGAATTCTATTGAGGGTTTCGCCAATAATCTGAAAGCGCATGCAGAGCGCGTCCTGGACTACCCCGTTTGAATCGTCTATCAGGTCTTCATATCGCTCGGGCGTAAAAGCGTAGATACGCTGAGCTGACTCAAGAATCAGAGAGAAGTCGTCAAGCGAGCTTTTCATAGCGGTAGCTCCACCATGTCTGGTTCTGCCTCCGCATAGATGCGGGGGCGCAACCGGGTGACCATATCAACGCTACGGCCGGTCAGCTGTTCAATGCGGTGCTGAGCATCGACCATCTGCATGAACTCGTCAAAAGGGGCCGCCCCCGGCATCTGCACCAAAAAATCCAGGTCGCTGGTTTCGGTCAGCTCACCGCGGGCGGCGCTGCCGAAGAGTCGGGCACGGCGCACACCAGCGTCACGGAGGATCTGAAGAACCTCCGCTTCATGGGGTAGCGTGTACCTGCGACGCAGATTGGGGTGGCTAGTGCTCATACACCCATCATACGCGCAAAGCCAGGCTACAGGTCAGCTCCAAGAGTCTGAGAGCACGCCAAACTAGAGGACACAGTGAAGCCCCGGCGGGCGCCTTCCTAATCGAGGCACCCTCCGGGGCTTTCTCACGCCGAGTATCCGGGTTCGCCAGGTACTGTGACTATGCCAGGTACAGCGGGTTAGCCGCGCATACCCTCAACCGGGGACATGCGAGCCGAACGAGCCGCAGGCAGAGCCGAAGCGAGCATCGCGGCGAGCACACCCACAATGAGGATGACCACGTACCAGATGTACGGCAGGTCAAGCACGAGCTGGGCGGAAGCACTCATGGAAGACATAATAATCTGCGCAGAGAGGCTACCAATCACCGCGCCAGAAACCATACCGAGTACCACTGCGGCGAGCGTAATCAGAATCGCCTCAATGGAAATCATGCGGCGCAGCTGCTTGCGGGACAGGCCCAGCGAGCGGAGCATCGCGTTCTCGCGGCGGCGTTCGTTGACCGACAGGGTCATCGTGTTCGCCACACCAATGATGGAGATAACCACTGCGAGCATGAGCATCACCAGAGTGAAGGTCAGCATGACGGTCAGCAGCTGGTCGTAGGTCTGACGTTCCTGCAGACCACCGGTGAAGGAGCTGTCCGGGCTGGCTCGGTTCAGGTCAGCCTGCAGGGTCGCGTTCTCGCTACTGGTCAGCGGGGAGGCGGCGCGCACCAGAACGACGGTGTCGTTACCGGTTGCCTGGCTGGTGACGGTCAGACGTGCTGCCTTCGTCTGAGCTTCCTGGTCACCGCTGGCGATTGCTTCTTCCATGCGCTTCTGAGCTTCCTCAGCGGCGGGGTTGGCAACCTTCTGCGGGTTCTTGGCGTCCTGCAGCTTGGCGGCGGTGGCAGGGTTGACGATCAGCAGGTTCTGCTTGGTTGCGGACTTGACGGGTTTGAGTTCCACTTCGCCGAGCGGGCCGTGTGCCTTCAGACGACTGGACTCATTCAGCCCAGCGGACTTCCAGAGGCCCTGCGGTACGAGCACGGTGTCATCGGCAAGGTTCGAGTTTTCGCCCGGCAGGATTGCCTTCAGATCGGAGGAGCTCAGCGCCACCAGGTCGGAATTCTGGTTGGCGGTCTGTCCCTCGTACTCGACGGTGTAGTCAACCACACCGGCTGCGTAACCGACGGCGGATGCCTGAACGTTCTTAATACCCTTGACCTTGGAGGCGATCCCTTCCGCCTTGGTCACGGTGGAGGCAGCCTCAGACTGGTCAAACGAGCTGTACTTCGCCTGCGCAGAAATCGGGTACTGCTGATCCAGGGCCTTGGTCAGCGAGGCGCTCAGCACCGAGTAACCGGTCAGCACAGTCGACACGACCAGGGTACCCACCAGCACGGCACGACCGGTGGAGACGGTGCGCTTGGGCGAACGCAGTGCGTTGGCGAGCGCCAGCTTGCCGGTCTGGGTGCGGGTGACCTTACCGAGGGCACGTACCAGCGGGGGCAGTACCAGCGGGGTGAGGAGGAAGACCGCAATACCGAGTAGCAGCGCGGCCCCCATCATGAGGGCAATGGCCTTATTGCCGGCGCCCTCGCCGGAACCCTGGTTCTGAGCCAGCATAGCCAGGCCGATACCTGCGGCACCGAAGACCAGACCCAGGATCGGGCCGACCTTGCCGGGCTTGCGCACCTCAAGGTTGGTGTGCTCGCTCATCGCGCTGATAGGCGAGATGCGCAGGGCGGTTCGTGCCGGGGAGAGCGCCGCCAGCACCGTCACGAGGGTGCAGATCAGGGTACTGATAATCACCGGGGTGATTGAGTACGAAATCATGATGGTGGTCAGGTTCGCACCAACCAGCGCGCCAACCGGGTAGGTCAGCAGTGCGCCGATGAGGGAGAACACCACGCCGACAGTAATCGACTCGATGAGCAGCATCCGTACGAGGGAGCCGCCGCGAGCACCGAGGGTGCGCAGCAGAGCCAGCTCGCGGATGCGCTGGCCGACCAGCACCGCGAAGGTGTTGGAGATGACGAACGAGGAAACCAGCAGAGCCAGTGCTGCGAAGGCGCCCAGGACCACGCTAATGGAGGTGAAGACCGTGGAGATGGTCTTCTGGTAGTCTTCCAGCAGCTTCTGACCGGTCATCACGCGCGGGTCGTTCTTGCTGTCGCCGCTGCTGAGGGTATCCTGCAGGCTCTTGAGCTTGGCGTCGGTTACGCCATCCTTGAACTTGAGGTAGATGAGGTTCGCGCCAGCCATGTTTCGGTAACCGGCGGCGGAAGTCTTGTTTTCGGTTTCGGCTGCTTTCAGCGTAGCTTCGCCGAGGCTGGTACCACCAATGAAGACAGCCTGATTGGTGGTGGAGCCTTCAAAGCCGGGGTCGAACAGGCCGACGACGGTGTATTCGGCGGTCTTGTCAGTACCGGGGGCGCTGACGGATTCCACAACGTCGGTGCTGGTGACCTTGCCGTTCAGCGAGAGGTTATGCTTCTTCGCGAAGTAGGTAGAGACCATGATTTCACGATCATTGCTGGGGATTTTACCCTGCACCTTGTACGGGAAGAGGCTCGAATCGGCGGGCAGCTGGTTGTACTGCACGCGGGTTTTCTGGTCGCCGGTGCCGATCGCACCCGTGACAGCGTACTGCACCCAGTAGCCGGAGAGCAGGTCGCTCTTTTCTACTTTCTGAATCTGGTCACGAGTCAGGTAGATAGAGGTGCTGTCTTGACCCTCGCTGGTCGTAGCGGCGGAGGCGACGACCGCCTCAGCGCGGGAGAGCACGTCGCCAACAGAGGAGTTGACGGTCGCCTGCAGCGAGTTGGTGAGCATCATAATGGCTGCGATAAAGAAGGAGGAAATCGCGATGCCTATGCCCGTGAGGACGTATTTTCCTTTGGAGGCGCGCAGGTTGGAGCGCGCCACCGTGTTCAGTGTGGTTGCCACGGCTTATCGACCTTCCAGCTGTGCCATTGCGCCGAGGACGGCGTCGTAGGTGGGTTCGATCATTTCGCCGGCGACCATGCCGTCCTTGATGAAAACCACGCGATCTGCGTAGGAGGCGGCGTTTGCGTCGTGGGTGACCATGAGGATGGTCTGTGCGTGGTCGGTTGCGGCGGCACGCAGCAGGCGCAGCACCTCGGCACCGGAGTTGGAGTCGAGGTTACCGGTGGGTTCGTCAGCGAAGACCACTTCGGGGCGTGCGAGCAGTGCACGCACGATGGCGACGCGCTGCTGCTGACCGCCGGAGAGCTGTTCGGGGCGGTGGTTGAGGCGGGTTTCCAGGCCGAGGGTCTTGACCAGGTAGTCGCGCCACTGCGGGTCGGGCTTCTTACCGGCAAGGCCCAGGGGCAGGTCAATGTTCTGGCCTGCGGTGAGGGTGGGCACCAGGTTGAACGCCTGGAAGATGAAGCCGATGTGTTCGCGGCGGAATTCGGTGAGGGCGTTGTCCTTCAGACCGAAGAGCTCCACACCGCCAATACGAATCGAGGTGGCGGGGTTCGGGTCGGGGGTGTCCAGGGTTGCGATGGTCTGCATCAGCGTAGACTTACCCGAGCCGGAGGGGCCCATAATCGCGGTGAACTTACCCTGCTCAAAGTCGACGGAGACGTTATTGAGGGCGTGGACGGTGGCTTCACCGATGCCGTAGGTTTTGGAAAGGTTTCGTGCGGAGACGGCGGTCTGTGCCGTCTGGGCGTGATGAGTTGTCGTAGTCATAGTTCAATTATTTCACGCAATGTGGCGCTGACTACGGTGTTTTTATCATCCTCCAGGTTGATTTTGGCAGGTGTTCACCGGGTCTTGACCTACGAGTGCAGGGTTCCTGGCTGATTCCACGGGATGAGATGCGTCTGAGGCGGGCTGGGCGGGGTACCGACCTCATCCTTAAGTATGAGTGGCGACTCAGCCGGTACATCTACCCCGCGCCCATACCTCTATATAGTGCATGCGAAAAGCCCCCGACTCCTCCCCCATGCGGGGTCAGGATGCCAGGGGCTTTCTCACGCTATTCGCTATGCCAGAAGCAGCTGATATGCCTTGGGTGCCTCGTAGCGGGGGAACACCGGTGCGGGTGCGGGCAATTCGGTGCCGGGCACGAGCGCGGTGCCGAGGGCTGCGAACTGGCGTGCGTCACCTTCGGGTACGCCGAGCAGGGTCAGCAGCTTGGCGGTTGCGTCGGGCATGACGGGCTGCAACAGCAGGGCGACCTGGCGTACGACCTCAAGGGTTACGTACAGCACGGTGTTCATGCGGTCGAGTTCGCCGTTCTTGCGCAGGGTCCAGGGTTCCTGTTCTGCGAAGTAGGCGTTGGTGTCTGCGAGGACGGTCCAGATGCGGTCGAGTGCACGGTGGAATGCCTGCTCGTCGAAGTCTGCACGGACGGGCTCGTAGAGGGCAGCCGCCTCGTCGAGGATCTTGCGGTCGGCCTCGGTGAATTCACCGTGGGTGGGGACGGCGCCACCGCAGTTCTTGGCGACCATGGACAGCGAACGCTGGGCGAGGTTACCGAGGTTGTTTGCCAGGTCGGAGTTAATGCGGTTGATGATGGACTCTTCGGAGTAGGAGCCGTCCTGACCGAAGGAGACCTCGCGCATGAGGAAGAAGCGCACCGCGTCGAGGCCGAATGCGTCGACGAGGTTTGCGGGGTCGACGACGTTACCGACGGACTTGGACATCTTTTCGCCGTTGACGAGCAGGAAGCCGTGGCCGAAGACGCGCTTGGGCAGTTCGATTCCGGCGGACCACAGGAATGCGGGCCAGTAGATGGAGTGGAATCGGGTGATGTCCTTGCCGATGAGGTGCAGGTCGGCGGGCCAGTACTTGGTGAACAGTTCGTTGTCGGTGTCGGGGTAACCGAGGCCGGTCAGGTAGTTGGTGAGGGCGTCCACCCACACGTACATGACGTGCTTGTCGTTGCCGGGTACGGGCACACCCCAGTCGAAGGTGGTGCGCGAGATGGACAGGTCATTGAGGCCGCCCTTGACAAAGGAGATGAGTTCGTTGCGGCGGGATTCGGGGTAGACGTAGCCCTCGTTGGCGTAGAGCTCGAGGAGCTTGTCGCCGTACTTGGAGAGGCGGAAGAAGTAGGATTCTTCTTCGGTCCATTCGACTTCGGTGCCGGTTGCGATGGCGTAGCGCTGGCCGTCGCGGACTTCGGTTTCGTCTTCGGCGTAGTATGCTTCGTCACGGACGGAGTACCAGCCGGCGTACTTGTCGAGGTAGATGTCGCCGTTTTCTTCCATGCGCTTCCAGATTGCCTGGGATGCGATGTAGTGGTCGGGGTCGGTGGTGCGGATGAAGCGGTCGTAGCTGATGTTCAGGGCGTCGTTCATTGCCTTGAAGCGTGCGGAGTTCTCGTCGGCGAGTTCCTTGGCGGTTTTGCCGAGTTTTTCGGCGGTGGTCTGCATCTTCTGGCCGTGCTCGTCGGTGCCGGTCATGAAGCGCACGTCGAAGCCGTCGAGGCGCTTGAAGCGGGCTAGCACGTCGGCGGCGATGGTTTCGTAGGCGTGGCCGATGTGCGGGTTGCCATTGGGGTAGGAGATGGCGGTGGTGATGTAGAACGGAGTTGCAGTCATAACTTTCAGTTTACCGCAGTATTAGGCGAGGCTCTCACCGGGGTTACACTCTGATACGCGGCAAGCATCCAACCACCAGGTAGTAGGCTGCCACGCCGCATGTTTCCTCCGCGCCTACGCAGGGGCACCCGTCACCCGGACGCTCCGCCCCTCCTTGCTTCGCTGCGGAGAGCGTCCGTGTGACACCCTGAGGGCGCTTCCGGAAAACACGGCGCACCAGCCCAAGCACCCAGCCACCACGCAACACACCAAACCGCGACAGCCCCACACGCAAAACACCCAGCCACCAAGCAACACGCCAAACCGCGACAGCCCTCCCCACCCAGTTCGCTAGGCACGGGGCGCACACAAAACCCCGCGCATCTACCGCAACCCCGGCGGGACCGCAGCGTACCCCGAATACCGATACGCGCAGAGGTGCATATATCCTCTGCCGCGACATCAGGGTGTCCGAGCTCTGCGAGGACGGGTCCCCTGCAGGAGCAAAGAGGATAATATGCACCTCGCACTACAAACCCGCATTATTCGGGGAACGCAAAAATCCCGCGATTCCGAAGAATCAGCGGGATTTTCTTTGAAGTGCGCCCCCTGGGACTCGAACCCAGAACCCATTGATTAAGAGTCAATTGCTCTGCCAATTGAGCTAGAGGCGCTTATTTTGTTTTTGCGGGTTTCCCCTGCAACAAGTAAATACTATACGGCATTTTGTGAGTGCCTGCAACTCGAGTAAGCAT
The DNA here is from genome assembly GCF_963555405.1 of uncultured Rothia sp. Lineage (GTDB taxonomy): Bacteria > Actinomycetota > Actinomycetes > Actinomycetales > Micrococcaceae > Rothia. The sequence goes on along the minus strand of NZ_CAUVVO010000014.1, from coordinate 21,697 downwards.
GAACTACATCACATATTTGACGGGTACTGCTGTTCAGCCTGAAACAGCAAGAATCCGGCGCCCCGCCCCTCCCCTATAGCGGGGTGTGGGTGGTGCGCCGGATTTTAGAAAGCTATTGCTGAGCTACCGCTTAGCGAGCGACGGAACCTTCGGTGTAGTCGTCGTTAGCGGTGTTCCAGGAGAACAGCTCGCGCAGCTTGCGGCCGGTTGCCTCGATGGGGTGTGCCTCGCCCTTTGCGCGCAGTTCCTTGAACTCGGGTGCGCCTGCTGCCTGGTCTTCCATGAAGCGCTTTGCGAAGTTGCCGTTCTGGATGTCTGCCAGGACAGCCTTCATGTTTTCCTTGACCTCGGGGGAGATCACGCGGGGGCCGGAGACGTAGTCGCCGTACTCTGCGGTGTCGGAGATGGACCAACGCTGCTTAGCGATGCCGCCTTCAATCATCAGGTCGACGATGAGCTTGAGCTCGTGCAGGACCTCGAAGTATGCGATTTCGGGCTGGTAGCCTGCTTCGGTGAGGACCTCGAAGCCGTACTGGACGAGCTGGGAGGTGGAGCCGCAGAGGACTGCCTGCTCGCCGAACAGGTCGGACTCGGTCTCTTCGGTGAAGGTGGTCTTGATGACGCCTGCGCGGGTTGCGCCGAGGCCCTTTGCGTAGGACAGTGCCAGTGCGAGTGCTTCGCCGGATGCGTCCTTCTCAACTGCGACCAGGGCGGGAACGCCGCGGCCTGCTTCGTATTCGCGGCGGACGGTGTGGCCGGGGCCCTTGGGGGCGACCATTGCCACGTCGACACCCTCGGGTGCGGTGATGTAGCCGAAGCGGATGTTGAAGCCGTGTGCGAAGAACAGTGCGTTGCCGGGCTTGAGGTTCGGCTCGATGCTCTCTGCGTAGACCTTTGCCTGGACCTGGTCCGGGGTCAGGATCATGATGACGTCTGCTTCTGCTGCTGCTTCTGCAACGGTTGCGACGCGCAGGCCTTCTGCCTCAGCCTTGGCACGGGACTTGGAGCCCTCGGACAGACCGACGATGACCTTCACGCCGGAGTCACGCAGGTTCAGTGCGTGTGCGTGACCCTGGGAGCCGTAACCGATAACTGCTACGGTGCGGCCCTGGATCAGGGAGAGGTCTGCGTCGTCGTTGTAGAAAATGGTTGCTGCCATTTCTTCTCCTCAGTAAGTTTGATATGCGGCCCAGGCTGGGCTCAACATTCACTATTCTACTTGATAGCTGTTTAGTTGCGGGCTGTCGAGATTACTTCTCAGCATCTGAAGTATCCGGAAGGTCTGTGAGCCCATAGGGGCGGGTATCGCATCGCTACCGGTTTTCCCGGTTGTAGCGGTGCGATACCCGACGCTATTTCCCGCTGGTGCGGGGTTGGTGTGGCACCCTGGTGGGTGTTAGATGCGCTCGCTCATGGCGCGGGGGCCACGTGCCAGGCCGATGGTGCCTGCGCGGACGATTTCGCGAACGCCGTAGGGTTCGAGAACGTCCAGCAGTGCATTGAGCTTCTCCTGGGAGCCGGTTGCCTCGATGACAAGGGACTCGGGGGAAACGTCGATCACGGATGCGCGGAACAGGTCGGCTGCCTGAACGATCTGCAGGCGGACTACGGGGTCTGCCTTGACCTTGATCAGGATGTGGTCGCGCTGGGTGGAGGAGTCGGCGGGAAGCTCGACGACCTTCAGCACGTGAACGAGCTTGTTCAGCTGCTTGGTGATCTGCTCGATGGTGTGGGCGTCACCTTCGGTTACGACGGTGATGCGGGAGACACCGGGGTTTTCGGTGGGACCCACAGCCAGGGAGAGGATGTTGAACAGTCGGCGGGAGAACAGACCGGAGACGCGGGTGAGAACGCCCGGCTTATCTTCTACCAGAACGGACAGAGTGTGCTGAGACATTAGTTCTCTCCCTCACGATCGAACTCGGGCGAAGTGTTCTTCGCAATCCAAATCTTGTCATTAGATACGCCTGCCGGGACCATGGGCCAGACCAGTGCGTGGGGGCTGACGGTGAAGTCAATGACGACGGGGCGGTCGTTGATTTCGAGGGCAGCCTTGATGGTTGCGTCCACGTCTTCGTCGCGTTCGCAGCGGAAGGTTGCGCAGCCGTATGCTTCGCCGAGCTTGACGAAGTCGGGGATGCGTACGGTGCCGTGGCCGTCCTTCAGGTCGGTGTTGGAGTAGCGCTCGTTGTAGAACAGAGTCTGCCACTGGCGCACCATACCGAGGGAGGAGTTGTTGATGATGGCAACCTTGACGGGGATGTTGTTCTGTGCGCAGGTGACCAGTTCCTGGTTGGTCATCTGGAAGCAGCCGTCACCGTCGATAATCCACACGGTGGAGTCGGGGTGTGCGACCTTTGCACCCATGCCGGCGGGAACGCCGTAGCCCATGGTGCCGAGACCTGCGGAGCTGATGAAGTGGCGGGGACTTTCCTGCTGGATGTAGTGTGCACCCCACATCTGGTGCTGGCCAACGCCGGTGACGTAGTATGCGTCGGGGCCGGTGAGGGCGCTGATGCGCTCGAGAACGTACTCGGGGGAGCCGAGGCCGTCGTTGGGCTTTTCGTAGCCGAGCGGGTAGTCCTTGCGGATGACGTTGAGCTCGTTCCACCATTCGGTGAGGTTCGGCAACTGCTGTGCGAACTCGGTGGAGAGCAGGTCGGTCAGCTCGGGCAGAACGTACTTGAGGTCGCCGACGATCGGCACGTCTGCGAAGCGGATCTTCGAGATTTCTGCCGGGTCAACGTCGATGTGGATGACCTTAGCCTCGGGTGCGAAGGAGTCGAGCTTACCGGTGACGCGGTCGTCGAAGCGTGCGCCGAGGGTGATGAGCAGGTCAGACTTCTGCATTGCGGCGACGGCGGGGACGGTGCCGTGCATGCCGGGCATGCCGAGGTTCTGGGGGTCGGAGTCGGGGAACGCACCGATTGCGTTCAGGGTGGTGACGACGGGTGCGCCGATGAGCTTAGCCAGCTTGTGGAACTCTTCGGAGGCACCGGAGCGTACCAGGCCACCGCCGACGTAGAAGACGGGGCGCTTGGACTCGGTAATGAACTTTGCAGCTTCGTGAATCTGCTTGGAGTGGCCGCGGGTAACGGGGGTGTAGCCGCGCAGCTCCAGGTCTTCGGGGATGCCACGGTATTCCATCATGCCGACCTGCGCATCCTTGGTGACGTCCACGAGCACGGGGCCGGGGCGGCCGGTGGATGCAATGTGGAATGCTGCAGCCAGTGCGCGGGGGATGTCCTGCGCGTCGGTAATCATGAAGGAGTGCTTGGAGATGGGCATTGCCATGCCGACGATGTCAGCTTCCTGGAATGCGTCGGAGCCGAGCAGCGCGGTGGACACCTGGCCGGTGATTGCGACGAGGGGGATGGAGTCCATGTTCGCGTCAGCGATTGCGGTCAGCAGGTTGGTTGCGCCGGGGCCGGAGGTTGCGATGCACACGCCGGTCTTACCGCTGGACACTGCGTAGCCCTGAGCTGCGTGGCCTGCGCCCTGCTCGTGGCGGACCAGGATGTGGCGGACCTTCTTGGAGTCGTACAGGGGGTCATAGGTCGGCAGAATGGCTCCACCAGGCAGGCCGAATACGTCAGTCACACCCAGGTCTTCGAGGGTGCGGACGATTGCCTGAGAACCGGTCATGCGTTCTGCGGGAGCGTTTGCCGCGTCATCAGAAGTGGAAAATCCCATAGTCATGGAAATGCCTCGTGTCTTAATGGTTCTTCGTTGTACTCAATGTTCTGCGTGGGGTTTGTGTGATCCTCACGCATCCTATGCCCGGGGGTACCAAGCTATAAAAAATGCCCCTCGCTGTTGGTGGTAGCGGTAGGGGCGCTCAGTCGCAGTGAATAGACCCTGCCACTCGCCCTAGGCGACGTCGACAAGGTTTAGAATTCGCTGGAACATTGCTGTCTTCACCCTTCTATGGTGCGCCCCGAGAGGGGGTGAGTCAAATCTCTGTCGGGCAACACACCCGTTTTTGTTCATAAAGGCGCAGGTCGAATACTTTCTTTCATGATGTGGACACCTTGTGCGCGTGCGTGCACTCTTGGGCGCTCTTTTGAACAGGTGAGAAAAACTCGCATTTTTGGACGTCATGGCGCGTAATATGTGCGAATACTCGTGACCTTCGTTGGTTGCCCCGGTAGACTGAAGCTATGACCGAACCAATCATCCCGGTCGCTGATGAGCTGACCGAAGCAAGTAAGTACGCAGAGGTTGTTGACCCCCGTAACTCTGTTGAGAGTAGCGAGTTTTTGACGGGTGAGGAACTCATTCGGGTTCTGCACCCGGTTTTTGACGAGCAGATTATTAATTACGGTGCCTACAATTTGGTGTATGCGACGGGCCGTGCGGTTTACCGTAATCCTGATTTGGCGTTGCATCAGTACCCGAATCAGGAGCATTTTATTGTGGGTTATCAGGATGCGCCGGATGAGGTGATTATTGCTCCGGTGAATTTGCCTGCGTTGACGCCTGCGGGTACGGCTACGACGATTGATAATACGAATGCGCTGCATGCTTACCGTGTGGGTGATGATGCGGTGACGCTTGAGTCGGTGAATGGCAGCTCGTTTTATTTGTCGTTTGAGGATAATGCGGAGGTTGCGACGCGTTTTGGCACTGGCTTGTTGGAGCAGGGTAAGGATGTTGAGGATTTCCGTGAGTTTGTGACGCGGATTTGGCCGGTCCTGTAGCCATGTGACTTTTTGAGGTGATTGCCCGCTGCGGCTTGTGGCTGCGGCGGGCTTTCGCGTGTCTACGGGACGCTTGAGGGGCGGTGCACGTCCTCGCTCCTACAGGGGCACCCGCCCTCGCTTCGCTTCGGGCACCCTGATGTCGCTACGGACGGCACCGACACCTCGGCGCGCCCCACGCCAACCATCAAGCAGCACACTAAAAGGCGACAGCCCTCCCCCGCCCCACACGCAAAACACCAACCACCACGTAACACGCTAAAAGGCGACAGCCCTCCCCCGCCCCAGTTCGCTAGGCACGGGGCGCACACAAAACCCCGCACATCTACCACAACCCCGGCGGGACCGCCGCGAACCCCTGAACCACAGATACGCTGAGAAGTCGGGTGAAACCTCGGTAGCGCGCCGCGTTTTCCGGATGCGCCCTCAGGGTGTCACACGGACGCTCTCCGCAGCGAAGCAAGGAAGAGCGGAGCGTCCGGGTGACGGGTGCCCCTGCGTAGGCGCGGAGGAAACATGCGGCGCGCACCATTAAAAACAAAGCCGAGCCCCAACTCCTCAAGCCCGTAAAACTGTATTCACGAGGGAACGCAAAAATCCCGCCGATTCCGAAGAATCAGCGGGATCTTTCTTGATGTGCGCCCCCTGGGACTCGAACCCAGAACCCATTGATTAAGAGTCAATTGCTCTGCCAATTGAGCTAGAGGCGCTTGCTTGTTTCAAGGTTTCCCTTGCAACAGAAAAATACTATACGCGGTTTTTTGTGGTGTGCGCAAGTTGAAACGGAGTGAGCCTGGACACATTGTTTGGGTGGGGTGTGTGGGACACTAGACTGTGTGTATTGTGTGGGGCACATCCGCCCCTCCCCTAGTTTTTGTTGTTTTGAGGAGTTATTGATGAGTGTTCGTCTTGAGCCGGGTACTCCGGCGCCTGCTTTTACCCTTTCTGATGCGTCGGGTAAGGAGCACAGCCTGAGTGATTATGCGGGTAGCAAGGTGATTTTGTATTTTTACCCGAAGGCTTCTACTCCGGGTTGTACGAAGGAGGCGTGCGATTTCCGCGATAATTTGGCGTCGTTGAAGTCGCTGGGTTACGTGGTGTTGGGTGTTTCTCCGGATTCGCCGGCGGCTATTGGCCGTTTTGTGGAGAAGGAGTCGTTGACGTTCCCGCTGCTGTCTGATGCTGATCATGCTGTGGCTGAGGCGTATGGCGCGTGGGGTGAGAAGAAGAATTACGGCAAGGTGTATGAGGGTCTGATTCGTTCGACGTTTGTGATTGATGAGCAGGGTGTTATTTCTGTGGCTCAGTACAATGTGCGTGCGACGGGTCATGTGGCTAAGTTGCGTCGTGATTTGGGTATTGACCCGAAGTAGGGTCGTGCTTTTTAGGGTTTGCTGATTGCCGTTCGACTGCTTCCTGAGGGGGTTGTTGTTCGGCGTGTTTGCTGGTTTTTAGCCCTATGGGGGCTTCTTTTAAGGCTTGGAGAACCTTGGTTCCTCGTGTACACTAATTTTTTGTTGCCTTAGACGCATGCATCTTCGGGTGTGGGGTGACACTGCGCGCGAGTGGTGAAATTGGCAGACACGCAGGATTTAGGTTCCTGTGCCTTACGGCGTGGGGGTTCAAGTCCCCCCTCGCGCACACACACATTTACATTGGACCCGCCGTCACGGTTGTCGTGGCGGCGGGTTCTCTTGTATGTATCTTGCCCGGGTGGGGTGTCTCGCCCGGATGGGTGTTGAACCGTTATCCTGAGAGATAAGCATCCGCGACGGAAGAGAGGACCCTCCCGTGCAGCATCAGCCTCATGCATCGTCAGCTGTTGGCAATTCTGATGCGCTGCTGCGAGCCACTGCTGGCTCGAGTGGCTTGAGTCGACGCGCCGTTTTGCGTTTTGGCGCGTTTTTTAGTGCTGGTTTGGCACTTTCTGCGTGTTCTGGTCAGTCTTCTGCTGGTTCTTCGGCGAGTGCGAGCGCGTCGTCTGCTGATGTGCGTCGTGTGTTCCGTTTTGCGCAGGGTGCTGCTCCGTTGGGCTTGGATCCGGCGTTGTTTCCTGTGGCGAGTACGTATCAGGTGACGGCGCAGGTTTTGCAGACGTTGTTGGTGGCGAATCATTACACGGGTGATCCTGAGGTTCAGGATTCGTTGTGTAGTGCGTGGACGGTTTCTGATGACCGGTTGACGCATACGTTTGTGTTGCGTGATGTGCATTTTAGTAGTGGTGTGGCGTTGACTGCGGCTGCTGTGGTGCAGAATTTCCAGAGGTGGCAGGCGTTAGCTACAGGTGAGGGTACTGCTGCTTTGGCGGTGCCTGCTCAGCCGTTGTTTGCGTGGGGTTTTGGTGTACCGAAGCCGGGTTCGTCTGATCCGTCGGCGGTGGAGCCTGCGCCGGTTCAGGCGTCGCCGTCGGGTGCGGCGACCCCGGGCGCTTCTGCGTCTGCGAGTGCGTCCGCTACCCCGTCGGCTACCGCCTCGGCTAGCGCTTCTGCGGTAGCTTCTGAGCCTGCTCAGCCGGGTAGTAAGAATGCGCCGAAGACGGGTGCAGCTCAGTCGTCTGCGGTGCAGTCGTTCTTGCCGCTGGTTTCGTCGGTGGTGGCGAAGGGCAACTCTGTGGTGGTGACCCTGTCGCGTCCTTCGTTGGCGTTCCCGCGTATTTTGACGCAGCAGGCGTTCGGCATTATTGACCCGTCACTGTTTGGTTCTGATCAGAAGCTGACGGGTAACCCGGTGGGTACGGGTGCGTTCCGTGTGGAGTCATTCGAGGCTGGCACGGTGCGTCTGCTGAAGAATACCCATTTTGACGGTCAGGCCCCGGAGCTGGATGAGATTCAGATTTCGACCCTCACTTCGTCGGATAAGCGTTATTTTGCGCTGATGGAGGGTCACATTGATGCGTGTGATCAGGTGAATTCTTCTGATCTGGGCCAGTTGGCGCGTGATGGTTATCAGACTCCGGGCCGTGACCCGTTCTCGCTGGTGTATTTGAGCCTGAATACGGCGCATCCCGTGTTGAAGAATATTTCGGTGCGTCGCGCTATTTCGCATGCGGTGGATCGTGGCGCGCTACGTCAGTATTACCCGCAGGGCACCTCGGATGCACAGACGCTGATTTCGCCGTCGTTCCGCATTAAGGCTGATGACGCGAAGGATTACACGGACCGTAATCAGGATACGGCGCGCTCGCTGTTGGCGGCGGCTGGGTACGACAACCAGGTGATTGAGTGCTACTACCCTGCCGATGTGTCTCTGCCGTGGATGGACACTCCGCAGAAGGTGTATTCGGAGATGGTGGCTTCGCTGATTGAGGTGGGTTTGAATATTAAGCCGGTGCCTCTGCCGTGGGCTGAGTATCTGCCGAAGAGCCGTGAGGTTTCTTCTGAGCGCGGTATTACGCTGGCTGGTTTCTACGGAATGTACCGTGACCCGTATGCGTTCTTTGGCCCAGTGTTGGCGCCGCTGATTGCTGAGCATCAGGTGCGTTCGTTGATTGCTAACGCGCCGGCAGATATGACGACGGGTTTGACGAAGAAGAGTTCTGATGTGCCGTCGTCGGGTGGTTCGGATTCGAATGTGCGGATTTCTGAGACTCCGAGCCCGCAGCCGAGTTATTCGCCGGATCCGTTGACGCCTGAGGAGGAGGCTTCGGCTTCTGCCTCGCCGAGCCCTTCGGCGTCGCCTTCGCCGCAGCCTACTGCTGTGGCGGTGGCACCGTCGCCTCGTTTTACGGAGATTTTGGAGGCGATTCGCACCGCGGATTCTGCCGATTCGGTGGATTCACAGCGTGAACTGTACGCAAAGGTTGTGTCTCAGCTGGGTCAGTTCATGCCGGCGGTTCCGCTGCTGAATGTGACGTCGAAGGTGGCAGTGAGCCGTGAGGTTCAGGGCTATCAGACGGAGCAGAATGCGATTGAGCTGTTCGGTAAGCTGCGCAAGTCGTAGCCTGCGTTTTTAGCTTTTGTGGAAAGGGGTGCATCCCGATTGGGGTGCGCCCCTTTCGCCGTGTTTGGGGCTTTCGTGGGGCTTTCGGGTAGCCGGTGGGCGGGTATTTCTGGAGCTGCTTTCGGGTTATTGCCGGCGGGTGTAGCAAATGCATGCGATTACGGGTCTTTTCGACCCTAAGAGATTTATTGATATGAACTGCAACACTCTCTCTCGTTTTGTGGATTCTGACTATGCCAACCCCACTAAAAGGAGTAGGCTAGATGATGTACCCCACATTCACTGTGCCCAGGCCGGGCACCCGCACCCCTAAGGGAGAATTCAGTGGTAGCACGTACTGAACGAACCGACGTCGTCCTGGTCGGCGGCGGCATCATGAGCGCCACCCTCGGCGTGTTCCTCAAGGAACTCGAACCGAGCTGGAACATCGTCCTGCTCGAACGCCTCGACAAGGCCGCTCAGGAATCCTCCAACCCCTGGAACAACGCAGGTACCGGCCACTCGGCACTGTGCGAACTCAACTACGCACCCGCTGGCCCCGACGGCACCGTCTCGGCAGCTAAGGCGCTGAACATCAACGAGCAGTTCCAGATTTCCCGCCAGTTCTGGGCATCCCTGGTTGAAGAGAAGATCCTGGGCAACGCAGACTTCATCAACCCGGTCCCCCACATGTCCCTGGTCTTCGGTGAGGACCACTCCAAGTACCTGGCAGCACGCTACGATTCCTTCCGCAAGGAGAAGCTCTTCGAGCGCATGGAATTCTCCACCGAGCGCGAGAAGATTGGCGAGTGGGCACCGCTGACCGTCAACGGCCGCAAGGGTAACGACCCGATCGCAGCGACCTGGTCCCCCGAAGGTACCGACGTTGACTTCGGCGCCCTCACCCAGCAGCTGATTGACTACCTGCAGACCAAGGGTGTTGAGGTTCGCTACGGCTACCAGGTCACCAACCTGAACCGCGAGTCCAACGGCTCCTGGACCGTTGACGCTATCAACCGCATCAACAAGGAAGAGCCGCTGACCATCAACGCGAAGTTCGTCTTCCTGGGCGCCGGCGGTGGCGCTCTGCACCTGCTGCAGAAGTCCGGTATTGAAGAGGGCAAGGGCTACGGCGGCTTCCCCGTCTCCGGCCTGTTCCTGCGCAACACCCACGAGGCAACCGCAAACCAGCACAACGCTAAGGTGTACGGTCAGGCTTCGGTGGGCGCACCTCCCATGTCGGTTCCCCACCTGGACACCCGCTACGTGGACGGCAAGCGCGCCCTCATGTTCGGCCCCTACGCTGGCTTCAAGACCAACTTCCTGAAGCAGGGCTCCCTGCTGGACCTGCCGCTGTCCCTGCGCCCGCACAACATCTACCCGATGACCCGCGCAGGCATCGACAACCTCTCCCTGGTCAAGTACCTGCTCTCCGAGCTGGTCAAGGACAAGAACGCACGCCTCGAGTCGCTGTACCAGTACTACCCCGAGGCTAACGGCGGCGAGTGGGAGCTCATCGAGGCTGGCCAGCGCGTCCAGATTATGAAGAAGGACGCGAAGAAGGGCGGCATCCTGCAGTTCGGTACCGAGGTTGTCTCCGCAGCGGACGGCTCCATTGCGGCTCTGCTGGGCGCATCCCCCGGTGCTTCTACTGCGGCTCCGATTATGCTGAACCTGCTGGCTAAGTGCTTCCCCTCCAAGATTGCCGGTTGGGAGCCTCGCCTGAAGGAGCTCATCCCCGGTTACGGTGTGAAGCTCAACGATAACCACGACCTGGCTGATGAGCTGATGGCTCACACCGCTAAGGTTCTGGGTATTCACAACTAGTTTTCAGTTAGGCTCAGCAGGTAGCTTTATACCCTAGCTGACAAGCCTTTTTTGAGGCTTTTCGGGGCGGTTACCCTCTCTAACTGACCGATAGGTCAGCTATCTGCACTCGCAGAAAAATGCGGGAGGGTTAGAAGACCCTATAATGTCACCGCAGGGGCGGGAAGGACAGCTCATTGTTCTCCTCGCCCCTTCTGTGCGCCCACACGCTGAAGCTCATAGGCGCACCACTGTGTACATCCCACTCATTCAAGGAGCCCCATTGGCTGCACACACCGGCTCTTCCACGGACACCTCCTCAACCCAGGTACCCGCCGGAGCTCGACGCGGACTCTTCTCCCGTAAGAAGAAGCCCGCAGCCCCCAAGTACGCAAGCGTGAAACTGCGCGACTTCCCCAAGGGCAGCATCCTCTACATTCTGCGCCGTGCCATCTACAAATTCGGCGCAAACGGCGGCACCGACATGGCGGCAGCACTCACCTACTTCACCGTGCTGTCCATCTTCCCCGCCCTGCTGGCGATTGTCTCCCTGCTGGGCGTATTCGGTCACGGTGAGGAAAGCGCCGCCGTCATCCTCGCCTTCCTCAAGGACAACGCGCCCGCCCAGATGTACGCCATTCTGGAAGACCCCATCAAGCAGATTACCGGCGACCATGGCGCAGGCCTGGTGCTGTTGACCGGTATCCTCAGTGCGCTCTGGTCCGCCTCTGGGTACACCGGATCCTTCGGCCGAGCTCTCAACACTGTCTACAACGTGCGTGAAGGCCGCCCCGGCTGGATTCTCAAGCCGCTGAACGTCTTCGTCACCACCGTGATTATCATCCTCGTGGTACTCATGATGCTCATGATGCTGCTGGGTGTAACCGTCCTGGACATGGTCGGTCGGTATGTACCCGAAACCGTGGACATGGAGCTCATCAAGCTCATCTGGCTCAACGGCCGCTGGGTCCTCATCCTATTCATGGCAATCGCCCTGATTACTCTGCTCTACGCCGCAACCCCGAACGTGCGCCGCTTCAAACAGTGGAAGCTCTCCCCCGGTGCGGCGCTGGCGCTCTTCGGCATGAGCCTGGGCGGTTTCGGCTTCACCCTCTACGCCAACAACTTCAGCAAGTACAACGCCACCTACGGCCTCATTGGTGGTGTGATCGTGATGCTGCTGTTCATCTGGATCATGAACAATATGCTCCTCTTCGGCGCGCACCTGGACGCAGAAATCATGCTCATGCGCCAGGTACTCGCCGGCGAAGACGACCACGGACACCTGAAGGTTCAGCCGCGCAGCACCACAGCATCCCGTGCGATGAAAGAACAGCGCGAACGCCTCATGTCCGCCGGACGCGAATTGCAGCAGCAGGCGGCAGGCCAGGGCATGCTCCCCAAGCCGAAGGGCCCCTCCATTGCAGCTCGCGTGCAGAAGGCTGTGGACACCAACACCACCATGATTCGCACGCTCATTGCCGACGGTAAGGAACGCATCGAAAACGGTAAGGAGCAGCTGCAGCAGAAGCAGGCTAAGGCCGATGCCGCCGAAACTCAGGCTTCTGAGGCAACCGCGGCGAAGGCAGAAGCGAGCGCAAAGGCTGAACCTCAGCAGGAGGCGCTCTTCGACCTGGGCACCGATAACTCAACCGGTGCGGCACAGAAGAACTAAGCGGCAGCTCAGCTGAGCGCGTACCGCCTCAACGCATCAAGGGCGCGAGATAGAAAAGGGCGCAGGACAGAAACCCTGCGCTGGTCACTAAGATAGACATATGACCAGTGCAGATTTCTCTCCCGCGCCCTTTGCTGTACCCAACGCCGCTACACCCAATGTTGATGCGCCCGATGCCGCAGCACCCGCCGTCGTTCTCCCCGACCTCGAGTACACCCTCTACCAGCCGCAGCAGCTCAAAAGCCGCGTCCCCGCCCTCATGATTCACGGCTTCGCCACCCGCGGCGAACAGCTCTACGGCGGCACCAGCTGGATCCGCCAATACCTGCGCGCCGGATACCCCGTGCTGATTGTTACCCTGCCCTACCACTCAGACGAATACCTCAAAGACCCCGAATCCATGCACGCCATCGACTGCAAGCTCCCCAACAACACGAGCGTGCGTAGCGGCACGATTCCGTTCGATTCTGTGCCCTCTGTCGATGCGGTGCCCTCCGTTGATGCGGCGGGCCGGCCGCTGACCCCCATGCACCTATTCACCACTATGCTTGCCCAGCTGCTGCGCACCGTCGCCACCGAGAACGACCTCGGCGTTGAACTGGAGCCCCGCGCGCACGTTATTGGCTTCTCCTTTGGAGCCCGCGTCGGCTGGGAACTCGCCCTCACCCACCCGGAGGCAGTCGCATCCCTCACCCTGGGCGGCCTGCCCCTACACGACCACCTCATTACCCTGCGCGCCATGCTCGAAGCGCACGAGGGAACCAGCGTCTCCGCGAGCGCAGAAACCCCGGCGGTTGACTCCACCGACGAGGCGATTGCGTCCTTCACCTCGATTATTGACAACTCCCCCATTCAGCCCGACGCGTTACTGAAGTTCGTGCGGATTCCCTTCGGTCCGTTCTTCGACGTGCCCGCCCTGCGTGCCGGATCCCCCGACCTGCCTGCGGGCCACCCGGGCGCGCATCCGCACGCACCCATTGCGGTTGTGCTCGGTGACGCGGACACCATCGCCGCCGACGGCGCCGAACTCTACGACATGGTGCGCGAGGACAACCCGCTCAACCGTTTCATCTCCCTGCCCGGCCGCGACCACGTGAACGCCCTGACCTCGGGCGCGTTCCGGCGCAGTGCGCTCGCCTTCGCGGCAGAGGTGGAAGCGGCGACGTCATAAAACGTCATATTCCCCTGGGGGCTTCACGCTCAGACCCGGGGTGCGTCAGGTATGCCTTAGCTCTTAGAATGGGAACATATCAAAAAACCTTTATCTAGCGGTTGAGCCTCAACCGCAATCCCCCCAAACAAAGGAACAGCATGCACAAGGTCAAGGCCGTTGTAGCCCTCGCCCAGGACGCCCCCGTCACCGTCACCACCATCAACGTACCCGACCCCGGCAAGGGCGAAGCACTCGTCAAGGTCCTCACCTGCGGTGTCTGCCAGACCGACCACCACTACGTCACCGGCGGCGTTGGCCAGGACTTCCCCTACCTGCTCGGCCACGAGTCCGCAGGTATCGTCGAGGCTGTCGGCGATGACGTCACCGACATCGCCCCCGGCGACCTGGTCATCCTCAACTGGCGTGCCGTCTGCGGCGAGTGCCGTGCATGCCGCAAGGGCCAGCCGCAGTACTGCTTCGCAACCCACAACGCAACCCAGAAGATGACCCTCGAGGACGGCACCGAGCTCACCCCCGCACTGGGTATCGGCTCCTTCGCTGAGAAGACCCTCGTCGCGGCAGGTCAGTGCACCAAGATCACCGCTGACATCAGCCCCGAACAGTACGCAGCAATCGGTCTGCTCGGCTGCGGTGTCACCGCAGGTCTGGGCGCTGTGCTGAACACCGGTGAGCTCAAGCGCGGCGAGTCCGTCGCAGTCATCGGTTGCGGCGGCGTCGGTACCGCAGCAATCGCGGGCGCACAGCTCGGTGGCGCAACCACCATCATCGCCGTCGACATCGACGAAGATAAGCTGGCACGCGCACGCGAGCACGGCGCAACCCACACCGTGAACTCCTCCAAGGTCGACCCCGTCGAGGCCATCAAGGAACTCACCGGCGGCTTCGGTGCAGACCTCGTCATCGACGCTGTCGGCATCGCCCCCACCTTCAAGCAGGCCTTCGAGGCACGCGATTTGGCTGGCCGCGTCGTGCTCGTCGGTGTGCCCGCACCCGGCACCACCTGGAACATCCCGCTGGATGAGGTGTTCGGCCGCGGCGGCTCCATTAAGAGCGCATGGTACGGCGACACCCTGCCCTCCCGCGACTTCCCCGAGTTCGTGGACCAGTACCTGCTCGGCCGCCTCGACCTGGACGGTTTCGTCTCCGAGCGCATCACCCTCGAGGACGTCAACGAAGCATTCGAAACCATGAAGACCGGCCGCGTGCTGCGCTCGGTCGTGGAACTCTAGGAGCGTAGCGTGAGCGAACGTATTGAACGAGTCGTCACCTCCGGCACCTTCTCGCTGGACGGTGGCTGCTGGGACGTCGACAACAACGTCTGGATCGTCGGCAATGACTCCTCCGTGATCATCATTGACCCCGCCCACGACGTCGACAAGATCTCCCGCACCGTCGCAGGCCGCACCGTGGAGAAGATTCTGCTGACCCACGCCCACGACGACCACATCCGCAGCGCCAAGGAGGCGGCAGAACGCTTCGGCGCGCCCGTCTACCTGAACCCCGCGGACCGTGTGCTCTGGGAAATGGTGTACCCCTCCTGGGACTTCGACCACGAACTCGCTGACGGCGACGTGCTGCGCATCGGCGAGACCGAGCTGACCGTACTTGCCACCCCCGGCCACTCCCCCGGCTCCGTGTGCTTCTACGCACCCACCCTCAGCTGGGAGAACAGCGAAGGCGTCGTCTTCTCCGGCGACACCCTCTTCAACGGCGGCCCCGGCGCAACCGGACGCTCCTACAGTGACTTCGACACCATCATCGAGTCGATCTCGACCCGCCTGCTGACCCTGCCCGAGTCCACCGCGGTCCTCACCGGCCACGGCGACAGCACCGGCATCGGTCTGGAGGCGCCCGAGCTTCCGGCATGGATCAAGCGCGGTCACTAAACCTGTAGCCTCACGCTGAGGCGCAAAAAAGCCGAGCACGGTACACAAAAGGCGGATGCCCCACCACCCACAGAAGGTGGCGGGGCATCCGCCTTTTAGTATGCGTTCGCAACGCTCAAGCTCAGATGCGTTCGGTCGAGCCGTGTGCTGAATTAGCCGCGTGCTGAATTAGCTACGTGCCGTCTCAGACAAAGGAGTCAGCTGCTCCTCATGCTCAGAACGCCACAGGTAGCCGTACAAGTGACCCAACGCAAAATACAGCGTCGCAATAATCACCGGCACCATAAACGCGTTACGGTAATACGGAGCGTCGCCCATATAGCCGCCCCACATACTACCCATCGCAAGACCAATGCCCAGCATCGAACGGGTAAAGAAGCTCGCCTGCGCATCAGGAATGTGCTTGAGCGAACGATTCAGCCACAGCTCATGGCCGCCAAACGCTACACCCAGCACCGCGCCGCAGAGCACCAACGCATAGAAAATCGTGGACGTATCATCGCTCGCCGGCAAATACAGCGCCGCCATAATCAGCATAACGCCACTCGCCAGCCAGCCGTGCCACGGGTTCACCGAGCGGCCACCCAGAACCACCGGGAAAGCCACCACGACAAGCGCGCCAGTACCGGTCGCAACCATCGCCATGAACAGGTTCATCGAACCATGAATCAGCGAGAAGCCCAGCAAACCAGAACCAACCGAACCCATGCAAGCACCCAGCAGAACCAGGCCAAGAATCAGCACCACCGTCTGACGGCTCGGACGCACCAGATTCTGCGGCGGAGCCATACGAATACGCGAAATATCCGGCAGCAACCTCGGCGCAGCCAGCACCACAATGAACAGCAGCGCATCCAGAATGATTGTGATCCAGAAGCCCGCATACTCATTATTCGGGGTGATGTACGCATCGCCCAGCCACACCAGCAAAGCAGCCAGCGGGTGCATCGACATATTCGCCGTAGTACCCCACGAAACCGCAGTCGACAAGCGAACATCACTGTACTGATAATTACGGCGATACAGCGACTCAAGCGCAAACGGAGTCCACGGCGGGGTCGTGAAACCCATCGCCACACAGGACAACGCATGGTAGGTCGTACTCACGTTATTCGGGTCAACCGTCAGACGCCAACCAATCACCAGCATGTTCAGCACCGCGGCAATATTCAGGAGCGACGTAATCGCCAGCAGCGACCTCAAGCCCAGGGCACGAACCAGCATCGGGCCGAGCATAATCTGCACCGAATACGCGCCGGTAAACGCCGCCACCGCATAGCCGCCATCATGCACACTACCCAGGTGGCTCGCCAGCAGAATATACAGCGCAAACGCCGAAGAAGCCGCCGGAATGTGGAACAGAATCGTCAACACACTACGGGCAAAACCCTCAGCACGAAGCACCGCATACAGGTGACGACGTTGCTCCTTACCGTTGCGCAGGAACAACGCCCAATGCTGACGCAAAATGTCCGGAACCGACGCGTTCGTATTAATCTCATCCGCAGCCGGAATCGGGCGAGGCGGCAACTCCTGCAACACGTGCTCGTTGTTGCGCACCACATCCGTCAGGGAGGTGCCCGGAACCGTCGGAATGCCCGTGCCCGAAGCACGCATTTTATTCAGCGCATCGGAGGCGGGGCTCACCTTCATGGTGCGCGGAGGAACCTCCGGCGCGGATGCGCCAGTACGCGCATCAGCCGAAGGTTCCACACGATACGTTGAATTCGGGTCCCTATCCTGAGGTGTCGAGGTCATCATCTCTTTCACGAATAAGCCGCCGGACATGCCACAACAGCGGCCCGGAAGCGAATTTATGCCTACTAGGAGTTTACCCTCACCGAGGAGCCGTTCTGACCCTTTTCGACCACAATCTGCGCCGGAATACGGTTCTTCATCTCCTCCACATGCGAAATCAGGCCAATAGTGCGGCCACTATCACGCAGAGATTCGATTGTGCCCATCACCATGTCCAGGGTCTCAGCGTCCAACGTGCCGAAGCCCTCATCAATGAACAGGGTGTCCAGCTCGATACCGCCGTTATTCGCCTGCACAACCTCAGCCAAACCCAACGCCAACGACAGCGACGCCAAGAACGACTCGCCACCGGACAGCGAGGACGCCTCACGCGGCTCGCCCGTCCAGGTGTCGGTAATCTCCAGGTTCAGGCCGCCACCGGAACGGCTACCCTTCGCACGGTGATCGCTGAACACCATGCCGTAGCGGCCCTCACTCATACGATCCAGGTGCAGTGACGCCGAATGCAGAATCCGCTCAAACTCAGCGCCCAGCACGTAACTCACCAGGTCAACCTGATGCTCATAACCGCCCAGCGTGTCGCCGCGGGCAGCCGCCGCCAGGTTCGCCAGCATCTGCGCACGGTCATAACGCTGCGCTGTCTTCGCACGGAACGCCGCGTATTCGCCGCGCAGCGCCTGTAGGGAACGCAGAACGCTCTCCCGCTCACCCTCACGAAGAGTCAAACGGTGCGCCGCCGCGCGCAACTGCTCAACCTGTTCACGCACGCCCTGCAGATCATCCGGCGCCTGCTCGCCAGCGGCAACACGAGCCGTCACCGCAACAATCGCCTCACGGCCAAAGCCCTCAAGGAGGCGGGCGTGCTCCAGCTCATACGCGGCAACAGCCTGCTCCAGAGCATCGATGCGCTCGGGGGTGCGCACCGCCGCATGAACCAGCTCAGCGCTCTCAAACGCCGACTCGCCCAGCAGACGCTGCGCCTGCGCTGCCGCCTGGGCATGACGCTCCCGCGCCTGCCCCAACAGCAACACTGCACGCGCCAGACGCTGATGCGCCGCACGGTAGCCCTCCACAGCCTCAACACGCTGCGCGAAACCCACCGCCGCACGAGCAGGCGCCAAATCAGCCGCAGTAGTCTCACAGCGCGCCGCAGCGTCACGGTGACGCGTCTGCGCCTCAACCGCCGCACCCTCGATGGTGCGCAACGCCTCCTGAGCCTTCTGCTGCTCAACCCGCACCCGCTCAACCTTCGCCAGCACGCCGTCACGCGCCGTCACGCGCGACTGAGCCTGCGCGAGGCGGGTCTGCGCCTGCTGCAGCTGGGCGGCAGTCTGCTCAACATCGCACTCGCCCTGAGCCACCAGGGTCTCGTACTGGGTGCGGGCGGCGGCAAGCGCCTCGGAGGCTTCCTGATGTGCCTTGGTCGCCCGATCCTTAGCCAGTTCGTGGGTACGCGCCTGCTTGTGTGCCTTGTCTTCACGCTCCTTGGCGGCGTCCAGGTCGGCACGCTCAACCAGCTGCTCGCCCTCGGCAATCCGCGCCGGAGCGGGGTGCTCCACTGAACCGCAGACCGCGCAGGGTTCGCCGTCCTTGAGCTCACGCGCCAGCAGAGACGAGGCCTGGGCGAGGCGCAGCACCTGCAGTTTCTTGAACTCCTCCGTCGCGGCGAGCGCCTGCTGAGCCGAAGCCTGCCACTTTTCCTGCGCCTTCTGCTCGGCGGTGGCGGTGCGCTTGCTCTGCTTCTGGGCCGCTGCGACCGCGGCGGAGGCGGCATCCAGCTTCTGCTGCATCTGCTGAGCGGCATCGTGCTTCTGCTGCACCTCGGTAACCAGGTGCGCGGCGAGGGTACGCTCCTCGTCGGCGGTGCTGTAGCCGGCGAGTTCTTCGGCAAGCTGCTCGGCGGCGGCGGTCAGGTCGCTCAGGGTCTTTTCGGCACGCGCCTTGTCCTGCTCGAGGGCATTAGCCTGCTTCAGCAGGGCGGCAACGGTGGCTTCCTCGTCGGTAAGCTGCGCATCCTTCTTCTGCAGGACGCGCAGGGTGTCAAGGAGCGCCTCGAGCTGGGTTTCCTGTTCAGCGGGCTCGAGGGAAGGGAGTGCGGCGAAGGTCGTCTCTTCGGGAAAGGTGACGTCTGCCGAGGTTTCCTCATCGCGCAGTGCCGCAAGCAGGGCGCGACCAGTCTCATCCAACGCGGAAGCACACGCTGCCTGCTCCTGTTCCCGGGCGGCGAGCGCCTGCGATTCGGCGTGGACCTGCGTGTACTGTGCGTGCAGGGGCGCGGCAGCACGCGCCTGCGCCAGCTCTTCACGCTGCGCCTTGTGCTCGTCGGCGCGTTCGGTCAGGCGGGTGCGGCGCTCGCAGAGCTGCTCGTATTCGCGCCAGTCGGCCTGCAGCTGGGCGCGTTCGGCGAGCAGGCGGGTGTTCCGGTCGGCTTCGTCAGTGAGGCGCTGCTGCTCCTGCTTTTCGCGCGCGGATGTTTCGCGGGCGCGTTCTACTCCGCCGGCGACCCATGCGTCGAGGGTTTCGGCGGTGACACTCTCAGCGGTGAGGTTTTCCGGCTCCTCCCCCGCCTCCACAAACCCTTCAACAGCAGAGCCCTCGGTATCGGTGCCCTCAGCCTCCGGATCTGCAGCATCCAGTAGGGCCTGTAGGGCGAGCATTTCTACGCGGGCACGTTCAAGGTAGCCGCGCTGGGTGTTTTCGTCCTGGGCGACGTCCTGCTGAGCCTTTTTCGATTCTTCAAGGAGCGCGTCGAAGAGCTGCTCGTAGTGTTCGACGGGGAACATCTTTTTGAGCAGTTCTTTGCGTTCTTTGGGCTTGGACTTGAGGAATTGCGCGAACTGACCCTGCGGCAACAGTACGACCTTGAGGAATTGTTCTTTGGTCAGGTGGGTGCGTTCGGCGATGGTACGGTTGACTTCGGCGACGCTACTGGAGATGGGCGTCCATGCCTTTTCGTCGGAGGGGTCGGCGCCGGGTGCGAGTTCGGCGAGGGTGGCTTTGGCGCTTTCTTCGCGCATCTGGCCTTTGCGGGCGCCGCGGGTGATGGGTTTGTTGTAGGCGGGGGTGCGGTCGATGCGCAGGCGCTTGCCGTGGAGGGTCACGTCGAGTAGCACGTGCGGTTTGGTGCCGCTGTGTGCCGCGTAGGTGGAGTGTAGTTTGGCGGATTCGCGGTCGCTGCTGGTTTCGCCGTAGAGGGCGTAGCAGATGGCGTCGAGGATGGTGGTTTTGCCGGCGCCGGTGGGGCCGTTGAGTAGGAATACGCCGGCGCTGTTGAGGGCGTTGAAGTTGATTTCTTGGCGCTTGGGGTATGCCATGAAGGCTTCGAATTCGAGGTTGTGAAGGATCATGCGTTGTCCTTGTGGCTTTTGATGTGGTCGCTGAGGGTGGTGATGACGTCGCGTTCTTCGCTGGTGAGGGGGCGGTTGCGTACGTATTGGTGGAATTGGTCGAAGGTTTCGACGGGGTCGGCGTCGCGGGTGAGGGGCGCGGCGGCGGGTTTGTCGGTGGCGGGTTGGGTGTTGCGGTAGCTGAAGTGGGAGATGGTTTCGTATCGGCTGCGCAGGCGGTCAACGGCGCCGACGGGTAGGGTTTCGTCGGTGAGTTCGATGCGGCAGTAGTAGCCCTGCTCGTAGGGGCTGTTTTCGGGGCTGTTGAGCAGCTGGTCCATGGTGCCGCGCAGGGTTTTCATGTGTACGCGGGTTGCCCATTCGTGGCCGCTGATGGTGGGTTCTTCGCCGGGGGTGAGTTCGATGAGGTAGGCGCCGTTGCGGTTGTGTTCTTCGCTGAATGAGAAGCCGAGCGGTGAGCCGCTGTAGCGGATGGTGTGGGTGACGGGGTAGCGCTTGTGGATGTGGCCGAGGGCTACGTAGTCGAAGCCGTCGAAGAGGGAGGCGGGTACCCAGTCGATGCCGCCGACGCTGATGTCGCGTTCGGAGTCGCTGCGGGGTGTGGTGTCTGCGCTGGCGGTGGTGTCACTGCCGGTGGTGTCGCTGACGGTTGCGTGGCTCATGACGATGATGCGGTCGGCGCCT
The DNA here is from genome assembly GCF_963555405.1 of uncultured Rothia sp. Taxonomy (GTDB): domain Bacteria; phylum Actinomycetota; class Actinomycetes; order Actinomycetales; family Micrococcaceae; genus Rothia. Next base: position 749 of record NZ_CAUVVO010000014.1, on the reverse strand, counting down.
TCGCCGCGGGCGCGACGTTCTGCGGCGTCGGCACGAATGGCGTCGGTGATGGCGCCGAGGACGGCCTGGTGGGTGGGCTCTACGCCGAGGGCGGTGGCGTGGAGGCGCGGGGCGAGGTAGGGGATGGCGTAGACGTGTACGCGCAAGGCGCCGTCGGTGAGTTCGACGGGGCGGGTGGCGTCTTCGATGGTGGTGCGTAGGTGCACGCCGGAGGCTTCGAAGAAGGCGGCGCCGTAGCTGAGGCGGCGGAAGGAGTCGTGGTTGCCTGAGCTGAGGATGACTTGCACGCCGGCGCGCATGAGCCGGGTGAGCGCCTGGTCGAGCAGGGTGGTGCTTTCGGCGGTGGGGATGGTGCTGTCGTAGACGTCGCCGCTGATGAGGAGGGTGTCGATACCTTCGGCGTGCACGTAGTCGAGCAGTTCGTCGATGAACTGCTGGTGTTCGCGGGTGAGGGGGCTGCGGTGGAAGGTGCGGCCGAGGTGCCAGTCGGAGGTGTGCAGAATCTTCATGCCTTCAGTATGGCACTGCCTCATGTTTTGCGCCTCGCGGTTCGTCATTCAGGGGAGGACCCCTCCGCGGCGCAGGCACTCATGCGGTGCGGGGGCTCCGTCCTCGAGGTGCCTCAGGCACCGATGAGGGGGCACTCCCCCGCGAGCGTGAGTGCAAAGCCGCCTAGCGCATCCCCATCCTCGGAGTAGGCACCCCTCCGCGGCATAGGTGCTCATGCGGAGCGGGGGCTCCGTCCTCGA
>NZ_CAUVVO010000013.1:0-47354 GCF_963555405.1 uncultured Rothia sp. | reverse complement strand
AGGAGCGCCAACCCAAACTCAATAATGATTAGCGCAATAGCACACGCGAAGAGTACCCCACGCGGCACATTGAACTTCTGCCAGAGCCTATACAGCTGGCTGGGAACCCCCCAAATAATGACTGCCCGATAGGCAAGCGATAACGCGGGGTTACCCCACTGAATAATCATCAGGGCAAGAGCAAAACCCACGCCGAGCACATCCAGGGCACGCAGGTGCTTTCGCGATTGCTCCTTCTGCTTCTGATAGCTGGGGTTGTTTAGCAACCTTGGTGGTGCTTTTTTCAGCTGACCCACAATGACCAAAACCGCCAGCGGAATCAGAGAAATATCGAAGAACATGGGAACCGCCCTTCATGTTGGGGTTCGCTCGCTACGCCGGTGACGAGCTGATGGCGCACCATCATTGGTGAAAAGTTCTCAAAAATAAGTAGTGTGCAACACGTGCATAACGTATTGTGGGTTACTTTACAGCATGCATAGACCCTATTCAAGAGGTAAACACTCTCTCCCCCCCCCGAAAAATTTTGAAAAAATTTTTAAAAAATAAGGGCGCCCGGAACCTTACGTTCCCGGCGCCCACACCCCAGCTACTCATACCTCAGCGGGGTTCAATTTAGAGGCGGAAGAAGCCTTCCACCGCGCGCGTCATGTACGCCATGTCGTCCACATGGCACATCTCGCGCATCGAATGCATCGACAGCAGACCAATGCCCACATCCACAGTGCGCATACCCAGGCGAGTCGCCGTAATCGGGCCAATCGTCGAACCACACGGCATATTGTTATTCGACACGAACTCCTGATACGGCACGCCAGCCTTCGCACACGCCGCAGCAAACACGCCAGCACCCACCGAATCCGTCGCATAACGCTGGTTTGCGTTAATCTTCAGCAACGGACCACCACCGGGCAGCGGCTGCACGGTCGGGTCGTGGTGACCCTGATAGTTCGGGTGCACCAGGTGACCGGCGTCAGCCGACAGGCAGAACGACGCCGCCACCGAACGGCGGTACTCCTCTGTGCTCTCACCGCGCGCAGCGGACAGGCGCACCAAAATATCCTCCAGGAACGGGCCCGCCGCACCACTACGCGACTCCGAACCAAGCTCCTCATGGTCAAACGCCGCAAGCATCACAGTCTCGGTAGCGTGCTCATCCGCGTTATCGGCAACGTAACGCTCCAGGGCGGTCAAACCAGCGTGCACCGAGGATAGATTATCCAGGCGACCGGAAGCGAACAGCTCCTGATCGGCACCAAAACGGCGCGGCGGCTGCGAATCAGCAAACAGCAGGTCGTAACCCACAATGCTCTGCGGGTCGACCGGCTCGCCGTCAATCACGTGCTTCGCCATGTAGCCGAGCACATCATTCTCCGCCGGGTCCACACCCCACACGGGGTACATGTTGAACTGCTTGTCCAGCACCAGTTCGTTACGCTTGTGGTCCAGGTGCGGCGCCAACTGCGGGATGCGCGCAATCGGGCCGGTGCGCACCAGGCGGTCCTTCAACTCCCCGCCCTCAAGGACGGTGAGGCGACCCGCCACGCACAGCTCGCGGTCCAGGAAGGAGTTCAGCAGTGCACCACCGTAATTCTCCACGGCAATCTGGTGCCAGCCCTTGGTGGTGATGGAGGAGGAGGGCTTGACCTTCAGGGAGGGCGAGTCGGTGTGCGCACCCAGCACGCGGTAGCCGCTTGCCTTCTGCGCCTTCGCGCCACCAGCCCAGGCGATAATCGCGCCGTCACGAGCGACGAAGTGGCGGCCGGTTGCGATCTGCGGGTCCCATGCTTCGGTCTCTACAAGCTCGGTGAAGCCCGCTGCTTGCAGGCGGCGCGCTACCGTGCGCGCGGCGAGGTAAGAGACCGGCGACTCCGCCACGAATGCGGCGAGGTCTTCAATATTTTTTACAGCATCAACAGTCATGGTTTAACCCTACCTTTTCTTGGGTGTTGACGGGGTGACCGGGGCTGGTAGTCCACGCGGCGTGGAGTAATAGCCCTGGTGAGGCTCGAATGGAGCGGGGCGGGCGGGCTGGGGTAGCTGGGTTAGAGCAACCTACCAAATGGCCTATTTATCAACCTTGAGCGGTTGTGTTTCACGTGAAACCTCGCCGCGGCGAGCGCGCGCGTTGAAGATCAGGCAGGCGAGCACCACGTACACGCCTTCCAGAGCGATACCCTGCAGTGCATCCACGGGGGTCACACCCTCGGAGGCGAACGGATCCAGACCAGCCACCATGGACAGCAGCATCAGAATCACGTTATTTGCCACGTGCAGGCTGATGGAGGCTTCCAGACCGCCGGTGTACCAACAGAGGAAACCCGCGTAAATACCCATCGCGAGAATCGTGCTCTGACCCCAGGGGTCGTAAGCGTGGGAGAGCATGAACAGCACGGCGGGCAGCACAATCGGTAGCCAGGGGGTGCGGAGCCAGCGGCCCAGCATCTGCATCATGAAGCCGCGGTAGGCGAGCTCTTCGGCGTAGCACTGCACGGGTACCAGGAGCAGCATCATCGCCACATAAACCCAAAATTCAACCTGTGGAGGTTGAAAATAGCGGTATTCGGGCAGGCTCTCACCGCTCAATGCCAGCATCACAGCGTAGTAGATGCCGTAGACAGCGAAGCTCAAACCCAGGTACGGAAGCAGTAGCGAGCGGCGCAGACGGCCCGCCACCGAATGGATCAGACCCCAGGGCTTCGGGCCCACGACCAGGCGCGCCAGAAAGAGCGAAGGCACAATGGCAATGAGGGAGAGGAAGGTCAGAGCGAAGAGCGCCGGGTGTTCCATAATGACGGCGCGGTTCGTAGCGACGTCCTGGAGGGAAAGTCCCGAACCCATAATCGTCATAGCCAAGGCAACTGAAATGATTAGGTTAAGGCCAATAAATACGGCGACGCCGAGCAGTCCTTCCAGCAGGGGTGAGAACCAGCGGGATTTCGGGTCGGCGTGAGAGAGACGGTGGTAGGCAAGACCGGCAGGCACAGTAGCAGTCGCGGGGGTTCCGGGTGCTACCTGCGGGGGCGCGGGGGGCGGTGTCGTGTTCATTCTTTAATCCTATCCTTCGCGGGCTCGATGGTGACCGGGCATACTGAAACCTTCAAGTGCTGATTGATACGGATTGTTTCAAAACCATTGAAAAAGCCGTGAATAAGGCTGAAAACCCACCATTCACGGGGTTCATTTTCTGAACCTATGCCATAATTTGTAGCGACAATACGCTCATATACATAGTCGCTGATGACCGCTCTTCCGGGGTGTTTTTTCAGCACCAGAAAGGCTGCTTTCTTATGGCACTCGTCTTCAATCCGCCGCCCAACTGGCCCGCTCCTCCTGCCGGATGGGCCCCCACTCCTACGTGGCGCCCCGACCCCGCGTGGGGTCCCGTTCCTGAAGGTTGGCAGCTGTGGGTCGAAGAGCCCGAGCCCGAACCCATTCAGGTTGAAGAGGCTACTATTGAGCCGCTGGTTCCCGAGGAGCCCGCTGCTGAGGCGGCTCCGGCTGAGCAGGTTGCTGAGCCCGTAGTTGCCGAGCCTGCTGTTGAGACTGAGCAGCCCGCCGAGGCTGCGGCGCCACTAACCGTTGAGAACGTTGACCTGGAGCAGCTCGCCGCTGAGCTCGAAGGTGAGCAGATCGTCGAGGTTCCGGAGGTTGCAGCTCCCCAGGCTGAGGCATCCCACGTTGAGGCACAGCAGGTAGAGGCACCCCAGGCTGAGGCGCCCGCGGTTGAGCCCGTTCAGGAGTCCGCTGAGGAGTCTGAGCCGAAGCCGATGCGTCATCTGACTCAGGTTCCGCTGACCGGCACCGCTCTGCCCGAGCAGGTTCTTGCGTCCCAGCCTTCCGCGGTTGAAGAGACTGTAGTTGCTGAGCCCGCACTGTCCGAGCCCGCTGTTTCCGAACCTGCCGCTTCTGAGCCGGTCGTTTCCGAACCTGTTGCAGAGCCGGTTGTTGAGCCCGTCGCAGAGGTTGCCCCCGAGGCACCCGTTGCATCCGAGCCGGCAGTCGAGCCGGTCGTTGAGGCTCCCGCGGCTGAGGCACCTGTTGCTGAGGCTCCCGCCTCCACCGAAGAGACTGCCCACACTATCGAGAGCTCCCCGCTCGTTGAGTTCCACACCCCCGAGACCGAGCGCACCATCAACCTGTCCGAGCGCACCGTGAACCTCTCGGAACAGCCCGGCCAGAACGTACAGCCCGGTCAGAACGTGCAGGGCGACCAGAACGCACAGTTCATCCCGGCGGGTCAGGCACCGAACGGCTTCCAGCCGAACTCGGCTGAAGGTTTCCAGGGCCAGAACTTCCAGGGTGGCAACTACCAGGACCAGGGTTTCCAGGGTCAGAACGCTCAGGGCGGTCAGTACCAGGGCAGCCCCTACCAGGGTCAGCCGTACAACGCTCAGCAGCCCTACCAGGGTCAGGTTTCCGATCAGGACCAGGCAACCGTGGCGCTCAGCAACCCCTACATGACCGAGCCCGGCAACCAGGGCAACGGCGAGGACGGCTCTGAGAAGAAGGGTCTGTTCTCCGGCACCAAGATTTGGGGTGTTATCGGCGGTGCGTTGGCTCTGCTGATTGTCATCATCCTGGCGATTGTCATGCTGATTCCGCGCGGTAACTCGAACCCCGCCTCCGATTCTGCGGCGGCATCGAGCGCGGCGGCTACTTCCGCTGAGGCGTCCTCCGCGGCAGCTTCCTCTGAGGCTTCTTCCGCAGCTCCCGCATCCGAAAGCGCGGCGGCAGGTACTTCCGCTTCTTCCGCAGCACCCATCGCTGCTGCTGAAGCGAAGATGCCCGAGGGCGAGTTCAAGGAATACAAGAAGACCGTCGCCGACAACAAGGACACCATCGACATTGAGAAGATCAAGGGCGATGTGTCCGCAGGCCTGATCTACTACGAGTTCAAGCCCGCAGAGGGTGTGGTCAACGCCTTCATCACCAGCCGTGACGACAAGGGCAACCTCACCTCGGGTGTGAGCGTTCTCGACTCCAGCCGCGACGGCAAGGAGATCAAGGGCACCGCGTGGATTGACGCGAGCAGCCACTCCACCCCCACCCGCAAGCTGGATCTGACCGGTAAGGGCGAGTGGACCATCCGCGTCTACGATGCAGACTCCGCACCCCACTACAAGAAGGGGGAGAAGTTCCAGAGCACCATGAACTACTACGCTTTCACCTACGAAGGCACCGAGGCAACCATGGAGTTCCAGACCAGCGGCCCGACCACCCGCGGCTTCACCGTTCTGAACGCGACCAAGAACGACCCGTTCTTCTCCTCGACCATCCCGACCGTGAAGAGCAACATACAGTGGGTTCAGAGCAACAAGAGCTACCTGCAGGTTCGTACCGACTCCAACATCACCTGGAGCATCGGCACTAACTAACAGCTTGGCTGACTAGGTCAGCAGGTTGTGCATAAAGTTATCCCCCGCATCCGTGATGGGTGCGGGGGATACTTTTATGCCCGGTGAGGCCTGTGCACCTGCTGGAGGCGCCCGCCGCCTTAACGGGAGTACTTCGCCTCCGCCAGCTCGTCACCTGCGGCGCGTGCCGCACGCTCCACCAGCTGACGATTCGCCAGGTACACGAAGAACGTGACGAGGATGAACAGGTACATCAGCTGGTACGGCATGGTGCCCGCCATCAGGCCCAGGGAGCCTTCCGGCACCAGCAGAATCTGATCTGAGCTGAAGTGCGGGGAGAGCGCCAGCACGATCCAGAACGGTGAAATGTACATGCCCACCAGCGCCGCGGTCGCCAGAATAACAGCCAGCGTGAAGACGAAGGAGCTGACCCGCTGGTACATGAGCGGGAAGATTTCCATGACCACGGCGGCGAGCATCAGCGGGTACCAGGTGTTGTGGTGCGACCAGCTAATCGGCGAAATCTGCAGCATCATGAACGCGGTCAGCGCCAGCTGCGCCATGAGCGCGCGGGCACGAATCAGCGGAACCAGCAGAACCGCCGTGACCAGCACAATCAGCAGGGTCAACGCCACCTGCACCACCGACAGGGCGGTCGCCGTCAGGTGGTGTTGCAGGCCCGCGTGGGTCAGCGTGCCCATAATCGACACATTATCGAAGTAGCTGAACCAGCCCACACGCGAAGTGTCACGCACCGCGTGGAACCAGAACGTGAACGACTCCTCACGAATCACCAGGAAGCCGATACCCACGGTCGCGGCGAAGCTCGCGCCCAGGGTCGCGATGCCCCTCCAGTCCTTACGCATGAGCAGTAGCAGACCGAACGCGAGCGGGGTCAGCTTAATACCCGCCGCGATACCCAGCAGCACACCGCGCGGAACGCGGGTTGCCGGGCGTATAAAATCGGCAAGAATCAGCATCAGAATAATGGCGTTAATCTGCCCGAAATGCGTGGTCAAACGCCACGGGCCGCACATCCAAATCAGCGCCGCAATCAGCGACACCATACCCCAATGACCCACGTGCTTCTGCATCGGCAGACGCCACGAGCGGCTACGCGCGTAAGAGTACAGCAGGTACGCGCACCAGTAGCAGAGCGCGCAAATAATGGCGGTAATCAGTAGCATGCTCTGCGGTTCGGTGAGGAACGCGAGCGGGTAGAAGAGTAGCGCCGCAAAGGGCGGGTAGGTGAACGGCAGGCCGCGCGTGCGGAAGCCGTACAGCTGGTAGCCGTCCGGGCCGTCCGCGAGGGAGACAGCACCCAGGCGGTACACGTAAATATCGTCAGCCGCCGCGTGGGTCACGTAGTCGAAGGCGTAGAGGGCAACCAGGATGAACAGCAGGTGCGCCCAGAGAGCGCCGCTACGCAGACCGGGGATGCGGTCAAAGAAGCCGGGACGCGCAGGCTTTGCGGGCTCTATAGCGGTTTCTTCGGCGGCGGCTTCCTTTGCCGCTTTTTCCGCGGTGGCTACAGAGGACGCGGCGGACTCCACAACGGGCTCAGTGCTCTCAACAGCCGGTTCCGTAACCGCCGCAGATTCAGCAACGGAAGCCGAAGCCCACGGAATCCTGGGAGCAGCCGCCTCGGTATTCTCAGCGGTCTTCTCTGCGCTCTTCGCGGTGTTCTTATCAGTATTCACAGGGGTCTTTTCTAGTTCCTTCTCGCGGCTCACGCGGTTGCCTCACGAGATGCAGTAGCACGCACAGACTCGGCGCTCTCGGTCACCAGGGCGCGAGCGCCCCACCAGCCCAGCGGCGCATCGCTACGCACGGAGCCGTACTGCACGGGCTCAACCTTCGCGCCACGCACCGGCGCGCTCAGAGCGGCAATAGACCAGAGCGTCATCGTCACCCACAGGCAGAACGCCGGAATAGCCGAAACCGCCAACGCGCCCGGAGCCAACTGTTCCAAACCATCGGTACTACCGTGGAACCAGGACGCAATCTTAATCGGTGAAATGTACAGACCCAGCACCGCAACCACCGCGAACACGGTCGCCGGAACACGCAGCCACGCAGGCTGAACCGCAAAATAGGTCGGGAACGCATCCATAATGAACACGAACGCCAGCAGGGGCAGCAGCACGTTGTGGTGCGACCAGCTAATCGGCGACAGCGCCACCATTAGGGAGGCGGTCACCGCCACCTGCGCCAGCGCGGCACCGCGGCGTTCCAGCTGGTACAGCAACGCGGCGGTCAGCACGATCGTGACCAGCGCCAGGGCGTAGTAGACGGGCTTCGCGGCGCTCTCAGAGAGGCCGAAATGCAGCAGCCAGCCCTGAATCGAGACGTTATCCACAAAGTTCAGGCCGCCCACACGCGAGGGGTTCGTCAGCGCGGAGAACCAGAATTCCGGCGCGTCCTTGGGCATCAGAATGAAGCCCAACGCAATGGTGCCGAAGAACGTCGCACCCAGGGTCGCAATGCCCTTCCAATCGCGGCGAACCAGCAGAATCAGACCGAACACGAGCGGGGTCAGCTTCACGCCGCCCGCAATACCAATCAGCACGCCACGCGGCACACGGGTTGCCGGGCGCACAAAATCGGCAAGAATCAGCGCCGTAATGAACGGGTTAATCTGAATCAGATCCAGGGTGCGCTGCCACGGGCCCGCCGAAACCACCAGAATAGTCAGCACCGCAATCGTGCCGGCACGACCAAAATACTGCTGCAGGGGCAGTTCGCGGCCGCGCGCATTCACGTAGTTGTAAATGATCGTGGAAAGCCACCACGCCACCACAGCCGAACCGACCACCATAATGACCTTGCCGACTTCCAGGGGCAGGAACGCGAACGGCAAGAACAGCATCGCCGCAAACGGCGGGTACGTAAACGGCGGCTTGATGACGCCGTGATCGTTCAGAGTCGGGGAGTACAGGTCCTGGGTGAAGCCCTCGTTATCGAAAATGGTCATCGCGCCCAGGCGGTAGATGGAGAAATCCATACCGGCGAAGGGGTTTGTGAGCATTTTGACGACGTATCCACCGCCAATGATGAGGATGAGTGCCGCAATGGCGATTTTTCCCCACACGGGGGTAGTGGAGTCAGTCCTTGTCACGAGGTGCTTGTCCTTACCTTGGTGCCGGCGGATGCGCGCTTAGGGTGGGCGGGCATCTGATTTTGGAATCCTAATAGTTTATCGCGCGCACCTGTGAAGGGTGCATCGGGGAGAAGAATCCTAAGGGCAGATTTACAGGGGCAGATTCACAGGGGCAGATTCGCTCGGGTGCGCAAGCAGAACTATCACGCTACAAGCCGCCTTCATATGCACGTAATGTCTTCAAAATTGGTACTAACCGGGCAATATAATGGGCTTATTGGCACCCGCCCCAACGCAGGGGCTGACGGTGCCCAGCACACCGACGTCCACGAACAACCAGCAGTGAAAGCAGTGATCACGTGAGTGAACATCTCGGCACCCCACCCGAAGGCGAGAACACGAGCGGCAAGCCCGCAGGCGCGAACGTCTCCGGAGGCGGCTCCTCCGGCCTGAGCATTGGCATGCGTCCCGCTGAGGCACCCGGCGCGAACCTCACCCCCGAAGAGATTGCACGCCGTGCATCCGGTCGCGGTACGTGGCACCGCCGCGCCTCCAAGCCGGTCTCCCACTGGATGTTCACCCTCATCGCCGTGCTTCTGCTGCATAAGTTCATCCCGAATAGCGGCTGGCTGATGGTGCACATCGTCACCCTCGGCCTGATTACGAACTCGATTCTGATTTGGTCGCAGCACTTCACCGAAGCGCTCATGAAGATCAAAATCCCGGACGAGCACCGCGGCACCCAGGTGCGCCGCATCTTCATCCTGAACGCCGGTATTCTCGTGCTCATAATCGGCATGATCGGTCAGCTGAGCGTACCCGGGCTGTACGCCGCCACGGTGGTGGGTGCCCTCATCGTCGGTTCGATGGTCGCCTGGCACGCCCTGTACCTACTGAAGCAGGTGCGTCAGGCCCTGCCCTCGCGCTTTGGTGTGACGATTCGCTTCTACATTACTGCGGCGCTCATGCTGCCCCTCGGCGCGACGTTTGGCGCAATGATTGCCTACCCGAACCTGAAGGGCACCCTGCACGCCCAGTTCCTGCTCGCGCACGAGGTCGTGAACGTACTCGGCTTCGTTGGCATTACCGTGGTGGGTACGTTGGTGACTTTCTGGCCGACCATGCTGCGCACGAAGATGGTTGATAAGGCGCTCACTCACAGCCTGCGCGCCCTGTACCTGATGTGCGGCGGTCTGGCATTGTCCCTTGTCGGCTCCATGTTCGGGATGCGTCCGCTCGCCGCCGCAGGCCTGGTCGTCTACCTGCTCGGCCTGCTCATTGTCGCCTGGGTGATGGTGCGTACCCTGCGCACCAAGCGCCCGACCGAGTACCCGCCGATGAGCGTCGGCATGGGCTTCCTCTGGCTGATTGTTGGCGTGACGACCACCGCCTACATGGTGGCAACCACCCCGTTCGCCGTCATGGATGTTCGCGCGGTCACCCCCATCTTCGTGGTGGGTTTCCTGCTGCAGGTGCTGCTGGGTGCAATGAGCTACCTGCTGCCTCAGCTGATGGGTGGCGGCCCGGCGGTGGTGCGCGCCTCCAACAAGGAGTTCAGCCGTTTCGCGGCGGCACGCGTGACCGCAGTGAACCTGGCGCTCGTTATTTTCATGATGCCCGGCTCCGTGGTGGGTCAGTCTATTAAGATTGCCGTCGCTATCGTGGGTGCGTTGGCGCTCATGGCGTTCATTCCGCTCATGGTGCGCGGCGTGAAGGCGTCCGTGAACACTCGCAAGGAAATGATGGCGGCACGCGCCCGCGGCGAGAAGCCCGTTTTCACCCAGGAGGCGCTCACCCCCGAACCCGTCCCGCACGCCAAGCAGAGCTTCCAGGCGGCGTTGGCGGTGGCTATGGCGTTCCTGCTGGGCTTTGCGGTGAACCCGTCCGCGCTGAACCTGCCGTCGGTTTCTTCGTCGGGTTCCGTGGCGGCGACCGGCCAGACCACCACCGTGCAGGTGAAGGCGACCAGCAACTACCGCTTCACTCCCGCAGAGGTGGAGGTTCCCGCCGGTAACCGCCTGGTCGTCGAGGTCACCAACGACGACCAGGGCATGACCCACGACCTGACCTTCGACAACGGCGCGACCACCGGCACCATCAACCCCGGCGAAACGAAGACCGTTGACGCCGGTATCATTACCGCCGACCAGGAAGGCTACTGCTCCGTGGCGGGTCACCGCGCCCTCGGCATGGTGTTCAAGGTGAAGGCGACCGGCGCCTCCGCAAACCAGGTGGCGCAGGGCGGCCACAACCACGGTTCTGCGGGCGGCCACAACCATGCTGCGTCGGGTAACACCCCGACCCTCATGACCGTTGCGAACAGCAAGATTGACATGTCTGCAGCGCCCGGCAGCGGCTACAAGTACCGCGACCCGAACATCCCGGCACCGAACACCGCCGAGCAAGTGAACGGCAAGACCGTCCGCAAGGTCACCCTGGACGTGCAGGAGGTCGACCGCGAGGTAGCGCCCGGCGTGACCGTTCACATGTGGACGTTCAACGGGCAGAACATGGCACCGATTCTGCGCGGCAAGGTCGGCGACATTTTTGAAATTACACTCGTCAACAACGGCACGATGGGCCACTCGCTCGACTTCCACGCGGGCATGGTCTCCCCCGATAACACGATGAAGACCATCGCCCCCGGTGAGCGTCTCGTCTACCGTTTCGAGGCGAAGGCCGCCGGCATCTGGCTGTACCACTGCGGTACCGCCCCGCTGAGCCTGCACATGACCCAGGGCATGTACGGCGCGGTCATTATCGACCCTGCCGACCTTGACCCGGTCGATCACGAGTACGTGATGGTTCAGGGCGAGGCGTACCTGCACGACACCGGCAAGACCGCCTCCGACGGCAACAAGCTGGCGGAGAACTCGCCGGAGCTGATCGCGGCGGGCACCCCCACGCTGACCATGTTCAACGGCCACGCAACCCAGTACAAGGCGAAGCCGCTGCAGGTGAAGAAGGGCGAGCGTATCCGTGTTTGGGTGATGGCTGCTGGCCCGAACCACGGCACGAGCTTCCACGTGGTCGGTTCGCAATTCGACACGGTCTACAAGGAGGGCGGCTACCTGATGCGCCGCGGCGCGGATGCGTTCGGCAGCCGCGACGGCCACAGCCAGGCGCTGGATCTGGCGCCCGCCCAGGGCGGCTTCGTGGAGATGCAGTTCCTGGAGTCCGGCACGTACACGTTCGTGAACCACTCCTTCTCGGAGATGGAGCGCGGCGCCGCCGGCAAGATTGTGGTGACCGACCGCTAGGCAACCCCGTGAGCCGAGCCCTCGCGGCAGCGGGATTCGTGAGGCCCCGCCGGGTGCATCCTCGGATGCGCGCGGCGGGGCCCTCTGCTACCCGGGGGGCCTTTCCGGGCGGTTTCTTCCCTTCTCGCAGGCGGGCGGGCAGGCCGTTTGCCTGGATTGGGGCGGGGCGCGCATCCCGCGCTGACTATGCTTTTAGCCTCATCCGCGGGTATTTTGTCGGCATCCGCGGCTCGGGTGCGCTAGTCTGGATGGATGGCACATAGCACTTCGGGCGCCCCTTCCGAGCGTAACGCTACGAGCGCCTCCAACCACACTTCCGCTTCGGCGGACGCACAGACTTCTTCCCCTCGGCCGCGCAAGGCTTTCCCGCTGCGCTTTCTCGCCGGGGTACTTGCACACTGGCAGATTGTCGCTTCGGCGGTTCTGCTGGGCGGCGGCGTCGCCGGTTTGGCGGCCACCTACGATGACTATTGCGGCATGACGGAGCTTTCGTATGCTCCGGCGGCTCTCCGATCCGATTTTGAGGAGGGCTCTAAGGTGTCGGGTTTCCGCCCCGGCGTGATGACCGCGCAGATTGAGACCGAGAGCCACTGGCGCGTGGGCGTTGTGTCCCACCAGGGCGCTAAGGGTATCGCGCAGTTTACCGATGAGGCGTGGAACGCCGAGCACTACAGCTTCGGCAACGGCGGTAACGTGCTGAACCCGCACGATGCGATTGCGGCGCAGGCCCGCTACCTGTCCGAGCTTCGCACCCGTTTGGCGAAGTACGCTTCTAATGAGGATGAGCTACAGGATGTGGTGCTCGCCGGCTATAACGCGGGCCCCGGAGCCGTGGAGAAGTACGGCGGCGTTCCGCCTTTCCCCGAGACCCAGAATTATGTGAAGACGATTCGCGAGCTGGCGGATACCAAGTACAAGCTGACTTGCTCCCCGGATTATCACTTCAAGCAGGCGAAGCTGAGCTTCGTGAATGGCGTGACCCCGGCAATGGCGGGTGTGCATGCAGATGGTACGCCGCTATCGGCTGAGGAGTCGGCGAGCGCGGCGGCGGAGATTTCCGCCTCGGCGTCTGCGAGTGCTTCGGCTCGCCCGTCTGCGAGCGGTTCTGCCCGTTCTTCTGCGAAGCCTTCGGCAACGAGTTCCGGCCGCTAGACTCAGCTCACTGAGATAACCGACCAGTGTATATAGCCATTAAAGAATATTCTGTTCCGTCTATAGTGGGCGGTGTATTCTAGCCCCTATTCACTCTTTACAGCGAGAGGCGCCGAACCCCTATCAAAGGGGTTCGGCGCCTCTCGCGTTATGCTACGGCATCCGGCTCATTCCACTCGAGCGGCACCGCCGATGCCGATAACTCCTTAGTTGAAGATGGCGCGCACGACCGAGTAGCCGGAGACCGGGTACACGGCGTTCACGGTTGCGGGCTTCTCGCTCTCGTCCGCAATCTCAATCGACTTGGTGCCGCGCAGTAGCTCCTCGAGCAGGATGCGCAGCTCCAGGCGTGCCAGGGGCGCACCGGGGCAAACGTGGATGCCGTCGCCGTACACGAGGTTGCGGGACTGGTCGCGGTGCGGGTTGTAGGTCAGGGCATCCTCGAAGGCGTCCTCGTCGCGGTTGGCGCTGGCCCAGTTGATGGTCACGCGGGAACCGGCGGGCAGGGTGCGGCCGCCGAGTTCGGTGTCCCGAGTGGTGATGCGGCGGTTGGTGACGAGGGTGTCTTCAAGTCGCATGATTTCTTCGACGGCGAGGGCGATTTCGCTGCGGTCGTCGAGTGCGTTGCCGTCGGCGAGGGAGGCACGCAGACGGTCCTGCTCGGCGCGGTTGCGTGCCAGGAAGTTCACGAACACGCCCACGGTTGCGGAGACGGTGGACAGCTCGCCCACGGTCCAGTTGCGGATGAGGCTGACGATTTCTTCGTCGGTCATGGTGCGGGGTTCTTCGCCGGGCAGCTGCACGGTGTCGGTGAGCAGTTCGGCGGTGACGTCCTTGGGGTTGCCGGCGGCGGCGTCCTCGCGGCGTTCGTCGAGCAGCTGGCGGATGTAGCCGTCGAATTCGAGGGCGACCTTAGCGATTTCTGCGCGGTCACGGCGCAGGGTGGCGACGCGGTTCTTCTCGATCCATTCGGTGAGCGGCTTTTCGAGGCATGCGGGCCAGCCCATGAAGGCGTTCTGCACGCGCATTGCGTATGCCTGGCCGAAGCCCTGCATGACGTCTACTTCTTCGCCGCGGGGCAGTTCTGCGATGAGGGTCTTCACGGCGTCGCGGATGACGGGTGCGAACTTTTCGAGGCGTTCGGGGGTGAAGTACTTGTCGTTAACGGCACGGAAGGTGGTGTGTTCGGGTGCGTCCATGCCGTTGGGGACAGCGATGTGGCGGGTGGAGACGACGTTGGAGTAGATTTCGGGGTGGTCGAGTACGTGCTGTACATCGGCGTTTTTGAAGACGGAGTAGCCCATGAATTCGTCGTGGGCGACGGGGCAACGGCGGCGCATTGCGTCGTAGGCAGCTACCTGGTCCTTCTGGACCTCTTCGCTTCGGAGGTCCCAGTCGTTGTGTACGTTCTCAGTCATTGTTCACCCGTGTTCGTTATAGAGTTGTGGCGTGCTGGATGCGGGCGTCCGGGCGATGCGTATGAGGCAGGGTCGGGCGTGCATTTCAGCACGTGTAGCCATTACTTGTTCTTTGACCGTATCACTTATGGGTTGGTGGCGCAGGGTAGGGGTTCCTTGCTTCTCATTCAACGAACAGTGCGGTCGCGGCGAGGGGCGGCGGGTCACGGGACGCATGAGGCGGGCGGCCCCTCCCCGGTGGAGGGGCCGCCCGCCTCACTCTATGCAGTATTTCAACGCGAGGGGCTAGTTTTTAAGGAATTTCTCTTCGTTTGTAATAACGAAGTATGAGGGGTATTCGCGCCCGTTCAGAAGAGCGTTGTAGTGCGGTATTTTCTGGGTTTTGATGAGTTCACCGGACTCAACGGAATAGGCTTGAATATAGGTTTCTCCTTGCAGCTCGTACATGGCGTAGAGGTTCTTCTCGGTCCAGTAGTATGTAGAGACTTCCTTTACTCCTTCTGGGATCTTGAGGCTGAATCGTACAGTGTTGTGGGCGGTATCAATATTGGTTGAGATGATTCGCCCGTCGTGATGGACCCACCAGATGTCGTCCCCGTATGCGTGTATTGCATACGGTGCACCTGAAGGAACATTTTTTCCATGTACACGTTTGCTCACTTCACCGGTAATTTGGCGTTCTGTATGCTCGCCTGTTTGCACATTAATTACTTCGAGCATGGATCCGTCAATATCTTTTAAATCTGCATATTGGTAGTCGGTAATGCTTTGCGGGTAAGTATCATGGATTTTCACAATTCTATTTCCTGCACACACAATGTAGGAACCTTCCATTGTGTTACTTTCGAGACTCTTCGAGAACATTTTTTCATTTGAAGGGTTCGGGTACACACGGGTAAGGTATGTGGGGTTCCTTGGGTGTAGGTATTGGTTATCTGTTCCTTCGTAATTGCTGATTTTGTCGTAGCCCCATATGCTGCCGTCGGCGCACTGAGCTGTGAAGAGTAAATTATTTTTAATTCTCTCTTCCCTCACCTCACCATCTTTTACAATTGTCACAAGGAATAGGTAATCACCATTTCCATCCCCTCCGTAATTATCTATAGCTACAATAGTGCTATCGTCTGCAACGTACACATCTTCACTGTAATCATTTTTGGTTTTCTTTGGGTATGTGTGCAGTTTATCGGAGAGGGTGAATAGCGAATTTGTATCTGTGAAATACAGGTTTTTATCTTTGTATACAATTGGCGAGTTTCGAACCCCAACATTTTTGATTCTTGACCATTTTTGGGTTTGTGAGTTGTAGAATGCTACGCCTCCTCCAGCATGCGGCAGGTATCTTGAGTCGCCTGCAATGGATATGGCGATGCTGCTTTCGTCGAGGGCTTTGCGGGGGTCGTTTGTTACCGGGATGGTCGCACTACAGCCTGACAGGAGGAGGGCACCAATGAGTCCCAGACGCAGGCTTCCTGAAAAACGGGATGCAGTCATTGCTACCACCTCGTTTCGTAGTGATGCACCCAGTGTGACTTCTGGATGTCTGTCGGGTATACGCCGGGGCCACCGTCAGAGTCGAGGTCCACGTTAGGGTCCGTGCTCTTATAGGTAGCCCAAACTAGCTGCGAGCAGTTATAAGAATTGGCGTGCAGGGTGTTCATGACACCCTCCTTTCTGGAGGGTTGCCTCTTGGCATCCCACTCTTGGTCTTATGTCTTCATCGATACATAACACCGGAAACTGTCTAACTCAGCAGGTCATACCTTAGATATTATTTCTGACCAGGCGAGTTTTTAGTGTTCCGTACCTCATTCTATCGTTAAGGGAATTATCAATGCAGGAAAAACGCCCCGTTATCAATGGTGTATAGAATGCGGTAATTCCCTACTCGCGCCCTGTACCCTTCTTCACTCTGTAGCTCCTTGAATAGAACCTGCACAAGAACTATCCTCGGAGCTAACGCATCAACCCCTGAAAGGAACCAGTCATGACTGTCACCACTCACCGGACTCGTTCCAATGTCACGACTCTTAAAGAACTCCGCGACAACCTCGGAACCAAAGTCAACGAAGCCGTGTTCTCCGGCGAACGTCCGCTCATCAGCCGCAACGGAAAGACTGTTGCCGCGCTCATCTCCTACGAAGATTTGAAGCTACTTGAAGAGTACGAAGAGCTCCTCGACATTGAGGCTCTTCGCAAGGCACGCGCCGAAGATGACGGCTACCGCATCGGCCTCGACGAGTTCCTCGCAGAGAACCCTGCAGACTAATCTCTCAGCACATATTGCGAGGCGGGCGGCACCTCCACCGGGGAGGGGCCGCCCGCCTCACTCATGCCTAAAAACCCGCCGGGTTTAGCGCTTGCCTGCGGAGGGGTAGATGCTGCCGTCCATCACGCCGCGCTCCACCTGTTCCAGGCTCACGCCGCGAGTCTCCGGCAGGTTGCGGAACATCAGCAGCGCAATGACCACGTTCACCACGGCGAAACCGATGAAGGAGCCGGTCAGACCGACCGTACCCAGAATCATGGGGAACGCCAGCGACAGCGCACCGTTCATCATCCATCCGCTAAACGCCGAAATACCCATGCCCGCCGCACGCACACGCAGCGGGAACAGCTCGCTCATAATCACCCAGGTGGATACGTTCAGGCAGGTCTGCATCGCGCCCACAAAGCAGACGATGAGCACCAGCA
Organism: uncultured Rothia sp.; assembly: GCF_963555405.1. GTDB lineage: Bacteria > Actinomycetota > Actinomycetes > Actinomycetales > Micrococcaceae > Rothia. The sequence continues at coordinate 30,373 of NZ_CAUVVO010000013.1, read as the reverse complement.
GAATCCAGGGGCGCGCCTCGTTATCGGCGGGCAGCAGCAGGGATGCACCCGCAATCAGCACGTGGAAAAACGCGGTCGAACTATAGCCGGTAATAACCATGACTCGGCGCGGCACACGCTCCATCAGACGCAGCGACAGAATCGAGCCGAGCACCGCAATCGTACCCGGCGCAATGTTCGCAATGAGCGCCGCGGACTCGCTGAAACCAGCTTCCTTGAGCACCTTAATGCCGTAGTACATGATCGAGTTGATGCCGGTCAGCTGCTGACCCGCGCCAACGAGAATACCGACGAGCAGGATGCGCACGAACCAGCCGCGCACGCCCGCACTGTCCTTACCCGCCGCGGTGTTCTGGGTGGTCGCCTCCGCCTGCAGAGTGCGTTCAATGTCGGCAATCTCGGCCTCGGCACGCTCAGCGGAGCGAATACGCTTCATAACCGCCAGCGCTTGCTCACGCTTACCGACGCGCAGCAGCCAGCGCGGCGACTCGGGCACGCGCAGCATGCCGACGAACAGACCGATGGCGGGCAGGGTGCAGATGGCGAACATCCAGCGCCACACGCCGTCATGCTCACCCCACAGGTTGCCGATGAGGGCGTTCACGATGAACGCGGCGAGCTGACCGCCCACGACCATGAGTTCGTTGCGACCCGAGAGGGAGCCGCGAATTTCGTAGGGTGCGAGCTCCGCGAGGAATACGGGCACCACGGCGGAGGCGCCGCCGACCGCCAGGCCGAGCAGGGTGCGTCCGGTGATGAGTACGGCGACGTTGGGTGCAAAGACGCACGCCAGGGCACCAATGAAGAAGATGGTGGAGAGCCCAATGATGGTGGTTCGGCGGCCGAATCGGTCAGAGATACGGCCGCATCCGAGTGCGCCGATAGCGGCGGCGAAGGCGAGCGATCCGGTGACCCAGCCTTGGGCGGTGGAGTCCATGCCGAGTTCGCGGCTCATGGGTTCGAGCGCGCCGTTGATCACTCCGGTGTCGTAGCCGAAGAGTAGACCGCCGAAGGTGGCGATGAGTGCGATGATGCCGAGGTATCGGCTGTGCTTCCCGGTGCCCAGAGGGGGCAGGGTGGAGGCGGTGCTCTGTGCGCTCATGGTGTCCTTTGATGCCGAGGAGTTAGGGGGAGAGTACACCGACATTGGTGGTTCTTCAGCACTGTCAGTGGGCTAGGTGAGGTGCGTCAGGTTAGACACACCTCACCTAATCCTAGCGAAAACGCTCGGCGGGTGATATTTATTTCTCACCACGCACATTTTTCAGCATATTTTACGGCCGCCATATGTGACCGCCTGAGTGCCCCTTGAGAAGGAGCCCGCATTTAGAAGAGCGCGATCTTCTCTGGTGCCGGGAAGATGGCGTCCAGGGCGGCGAGGTCGTCGGCGTCGAAGCGCAGGCAGGCAGCCTGTGCGTTGGCGCGCACCTGCTCAGCGCTCGTTGCACCGGCAATGACGGAGGTGACCGGTGCCTGCTGTGCGAGCCAGGAGAAGGCGGCCTGCACCTCGGTGATGCCGCGTTCGGTGCAGAAGGTGTGGAAGGCCTCGAGCTGGTCCCAGTTGGCGGCGTCGAGCACGTTCTTCTTGGAGTGGGACAGGCGCGAACCGGCGGGAATGTTGTCGCGGCGGTACTTGCCGGTCAGCAGGCCGTTAGCGAGCGGGAAGTACGGCAGCACACCCATGCCGAAGTGCCGTGCGGCGGGCAGGATTTCGAGTTCTGCACGGCGGTCGAGCAGGTTGTAGTGGTTTTCTGCGACGATGAACCGTTCGGTGCCGAGCTCGTGGGCGCAGTGTTCGGCGTGGGCGAGCTGCCAGCCGGAGAAGTTGGAGTGGCCCAGGTAGCGGACTTTGCCGTCGCGTACGAGCTGGTCGAGGGCGCTGAGGGTTTCTTCGATGGGGGTGTTGGGGTCGGGGCTGTGGTAGAAGTACAGGTCGATGTAGTCGGTGCCGAGGCGGCGGAGGGATCCTTCGACGGCGCGCATGATGTAGCGGCGGGATCCGCGGGCGTTGCGGTCGTTGCCGTTGAGGTCGCCGACGGGCAGACCGAATTTGGTGACGATGGTCAGTTCGTCGCGGTCGAGGCCGAGCTGGGTGAGGGCGGTGCCGAACATGGTTTCGGAGAGGCCGGGTTCGGCGCCGTAGAGGTCGGCGATGTCGAAGAAGCTGATGCCGGCGTCGACTGCGGCGGCGATGACTTCGTTGGTGCCTTCTTGGGTGCGGGTGGGGGTGCCGGGGCGGCCGAGGTTGTTGCAGCCGATGCCGACGCTGGGTACGACGAGGCCGGAGTTGCCGAGCCTGCGGTAGACGGGAGATTCGATACGTTCCATGTTTTAACTCTACGTTGTGCGGGTATGTTGCGTGGTTATTTCCCCTCCAGTTGGGAGGCGAAGAGCTTCCTGAAGCGTGATGTGGGGTCGGTGGTTAGGTCTTGGTAGGTTCCTTGCTCCACCACACACCCACCATCCAACACCACCACAGAATCAACACCACGCAACGTCCACGCACGATGAGACACCAACACCACCAACCGCCCACCAGCAGCCACCTTCAACCGAGCAAAAATCTCCTCCTCAGTCTCAGCATCCACAGCACTGGTCGGCTCATCCAACACCCACACCGGCGCATCCCGAAGAACCACACGCGCCAAGGCTAAACGCTGCCACTGACCACCCGAAAGACCAACACCACCAAACGACTCACCCAACTGAGCATCCAAACCACCCTCAAGACCACGCACAAAACCATCAGCACAAGCCACCGACAAAGCCGACCACAAATCAGCATCACCAAGACGCTCAACCGCAGCCTGCGGCAAACCCAGAAGGAGGTTTTCACGCACAGTCAGTTCATAACGGCCGTAGTCTTGACTCACCAAACCAACATTCGCCAACATGTTGTATTTACTCTCAGAAGAAGCACCCTTATACGTTATGCTCCCCTGGGCAATTGGTGTAATTCCAAGAATTGCATTTATTAGCGTTGTTTTTCCCGCGCCCGAGGCACCAACTACTGCAATCATTTGATTATTCATCAGCTCAAGATTAATATCTTTAAGCGCAAAAGACGACGCGCCCTCATACTGAACGGATACATCTTTGCATATAATTTTTGAAATATTTTCACGGTTAGGGTTAGAAGTTTTTATCTCAGAAGCATGGTCGTAAGTATCAGAGTCGCATACCCTTCGGAATTGCTGAACAGATAATGCTCCATTAATAATCTGGCCGAATGAATATCCCACCTCTTGGGTCGCGTTAACACAGGCAATGATTCCAATCAGCGATCCGGCCACATACGATATATCGGCGCCTGAATCCACAAGGAAGTACAGGGACGCAAAAAGTAAGACAGAGCAGAGTAGCCCTGCAACTATGGAGATGATTCCTCTAACACTTTCAAGGCTCAATTCCCTACCGGCTGCCCGGCGTCGCCAGGACGCTACGCGTTGCGAGAAAAATCGGGAGGCTCTCATGAGGTGAAGTTCTTGGGCGCGACTTTGAGCCATCAGATTGTCTAGATAGTAGTTCTCTACCCGATAGTCCTCGTACATTAGGGTGTATATAGCGTAATCACGTTTAGCGAGAATCACCATTGCAATAGATAGGGGTAGTGAACACAGTGCCGCAAAAATTGCTGCCACAATGCTGACGTTCGCAATATTGAGACAGAGAAGTAACACCATTGCGAAGGCACTCACCAGTGCCATAACTGACATGGTGTGAACCTGCAATTCCTGTTTCGATATTGCCTCTCTAGCAGCACGTATATCTTCCTGTGATTTTGTGCTACCTATATCAGATAACGGAAATGTAGATAACCTGTTATTTAACATGCAGTGAACCCGATAGTTCACCTTTGATTTGAGGATGCGCATGTTACTTCTTACCCAGCGTTGAGCAATGATATTAATTCCGACAACAAGGGCAAGAGCAATAATATAAATCCATGCTGCGCCACCATTTGAACCGCTCAAGGCTGATACTGTATTACCGATCAGCAGGGACTGGCTCAAGGGAATGCAGGCGATGACGGCTAGCGATAGGGCAGTGCTCACTAGGGTCGCGGGACAGGTTTTCCAGGCTAGGCGGAAAGACCAGAGTATAGAAGAAAATAGATTTTTCATTCTCACCACGCTCACAAAGTCGTATTGAACTCATCTTTGAGTCCTGAAACTCCTCGATGAGCGGACATCGAAACACTACCCGTGCCTCACTAGCTACCCTACCCCTCAATGAAATATAAAACACACATATTCGTGCGTGTCCAAGAATATTAAGCAGATATATCTGCGATAGTGCCGGGCATTCAGGGGTCAGCCGACAGCCCTACCCGCAACACCTCCAGCCGCCCTTTGTCATAGTCGGTCATATTAAGTTCATATTTCGCCCGAATGTCATGTCCAGAAATATTAGGGCATCAACCGCCGCACCCCTTGCACGCCCTCGGAGACGGTGGGTAGAGTAAAAGCGTTATCTATCAAGAGCGACCGAGAGATCTGGCTCGTCGACGTCGCAGCAACCTCGCCAGTATCCCCCACCGTCACGGTGCAGGGTACGGACAAGGTGCTCCCGCCAGAACCGATAGAGAAGAATACCCTTCGGCACCCCTTGATGAGTCGTACCCGCAAACCGGTACAGCACATCCTGCAGAAGAATTCGCGCATCCTCACGGTGCGTATCTATCGGGTGAACACGAAGGATGGTTATGACGACAGTTCACCCGGCTCTTTCTTTTGAGCTGTTCCCTCCGCGCTCACAGGCGAGCTGTGAGTCGCTGCTCCGCACCATTGCGGAGCTTGAGGGTACCAACCCCGACTACGTTTCGGTCACCTACTCCGGTGACGCGAAGCGCCGTCAGAAGACGCTGGCGCTGCTCGACCACCTGGTGCATGAAACCTCCCTCACCCCGCTGGCTCACCTGATTTGTGCAGGCCATTCGGTGCATGAGCTGGAGCGTGCGGTCCGTCTGATTCTGGGTCTGGGCGTGCGCGGCTTCCTGGCTCTTCGCGGTGATATTCAGGAGGGTCAGGTTTCTGAGCTTCCTTTCGCCCGCTACCTGGTGGAGCTGATTCGCCGTGTGGAACGCGAAGATTTCGCCCACCTGGCGGCTGGCAAGGTGTCCATTGGTGTGGCGGCGTACCCGCAGAAGCACCCGGAGTCGGCATCCCTACTGCAGGATATTGAGATTCTGCTGTCGAAGCAGCGTGCCGGCGCGGATTTCGCTATCACCCAGGTGTTCTTCGAGGATGAGCGCTACAGCGCCCTGGTCGATTCGGCTCGCCTGGCGGGTGTGGACATCCCGATTATTCCGGGCATCATGCCGGTGACCTCCCTGAAGCGCCTGCAGAACCTCTGCCAGATGGCGGGCATGTCGGTCCCGGCGGACCTCGCGTACGCCCTGGAGACGGCAACCAGCAGCGCAGAGCTGCACCGCATCGGCGTAGACTACGCGCTGAACCAGTGCCGCACCGTGATGGATGCGGGCGCACCGGGCCTGCACTTCTTCACCTTCAACGAGCATGCCGCGGTGCTGGACGTTCTGGACCAGCTGGACCTGCCCCGATACAGCAACCGTTTCTCCCAGCCCCTGAGCGAGCTGGAATTCGCCTAAACGCGACCCGCTCCACCCGGCGCGGATGCGCCACCTAAGTTTCCCCCAAAGTACCCCGGGAGCATCCCGCGGATCTCGGCCCCATCGACGGGGCCAGCAGGGCCCGCTGATTCTCCCAGTTCTATCCCCAGTAAAGGAAAAAATTATTATGTCGAACACCGCATTCCCCGCCGCCACCATTGTTGGCTACCCCCGCGTGGGCCGCTTCCGTGAGCTGAAGAAGGCTCAGGAGGCTTTCTGGAAGGGCAAGGCAACCCTGCAGGAGCTGCAGGACACCGCCGCTGACGTGCAGCGCACCTACTTTGAGCGTGTAACCGCTGCGGGCCTGAAGGCTGATAACTACTCGATTCCGGCGACCTTCTCCTACTACGACCAGGTGCTCGACGTGGTTCGCCTGTTCACCCTGGTTCCCGAGCGTCTGGCTGAGGCTAAGGACGCACGCGGCCTGCTGGATCTGCCCGGCTACTTCGCACTGGCGCGCGGTACCGAGACCCTGCCCCCGCTGGAGATGACCAAGTGGTTCGACACCAACTACCACTACCTGGTGCCCGAGATTGGTGCGTCCACCGAGATTAAGCTGAACCTTGAGGCTATTGACGAGCAGCTCGAGGTCGCAAAGCAGACTGGTGTAAAGGTTCGCCCGCAGATTGTTGGCCCGCTGACCCTGCTGCTGGGTGCTAAGGCCGAGCAGGGTTCCGCTGAGGACTTCGCACCCATCGACCGCCTGGACGAGTTCGTTGCAGCGTACGCTCAGGTGCTTGAGCAGCTGGCCGAGCGCGGTGTTGAGTGGGTTCAGCTGGATGAGCCGGGCCTGACCGTGGACCGTGCCGACAACGCGAAGGTTGCCGAGCTTGCCGAGCGCACCTACCGTGCCCTGGCTGCCGGCGAGAAGCGCCCGCAGATTCTGGTGACCAGCCCCTACGGTTCCCTGCGTGAGAACCTGCCGGCACTGCTGGGTACCGGCATTGAGGCTCTGCACCTTGACCTGGTGCACGGCGTGTACTCGAAGGCTGAGCAGGATTCCGTTTCTGCCGCCGGCGTGCACCTGGTTGCCGGTGTTGTGAACGGCCGCAACGTGTGGCGTGCCGACGTTCGCGCCGCCCTGAAGACTCTGGAGGCACTGCCCGGCGCATCCGAGGGTGCCGTGTCGGTGTCCTCTTCGACCTCCCTGCAGCACGTGCCGCACGACCTGGAGCTTGAGGATCCCGCCGAGGTTCCCGTGGACGGCCTGGCATTCGCAGACCAGAAGGTTGCCGAGATTGCTCTGCTGGCTCGCGGCCTGGCCGAGGGTGAAGCTGCTGTTGAGCCCGAACTGAAGGCTGCTGACGAGGCGCTGGCTCGCTTCGCCGCTGACCCGCGCAAGCACAACGACGAGATTCGTGCCCGCGCCGCCGCTGTGACCGCCGAGGACTTCGACCGTCCGACCATTGACGTTCGCCGCGCGGCTCAGGCCGACCTGAACCTGCCGAAGCTGCCGACCACCACCATCGGCTCCTTCCCCCAGACCGCTGAGATTCGCCGCCACCGTGCGGAGGCTCGTGCGGGCAAGATTTCCGCCGAGGAGCTGAACGGCTTCCTGCGTGACGAGATTGCCTCGGTCATCAAGCTGCAGGAAGAGCTGGGCCTGGACGTGCTGGTTCACGGTGAGGCTGAGCGTAACGACATGGTTCAGTACTTCGCTGAGAACTTCGACGGCTTCGCAACCACCCGCCACGGCTGGGTGCAGTCCTACGGTTCGCGTTGCACCCGCCCCTCGATCCTGTTCGGTGACGTGAAGCGTCACGGTGAGGGTCTGCGCGGTGAGGCGTTCACCGTGCCGTGGAGCTCCCACGCACAGTCGCTGAGCGACAAGCCCGTCAAGGGCATGCTCACCGGCCCCGTGACGATTCTGGCGTGGTCCTTCGTGCGTGACGACCAGCCGCGCCGCGAGACCGCTAACCAGGTGGCTCTGGCTCTTGCCGACGAGATTGCCGACCTGGAGCAGGCGGGCATCCGCATCATTCAGGTGGATGAGCCGGCTCTGCGTGAGCTGCTGCCCCTGCGCCGCGATGAGCAGCCGCAGTACCTGGACTGGTCGGTGAACTCCTTCCGCCTGGCAACCAGCGCGGTGAAGGATTCCACCCAGATTCACACCCACCTGTGCTACTCGGAGTTCAACGAGATTATCGACTCGATTAACGCTCTGAACGCTGACGTGACCAGCATTGAGGCGGCTCGTTCGCACATGGAGCTGCTGGCTGACATTCCGGAGAGCTTCGTTTCCGGTCTGGGCCCGGGCGTGTGGGACATCCACTCCCCGCGTGTTCCTTCGCAGGATGAGATTGAGTCCCTGCTGAAGGCTGCGATTGGTTACGGCACCATTGCTGACCTGTGGGTGAACCCGGACTGCGGTCTGAAGACTCGTGATTACGAGGAGACCAAGCAGTCTCTGCGTCACCTGGTGGACGCCACCAAGGCGATTCGCGCATCCCTCTAGGAGGCGCCTCTTGGCTCCGCTGCCTGCCGTGGGTTGACCGGATGATGGTTTGCTCGCGGTGACCTGCGGCAGGTGGCGGCCGTTCGGCTTCCCGCCGGTATGTGTACCGACTGTGTGCCGAGCTTTTGGGGATAGATAACGGCCCGCCCGTACAGTTTTTCTTCTGCACTGTACGGGCGGGCTTTTCTGTGCTGTTTTAGAGCGCCGATGTACTGGTGTTTAAGTGGTTTTTATTTGAACTTAGGGTATAAATTACTCTAAATTTAAGTGTGGTCTGACCAAAACACATACTTACTCAACAGAGAAAGTATTTATATTCATTACACAACTTGAGGCAATGTTGCCCAGTAGACAGACCTGCATCACATAGATTTAGCACTTCCCCGTAATTCCGGGGAAAAAACAGTGTTTATAGAATAATCGCTCTGAATATCCGTTCACCCCTATGAACAATCCACTGAAAATATGCCCAGCGGATTAGCATTTTTATAAGAATCCGTTTTTAGAATTCCAGCATGACTACTACCACTTCATCAAAGAAGAAGAAGGGTTCTGTACCCCGCTGGCTCGCTATTCCGGCACCCAAGCCTCAACTGAGCGAGGCTGAAGTAAATGCAAAGTACCCGCGCATGCGTCTGCAGGTTTTCATGGGTATTTTCATCGGTTACGCGACCTTCTACCTGATTCGTAACAACGTCCCGCTGGTCACCCCGATTCTGACCAAGGAACTTGGCTTCAGCAACGCCGCAATTGGTGCACTGTCCACCGCACTGCTGCTGGCATACGGCTTCAGCAAGTTCTTCACCGCAATGATTTCTGACCGCTCGAATGCGCGTCTGTTCCTGCCCATCGGTCTGGTGCTCTCGGGTGTTGCAAACATTCTGCTGGCACTGACCGGCTACATGGGTGAAGGTGCGGGTGCGGCGGGCTACGGTGCCGCTATCGCCTCCATCATGGCGACCATCATGGTATTCAACGGCATCTTCCAGGGCATGGGTTGGCCTCCCTCGGGTCGTGTGCTCGTGAACTGGTTCTCCACCAGCGAGCGCGGTACTAAGGTTTCCTGGTGGAACACCGCCCACAACGTTGGTGGTGCGCTGTCCGGTCTGCTGGTTGCGTGGGGCTTCTCCATGTTCGGCAAGACCTGGGAGGTTGCTTTCTGGTTCCCGGCTGTTATCAGCTTCGTTCTGGCATTCGTTGCGTGGCTGCTGATTCGTGACAACCCCGAGGCTGAGGGTCTGCCCACCGTTGATGTGTACCGCAACGACCCGCACAAGGTTGAGTCCACCGCTGAGGATCGTGCAGAGTCCACCTGGACCACCATCCGTAAGCACGTGCTGACCAACTCGACCATGGTGTACCTGGCTCTGGCGAACGTGTTCGTGTACACCCTGCGTTACGGCGTGCTGGTGTGGGCGCCGAAGTACCTGCACGATGTGCGTCACGCTTCCCTTGAGGGCGGTATTGCGGGCTTCTCGATTCTGGAGCTTGCCGGTATTGGTGGCACCGTCCTGTGCGGTTACGTTTCTGACCGTATGTTCAAGGGTCGCCGCTCCCCCGCGGGTATTCTGTTCCTGGTTGCGACCGTTGGCGCAATTCTGCTGTACTGGCTGCCTTCTTCGGATGCACCCCTGTGGATTGCGTACGTTGCGTTGGCTCTGATTGGTGGCCTGATTTACGGCCCGGTCATGCTGATTGGTCTGCAGGCTATTGACCTGTCCCCCTCGCACGTTGCGGGTACCGCCGCGGGATTCACCGGCCTGTTCGGTTACGCACTGGGTGCAACCCTGGCGTCTGCCGGTATCGGCATCATTGTTGACCACTGGGGTTGGGGCACCGCGTTCGTCTTCATGATTGTGTGCTCCGGTCTGGCTGTGCTGTTCCTGTGGCTGGTCAACGGTGCCGAGAAGCGCATGATGGCTGAGCGTGCAGAGAAGCTGGCTGCGAAGGCACAGGCTTAAGCGAATAGTGCTTCTTCTTTCCTGAACTAGAGATAAGTTCAGAGGGTAGATGTTAACCCGCCTGTACGGTCGTGTGACCGTGCGGGCGGGTTTTCTGCATCCTTCGAGGGGCTACCTGCCCTTTCTGCCGCCTAAAACGCCTCTGAGAAGCACCTGTACCGGTGAGCCAGCATCTGACGGCATGCCGGTCATCCTGTGGCTTGCGGGCGTAAGAACATAGAATGGAACCATGACTACTAACTCTGGAATCACTAAAGAATGGGTGGACGAAACCGTCAAGCCGGGCGACGATTTCTTCCGCCACGTCAACGGCAAGTGGCTTGCTACCCACGAAATCCCGGCGGATCGCCCCAAGGATGGCGGCCTGTACACCCTCCGCGATAACGCAGAGAAGCACGTGCGTGAGCTGGTGGAGAAAATCGCGAAGGAGCAGCCGGAGTCCCGCATCGGCGCGCTGTACAACTCCTTCATGGATGTTGAGAAGATTGAGGCGGACGGCCTGGAGCCGCTGCTGAAGGAAATCGCCCCGATTCTGAACTCGGCAACCCCCTCCCACCTTGCTGTGACCTTGGCGCTGCTGTCTCGTGCGGGTTTGCCTCAGCTGTTCGCCTGGTACACCAGCAACGATCCGAAGGACCCGAAGAACTACACCTTCTTCCTGTACCAGTCGGGTCTGGGTCTGCCGGATGAATCGTACTACCGTGAAGAGAAGCATGAGGCTGCATGTGCGGCGTATGTTGAGCATATTGCCCGCATGTTTGAGCTGACCGGTCTGGCTGAGGGCTTCGGCCTGACTCCGGAGCAGGCAGCTCAGCTGGTGTTCACTCACGAGTCTGAGCTGGCTCGCCTGCACTGGAACGTCGTGGAGAACCGCGACGCTGAGGCGACCTACAACCCGTACCAGGCGACCGAGCTGGAGGAGAAGTTCCCCGGCTTCCCGTTCTCCCAGTGGCTGCTGGCGCTGGGTGCCGACCCGGAGACCCTGGGCCAGGTTATTGTGGCTCAGCCGTCCTTCTTTGAGGGTGCGGCTAAGCTGTTCACCTCCATTCCACTGATGAGCTGGAAGCTGTGGGCTGTGTGGACTGTTCTGCGTTCGCGTGCACCGTTCATGTACGACGAACTGGTTCAGGAGAGCTTCAACTTCTACGGCAAGACCCTCTCGGGTACCCAGCAGATTCGTGAGCGCTGGAAGCGCGGCGTGGGCGCTGTCGAGAAGGCTCTGGGTGAGGAGATTGGCAAGGAGTACGTGGCTGTGCACTTCCCGCCCTCGCACAAGGAGAAGATGCTGGTTCTGGTCGGCAACCTCCTGGAAGCCTACCGCGAGTCTATCGAGTCGCTGGACTGGATGACTGAGGCAACCCGCCAGAAGGCGCTGGAGAAGCTGTCGAAGTTCGTCACCAAGATTGGTTACCCCGATAAGTGGCGTGACTTCTCCGCACTGGAGCTCGTGCCCGGTGACCTGTTCGAGAACCTGCGCCGTACCGGTGCGTTTGATGCTGACTGGCTGATTGCCCGTAAGGGTCAGCCGGTGGACAAGTCGGAGTGGCTGATGACTCCGCAGACCGTGAACGCATACTACATGCCCCCGGCGAATGAGATTGTGTTCCCGGCAGCGATTCTGCAGCCGCCGTACTTCAACCCGGATGCTGACGACGCGGCGAACTACGGCAATATCGGCATGATTATTGGCCACGAGATTGGTCACGGTTTTGATGATCAGGGTTCCCGCTACGACGGCGACGGCAAGCTGGAGAGCTGGTGGACTGAGGAGGATTACGCGAAGTTCAAGGAGCGCACCGCAGCCCTGGTGGAGCAGTACAACGCGTACGTTCCGGTGGGTCTGGACCCGAAGTTCCACGTGAACGGCGAGCTGACTCTGGGTGAGAACATTGGCGACCTGTCCGGCATGTCGATTGCGTTGAAGGCGTACCGCCTGGCTCTGAAGAAGCAGGGCATTGAGTCGCTGGCTGACGCGCCGGTGATTGACGGTATGACCGCTATTCAGCGTTTCTTCTTCTCGAATGCTCGCGGCTGGTGCACGAAGTCCCGCCCGCAGCACGCCGAGGTGATGATTTCGGTGGATCCGCACTCGCCGGATGAGTTCCGTGTGAACGGTGTGGTGCGCAATATTGATGAGTTCTATGAGGCGTTTGACGTCTCTGAGGGCGATGCACTGTACCTAGCTCCGGAGGAGCGTGTGCGCATCTGGTAGTATCCCAATAAGGGTATATGCTTTATTGCGCATATAAGAAAGGTGCCCGCCTCGTGGGTTGAAACCACGGAGCGGGCGCCTTTTTGCTTTTAGAAGCTATGCGCTTCTAGGCTGAAGCTTTTAGGAAGCAGAAGCCGAGGACGAAGCCGAGGACGAAGAGGAAGAAGCACGCATACCGGCCAGCTTCCACGCACCGTTCTCGTAAACACCGTGCAGGGTGCGCTCCACCTCGTCCTTACGTTCCGATTCGGAGGGAGCTTCCTGCACGCGGTCCTTGCTTGCAATGAACTCGCCGGGATCCATGGTCAGGCGAATATCCCAGTTGTAGGTGTCACCCTCACGTTCGGGCTGCGCGGAAAGCATAGTGATGACAACGGATGCGTCGTGCATCCAGGCTTCGCCCTTGACCAGCTTCTCACCAAGGGTGCCACTTTCCGGCTCAATCATACTCTTCAGCTCAGACTTGTCGAGTGCGCATTCACGCAGGGGCTCAGTCTTACCGGTACGCATGTAGTATTCCAGGGCGGCGCCAAAGAATGCGATGGACTGGTACAGGCCTTCTACGCTGTTCTCGTTGGCGACGGCGGGCTTCACGGGCACGGGGGCGTTCTTGGACGGCTCGGTGCGGGTTGCCGCCTGGTAGTCGGAAGGCTTGGAGGTGTATCCGTCCAGGACTGCAACGCCGGAGTAGTCGCTACGTGCGGTCTTAGATGCCGACGCAGAAGCAGATGCGCTACCGGATGCACTCTCGGATGCGTTGCCGCTGGTTGCCTGGGGCTGAGCGCCGCAGGCTGCGAGGAGGGTTGCGCCGCCGGTTGCTGCGAGCAGGCCGAGGGCGGATCGGCGGGTTACGTTCTTCATGGGTTCTCTCTATCTGTGGTGCATTTTCCGCACCGTGGTGCGGGTGATGCCTGGGGCATCTAACGGGAAGACGGCACTACACGAGTGTGGTGCCGTCTTCCAGTATATGTTTTGTGGCTGGGCGCCGCGGGGTCGCCCCGTCAGCCGCCCAGCCGGTCCCCCGCGCATCCGGGGGGTTAGGGGCTGGGTTTAGCCGCCGTAATAGTAGTAGTGGCTGTAGGAGTTGCCGTAGTAGTCGCTGATGACGATGCGGGTGCGGCGGCCGTAACGGTTGGAGTAGTAGCCATTGTAGGGGGTGCGGCGCACGGTCGGGCGGTAGGTGTTTGCCTGTGCGGGGGTGAGCAGTGCGCCGAGGGCGGTTGCTGCACCTGCGCCTGCGGCGGCGAGTGCTGCGCGGCGGGTGAGGCGTGCGGGCTTCTTAGTGGCCATGATGTGCCTTTCGGGATCGGTGTTTCTGTGAAGTGACATGGTGCGTGCACGGCTTGCGGCTGTGCTTTGAACCTTTCTTATTGTAAGCCTCAACGTTAATGTTTTTGCGCGCAGAGTGCACCTTCTAGTTGAGGGTTAGACAATGCGGGCTAGTCAACGTTCTTCCGACAGAAAAATTGCGGAAATATTGGTTGAGAAACACACCGGGCACGCACTAAATACGGGCTGAAAACAGCCTAAATTGCGGGCTACATGTCTACTTCGGCGAGGCCGGTGATTTTCTTGTCCCTGATGTGCGGGATGGTGGAGTTCCAGTTCATCCACGCCTTAACCTGGGCGGCTTCTTCGGGGTTGTTCATATCTGGCCAGCGGTCGTTTTCGATCCTGAATCGGGTCATTGCGAGGAGGAAGTAGCAGTCATCGCCGGGGCTGAAATCCGTAATCGTCTTGCCTGATTTTGTTTTAAAAGTGACGGTGTCTGGGTCGCTACCGTTAGAGCCCTGCTTGTATGAGACCGCGTCGATCGCGTTGAGCGGGTAGAAGACCGTGTCTGTGAATGACTCTCCCCTTTCGATTCCTTCCGGCGAGATTTCGGAGTATCCTTCAACGGCTTCGCAGAAGAAGTACATTGCGATGCACATGGCGCAGAACGCTGCGATGTCGAAGAAAAGGTGGAATCCCATGCCGCCAAGTAGATGCGCCAGGAATATTGCGACGGGAAATACGAGAACAGCGGCGCTGGTCAGGATGACGCTGCGAAGCTTACCTCGGATGATGTATATGTTTTCGGCGCGTAGCTTCTTGTCGTGGCGGCGACTCATCTCATGGACGATAGTGGTGCGGCAGATTTTGTACATCAGCCCTAGGCATAGTACGCCCCATACGGCAATCATGGTGTAGGTAATTATCATGGTGGTCAACTGCCCTTTCTGTTTATCGGTGACCTGCAGCCTCCCGGCAGCAATGCGGAGGGTGCGGGTTACATGTCGACTTCGGCGAGACCGGAGATTTTGCCGTAGCGGAAGTACCGGAGGGTAGAACGGCGGTTCGCCCAGGCATTAATCTGGGCGGTGTCCTCGGGGTTGCCAATGTCTGGCCAGCGGTCGTTTTCAATCCTGAATCGGGTCATTGCGAGGAGGGGGTAGCTGCCGAAGACGGGACAGAATTCTGCGACCAGTTTGCCGGATTTTGTGTAGAAGTGGAGGGAGTCTGCGTATTCGCGGTCGGTGTTGTTGTCGTATGAGACCGAGTCAATCGCGTTGAGCGGGAAGAACACCGTATCGTTGCACGGCTCTCCCCTTTCGATTCCTTCGGGCGAGATTTTAGTGTAGGTACCGGCGCCGTTCCAGAAGAAGAACATAAAAAAGCCGGTCATGCCGAGGCCAATAAAGTCGAATGCGAAGTGGAATCCTACGTCTTCCCCTAGGTGAATGACGAAGACTCCTATCGCAAACGAGAGAATTACTAGGGCATAGGTAGCAATTTCGAAGCGGTTCGTTCGCATGACGTATACAGCTTCGGCGCGTAGTTTCTTTTCGCGGCGTCGGTTGAGTTCGTACGTGACGACGATGCGGAGAACCTTGTAGATCAGTATGGAGTCGAGTGCGCCCCATATGAAAATCATGATGGTGTTGACCATGGTCGCTCACCAGCCTTTCTATCTATCGGTGACCGGCAGCCTTCCGGCAACGGTGCGGAGGGTGCGGGTTCGTTCTCAGAGTAGCCGAGGAAATCGGGTGGTTAAGCACGGATTCGCGTTATCCGCGGAGTGGTTGCCGAGTCTTCACCCGAGCATCGCATCGAGTTAACCTTCTGGTCAGATACGGTGCGATAGGCTAAGGATGTGCCCGCCGCCTCACCGTAGCGAGCACGATTCACCAACCACTACCGCACAAGGACGTACATACCATGAGCACTGTTTTTGAGACGACCCGCTTTGAAGACATCACAGAATAACAACCTGCAGCCCAGAAAGAAGGTGAAGAGCAGTGAAAAATAACTCCCCCAGGAAAAAGAATGTTTCAAAGAAAAGGAACACCTCGAAGAAAAAGAATTACCCAGAGGCAAATTACATTACCGAAACTGGGGCTATAAAAAAGACCCTCAAAAAGAGATACACCAAGAAAAAGAAGAATAATTTCGACTTCATAGAGGATCTTCGCGAAATAGCAAAAGCTGCGTGGGATGCACGCGACGCCGTCATATTCGTGGCAGTCATGCTAGGGGGCCTTGTGTTCATACATTTCATGACCAACTACAACCCGGGCAATGAATCCGCTATCTGCACTGTTACCTCAGTCGAAATCATTGAGCACGAGGACCCCTACTCAATCTCTGGTGAATTCGAAACGGAAGAGTGCGGAATCATCACATCGAGCAAATCCCCTGATGGTATCCCCATCCGCAAGTACCTCCAGAACTTTGAGACAGGCAAGAAATATAGGGCGTACAAGTCTTTCGATACCCGAAACGATGAATTCGACTTCAGCGTCCTCCGCTTCGAAGAGATCAAAGAGTAGCCTCTCCCCCCCCCCAGAAAGGAATCCACCATGGACGATATCGGCGACTTTATCATCGGCTTTTTTGAGGTGGCCCTCGCATCCTCAACAACCCTGCAGCGAGTATTTCTGTGGATTCTGTTCTCCGCGTCCGTGCTTCTCCTGCTTGTCCCTGTCATAACGGGTGAGTACGCCTGGAACGTCATCCCCATTTCTACGATGCTGTTTTCCGTCGTGATGATTGACGGCACGCACAAGCACAGTGTGCAGGATGCAAAGAATGGCGGCGTGTACCATTACTTTCTGCTGACGGTGGGCACGTTCTGCGTTGCTGCGATTATTCTGCTCGCTACTCTCTCCCTCGCGGGTGTCCCGCAGGTTGCCCTCACCCCGCAGACGGACGGCATCAATTTCGCGCCCTGGTATGTGGCGGTGTCCGCGCTGGTTCTTCTGCTGTTCTTCTACAACGCCGCGGAGCCGAACGAGGAGATCCCTAACCTGCGCCGCATGGAGCGCATCAACCGGTACGTACGCACGGTCGTGCTGGGTGTGAGTGCCCTGATAGCGTTCTTCTGCCTGCTGATTCCGGTGGTTTCGTTCGCCACTGCCGGTTATGAGCCTGTGGGTGTTTCGGTGGTGCTGTGCCTGGTGCCGGTCTTCCTGATTTTTGTGCGCCGCGCCCTGTTCAAGCTGTGGGCGGCGACCTTTGAGGAGGGCACTGCCGGGTATGGTGTGTTGCGTGGCTTCTGCATAGCCCTGGTGGGTTTGGGTGGATGCTTGGCGGCGGCCCGTCTTGCCGTGGATGTTGTGCAGTACGGTAGCGGGTTGTCGCTGGTGTACGTGGTGCCGGTGATCGCCTCGTACCTGCTGGTGAAGAGGTACCTGACCGTGGGTGTCGCTATCCCCGAGAAGGAAGACGAGGAGGAGCCGGAGGCTGAACCTGCAGCCAGCTAAACCGTGGAGCACTGTATAGAGAAAGCCCCGCGGGTTGAGGGATGACCTCAGCCGCGGGGTTTTTCTATGTCGAACAGAGTTCGGTAAGTGCACTAGGTTGAAACGAAATGAAAAATACCTTTAACTATCACCTCAAGGTTGAATTGAATATCCTGATGAGGCACCGACTAGGAGGAAAAAATATCAACCTTCCCATATTGGACTGATAAAGTGGTACGGGGCTTTTTCTCTTTCCGGCTTTGCCCCTGACCCTTTCCACTCAGGTGGGCACTCTACAGTGGCGTTTCAGACTTGCCGCTGTTGTGTGTCTGCACGGTATATAACTCAACGAAAAGATCATCATGACCAACCACACCACAGCGCGTCAGCGTCTACTCCGCTTCCCTTTGATTTTGGGTGTCACGACGGCACTTATTTTCTCGTCTTGCTCCACGGGCACGAACAATAACAGCACCCCTTCTGATAAGGGCACTGTTACTTCTCAGAGCCCCCGTCAGGTGGAGAACGCTACTAATGTTCTGCAGAACGTGAATGTTCAGATGGGCCGTGACGGCGATGTCTCATCGATTGAGTCGACCAACATTTACGTTAATGACAAGGACCGCACGAGCTCCTCGAGCAATGTTCAGTTCAAGCCGAAGGACGTCGTCAATGACCTTCCTGTGCGTGTGAGCCTGCAGTATTCTACTGAGCGCGGTAGCGGCACTAACCTGAATGATTTGAATGGTTACAGCGGCGAAATCACGATTAAGGTTACGGTTGAGAACCTGACGGTGAAGACTGAGGACGTCACCTACGATGCGTCCGGCACTAGCCGCACTAGCCCTGCGCCGGTTGGCACTCCGTTCTCTATTGCTGCTTCTACTGTTCTTTCGGGTTCCCCTACTCAGGTTATTACGACCCCTGACGCTGCTGATTCGTCGACGAATGGTGTGGTGAGCACCAATGAGGAGGGCAAGGCTGTTGTTCAGTGGGGTGCTATTTCGGCGCCTCCGGTGACTGGTAGTTCTTCTTCTTTTGTGTTGAAGGTTAAGGCAAAGGATTTTAGTGCGCCTACCTTCAATATTTCAGTGCAGCCTGGTTTTGCTTCTGATTTGTCTGGTGCGGGAATCATTACTAATGGTTTCACCTCTCAGGATGCCTCTCAGGTGGCGCTTCTGCAGCGCACTATTGATACCGTCAACGAGGTTAATACGACGCTGACTAGCGCTAGTTCGCAGGTTGCTCAGGTGCGTCAGAGCCTGGATGATACGTCTGCAACTTTGGGTAAGGACACTGCCGAGCATCTGAAGACTCAGAATGAATCGTTGACGAAGACTATGCAGGGTCTGCAGGCGAATATTGAGAGCCTGCAGAAGGATCTTTCTGAAGCTTCGCGGACTAATAATTCTCAGCTGATTTCTCAGCTGGAGCGTACTGTTGCTGCTCTTCACTCGATGCTGGGTGATACGTCGGCGCGCCCCAATGTGTCTGTTTCGCATAGCGGCGGTCGTTGTGTTGTGCATCGTGAGGAGGGTGCGAATAGCCGTAGCGTGTACGGTAATTTGGCTCAGCTGTCTGCTGTTCTGAATGCGTATGCGGAGGCAAGTTCGGATTGCCAGCAGGATCTTACGGCTTCGATTCGTGAGATTGTTGGCCCGGAGCACCCGACCGCTGAGACTTGTTCTTCTAACGGTTCGGTGACCTGTGCCCTGTTTGGCGCGTCGGTGACGGTGCAGAGCTCTTTGATTGCGCTGGTTGCTACCGGTGAGAAGATTGTGGATCACCTGCAGCCGGAGTATTTGAAGGGTGCGAACAACAACTATTCGGCGTTGAAGCGTCAGATGGATGAGCTTGTTGAGCAGGTGGAGAAGGACCCGTCTTCTCTTGATGCTGATGCTGTGCGTTCTTTGAGCGAGAAGGTTAGTGCGGCTCGTCAGAACGTGAATCGGATGAAGGAAACGTCGAGTCGTCTGATTGAGAGCATCAAGAACGTTCATTCTCGTGCGGCGTCTGCTCGCGCGGAGCTAGTGGACGGTTCTGGTTCTATGAGCGCTCAGAATAAGGAACTGGCAGAGCAGCTTTGCGCTCTGTCTACTGAGCGTGGCGGTTCTCTGTCTGCTGAGCAGGTGGAGCATCTGCGCGGATACCTGACGGCTTCTTCTTGTGGTGGCGCGGCTTCGCCGTCTGCTGCCCCGTCCTCTGAGGCTCCTAGCCCTGCGCCGTCTGAGTCTGCTTCTGTGGCTCCTTCTGAGGAGCCCTCGAAGAAGATTGAGGCACCTTCCGCCGCTCCTTCTTCTGAGGCACCTTCCGCTGAGCCTACTGCTACTGAAGGTAATACTCGCGTCATTACGGTGGAGAACGCGAATGAGCGTACCTACACTTCGAACACTCCTGCCGCACGTACTCCGATGGAGCAGCGTATTGCTGCCGCGGTAGCCGCGTGGGATGAGGTTCTTGCCGCCACTTCGATGGATGACCCCAAGGAGGGTCTGGCTCGCGATGCCAAGGACCTTAACGACGCCGTGAACGCGGTCGATGGTGCTCTGGGTGAGGTTGAGAAGACCCTGAACGATGCCGCAAACGCGCAGAACCAGGATGCAGAGAAGAAGGAAGAACCTACTGAGGAGGCTAAGGTCTCTCTGCGTGATCGTATCCGTTCGACTTCGGATGCTGTCAATGCTTTGGGTAAGAACCTTGAGGATATGACGAACATGCAGGCTGACCTCTCCACCGCTATTAAGGAAGCGTTCAAGGAGTCTGCCGATGAGACTCGCGAGACCCTGACGGGCATGATTAGCGAGGAGATTCGTAAGGTTTCGAACGATGGTTCTTCTAGCGCTTCGGCTGCTAAGGAGGCATTCTCCGCTTCGATTGCTGGCATTACTGATACCGCGAATACTGTGGTTCAGGTGGCTGGTGAGTCCATCGAGGTTCAGCACAAGGATATGAATGATCGTATTGAGGGCCTGCGTCAGTCTCTGGATTCGGTGACTGAGCGTTCTCTGGTTGCTCTGAGCACCCGCGCTGAGAACGCTACCCGAGATTTGGCTGGTGCATCCGTTCAGCTGAATAACGACCTGTCGAAGCTCATGCTTGATTTGGGTGATAGCAACGCTGAGGGTGCTGGCCTCTTGGGCGCGCTCAAGAGCAATAGCGCGAAGGCTGGTGCGGCTGATTACCAGCTTGCTTTGGCGATGCAGAATGCTCAGGGTTACACGAACCTCCGTTCTGAGGACATTGCTGCTCTGCAGAAGCGTCAGGCACAGTTCAAGGCGTCGCTGCAGCGTCTGCGTTCGCTGCCGACCTTCCATCTGTCGAATGCCGGCAGTGCAGAGGTGAAGACGGTGTACACCTTCCAGATTGGTGATTAGCCGTGGGGTTTTCCCCTCATTTGGGCTCTGATTCAGGTCCTCACCGCCGCGAGGGCAGGCGGCTCACTCAGCGCACCGTGGTGTGGTGTGTCAGTCTGTGTGTGCTGTTTAGCCTTGCGGTGGTGGGGATCTGGTATGGCGTGCGCGCTGTGACTCCTCAGCCTTTACCGCTTGGTACGGGTACGAATCCTGCGTCTGCGGTGACGGTTCAGCAGGCTATTTCTCTTCCTGCCTCTGGCCGTGAGCCTGTTATTGGTGTTGTTACTACTTTTGGTGATGATGCTGAGGGGTCTGCGTGGCGTCTGAATGCTCAGGGTGCTCGTGTTGCGCAGTACCGTCTGGCTTTGGGTAATTCTTCTGTGAAGGTTCTTTATGCGAACGATAAGGGAACGGAGCAGGGTGCCCGTGAGGCGGTTGAGAAGCTCTCGTCTGAGGGTGCTTTGGGTATTGTGCTTGCTTCTCGGGGTGAGCATCTTCGGGGTGCTACGGCTGCCGCTAAGGAACGCAATGTTGCGGTGATTGAGGCGTATGACCGGGTAGATGCTGGCGATGGGGTGTGGAGTTTTGCTCTGGACCCTGAGCAGGAGAAGCAGGTCTATACGACTGCTATTCGTTCGCTTGCCGGTGTCTCTAGCACGGGTTCTTCGCAGCAGCTTGATGGTGTGCGCACCATCCTGTTGGACGCGGGCGAGGGTTCTGCACCGGACCTTCCTTATACCCATCGCGTTCAGGTTTCTGCTGATGAAGACAGTATGAAGGACACTCTCAAGGAGCTGACGCGCCTTCTGGGGGACAAGTCTTCGGGCTCTTCTCCTGTTTTGGTTTTGACGGGTTCGGCATCGACCCAGGCGAAGGTGCTTCGTTCTCTTCAGAGGGCGGGTATTACTTCTCCCGTGATTGCGGGTGAGGAAGCTTTGACGGAGCCTTTTACGCGGCTTCTTCTGGAGAACGGCGGCTCCCTGACTGACAATATTCGCATTGTGGGGCGTGTTCAGGCACGTGCTGCAGCGCTAAGTGCTGATGATGCCGGTCGTGCTTCCTCGGCATTTGTATCGACGGTTGAGCGTATGAAGAATGATTCTTCGCTCAAGGATTTGTCAGGCGAACAGTCGTTCTCGAAATCGGCAGCGTGGGCGGACGCTCCTTCCCATAACGCGCTCTTGGCTTTTGCGTATGCCACGAGCCAGGTTCGTGAATACACTCCCGAGGCGGTTCGACGGGTTCTAGGAACTCTCCGGCTGGACGCTAAAGATTCCACGGTCGCATATCCGTTGGATTTCTCGTCTTCCTACGCCGCTGGCGGGCAAGTGGGGCTTCTTTACCCCACCGCGGAAGCTTCGATGATTCAGGGTGGGTCTTCCTCAACGGATGCGGTAAATCCGCCCGTGTGGATGCTTCGCACGTTCACCTCAGAATCTCGCGACTAGCCTTTCCGCACGGAGCCTACTGTACAGAGCCAGCCCATCACACCCCGATTTTTCGGGGTTTCCCTCCTAGTCCGTCCACCAGCAGGGCTCATGATTTATCTATTTTGGAGAACACCTTATGCGCTTTTTCCTTGATCTTGAAGAGCATAACGGGAGCTATGAACTAGACTCCTGGCAGCCTGAGACGACCATCGCTGATCTCGTCCAGGCGACCGGTGGTCCCTCCCTGCCTGCCGACGAGCCGCTGTATTGCGATAACCGCCCGGTGACCGCCTCCTCCACCCTGGCGGAGGTCAAACCGATGGAAGGTATGCGCATCTCTAGGGCACCGCTCTCCTACCCTTCCCTGGTGCAGGGCTGGAGTGTCTGCCTGAGCGGCGGTTCGACGGTTACCCTGCCGCGTCCTATCCCCTCTTCGCGTCCTCTGGTGGCGGGTCGTTCCCCGTACGCCGATATTGTGCTGCCCACGGCGAGCGCGTCGTGGGAACATCTGCACTTGCAGGTGGTTCATGATGAGTCGACGAATACTCAGAAGGTGCGCATCACTGACCCAGGTTCTACGAACGGTAGTTTTGTGGACGGTCAGAAAATCCCCGAGGAGGGTCTGACTGTTTCTGAGAGCACCACTATCCATGTTGGCGATTGTGTTCTGACTCTGCAGCCTGCTCCTCAGGAGAAGGCTGCGCCTCGCCCCGGTAGCGCCCCGAATGTGAGCGCGTCGGGTACTGCACCGTTTAACCGTCCGCCGCGTCAGGGTGCATTGAGCGCCCCGGATAAGGTGGAGGCACCTACCCGCAAGAACGTTTCTGACCCGCCAAAGTTCAATATCGCTATGGCGGTGGGCCCGATTATTATGGCGGCGGCAATGGTCGCCATTATGCAGGAGATTCGTTACGCCCTTTTCGCGATGCTCAGCCCCATTCTGAGTATTGGCATGTGGGTGGAGCAGAAACGTCGTCACGCTAAGGATAAGGTGAAGGAGCGTGTGCGTTTTGAGCAGGAAATGGAGAAGTTTAAGGAACGTATTGCTCTGAGTAACCGTGAGGAAATTGAGCGTCTTCACGACCTTGCCCCGGCACCGGATGCCGTTCAGCTGCGGGCGCTTCTTCCCGCGATGACGCTGTGGCGCCGCCGGAGCACCAGCCCTGACCTGTTGACTTTCCATGTGGGTACTGGGCATATTCATTGGGCTCCTGAGCTGACGAAGCCGAGCAATCCTGAGCCTGAGGTTCAGCATATTCTTGAGCACAATACCCTGTGGGATGCCCCGCTGGTTGCTGACCTGCGTGAGGGCGGCGCTATCGGTATTGTGGGGCCGCGTGAGCAGTCTCTTGCCCTGGCGCGTAGCCTGGTGCTGCAGGCGGCGACCCACACGGGTCCTGCTGATATGACGATTGCGGTCTGCGCTGATTCGGCGCGCTCGCAGGACTGGGTGTGGACGTCGTGGCTTCCGCACATGCATATGGCGCAGAACCAGCAGATGCGTTGGTTTGCTTCTGGTAAGGAGCAGTCGGATCAGATGCTGCGCTCTCTATACAACGACATTGAGTCTCTTCCGACCCGCGGCCTGTGCGTGGTCGTTGATTCGGATACCCTCACTGAGGGCCGTGAGTCGCCGGCACGCGACCTTTTGGCGTATGGCGATGAAGTACGTCTGATGGCGAATAAGACTGCTGCTGCGGGTGCTCGCCGTGTTGCCGGTATTGTGCTGGCTTCTTCTGTTGACCGTCTTCCTGCGTCGTGTACTTCGGTCGTGGAGATTGGTGAGGAGGCTTCTATGACCTATTCGGAGCCTCGCCGCCGTTACACGGTCACTGACGGTGTGCTCGCCGGTGTGAGCGCTGAGGATGCTCTTCATGTGGCGCGTACTTTGGCGCATCATGAGGACCCTGAGCGTCTGCTTCTGGGTGGTGGTTTGCCGCAGCTGGTGAAGCTGCCTGAGCTGGTTGGTTTGCCGACCCCTCCGGGTGCTGAGGATATTGAGGCGTTTTGGTCGCAGGCTAATGGTTTCAGTACTGAGATTGGTGTGGGCGACTCTGGCGCGTTCACGCTGGACTTGGTGAAGGACGGTCCTCACGGTCTGGTGGGTGGTACCACTGGTTCGGGTAAGAGTGAGTTTTTGCGTTCGTTGGTGGCGGGTTTGGCTGCGCACCATGATCCGAGCCGTTTGAACTTTATTCTGGTTGACTTTAAGGGTGGTGCGGCGTTTAAGACGTGTGAGCGTCTGCCGCATACGATTGGTACTTTGAGTAACTTGGATGCTCAGTTGGCTCACCGCGCTATTGAGTCGTTGGAGGCGGAGATGGACCGTCGTCAGCGCCTGTTTGCGGCTGCTGGCGAGGGTGTGGACAACATTAAGGATTATTTGGCGACGAACCCGCCGGAGCCGATGCCTCGCCTGCTGCTGGTGATTGACGAGTTTGCGATGCTGGCGAAGGACTTCCCTGATGTCCTGTCGTCGCTGGTGAGCATTGGTGCGGTGGGTCGTACCCTGGGTGTGCACATGATTTTGGCGACTCAGCGTCCTGCCGGTGTGGTGAATGATGACATTCTGGCGAATACGAATTTGCGTGTGGCGTTGCGTGTGCAGAGCCGTGAGGATTCTTCGAACGTGATTGGTGTTCCGGATGCTTCGGAGATTTCGCGTTCGCAGATGGGTCGCGCCTATGTGAAGCTGGGCCAGAATGATATTTCGCCGGTGCAGACTGCCCTGGTGACGGGTCAGAGTGGCACTGAGGTGGTGACTTCTCTGGAGGTTCGCGCGACCGATAGTATCGGTATTCCTCGTTCAGAGCGTGCGCGCCCGAAGGTGTCGTCGAGTGATGCGAATGACCTGGATTTGCTGATTGATGCTGTTGTGGCGGCGCACGCGGCTCGTGGTGCGGTTGCTCCTCGTAAGGTGTGGCCTGAGCCGTTGGGTTCGTATGTTGATTTGGCTGATTTTGGTGTGCGTGGCTTCCCTGACCCGGATCTTCCCACTGTGGGTGGTGTCCAGGACGGTGTTCTGATGTGTACTTTGGGTGATGAGCCTGAGCTGCAGCGTCAGGTGCCTATGGGCTGGAATATTGAGATGAGCAACCTGCTGTTGGTGGGTGTTGCCGGTAGTGGTACGACCACGACGATTCAGTCTGTGGTGCTGGGTTTGGCTCAGCATTATTCGCCGGAGGACATCGATATCGTTCTGGTGGACATGGGCGCTGATGGTTTGCTGCCTCTACACTCTCTGCCGCATGTTGTTTCTGCTGTGGGTACCGGTCAGGGCGCCAGGGAGCGTCAGGCTCGTTTCTTGCGTTTTGTGAAGTCGGAGCTTGATGCTCGCCGTGCTGACGCGTCACGCCGTAAGCCTCTTTTCATTGTTTTGGATGGTTTTGCGACGCTGCGTGATGAGTTCTCTGACGCTGTGAGCATGGATTTGCTGGCGAATTTCTACCGCGTGTATGCGGACGGCCCTGCTGTTGGTATTCACTGCGTGGTGTCGACGAGCCGTGCGAAGAATATCCCCTCGCAGATTCTTGATGCTTCGTTGCAGACGTGGTTCTTCCAGCTGAGCGATATTCACGATTATTCGTCGTACGGTATTCGCGGTACAAATGTGCCAGCCGCCATTCCCGGCCGTTGCGTTGATCCAAAGCATCTGCGTCAGATGCAGGTGGCTACTCCCGCTGTTGGCGTGGAGGAGGCTGTCTCTATGGTTCGTGAGCGCTTCCCGCAGGCTCCCGCTAAGCGTGATGTGATTGGTCAGCTGCCGACGTGGGTTTCGTGGGAGAGCATGCCTGCCGCCGAGTTTTCTCCGAGCCTGTGGCGTATCCCTGTGGGTATTGCGGAGGCTACGTTGGAGGCGTGTGCTTTCGAGCTGTATGAGGGTGAGCACGCCATGGTTGCGGGTAATCCGCGTTCGGGTAAGTCTTCTCTGCTGGTTGCATTTGCTCGTCTGGTTTCTCGGGCGAGGGCTGCGGCGGAGCAGGCGGTGTCTGCGGCGTTGGCGTCTGGTGACGCTACCGCAGCGGAGAACGCACGCATGGATGCCGCTGAGGTTCCGGAGGTTTGGGCTGTCTTTGATCAGCGTTCCGGTCTGGTGAACGCGCCGGAGGGCGTTTTTGACCGGGTGTTTGAGAGCAAGAATGCTTCTGCTCAGGTGCAGGCGGCGTTGCAGGATGCCGCAGGCCCGGTGCTGTTGCTGATTGATGATGGTGACCGCGTGGATGACCCGATGAACGTTTTTGATGCGATTGTGAAGGGTGATTTCCCGGACGTTCACATTATTGCTACGGGTAAGCCGACTGATTTGCGTCCTTTGTATAGCCATTGGACGAAGGCTATTCGTAAGTTCCGTACGGGTGCTGTGGTTCAGCCGAATGTTGATACGGATATGGACATGTTCGGTACTATTCCGAGGCGCGCCCCGGTTCAGCTGAGTGTTGGTCGTGGTTATGCGTTCCTTGCCGGGTCGCCGGTTCTGGTGCAGCTGATGAGTCCGGAGGATTCTCAGCACCGTGGCGGGCTGTAGGGCTTATCTGGCGTGTGGTGAGGTATGGTGTAACTTTACCGGCTATTTTGCTGTAGGGGTCGCCCTGTCTGGGGCGTCTTCCTGCTTGTTGTGAAGTTGATGTTAAGGAGTTAGCCCGTGACTGTACCTGCTGGTTCGCCGCAGTACTCCGGCTCGGAGCGTCGTGATGCTCATCCTGCCCCGCAGGCTGCTGGTCAGCCTGTGGGGGGTCTGGCTGCGGGCGCTCCCCTTGGCTCTTCGTATCGTTTGGTGCGCCGGGTGGGTTCTGGTGCGGTCGGTGAGGTGTGGGCTGCTACGATGAGCGGCTCGTGGGCTCTGTATGCAGCGAAGATTCTACGCCCGGAGCTTGCGGAGAACCCTGTGGTTCTTGAGTCTTTTGTGCGTGAGCGTTCGGTGTTGTTGGCGCTGTCGCATCCTCATATTGTGCCGTTGACGGACATGGTTGTTGAGGGTGGCGTGCTAGCTCTGGTGATGGAGTTTCAGCATGGCGGTTCGTTGCGTCAGAAGCTGGATTCTGAGGGTCCGCTGCCGGTTCGTTTGGCGTTGAGTCTGATGGTGCAGGTTCTGAATGCGGTGGAGTTTGCTCACCGTCAGGGCGTGATGCATCTGGATGTTAAGCCGGAGAATGTTCTGCTGAGCGGTCTTTTGGGGGAGTCTCTGGATCAGCAGGTTCGTGTGGCTGATTTCGGTATTGCTTCTTTTACTGGCTCTGCGGGTTCGGGGGCTTCTCGTTCGTTTTCTGGTACTCCGGGGTATATGGCTCCGGAGCGTTCTGCGCATGGTGTGGCTACTCCGGCGGTTGATGTTTATGCGTGCGCTGTGACTCTTCATGAGTTGTTGGTGGCGGCGCGTCCTCTTCCGGCGCGTGGTGGTGCGGTGCAGGTGTCGCCGCAGATTCCGGCTGAAATGGCTGAGGTGCTTCACGGGATGTTGGCGGAGAACCCGGCTCAGCGTCCTGGGGCGGCTGAGGCTGCCGCTAAGTTGCGTCTTTTGGCTGAGGGTTTCGCTACTGATGTGGTGCTTCCTCGGTGGGTTGAGGTGTCTTCGGGTGCTGTGGGCTATACGCCTACGGTGGTTCATGGTGCTGAGCCTGCTGTTTCTGCGGTGCCTGGGCAGAATGTTACGGAGCTGTATGGTGCGGGTATGCCGTCGCTGGGTCAGGCGCAGAATGAGACGGTTATTCGGGCTCCTTTTGTGGTGGAGCAGCCGGTATATGTGCCTGATGAGGTTGTTGAGGATGAGGAGCCTGCTCGTTCACCGTTGCGCCGCCCGCTGGTGTGGGGCGCTATCTTGGGTTCTTTGATTCTTGTGGGTGTGCTCGCTTTTGTGGGTTTGAGCGGCGGTAAGGGGGCGTCTAAGACGGCTGAGTCGTGGTCTGCTTCGAGCCGTAGTTCGGCGTCTTTGCCGAGTGGTTTGGGTACCCGTATTGAGGGTACGTATAACCCACGGGATAAGAGTGCCCGCCTGACGTTTGAGTTTTCGTCGCAGAAGTCGGCTCTTCGGGGCGATATTTTGCAGGTGCTTCCCGGTGTTGAGGGTGGTTCGTGTGCTTCGGTGACGTGGGATGCCGGTCAGGCGTCTTCTGGTGTGTCGAAGAATCAGTCGAGTGTGACTGCGGTGGATGTTCCGTGTTCGTGGAATCTGTCTGGGGTGAGTGTCCCGGCTAATGGTGTGGTGCAGGTTCGGGCGAATGTGTCTGCTGAGTTTAAGGATTCGCGTGCTTTTGAGGAGTGGGTGAACCGTATTGATTCTGAGACGTCGAAGGCTATTTCTGATCGGGAGGTTCGTTCGACGGCGTACCCGATTCAGCGTTTGCGTTCGATTGAGTTGCGGGTTCCTTCTCGTGTGGTGAATCAGAGTGTTTTGCCGGTGACGGTGGTTCCGGTGTGGCCGAGTGGTGCGGATGAGTTGAATCCGTTGATGGTTTTGCCGCGTACGGGTGAGTTTTCGACGCTGGTTCAGGCGATTTCTCCGGATGCTCAGTTGATTAGTTTTTCGGATGGTTGTTCGGGGCATGTGTTGGTGTCTGAGGATCAGCGGGTGGTGACGGCGCTGTCGGTGACGTCTAAGTGCCGCCTGAACGCGCAGATTGGTAATTTCACGAACCTGTCCAGCAGCGACTTCGCGATTATCACCCGCTAACGGTGGCGCTCTAGGCTAGCAACCGCTGGCATGCAGAAGGCCCCTGGGCTGAGAGGTGGTATCTCAACCCAGGGGCTTCTTACATTCTATTTAGCCAGTTACGGGTGTAGTTTTGGGGGCTTCATCATCTTCTTCATCCTCGGGAATAGTAATACCCACGGTGACGTACTTCTTCACCGACCACCCATTCATCGCCACCGACGCCGCAAAGAACAGCGCAGGCAGCAACTCCAGGCGAACCAGCGAATAGCCCAAGTACCCGAGCGCAATACACCCAGCCAAACCAGCCACGCCGACGCACACGGCACGCAGGATGCGGTACCCCTCGGTTCCCTCCTCAAAACGGGGACCTTGCAGGTAGAAGAGGCCCTCACGCACAACACGCAGGAACCCCGGAGCCATGAAAAGCGCAACCGCCAGAGCCACCGGATCATAGCCTGCAGTCATGAAACTGGTCAAAGGAACCACAAGGCACAGAACCGTGAAAATAGCCGCCGAAACAACACCCACACGGGTTGAGCGCCTATCTAGCTGTTCCATACGCTGCAGGTCAGGAATCTCATCATTAGGCTCGGTACGCTGGAGAAGCACAAAGACCATAAACAGTCCACCAACCATGTACCAGGAGGCGAAGTTCGTCTCTGGGGTCCACAGCGTTGCATCCGCGGTGCGTAGTACCCCAAAAGCGGTCAGAGCCGTCAGAACAATCAAGCCCGCCACACCGATGAATATAAGAAGGAGAAAGAAGAGGTGGAAAGAACCGCCGTTTGCTTTACCCCCAATGTTTTCGCTGTGAGCCGTATCTATGACTGCAAGGAATACGGGACACATAATGAGGAACAGCGCGCTCCACGGCCAGCCCCCAATAACGGCCATCGCTAGAGATACAAAGATCATGAAGCTAAAGCAGAACCACAGGAAGATTAGCCATAAAATCCTTAAAACCTCAGAAAAAGTACTCATCTTACTATCTCATCTATCTATTTCTTATGAATGTTACGCCATACATCCTCAGCAGTATGCATCGTCGATGTTGCTACAGAAGACGCACCAGCAACAAGACCACCCACAGCATAATTAACTGCGAACTTAATAGGTTGCATAGTAGTCACCTGCGACACAGCTAGATTATGCCACCAGCCACGAGAGACAAACATTGTATGTTCGCCGGGAGCCATGAATCGTGCGACCTGCTTCGACATAAACTCTTTAGCCTCTCGCGCTGGAGCCATCATGGCTACATCATCGGCGACCCCTGAGGTTCCCTTCAAACCTGCCAGAGGCTTGTAATCAACAGGCTTACGAATCAGGTTATTCGCCCATTTCCAATCAGTGATTTTGGCAGCGGTACCAGTAAACAGATTAGGTTTCGTAACCACGCCAGCAGCCTGCCTAGCGCCAGCCAAAATACGACCACCAATACCGCCGGTAATGCCACCAACTACTGCGCCAATCGCCGCATCTTTCAGCACCTCCCCAGTGTCAACGGACCCCTTCTGTGCCTTTTGGGTAATCATAGACGTGCCAGCGCTAGAGATTGCCCCTCCAAGAGCACCAAATACGACCATCGTCAAAGGACCGCCTGCAACAGATAGAGCACTTATGCCTATTCCAACTGCCACCAGCCCGGCGCCTGCAATATACTCCCAGTTTTCCCCGACCCACTTCTTAGCCTTGTCCCAAGCGTTCTTGGCCAATACAGCTCGGTTATTCCAAGCTACCTTTGCACCCTCCACTGCTTTGTTCCATAGGCCCTTTGCAGTCTCAGTAGCAGCCTGGTACAACTTCTTACCTTGATTCCACAAAGCTACTGCACCACTAGCAACATTCCGTGCCCAACCGGTAATACCAGAAGAGCCCTTCTGCTCGCGGTACTTATTGAAGTCCTCCACCGACACCGGCGACAGGCCCCACGGGTCCACCAAAGAAACCGGGTTACCAC
>NZ_CAUVVO010000012.1:0-55811 GCF_963555405.1 uncultured Rothia sp. | reverse complement strand
TTACTTTTCAAGAGAGTTGTTTGTTGTTTGCGTTCACTGTATGGTTTTTGGATAACAATCCAATAGGCAATAAAAAGAGCCCGCTTACGCGGGCTCTTTTGCTTTAACAGCTAAAGCTGGAAAAGGGGGGGCAGACCCACGCGGGTCTGCCCCCCTTTTTTTTGTACCCTCAGAACCCCATGAATCTACCGTGCCCTCCAGAGAGGAGCGCACTGGGATAGAGTAGAACCATGCACTACCCCATGTTCTCCCACGCACCCGAGCCAGTCGATTAGCCGCAGCAGACTAACGAAGAACGAACCGTAGCCCTCTACGTAGAGAGCACACTGGAGCCTCACGAATCATGGGCAGCGCTCACCGAATACATCCACCTCTGGTGGCCCAGGCAGCTCCTGCAGAGCGAGGAAAGCCATATAGACCTCTCCACTGAGCTATTGCTTGAAGAGACAGCAGACGGTGACATCATTCCTGTAGCTCGAGTTGTTCAGCACGAGAACGAAGATGTCCTCACCATTGCGCCCTACCAGGGCACACGCCTAGGACGCCTCATGGGAGTAGCTGAAGAATCGGAAGAAAGCCTGAGCATCATCCTGGATGCCCTAGCTCCGGAGACTGCAGAAGGACCGCTATCCCTACTCGAGATCAGTAGCGGCACCTACGCAGGTCGTGAGGACGAGGAACTGGGCATTTACGAGGAACAAGAAGAAGCAGCCGCGCTACTCATGGGCGCATACGCTCGCTTTATTGGATCTGAGCTCGAGAAAGAAGAACTCTAAAAGGTACATAATCAAAGGGCCTGCTCGACCCTGTAGAGTGGTATGTCATGAGCACACAGGAGCAGAACACCCCGCAGCAGAAGGATACACGCTCTATCCGGGCACGACTGCGTACCAAAACGGCTGCGGGAGAGGTACAACCTCAGCACTACAGCAAGACTGATATGCTGAAGCAGAGCAATACCTGGTTCCGCAAACAGGGCGTACCCCTCATCATTCCTGCACGTCAGCGTGCTCTCGACGCGTTCCCGCGCTCCGTACCCTGGATCCTGTGGGCGAGCATCATGCACGTCTGTTATATCTTCCTGCGCGATATCCTCATCTTCATCGTTGATGATGCAAACGGTTCCCTCCCGGAATACATTAAAGCCATCACGACCAACACTGCACTCAGCGATGAAGTGCTACCCATGCTCGTGCTCGGCGGCATCTTCCTCGTGATGCCGATAATCTCCGGTGTGTTCATTACTCTTGCCCACAAGCTGATGGTCCGCACCCCGAAATGGGTTCAAATCACCACGGGTATTCTTACCGTACTTTTTGCCGGCATGCTCTTTATCGCCGGTGTCTTTGAATCCAGTAGCCTCGATGGCCTCGACTTCGTCTACGACGGAGGTCAAGTCTTCCCGCTCATCGTTATTGGAATCTACCTCGCCATCTTCCTGGGTGTAGATACCGTACTTGGCTGGTCCCTCAAGCACGCCATCCACCAGCTCGCCTCCCTGCCGCCCATGATCGCGAAAGTACTACCCGTACTCATGGTGTCCGTGCTCTTCATCTTCGTGAACGCAGACCTCTGGAAGCTCGCCAACGGGCTCAGCTTCCCGCGCACCTGGGCTGTTCTGGGGCTCATGGGGCTCCTCGCCGTGTTCGTGGTCGTCACAACCTCCCTAGAGCGCACAGCGCGCCTTCTGGGCCGCAATAGAGGCGACGACATCGCAAGGTTCACCGAAAGTGACTACGAGCATGCCGCAGCCCTCGAAGGCGGAATATGGAACACCGCCCAAGACTGGGTCGAAGAGAAGAAAATCCTCGAACACCGACCCCTCAAAATCGCGCCCTGGGGCAACCTCATTATTATCCCCATGATTGGGCAGATTATTCAGGCAACCTTCTTCATGCTGCTCGTCTTCGGGTTCTTCATGGGGTTCTCCTCCATCGCCATTAGCGACACCACCATCGAATCCTGGATGACCGTCAAACCCGAACACCTCAAAATCCTCGGCGTAGACACCAACATCAACGCCGTGGTCATCAAGGTGTCCATGATCGTTGCCGTGTTCTCCGGGCTCAGCTTCGTCGCAACCACCAGTAGCGACGAAAAATACGCCCGAAGCTTCCTCAAGCCCATGATTGCGCGAATCAAGCACATCCTGATTATTCGCGATATCTACCTGGGGCTGCTCACCATGCCCAAAAACGAAGTGCTCGTACTCCACGAAGAAGAGGAAAACACGGAAAAAGAGTCTGACAAGGCGTAAAAGCGGTCGGGCAGGGGAGTAGAAGCTAGTGGGTCGACAGGTTCATCGTTAACAGGTTGAATACCAGATACACCATGAGTAGGGCCACCGCCGCGTCAAGTACACGCCAGGCCTCCGGGCGGGCGAAGAGCGGACGTAAAATTCGTGAGCCGTAGCCGATCATGAGGAACCACAGCACGCTACCGCAGCAGCAGCCTAGGTAATACCACCAGCGGCCGGGATCGCCCTGCGTATTAGCCAGAGAACCGAGGAAAATCGTTGTGTCCAACCACGCCAGCGGGTTGAGGTAGGTGACCGCCGCCGTGGTTAGCAGGGCCGCTTTCAACGACTGCGCATCCTCGGTACCCTCCTCAACGACAACCGCATGCGGGATGAAAACACGCTTCGCCGACTCGTAGCCGAACCACGCCAGAAAAGCTGCGCCGACGTAGCGGAGAACCTCCATAACCCACGGGGCGGCGTCAAGTAGCGCACCAAGACCCACGACACCCAAGCCAATCATGAGCGCATCCGAGAGCACGCAGAAGATAATAATCGGGGTAATATGCCGACCCGTAATGCCCTGACGCAACACAAACGTGCCCTGGGCGCCAATAGCCGCCACCAAAGAAATCGTGGTGGTGGCACCCAGCAGGATGAGGGACAGTGAGATATGCATAGCGACGGTGCTTTCGGTTGCGGGACGGGCGGGACGCGCATCCTTCTACAACCAGCTTGCCAGGAAAAGAGCTGGAGACGGTAGATAATGAGCTGGCAAACTTCGTGTTTCGAAGGTAACCTCAGCTTGTCTAAATATTTCTTATTTTGCGTAAGATATTCTTATGACACGTTTCAGCACCGACCAGCTCTCCACCTTTGCCGCCGTCATCGAATACGGCACCTTCGACGCGGCGGCAGACATCCTGCGAGTGAGCCCCTCCGCCATCTCCCAGCGCATCAAAGCCATGGAACAGATTGCCGGAAAGGTCCTGCTACGCCGAAGCAATCCCGTGACCCCCACGGATGCCGGACAGAGCGTGCTGCGCATCGCCCGCCAGAGTGAATTCCTGCAGCAAGAAATGGAACGCGAACTCATGGGTGCCGGTGGCTTTCAGAGCGTCTCCGTGGCGGTCAATGCCGACTCGCTCGCCACCTGGTTCATCGACGCCGTCGGAACCCTCAGCCGCGAAGACAGCATCTTCTGCGACCTGCGACGAGAAGGAGAATTCCACTCATCCGCCATGCTCCGCTCCGGAGAAGTCATGGCTGTTATTACCTCCAAACCCGAAAAAATCCCCGGCTGCTCCGTTGAAACCCTCGGAGTGGCACGCTACTGGTGCGTCGCAACCCCCGACTACGTACAGCGATACCTACCCGGCTGGCCCAAGCGCGTAAGCCGCGAAGAGCTCAACCGTGCCCCCGTCGTCGAATACGACCGCAAAGACTTCGTGCAGGACGTAGCGCGAGTCCTCATTGAACAAGAAGTAGGTCTGGAGGCTGAAGAAACCTTCACCCAAAGCCCCACCATCTACATTCCCTCCTCCCCGGACTATGCGCGCGCCGTTAGTGCTGGTATCGCCTGGGGTCTCATTCCCGAAGCACAATGCGCCGAAGAGCTTGCAAGTGGGCACCTCGTGAAGCTCGCCGCAACCCCCGTAGAATTCCCCCTCTACTGGCAGCGCTGGAACATCAACTCGCCCGTTATGGAGACCGTAACTCGCCGCGTCCACGAAGCGGCACGAGGCGACCTGATCTACTAGAAGAGGGTGGTTCCGTGAGCTTTATGGAACGTCACCAGGTGGCTCTCTACCTCGTCTCCATGGCCGTGGGAGTTGCCTGCGCGGGGCTGAGTGGGTGGAGCCTGGTTTCTGAGCAGCTCGTGCCCTACGCGCTCGGCGCGCTCCTGTGGACCAACTTCGCTCTCATGCCCCTAACTGGTATGAGTGCCGGTCAGTACAAGAGGCTCACCCACACGGTGGTACTCGTTGCCGTTTCAGGGACTCCGATTCTGGTTGCGCCGCTGGTCTCCCTCTTCATTCCCGAGGGCGGTCCCGTTGCTCTAGCCACGGTGATTGTTTTGCTGGCTCCATGCGTGGATTACGTTGTGGTTTTTGCGTGTATTGCTGGAGGGGAATATCGCGGTTTGCTGGCGGCAACGCCCTATCTGCTTGGTGCCCAAATCATTTCTATTACAGCCTGGACTAGTGCATATGCATATATGGGAATATTAGATATTGGGGTGATGGGAGAAATATTCCCCCTCCCCGCTGAAAGCTACCTCAGCCTCGCTCCGCTCATCGTGCCCCTAGTAGCCGCCTACCTCGCGCAACGTTGGTCAACCCGCTCACCGCAGCGCCAACAAACCTACGAACGCGTACGCACCATGAGCGATACCGCGATGATTCCCCTCATGTGCCTGCTCCTTGTGCTCATGTGCTCCGCCTACACCCCGGCGGTGCTCAACCAGGCACAGCTCATTCCCCGACTCGCCGGACTCTACCTCACCTACGCCATCCTCGCAGGAGGCGCTGCATGGCTCTTTAGCAGAGTGATGAGCCGACCGGAACGCATCTCCGTAACCTTCAGTGCTGTCACCCGCAACGCCCTCATCATCTACCCCGTCGTAGCGCTCTGCGCACAACGCCTGGCACACAACGGGAACCCCGAAGCGAGCCTCATGGGCGCCACCGTACTCACTCAAACCCTCACCGAGCTGCTCATCATGGTCGCCATGACCGCAATCTTCCGGGTCAGAACAAAGACAGGTAACGCGGAGGCGCTCTAACTCCAGCCCTGCCAAACAGGTGAAACATACAGAGAGGCGGCCGCCCCACACAGGACGACCGCCTCTCTATAAGCTCTAACGCCTAAGCCCTAATGCCTAAGTCTTAACGCCAGCGAGTCATCATCAGCATGCTCACCATCATGGCGCCCACACCAACACTCACATTCCACATACCCAAATCAGGAATCGGGAACAGGCCCTGCGTAATGTAGAAAATAATAATCCACAGAATGCCCACCGCCAACAGCGAGAACATAATCACGCGGTACCACAGCGGAGTCTGCTCCTTCAGCTGCGTGCCGCTCTCCATCTCACGAGCAATCTCACGCAGACGCAGCTCGCTCGCATCTTCCACCTCAGACTTAGCAGACTTCTGAGACTTCTTCTTGGACGATGCCTTAGCCGAGTTGGTCGACATACTTCCTCCGCTTATTGTTGTATGGGTAACCTAAAAATATATGTTCACACCTATCTTTGCAGACTTACGGGATGATTTCACCTTCTCCCCGCGTTGAAAGATAAGGAACGCCACCCGGCGCCCAAGAACATACACAACCCAGAGGACAGAGGAGAACGCATGAGTCAAGGAACGGCACCCACCGCAGAGCGCCGCCCCCGTAGCGTGCTGCACTGGGTCATCCAGATTACAGGCGAACTCCTCATCACCATCGGAGTCGTACTGCTCCTCTTCGTTGCCTGGCAGCTCTGGTGGACCAACATCGACGCCGACCGCACCCAATCCCAAGCCGTCAGCACCCTCGTTCAGGAGTTTGACTCCAATCCCGGTGAGTCCGTCCCCGACTGGGACCCCAACACCCCGCCCGCCGGTCTGAGCGAACCCGGCCACGGTGAAGTCTTCGGCGTCGTCTACATCCCCAAGTTCGGATCCGACTACCAGCGCCCCGCAACCCAGGGCACCAGCTCCGACGTTCTCGACTCTCTCGGACTCGGCCACTACGAAGGAAGCGCCATGCCCGGTCAGGTCGGCAACTTCTCCCTCGCAGGCCACCGCCAAACCCGCGGAAAAGTCCTCAACGACATCGACCTGCTCACCGAAGGCGACCACATCTACGTGCGCACCAAAGACGGCTACTACACCTACACCGTCTACAGCCACGAAATCGTGCAGCCCGACCAGGTAGAAGTCATCGAACCCGTCCCCGGACAGCCCGGCGTAGCACCCACCGAGCGCCTCCTGACGCTCACCACCTGCCACCCGCGCTACGGCGACACCGAACGATACATTGTCCACGCCCGCCTCGAATCCTGGCGGCCCGCAGCAGCCGGAGCACCCGCAGAAATTGCCGCCTCCGTCGCAAAATCCTAAATCTGAGAGGAAAAGCAGATGTACGCATGGATTTTCCGCCACCTCCCCGGCCCCCTGTGGGTTCGCATCATCATCGCCATCGTGCTGATACTCGCCGTAGTCTACCTGCTCATGGAATTCGTCTTCCCCCA
This sequence comes from uncultured Rothia sp., assembly GCF_963555405.1. Classification (GTDB taxonomy): domain Bacteria; phylum Actinomycetota; class Actinomycetes; order Actinomycetales; family Micrococcaceae; genus Rothia. Next base: position 49,332 of record NZ_CAUVVO010000012.1, on the reverse strand, counting down.
CTTCGCAGAGTACGGCCCCTTCAACCTGAACGTCACCATCAACCATTAGCGCTAAGGACGTGCCATGACCCGCATCCTTGTTATCGACAACTACGACAGCTTCGTGTTCACCCTCGTCGGCTACATTCAGCAACTCGGCGCCGAAACCACCGTCATCCGTAACGACGAATACGACCTCGACACCGTCATCAAGCTCGCCGAAGAACACGACGGCGTGCTCGTCTCTCCCGGTCCCGGTGCCCCCGCAGAGGCGGGCGTCATCATCGACACCATCCGCTGGGCCGCCGAAGCGAAGAAGCCGCTGCTGGGCGTCTGCCTCGGTCACCAGGCCATCGCGGAGGCATTCGGCGGCACCGTCACCCACGCCCCCGAGCTGATGCACGGCAAGACCTCCCGCCTCGTGCACGAGAACGTCTCCGTGTTCAAGGACGTGCCCTGCCCCTTCACCGCGACCCGCTACCACTCCCTGGCTGTCGTACCCGAAACCATGCCCGAGGTCCTGGAAACCACCTCCACTACCGACAACGGCATCATCATGGGCCTGCGCCACCGCGAGGCCCCCATGCACGGCGTGCAGTTCCACCCCGAATCGGTCCTGACCGAAAGCGGATACCTCATGCTCGGCAACTGGCTCGAAGAAACCGGCCTGCAGGGAGCCGCAGAGCGCGCTAAGAGCCTCTCGCCCCTCATGGCCTAGTAAACTTCTAGCTTAGAAGCCCTCAACGGCTTATATCGCCTCCAGAAGCCCCGTAGCAGGCATGCTACAGGGAAACTGGAGGCGATAACTTTACCCCTGCACACTTCCTAACCCGAACCCAGGTACACAAAAAGGGGCGGCACCCCACACCCAACGGTGTGGAGCGCCGCCCCTTTTTTGCTAACCGCTAGAACCCCTTAGCGGGCATTCGCGTTAGCGTTTGCATTAGTTGCGTTGTCCGCATTGGTATTCGCGTTAGTACCCTGAATCGTACGGGTACCCGCAGTAGCGGACGTAGCCGGTGCCGGAGTAGCCGAAGCGGTAGAACGCTGCTGGTTCTGGTTACCAGTAGTAGAGTTCTGGTTACCGGTCGACGCTGCCGGCTGAGTAGCCGCAGTAGTCGGAGCGGTCGTCTGAGTCGGAGTAGCTGCCACACGAATCGTCACGGTGCTGTTCTGAGCCACCAGAGTACCCGCCGCAGAGCTCTGCGAAAGGACGGTACCCGCAGGACGCTCAGTGGTCTGAACGGTCTCAATGTTGGTGTTCAGCAGAACATCCTGAGCAGTCAGAGCAGCAATCGCCTGATCCTTGGTCAGACCCACCAGCGAGGGGACCTTCACCTTACCGGAAGACAGGACGATGTTCACGGTGCTACCAGCCTCAACGGTCTGAGCACCCTTGTCATCAGTCGAGCCCTTCTCCGGGGACAGCTCCACAACCATACCCGCAGGCACGGAAGCGCTCTCCACAGTGGAGACACGACCATCCACCAGACCCAGGTCCTTCAGAGCGTTACGGACATACGCCTCACTCTGACCCTGCAGGTTATCCGGCAGCTTGACCTTCTCCGGACCACTCGAAACGGTCACAGTCACGGTCGAACCCTTGTTAACCTTCGAGCCAACACCCGGCTCGACGCTGATCACGTCGCCCTTCTTGATGTTGTCAGAGTAAGCCGTACGGTAATCCAGCACGAAGCCCAGGTTACGTAGCTGGTTATCGGCATCATCGCGGGAAACATTCACCACAGCCGGAACCGAAACCTGCGGAACCTCATTGAGCTTGTTCTGGTAGTACAGCACCGAGCCGACACTGAAGACCAGCAGAGCTGCAATCAGAGTACCCACGAGGAAACGAACCCACGCACGCTTACGCGGCGAAGACTCATCGTACTCCGCGTACTCTTCATCGTCGTACAGCTCCTCATCATCTTCATAGTCGAAGAAGCCGTTGAGTCCACCATCCTCCACCGAAGCCTCAGTAATCGAGGTGGTGTACGGGGCATAATCCTCACCTAGGGAAGCGGTAGTCGCCGAAGGAACAAAAGCAGTAGTCATCGCTGCATCCTGAACCACGGTCTCTTCACCCGGGCGAACAACCGACACCAGAGCCTGAGCGAACTCAGCCGCGCTCTGATAACGCTCATCCGGGTTCTTCGCCAGACCCTTCAGAATCACAGCATCCAGACCCGCCGGAACCTCAAGCGGGGTGAACTTGCTCGGAGGCTCCGGAGTGTCAGAGAGGTGCTTAGCCGCCAGGTCAACATTCGACTCAGCATCGAACGGAGAACGACCAGCAATCATCTCGTAAATCACGCACGCAGCAGAATACAGGTCGCTACGAGCGTCAACATCCTTGCCGCTCACCTGCTCAGGAGACATGTAGCGTGCGCTACCCATCACCACGTTAGCCTTGGTCAGCGCCTCGCCAGCTTCCTCAATGGCACGGGAAATACCGAAATCCATGACCTTAATCTGGCCGGGCTGTCCCTTAGCGATATTCTCGCTGGTACGGTCCAGCACCATAATATTCGCCGGCTTAATATCGCGGTGAATAATGCCCATCGAGTGGCTGTACTGCAAAGCACCCAGAAGCTGCTCGGAATAGCCCAAAGCATCACGGACCGGCAGGTGGCCGCCACGGGACAGGATGGAACGCAGAGTATGACCCTCCACGTATTCCATCACGATATAAGGAATAGCGGTGCCCTCTTCCGAAGAAGCAGCCTCCCCACCATCCTGCGAGGGGTTATACGAACCGGTGTCATAGACAGCAACAATCGCAGGATTGTTCAGAGACGCCACAGCCTCCGCCTCACGCTTAAAGCGTGCGCGGAACGTATCGTCCTGGGCCTGCTCCGGGCGCAGAATCTTAAGCGCAACCTTGCGGCCGAGGCGAGTATCCTCAGCAGCATAAACGGTTGCCATCGCACCGGTACCGATTACCTCGAGTACCTTGTAACGGTTATCAACCGTGTCGGGAACCGACAGGTCCATAAGTTCTCCTGGATCACTAAGACTAAAACTAAATCAAAACGTAGGGGCTAACGCGCCGACGCAGAAGCGGAAGCAGAAGCCGACGCAGACGGTGCAGCAGAAGCGCTCGCACTCGAACCCCTACCCGAACTGGAAGAGGCCACATACATGTCTACATTACTACCAACCGTGACCTTGGTGCCAGATGAGGGGGTAGTACGAAGCACCGTACCGGGGGCCGCAGTGTCCGAATTCTCATAATGCAGAGAAACGTTCACACCCAGAGCGGCAACAGCCTTCGACGCCTCGTCAACGTTCTTACCTTCAAGGTTCGAGGGCAAAGTCACCGACTTCGGACCGGTCGAATAGCGAACAGTCACGCTATTACCCTGCTCCAAAGTACCCGTCGGAGAAACCGAAATCACCGTGTTCTCCGGCTGAGTCGACTCAACACCCTCAGTCTTGGGGGACAGGCCAAGGTTCTTCAGCTCGTTCACCGCATCCTGCAGCTCGCGACCCTCGTAGTTAATCGCGTTGACGGTCACCTTCTGCTTAGCGGCACGGGCAGAAGCAGACTCAGTCGGCTCCACCGTCGAAACGGTACCCGTGTTCGTCGGAACAACAGACGAAGAAGCGCTCGGAACCGGATCAGACGAACCGCCACCATTATTGGAGGAAAGAACCGTCCAAATACCGCCAGCAATCAGCACGATTGCCAGAAGCAGAGCAACCCACATCCAGACGTTCGGGCCACGCTTCGCTGCAGGAGCAGGAGTAGACTTCACGCGACCCGAAGCCGGACGCATCGTCTGCTCACTCGTGCGAGGAATCGGCGCCGTCGTCGGCTCCGGCGAGAAACGACCACCAGAACCAAAACGCGGAGTAGCAGAAGCACTAATCGGCTCAGCCGCAACATCCATAGCGGTCATCGCGACAGTAGCGTCGTCAGCATTCTCCTCAGCTAAGAACTGAGCTAGAGAAGGAACAGCCTTCACCGCAGCCTTCAGGTCGCGGCGACGAATCGCATCCACTGCAGACGCCAGAGCGGTCGCATCCTTAGGACGCTGAGCCGGGTCCTTCGCCAACAGGCACATAATCAGCGCACGAGCAGGAGCCGGAATGGTCTCCGGAAGCGGCGGCGGCGGATCATTCACCTGAGCCAATGCAATCGCAATCTGCGACTCACCCGTAAACGGACGACGACCCACCAGGCACTCATAACCAATAATGCCCAACGAGTACATATCCGACGAGGCGGTAGCCGCCTGACCGGTCGCCTGCTCCGGCGCCAGATACTGGGCAGTACCCATCACCTGTCCGGTAGCCGTCAACGGCACCTGATTAGCCAGACGAGCAATACCGAAATCGGTCACCTTCACGCGGTCATCCGGGGTGATGATGAGGTTACCCGGCTTCACGTCACGATGCACCAGACCCTGCGAATGAGCCGCAGCCAACGCACGAGCCGTCTGAGCAATGAAGTTCAGAATACGATCGGGCGGCAGGGTAGTCTCATGCTCAATGATGCTCGATAGCGGGTTACCCGGAACCAGCTCCATGACCAGGTACGCCGAGTTGTCCTCCTCGCCGTAGTCGAAAACATTCGCTACGCCGGGGTGGTTCAACAGCGCCGTATTACGGGCCTCAGCACGGAAACGCTCCAAGAAGCCCGGGTCACCGGTGTACTCCTCCTTGAGGATCTTGACCGCAACGATGCGCCCAAGCACCTTGTCGCGAGCTTTCCACACCTCGCCCATACCGCCAATCGCGATACGTTCGGTTAGGGTGTAGCGCCCGCCCAAAGTGATATCAGCCGCAGGCCTCACTTGTTCAACACCGCCTCAAAGAGTTGCTTACTAGTACTGGTTGCCAACTGGGCACCGGTCGCCGCGTCAATATCCTCATAAACCACAGCAATCGCAATCTGAGGATCATCAGCCGGCGCGAAACCGGTAAACCAAGAATTATTCAAACCTGCCGTGGTCTCCGCGGTACCGGTCTTACCCGCCACCTTAACACCGGAGACACCAGCATTACGTGCAATACCATTATCAACCGCATTCACCATCCACTGCTTCACCTGGTTAGCAATTTCAGGGCTAGTGGACGTACGCAGCTTCTCAGGAGAGAACTCCTGCAAAGTGCTCAGGTTGCTGGTCTTCACCGAACGAATCAGGTTCGGCTTCATCTGCACGCCGCCATTTGCAATCGCCGCAGAAGTCATCGCCACCTGCAGCGGAGTGGTCTTCACGTCGTACTGACCAATCGCCGACTGAGCCAGCTGGCTCTGCGTCAGATTCGACGGGAAAGACGACTTAGAAACCGTCAAAGGAATCTTCAAATCCTGGCCGTAACCAAAATTCTCAGCGGTCTTCGCGATACGCTCCTGACCCAGATCCATTGCAATCTGCGCAAACGGCGTATTACAGGACTGAGCCAAAGCCCACTCAATCGTCGCCTGAGTGCGGGTCGAACACTGACCGCCCGTATAGTTCGGCAGGGTAATGTTCGTGCCAGGCAGCGGCAACTGCGCGGGGTTCGGAATGACCGAGGATGCGTTGTACTTGCCGGATTCCAGCGCCGCCACCGCATCAATAATCTTGAAGGGCGAACCCGGCGAATAGGTGTTACCCGCAATCGCACGGTTAAACAGGGGGCTGTCCTCGTCAGAAGTCAGCGCCTGGTAATTCGCCAAAACCGAAGAGCTCGTATGAGACGACAGAAGATTCGGATCATAGGACGGCGAAGAAGCCATCGCCAGAATCTCACCGGTCTTCGGGTTCAACGCCACCACAGCACCCTTACGGCCCTGCAGCGCGTTGTAGGCAATGTCCTGAAGCTTCGAATTGATGGTCAGCTCCACGCTAGCGCCCTGCGCGGAAGAACCGCTAAACAGCTGCGCCACACGGTCGTAGAACTGGCTATCGCTCGTGCCCGCAAGCTCCTTATCGAGAGCAGCCTCCAGGCCGGTCGCGCCATAAATCGTGGAGAAATAACCCGTCAGAGCCGCATACTTGAGCGGGTGGTTATACACACGCTGGTAGTTGTACTCATCATCGGACTTCACCGACGAAGCAATCTCCGTACCGTCAACCACAATCGAACCACGTGCCGAACCGTAATTGTCGTAGAGTGCTCGAGAATTCCACTGATTATTCATCAGCGTCTTCGAATCGAAGAACTGAATATAGCTGAGGGTACCCATCAGCAGGACAAACACGCACGCGGCAGACATCCACATGCGGCGAATAGCCCTATCCATTCTTCTCACCTCCAGAATCCTTAGCCGTAATACGCGCCAGAACGCTAGTAGCACCCTCCGGCTCGTAGCTAGTGTCCGCATGGTCAATACCCTGCGGAGCATCGTAACCAGCCACCAGGTGAGGTGCGCGGGCACTATGAGAAATCGACAGCCACAGCGCCACAATAATCCAGTTAGCCACCAACGAGGAGCCACCGGCAGACATGAAAGGAGTCGTCAGACCAGTCAGCGGAATCAAGCGAGTCACGCCGCCAATCACCACGAACAGCTGCAGAACCATGACCGTAGACAGGCCGGCAGCCAGCAGCTTACCGAAACCATCACGAGTACCCAACGCCGCACGGTAACCGCGCGAGACCAGGAGCATGAACATCATCAGGATCGCACCCAGGCCCACCAGGCCCAGCTCCTCACCCAACGAGGAAATAATCATGTCCGAGTTAGCGTACGGGACGAGGTTCGCGCGGCCCTGACCCCAACCGCGGCCAAAAAGACCGCCGTAAGCCAGACCAAAAACGCCCTGCAGAATCTGACCCGAACCGCCAGGAGACGCCTGGTAAATCTCCGGATCAAAAGCGTGCACCCACGCATAAATGCGGGCATGCACGTGCGAGACATAGTGGTACGCGAAATAGCCACCCACAGCCATACCGATACCCGCAACCACCAGCCACGAAATACGACCGGTCGACAGGTACAGCATCGCCATGAACAGACCAAAGAACATGATTGCCGAACCAAGGTCCTTCTGGAACACCAGAACACCCAGGCTCACAATCCACGCCAAGAACACCGGCGCCAAATCACGCAGACGCGGCAGATTAATCGGACCAATACGGCGGCCAGCCACCAGAATCAGGTCGCGGTGCGTCGCCAAATAGCCGGCGAAGAAAATCGCCAAAGTAATCTTCGCGACCTCACCCGGCTGGAACGTGCGGTTACCGATATGAATCCAAATACGAGCACCATTGAGCTCCATACCCAGACCCGGAACCAGCGGCATGATGAGCAGAACCATCGACAGCACCAGCGAGGTGTACGTGACCTTACGCAGCAGACGGTAATCCCTGAGCACGAACACGATAATCGCGCACAGCACCATAGACACGCCGGTCCACATCAGCTGACCATCACCCACCGGAGCCGCAATCTGCGGATCCAGACGATAAATCATGGTCAAACCAATACCGTTCAACGCCACCACGAGCGGCAGAATAAACGGATCAGCATAACGCGCACGGAACTGCATGACCAGGTGAATCAGAAGAGCACCGGCACCCAGCACCACCGTGCACGGCAGCCACTGGCTCTTCGACGTATCAAAAGCATGCTCCGGATCAATCAGATACATACCGAACGAGCTGATACCCACCGCCAAAACCAGCAGGAAAAGCTCCGTGAAACGGCGTGCACGAGGCGCTTCCGACTCACGACGGAACGAGAACTTAGCCATTGTTCTCACCGCCTACTGCAGCAGGAGCCTCCGAAGAAGCCTGCTCAGGAGCCGGGGACGCCGAATCAGAGCCCGGTGCCCCAGAGGTCGGAGCCTCACTGGGAGCCACAGAGCTCGGGGAAGCGGAAGCCGAGGCAGAGGCGGAAGCAGAAGCAGCGGCCTGCTCAGCCTTCTCACGCGTCTGATCCGCCTGAGTCTTCAAACGAGACACAATCTGGTGCGCATCATCCAGGTCCTTCGCCGTAATCGCATTACGCAACAAAGAACGCGTATGATCGCTCAGCTCACTCGTAGGAATATCGGTATTCTCCACCACGTGAGAAAGGCGAATCGGGCCCAACGCATGCGGAATACCGTTATACACCGCAACCGTGCCGTCACTCTCACCCACATAGTAGCTACGCTCCACATAGCGCAGACCGGTCCATGCAGCCAACGTCAAAACAGCCGCAACCAGCAGAGTAATGAACAAGCGAATCGGCCACGATCGCGGACGCGAACGCTCCTCAGTGTCCTCAGCGATCAGCTCCTCCAGCTCAGCCGGCAGGGCCGCCTCATCAGACTCAACCTTCAACGGCACACGCTGAGCCACCGTCGCACGATGCTCCAGGGTACGAGAAGTCACCGCCGGAATCATGCCGGTCTCAGTAGCCACCGAAGCAGCACCAACCAGCTGATGCGGGCGGGAACCCAACTCACTACGCAGAATCGCAGCGTTCGTAAGAGCCGCATCCACGGCGTTATCGTACGTACCGATATGGTGACGCACCGCCCCAGAACCGCTGTGCAACAGGGTGCCAGAGAAGTCACGGGCACGACGGAAACGGCGCAACGACCGACGATGATGCTCATCAGAGTCCTCATCATGGTGCGCACCCAAAAGAGCCTCAGCAGCCTCAGCCGTGGCAGCAACCTCGGGAAGCTTCTGAGTGTTCGTGCTGACCTCCTGCTCCGCCACAATCGAATCAGGCAGAGCAGACTCAGGCAGACTCGAAGGACCCACCGGCTCATCCACCGGCAGAACCTCACGGTCAATCACCTGCAGAGACACAACCGTCACGTTATCCGGAGCGCCACGCTCCAAAGTCATCGCAATGAGGGTGTCAGCAATTTCAGACAGGTCATCGGTAGAACGCATCACCTGCTCAATCTCCGGCAGGGACACCACAGCATCCAAACCGTCCGAAGAGAGTACCCAGCGCTCGCCGGGAACGGCGTCCAGAGTCTTCAACTCCAGCTCGGGGGACGCGTCAACATCACCCAGAACGCGCATAATCACGTTCTTATGCGGGTGGTTCTCCGCCTCCTGCGGGGTAATACGACCCTCATTGAGTAGGCGCTGCACAAACGTATGGTCAGTAGAAATCTGCTCAAACTCGCCATCAGCACCCGGGCGCAGACGGTACGCACGCGAGTCACCAATATGAGCCAGCTCAATGCAGTCACCGTCAATCAGCAGGGCAGTACAGGTCGTACCCATACCCGCCAGCTGCGGATCATTCGCCGCCAGCTCATTGATAATCAGGTTCGCGCTCTGAATCTCATCAGCCAGGTAAACGCCGCCGGTACCATCCTCAAAATCAGGGTGATCAAGCGGAGTCAGGTTCAGAACCGTCGTAGCCGACGCGACATCGCCGCCCACGTGGCCGCCCATGCCGTCAGCAACGACAGCAAGGAAACGACCACCATAGCCGGAGTCATCATTCTTCGAGCGTTTCAGACCCGTATCAGAGCGGGCCTCAAAACGAAAAGCAATCTTCATACACTAGCCCCTCAACTGCATGGTGGTACCGCCAACGCGGAAATCATCACCGGGCTCAATCGGGGTCGCACGAGTCAGACGCTCGCCATTGACGAACGTACCATTAGTAGAATTCAAATCCTCCAGGAACCAACGGGAACCCTGAGGGAACAGGCGCGCATGGCGGCCCGAGGCGTAATCATCCTGCAGGGACACCTCAATGTCATTAGCGCGGCCAATAGTAATCGGCTGGTCGCCCAGCTGCATCATGGCGCCAGCCTGCGCACCCGCAGTAATCACAAGCTGCGAAGGGCGAGTCGGCGGAGGCGCAATGTGGGTAGCCTCCGGAATCGCATCAACCGGTGCTGCACGATAGTTCTTGCCCAAACCCAGGTCACGGCGAGCCGCCGAAACCACCAGGAAAACAAAGAACCAAATCAGAGCCAGAAAAGCGTAACGAAGGATAGTAACGGTCAATTCAGATGCCATTAACGGACACCTCCGGTCGAACTATGGAAGATGATGCGGGTATTACCCATGCGAAGCAGCGAACCGTTCGCCAGCACCACCGGCGCACGCAGAGGCGCACCATTAATCAACGTGCCGTTAGTAGAACCCATATCGGAGGCGACCACCGCACCACCCTGCATCGTAAGCTGCAGGTGACGGCGAGAAACGCCCTTATCATCCAGACGAAGATCAGCATCAGAACCGCGACCCAGCACAAACGGCAGGTGGTTCACCGGGTGCATGCGACCCTCAATCTCCAAGAAGAAACGCGGTGCAGCCGTTGCCGGGGGTGCTACAGGCATGTTCGGGCGCGCCGCAGGAACCTGCTGAGGCGCAGGCTGAACAGGCTGCGCCGGCTGAGCAGCGGGCTTCGTAATGCGGGTCGGCAAAGAAGACTCACGCGGCGGACGCACCGGCGCGTAGTTAGTAGCACCGCGCAGAGACGGGGACGCCGGAGCCTCCGGCACAGAGAACGGCTCGAAAGTCGCAACAACCTCAAACTCGCCCTCAGAGAGAGAATCAAGAACGTTGAAGGTCACGCGAACCGCGCCAATGAGGGTGTAACCCTGCGCGCGGGCGTGCGAAATCGCCAGATCGCACAGCTCAACAGCGAACGGGTTACCCCACTCGCGTACGCGCGGGAAATCGACCGGCGCGAAACGGAGAGTGTAGACATTAGGAGCCATGGTGCGACCGCTACCGTCCACGTAGGACTCGTCATCCATCATGATGCGGACGCGGTTAGCAACATCCGCCTTCGCAAAGGTGCCGAAGCCCTTGGAAAGGCCGACAGTGCGACCGATGCCTTGCTCCAGCTTGCCCAGCTTGTCGAAAAACTTCATGCCGCCTCCTTCTCAACGACCATTCCGAGCAACAGACCGCGTAAACGGTCTTTATCCGAAAGGCTCAGTTTAACGAGCGTGTCTGTGCGTTAGCTGTGTGTCCTGTGAATGAACACACCCGATTCTATTTTAGGTGATGCACTCGCCATCGCTCTGGAACCCCGTCATTTAGCGGGGGATTGGTTATGGATATGAAAAAATCCCCGGTTCTTTCGAACCGGGGATCGTTGGTGCGCGAGGGGGGAGTTGAACCCCCACGCCCTCACGGGCACACGGACCTGAACCGTGCGCGTCTGCCTATTCCGCCACTCGCGCATGTGTCTTACGGTGTATCACCGCAGGCAACACATAAAACTATACGGACTGCACGCGGCGCTGTCCAATTGAGAGAGTGTGACCTTCGTTACTTGTGCTATGTGGAGGTGGTGGTGGGCTCAGGAAGAGCCTCCGAGCCGTTACCAGCCGCCCTCCTCGGAAGCTGCCGTATCGGAAGTAGCCGCAGAAGCCTGCGCTCCGCGTTCCTGCTCAGTACGCTCCCGATCAATGCGTTCCAGACGCGCACGCAACAACCACGTCACCGGACCCACATACGGCAGACACAGCACCAGCAGAAGCCACTTTAGCTTCTGCACCTCCGAAAAATGCGGGTTCCGGTGAATCGTTACCAGGCACAGCAACGCCAACGCAATACCCGCCAGAAAAACAACCGTGACCACCAGCTCCAGTACGGCATGCCAATCCATAAACCCTCCTAATATCCTCCCTAAGGATACAGACCCGGAGGAGCTCACAAGCCCTCAGGGTAGTCCAAGGAGGCGTTCAGAGCCTACCGCTGACGGGCTGCCCAATACGCGCCTCGGACACGCAAAAGGGCCCGCCCCGCACACAGCAGGACGGACCCTCCAACAATGCCTTACACGCAATCTTGCGCGCGGCTCACAAACTAGCGGCTAACCTTCTTAGCCTTCTTCGCGGCACGACGCTCAGCAGCCTTCGCATCATACTCAGCCCAGAACTCACGGGTAGTCACCGCATCAGTACCATCCCACGCCGCAAGATTCTTCAACTCAGGCATATCCGAAGCCTTGAAAATCGGCTCCAAACCAGCCTTACGCTGAGCCTCATAGTTCTTCAACACCGCAACAACCTGCGGAGTCATCAACAGAACCGCCGTCAAGTTCACAATCACCATGCCGGCATTCAACATATCCGCGGTAGTCCACACCAGATCCAGCGAAGAAATCGCGCCGAAGAACACAAACACGAGAACCAGCGCACGGAAAATATTCATCGGCAGCTTACGCTCAGTCACGAAACGCATATTCGACTCGCCGTAGTAGTAGTTACCAATCACAGTCGAGAACGCAAACATGAAAATCGCGATAGTCAGGAAGTGAACCGCCCAATCGCCCAGCTGCATAGCCAGCGCCGACTGAGTCAGCGACGCACCACGAGAACGATCACCATAAGTCGGGTTCGACAGCAGAACAATAAACGCAGTCACAGTACACGCCATCATGGTGTCAAAGTAAACACCCAAAGTCTGCACGTAACCCTGCTTAGCCGGGTGAGAAATAGTAGCGGTCGCACCAGCGTTCGGAGCGGTACCCATACCCGCCTCATTAGTCAGCAGGCCACGCTTCATACCCCAAATCACGGCACCCATGGTACCGCCGGTCACGAACTCCTTAATGCCGAAAGCACCCTGGAAAATCATCAGTAGCATGTTCGGAACCTCAGTGATGTTCAGCAGAACAACCAGCAGGCCCAGCAGCAGATACAGCACCGCCATAATCGGCACCAGCCACTCAGTCACCGAAGAAATCGCGCGAATACCACCGAAAATAATAGCCGCAGTCAGCGCCACCATAATCAGACCAATAGTGATGCGGAAGCCCATCGAGTTAGTACCCGAAACATCAATATTGAACGAGTTCGCCGCAGCATCCACCACAGCATTCGTCTGAACCGCCACAAACACAAATGCGTAAGTGACCACAATGAACGCCACGAAGATGTAACCCATCCACGGAGCATTCAGGCCGCGCTTCATGTAGTACGCCGGACCACCAATATAGGAATCCTTACCGCGCTCCTTGTACAGCTGACCCAGAAGGGACTCCGCAAAAGCGGACGCCGCACCAACAGCAGCAATAACCCACATCCAGAACACAGCACCCGGGCCGCCCATAGCAATAGCCAAAGCAACACCCGCAACAGTACCGGTGCCCACACGAGAAGCAGCCGAAACAGTAAACGCACGGAACGAAGAAATGCTCTTCTTACCATCAGCCTCACGAGCAACCGGGTCACCCAGGACACGAACCATTTCCTTAATGGAGCGCCACTGCACGCCGCGGGTACGGATCGTAATGTACAGACCAGCCGCAATCAGAGCGTAGTAGAGGAAGTTGCTCCACATCCAGTTCTGCACAGCATCCACGGAGGAAGTCAGTCCCGCAGTCTGCTCATTAATGTCCCCGATGATATTCAGAAGAAAATCCACTCGGTACTCCAATCTTGAAAGCAAAAAGCCCGCACGCTCAAACCCGGAAGGCGGACAACGTGTGGGCTACATTGCTGGGTGATGCGGACTCATGCCGCGCAGCGGAGCCAAACACACTCCGCATGATTAGTCACCCCATTGTGTCGGGTGCAACCCCCGCTCGGCAACTTAAAAAAGGGGACCAAACCAAAATGTAACGAATACTTAATATACGGGCAGAGTAAATATAGGCTCCGTGCGGGTGTTGCCGATACGGACGGGACGGGCGTGAAGAGCCCGGCGCAAGGCACAAAACCTCGCACCGGGCACAGTAAATAAGCGGAGGTATCGGTTGGGTTATGAACGTTCAGGCTTCACAAACGGGAACGACAACACCCCACGAATCTGCGTCTGAGCCAACAGCATCACCAAGCGATCCACGCCCAGACCCAAACCACCCGTCGGCGGCATACCCGTCTCCAAGGCGTAGAGGAAATCCTCATCCACCTCCATCGCCTCCAGATCACCCGAAGTCGCCTTCAACGACTGCTCCGTCAAACGCTCACGCTGCACCAACGGATCCGCCAGCTCCGAATAAGCGCAGCCCATCTCCATGCCGTTAATCACCAAATCCCAACGCTCCGCCAACCCCGGAACACTGCGATGCGGCGCCGCAAGCGGACTCGTCTCCGCCGGGAAATCCGTATAGAACGTCGGCTCCACCGTATGTGCCTCAACCAGCTCACCATACAGCTCCTCAACGATTGCGCCCGGACCCATACCCTCATGAACACGCACACCGTGCTGCTGCGCCAAAGCCAGCAACTCCTCAAAATCCGTCTGCACATCCACGCGGCGACCCAGCGCCTCCGACAGGGCATCACACACCGACACCACACGCCACGGACCCGACACATCACGCACAACGCGCTCGCTCGAAGCCATATGGCCCAGCGGCAAAGATACCGAACCAAACACCGACTGTGCGGCATCCTTAATCAGGCGCTCCGTCAACTCGCGCATCTGCACATAATCCGCGAACGGGCGGTATGCCTCAAGCACCGTGAACTCCGGATTATGGGTTGCATCAGCACCCTCATTACGGAAATCACGACCCAACTCATATACCGGACCGCTACCGCCCACCACCAGACGCTTCAGATACAGCTCCGGCGCAATACGCAGCGTCAAATCCTCACCGTACGCATTGATATACGTGCGGAACGGGCGCGCGCTCGCACCACCGTGCACCGTATGCAGAATCGGGGTCTCCACCTCAAGGAAACCCTCCCCATCCAGGCGTGCACGTAGCGCCTTAATCACCGCGGTACGCAGGCGCAGATTCTGCATCTGATCCGGATGCACCAACAGGTCCGTGGAGCGGCGACGCAGACGCGCCTCCGGGTCGGTAAACGAATCAAAGGGGATGGGGTGCAGGCTCTTCGACGCCATGCGCCACGAGGAAGCAATCAACGAAGGGGTGCCGTTGCGGCTCGCCCCGTAAGTACCCTGCACAGTGATGATGTCACCGGTGTCCAGGTCGCGGGAGGCAAGGCTCAGTAGGTGCTCGCCCACCAGGGCTCGTTCCATGACGACCTGCAGGGTTTCGCCGCCTTCAATCAGGGTTGCGAAGAGGACTCCACCATGGTTGCGAAGCGCGCGAATACGCCCCGAAACAATAAATTCTGAATTAGGAATATTTTCAGAAGAGAATATACGCAGAGCATCCTTCACGCCTAGAATAGGCGCACTATTACTGCGTATCTCACCACCCAGCGGATACGGCTCCATACCCGCCGAACGCAGCGCCTCCAAATGACGCAGACGATGCTGAGTCTGATCACTACGCGACACCTCAGGAAGCTCTTCTACAGCAGATACCTGCAACTGGCGAAGAGTCTCCAACTCATCGGCAGAAAGAACCTGCTCCTGATCCTGCAAACGGCGAGCCGACAGATTCGGCAAAAAGCCCTCCGCCATACCCGCAGCAACCACCACATTCACCATCGCCAAAGTCGGCTCCGTCGCCAAAAAACGAGGAACCCAAAGCGGGGCAAACTTCAGATTGAAACGATACAGACGGCGCAACTGCAGAAAACGATCCAGCACGCCCAAAGAGCGGGAAGCGAAACGGTTCCATGCCGAAGCGCCCACCTGATCGGCAGCCTCAAAAATATGGCCAAACATCGCAAAATTCAGCGACACCCGACGCACACCCAGCGACGCCGCCTGCTCCATCAGCGACGCAACCATAAACTCCACCACACCATTAGGTGCCTCGGGAGAGCGGCGCATAACGTCCAGAGACAGACCGGTCGGACCCCACGGAACAAACGACAGCAGAGCCACCATCTGACCAGCCTCATCATGAGCCGACACCAGAACAGACGAAGAATCCGCCGGATCATTCACACGGTTCAGAGCCATCGAGAAGCCGCGCTCCACACGCCCATGACGCCACGCCGAAATATTCTCTGCAACCTGCTGACGCTGCTGCTCATCCAGCTCCGCAAAGCGACGCATCTGCGCCGTGTACCCGCCGCGACGCACACGCTGAACCGCCTGACGCACCGGTAGCATCGACGTGTCATTGAGCGTGAAACGGTCCGCCTCTAGGACCGCCTCCTCACCCATCTGAATAATCGACAGACCCGCACGGTTGTAGGCGCGGGCGCCCGCCTCGCTCACGCTCAGAGCCGCAGGAACCCAGCCGTAGCTGCGCGCCTGCAACATCCACTGCTCAATCGCGGCATCCCACGAATCCGGGTCACCCACCGGGTCACTCGACGCCAAACACACCGAACCAACCGAACGGTACGTAATCGCCGCCCTCTGATCCGGAGAGAAAACCACCTGCTTATCGCGACGCGTCGCGAAATAGGAGAGCGAATCATTGGCACCGTACTGCTGCAGCAGGGCGCGAATCTTCAATTCCTTCTCGCCGGTCCACGCGTCCAGGGCGCGGTAACCGCGCGCCAACAGGTACAGTGCCGCAACCAGCGAAGCACCGTAGCCAAAAGACGCCAAGAAACCCACTACATCGGCAGCCCACACGCCAGGATGGGTACGCTCAATACCCATGCCGTGCATCAGCAGCTCCCACGGGGTGATGGAACGCAGCGGCTCCCACACACCAATACGGCACAGGTACCAGAGCACCAGCGTAGTCAGCAGAATACCGCCAGCCGCCGTTGCAGCCGCACCCGCCCACGAGAGGCGACCAATACGCGCCGGGAACGCCGAACGAATCGAGAAGAGGAACGGCACCAGCACGCACGCAAACACGATGGAGAGCGTATCGACCGTCGAGGAGAAAATACGGTCCTTATGCATGATTCCCTCAGGGAACACCAGCGTGAAGGCGCTATGGGTCGCAAGTAGCGCACCCAGCACCTGAAAAACGATGGCGGCAATGAGGGCAGCGCGCTTGCGCACAATCAGCCCGGAAACCATCACAATCATCGTGATGGCGCTGGGCAGCGTGTGCGTGGAGGGAATATTCAGCAGGTCGGCGGTGACTTCCCACCAAGTGAAGCCGCGACCGTGCCGCAGAGGAGAAATAATCCACGCGAACGTGGTCAGAAGCGCGGCAAAAGAATACACCCCGATCACCACGCGTGCTGATATCTCTGCATACCTTGAGGGAGGCGCGGGCGCCTGCCCTGCTCGTGCTGTACGGCGACGTGAGGTAGTGCGGTGAGACATCATTATCAGCGGAGGATCGGGGTGTAGGAAGGTACTAGACCTTAGGAGTTCTTGCTAGGCTTCAGCCTTCGGGTCACGGTAGGTGCCCTCGAAGATATCGGGGATGCCGTTGTCGTCAGCGTCCACGCTTTCCTTCTCAGCCAGGGCACGGTAGTGCTTGTTACGGCGTGAAAGGATGATGGCACCAACAATTGCGGCGAGCACAGAGCCGAAAAGAATTGCAATCTTGGCATCTTCGGTGTGCGGAGAGCCGTGCGGGAAGGACAGCTCAGCCACCAGCAGGGACACGGTGAAGCCGATACCGCCGGTTGCAGCCAGGCCGACCACGTCAATCCAGGCGACGTCCGGGTCGAGGTTAGCGTTCTTGAAGCGGGTCACGAGCCAGGTGGTACCGAAAATACCGATGGTCTTACCGGCAACCAGCGCAACCATAATGCCGACCGCTACAGAGTCGGTGAGGGCGCGTCCGAGGCCTTCAAAGCCGCCTACAGCCACACCCGCGCTGAAGAACGCGAAGATGGGCACGCAGATGCCGGTAGAGAGGGGGCGGAAGCGGTGCTCCAGCACCTCTGCCAGGCCGTGCTCTGCGTGCGCTGCCTCGGAGCGTGCGGTCATCTTCACGGGCACCAGGAAGCCGAGAACCACACCGGAAATAGTGGCGTGAATACCGGATTCGAGGAAGAGCGCCCAGGTGATGATGCCCAGGGGCAGCAGCAGAACCCATGCGGCGAGAGGCTTCAGGTGCAGCATGGTCTCGCCTCGGTACGCGATGAACGCGAACAGGGCGAGGGGAATCAGCGCGAAGAGCAGGTACTCGCCATGGAAGTTATTGGTATAGAAAATCGCGATAATGCAGATTGCGATGAGGTCGTCGACCACAGCCAGGGTCAGTAGGAAGACGCGCATTGCCGAGGGGAGGAAAGTACCCACGGCAGCAAGAACGGACACCGCAAACGCAATATCGGTTGCGGTGGGGATAGCCCAACCGTGCAGAGCGGTGGGGCTGGTGAAGTTCAGTGCCGTGTAGATAATTGCAGGCACCGCAACACCACCGAAGGCAGCCGCAATCGGCACAATAGCGGTGGAGGGCGACTTGAGGTCACCAATCACGAATTCCTTCTTCAGCTCCAGGCCGGTGAGGAAGAAGAAAACGACGAGCAGACCGTCTGCCGCCCAGGTGCCGATGCTCATCTGCAGGTGGTTGAAACCGGGGATGACCGGGCCAACAACGGTGTCTCGCAGACCAAAGTAGAAGCTGGAGGCGGGGGTGTTGGCGAGTACTACTGCCAGCACCGTCGCAATCAGAAGCACGGTACCGCCGACGGATTCGGCACGCAGAATGTCGGCTACGCGGCGTGAGTTGCTATAGGAGCCGCGGCTGAGGGTATCTGGGTTGGTGTGAGTCATTCTCTCCTCTTTCTGCCGTGGTATTACGCGGCATCTAAGGTTTTTAAGTTTACTCTGCGCTGTATGAGTATTCGAGTATCCGCTGGCGGCTTTTAGCTCCTGGACGGTGCACAGTGGTGAGTTTTCAGGTGTTAAATGCATAAACGTTCCGCCCTCGCCGCGGTGTGCGGGGAGGGCGGAACGTTAAATATTCTGCAGGTATTCTGCGGGTTCGACTAGGGGCCTAGTCGCACGAATATGAGATTATGCGCCTGCGATTGCGGGTGCGCCGGACTCCTGACCGTGGTCGTCGCCCAGCTCGCGTGCAACGTAGTTCTCCAGGTCGAAGAGGTTGCCGTTTGCGCGCTTTACAACGGTTACGAGGGTCTCCATGGTTGCAACTTCCTCAACCTGTTCCTTCAGGAACCAGAGGATGAACTGCTCGCCCAGTGCGTAGTTCTCAGCGCGTGCTGCGGAGAACAGTGCCTCGATCTGGCCGGTGACAACCTTCTCCTGTGCCAGGGACATGTCAACGATTTCCTGGACGTTCTCGAAG
This sequence comes from uncultured Rothia sp., assembly GCF_963555405.1. Taxonomy (GTDB): domain Bacteria; phylum Actinomycetota; class Actinomycetes; order Actinomycetales; family Micrococcaceae; genus Rothia. Next base: position 30,440 of record NZ_CAUVVO010000012.1, on the reverse strand, counting down.
TCGTTCTTGACGGCGGGAACAGCGGGGATCTCAACCTTGTGGCCGCGGTCCAGCTTGTACTGAACCATCATGAGTGCGTGCTCGCGCTCCTCGAGGGACTGGCGGTAGAAGAACTTAGCCAGCTGGGGCAGGTCTTCGCCGTCGAGCCAGATAGCCATGGACAGGTACTGGTGAGATGCTGCGAACTCGTGGCCGATCTGCTCGTTCAGAAGGTCGTAGAAAGACTTAGACATTGTGGTTTCTCCTTATATGGTGATTGCTTCGTAGGCGCCGGATGGCGCGGTGCAACCTGTTGATGTTTATCGTACGGTGTGCAGTGGGTCGTGTACAGAGAGAAAAGGCTAATCGGTGGGGTAGATGAGGTAATCCTGACATATTGTCACCACTACCCTTAGTGTGGGTGACCTGAATATACCCTTTGGTTTGGGTGGTATTAGGTGTGTTTCCTTGATATTTCGCGGTTTAACGGGTCGTTCACCCCCTCAATATCCCTCAAACACGCACTATGCCGGAGGCGGTATCACTTGATACCTTGGTGCTTCGGCGCGGGGTAAGAAGCCGTAAAAATTTTAAAAATTTTTTTGCATGTAACAATACGGGGTCTTCCGTGACGCCCTTCAAGCCGATGCAATGCAGCTCAGACACCTTCTTGCGGGCGAGGCATTGAGGCATTGGCGAGGTGTTAAAAGACGGTGTTAAAGAGATAAGGCACAGTCCCCGCCGGAGGAATGTGCCTTATCTCTTGTTCTCTCAACTCTCACCCACGAGACGGGTGGAGGAGGTTATTGAGTGGGGTAGTCCCCACGCTTGAGTGCATCAATTGAGATGACATTCGAAGGGGTGCTCCCCAGGATGGCCTCACCAATCTCTGCAAGGTTCTCAACCTGCTGGGTAGTCAGGTGGTCGAAAATCTGGCGGCGCACTTCGTTAACGTGGCCGGGTGCCACCTCCTGCACCTTCTGCTCGCCTGCGGGGAGCAGATGACAGATGCTGACGCGGCGGTCTTCTGCACTGAGAGAGCGACGGACGTAGCCATCCTTCTCTAGACGCGCGACGACGCGAGAGAGGCGTGCGGGCAGGGTGTTGGTGGTAATCGCCAGCTCGGTCATGGTGAGGGAATGATCCTCGGACTCGGATAGCATCGCGAGCACCATGTATTCAACAAAACTAATACCAGCTTCGCTCTGCAGCTGGTTTTCCAGCTTGCGGGTGAGGCTGAAGATGATGGAGCTGATAAAGAGCCAGCCTTCTCGTTCCTGCGGGCTGAGCCACTGGACGGGTTCGCTGTGTGCGGTGTTTTCAGACCGCTGCGCAGACGTGGTTGGTGTGGACACGGGATTGGTTCCTCTTTTATCGGATATGGAGCTCCCTTATTAAGGGGAGATGCGGTGTGTTGGCACCCATTGTAGCGAAAGGTCTTACCTGAAACTCAAAATTGGTACGGTCAAGTAATGCTTGACACTTTAGTGCTAATTTTTTGAGGGGTGCTAGGGTCATCTTTTTGCACGCAGTGACTGCAAATACCCCGGATAGAGGGGTGATTTACAACATACATTAAAAGATTTCCGGTACAAGTATAGATGAGAACGTACCAAGAGGCATACTCGTGTGCCGAGCCAAGTTCCGCGGAATATCAAGGGTTTTAGGGGGTGTGATGAAAATTCTGAGGGGTGCAAAGAGGTTGCCAAGGGTGAAAAATAACGAAACGATAACAAAAATTTTAAAAAAATCTCGGTTTTGGCTTTGCAACCGTAATGAAACCGTGTACACTAATTACATAACGGGGTCGAAGGAAGCCTCCGAGGCGAGACCGGAAGCTCGCTTCGATAGGTTCGACTCTCTATTTATCGGTGATTGTCGTCGGTGTACGAGTAACTCGTATTTCTACCGACGGATGTGCGGTGCGGATGCAGTTCGTGGTTGGGCTGCATTCCGTACCGTATCTTTTTAACTCGAATCTCTATCAACTCACTCCAAGAGCATCCCGCGGCGGATGCTCTTTTTCTTTGCCCTCATATGGGCGCCAGCAAAGGTGTGATACGAGCTAGGGGAGGGGCGTATGAGGTGGTGTGCCCATCTGTACCGTGCGGCTGCACTATTGCTGTGCCGCATCGTGCCGAAATGGTTATCCACAGGGGTTATCCACAGTGTGGAGAACTTACACGCGTGTGATTTTATGGAGGCGGTATCGAGCTCGCTGAGCGTTAAAAATGAGGCTGCCGCAGGGAAATTCTTGTAATTACAGGCTTCTGCGGGCGTTAAAACCGAGAGGAAGTTCTTAAACAGAAGGTCTTTTCACCTTTAAATCCGCGGAACTCAAGAATTTCCATACCTGTGGATAACCCTGTGCACTTAATCCACCGCCTCCACCGTATAGAGGGGCTACGCTGTCGCTAGGTGCCGCTATTACGGCCCAATATTTTGGCTCATAGAAGGAAAAAGCCGCGGAGGAGAGCAGAAAAAGTGGCGGATTATCCCCCGCGCATCCCCAGTAAGAGGTGTTATCCACAGGGGTTTTCCACAGTGTGGAGAACTTACAGCACTGTTATTCACATGAGTGCATACCCAGGTATTTCAATGCAGAATAGGGCACCGAGCCTGAAAATCCTGTTGATACACAGGGTTATCCACAGTTGTGGGGAAAAGTCTCTGCCTAAAATCCACAGGCTCGAGCGTGGTCTTACATAAATGTGACGCTCCCCAATTCGTGAAAAGTAAAGTAAACGCTACGCTGGTAATCTTTAATACGAGCCAAGTTTTCTAATGAAAGGCATCATCATGGCTGAAAAGTACACTCTCCCCGAGCTCCCCTACGACTACGCGGCGCTCGAGCCCCACATCTCCGCAAAGATCATGGAGCTGCACCACGACAAGCACCACGCAGCATACGTTGCAGGCGCTAACGCAGCTCTCGAGCAGCTCGAAGAGGCACGCGAGAACGGTGCATACGGCAACGTCTCCAAGCTCTCCAAGGACCTGGCATTCAACCTGGGTGGTCACACCAACCACTCCATCTTCTGGAACAACCTGTCCCCCGAGGGTGGCGACAAGCCCACCGGCGAGCTGGCAGCAGCAATCGACGAGTTCTTCGGCTCCTTCGACAAGTTCCGCGAGCACTTCACCAACGTTGCACTGACCATTCAGGGCTCCGGCTGGGCAATCCTCGCATGGGACACCGTTGGCAAGCGCCTCATCATCGAGCAGCTCTACGATCAGCAGGGCAACATCTCCGTTGCACTGATCCCCGTTCTGCAGCTGGACATGTGGGAGCACGCATTCTACCTGGACTACCAGAACGTCAAGGGCGACTACGTCAAGGCATTCTGGAACATTGTGAACTGGGCTGACGTTCAGGCTCGCTTCGAGCGCGCAGTGTCCCAGACCAAGGGCCTGGTCCTCTAATCTAAGTTTTCGCCAGCGCGGTGACGTAGCCGCGGTGAGATAACTGAAACGGGTGCCCGGCGCCTCCATATTCGGAGGTGCCGGGCACCCGTTTGTTGTATTCAGGTGTTGCCCAGCGGGGTTGGGCGTGGAACCCTAGAGCGCCAGCGTGCGGTACACCAAACCGCGGCGTCCCGAACGTGCTTTTTGCTCTACCAAACCTCGCTGGATTAGCTTGGGTAGCGCGTAACGTACCTGCCGTGTACTCAACTCGGTGTTTTCCGCGATATCAGCGACGGTAGCGGGTCCACGGGTCAAAGCAACGTACACCTGGGATTCCGTGGGGGATAGATTTTCCGGTATCTCAGCACGTTGAGGAGGCGAGGATACCTCCATTATGCTCGTAGGCTGCGTGTTATCGGCAGGGCGGTAGATAATGACGCGTACCTGGATACCCTCATCGATAATATGCGCCTTACGCAACCCGGCATCAACCAGGGCCTGTTGTGCAGCTAGGATACCGCCGCCTTCGCCTTCGATTAGTCGGTGACCGTCACTGAGACGAATGTTCTGGCAGATAGCATAGAGCGCCTCGTTTACAGCCGCGGGGCGATGCACGAGGCCTACCTGACTCGGCAGGATGCCCCAAAAACCGCCAGGGCTGATGATTTCAATACGGCCGCGTTTGATAAAAATCTGTATAAATTTTCCGGATGCATCCCGTTCATAGCTCCGGTGGACGAGTGCGTTAGCCACGAACTCACGGAGAGCTACCAGGGGGATTTCTGGCTGATCGATGAGCCCCGCACCATTGGGAGCTGTGACGGTGCGGTTCTTGATGTTGCGCATAAGCCATGCAAGGGTATCTTCAAGCATGGCGGGAATAGGGCCTTCACTTCGAAAACGGTCATCATTGCGGGCGTTGCCGCTTACAGAAACTATGCCGATAATGCTTGCCCCAGCATAGAATTGCTGCGGGTAATCACCCAGGGCGCATAGCCCGGCTAAGGTCAACTCGTCATGGGCATCAATGACGTTGCGTTTGCGCAGGATCTCCGCGTCGGAGTCATTACGTAGACGCGCTGAGGAAAGACGCACCTGGTGTAGGAAATCCTCGGTGTAGGATTTGTCCAAATCTTCACTGGATGTGTTGGGAATTGATTGTAGGTCATTGTGTGGTTTGTGGCGCTGCGCGTACATTAGACTGAGCGCGTAGCCATCCATTGGGTAGTCGCCGTCTCCGAGTCGCTGGTAGGCTATATTACCTTTGAAGCAGGGACGTTCCTGCACCGGCAGACCCGGAACGGTTACGATGAGTAGCTGATGGCCATCCAAAGTTATATCGTCGGTTTCTACTACGATTTTTGGCTTAAGATTTTGAGCAGCATCAATAATCTTTGCCCGCAAATCTTCAACATCATAAACACCTACAGGTGCAAACTCCTGAGATTCGTCGACACCGCATATGATTGTGCCTCCGTCGGGAAGGTTAGCAAAGCTACAGATAGTTTCCGCCACGGAAGAGGGGTAACCCATGTGGGCTGATTTAACCTCTACTGTCAGGCTGTCTCTGCCTAGAAGCCGTAGCTCGTTGAGTGTTTGTGTTAGTTCTTCAGGCGTATACATGTACATATTGTAATTCCTGGAGTGACATTTTGAGCCTCATGCGGGACATTAATTACAAATAAGATGGATTTTAGTGACAAATATGTAACTATCGAGGATGATTTGTTACATAAATAGTAGGCGGTCTGCGAAGTTGGGTGAATGTGTTCCGGCTGCTGCCATGGTGGGTGCCCGGCGCCTCCATATTCGGAGGTGCCGGGCACCCGTTTGTTGTATTCAGGTGTTGCCCCGCGGGGTTAGGCGCGGAATTCTAGAGCGCCAGCGTGCGATCAATGCGGATGCGGTGACAGAAATCCTCATCATGGCTCACCACAATGAGCGCGCCGGTGTAAGCTTCGAGCGCCTGCACCAGCCAATCCACCGAAGAAATATCGAGGTTATTCGTCGGCTCGTCCAACATGAGCAGCTGCGGCACCGGGTCAGCCAGAAGCACCTGCGCCACCGCAGCACGGAACCGCTCACCACCGGAGAGCTCACCGGTCTTATGGTGCACACTCTCGCGACGGAACAGCAGCCGCGCCAGCTGGTCACGCAGATGCTGTTCACTCACGCCCGGGTTAGCACGCTGCACGCACTGCAGAAGAGTGAGCTCCGGGTCGAGGGTGATGCGCTGAGGAATATACGCCCCCTCGATGGAGTACTCGACGCGGTAGGCGGGCTGCACGGGGGAGCGGTACTCCGGGTCGCCGGCGTGGGCAATTGCCTCAAGGAGGGTGGTCTTGCCGCTACCGTTTGCGCCGGTGATGCGCAGGTGCTCGGGGCCGCTGAGAATCAGGTGCTCGGGGCGCTCCGCCGGGGTTCCCTGCTGGTTCTCGCTATCAGCCTCGGCGGGTGAAATATGCAGAGAATCAACCTTGGTGGGTTGCCGAACGGTAAATGTTTCACGTGAAACTGGGTGGCTATCAACCCTGCTCAGCTCCAGCACCTTGCGTCCTGCGGGTAGGGGCTGCTGGCTCAGTTCGGCATAGATTTTCTCCTGCACGCGCACCTCGTCTTGAGCGCTCTGGTACTCCTCCTGAGCCTGCTCCTGCTTGCCGACACGCAGAACTCGAAGCTTCGCCGCCGCCTGCCGTGAGGCGTCCTTCGCGAGGGCAAGAATCGTATCCGGCTGGTCGTCCTTCCACACCTGCGCCATGTTCTTCGAAATAATCTCTTGCGCATGCACCCACTCACGGTGCGCAGAACGTACCCGGTTTTTCGCCTCGGTTACCCGACGCTGAGCTGCCTGCTGTTCGGTGTCCAGCGCCTGGCGGTAGGTGCTGTAGTTACCCTCGAAGAGGCGCAGATGAGCCACCCCCTGCCGGTTGGCGTGAAGCTCGGCAATCACATTCACGCGCTCCAGCAGATCGCGGTCGTGGCTAATAATGAGCGCCGGGCAGGGCAGCGCCTCCAGCGCCGTGAAGAGCTGAGCCTTCGCCGCGGAATCCAGGTTATTGGTCGGCTCATCCAGCAGGATGAACTCGGGGTCAGAAATCATCAGCGAGGCAAGTGCGGCGATGACCGCCTCGCCACCGGAGAAGCTGCGCATACTGCGAGCAAAGAGCGCGCGAACCGCCTCCGGACTATCGCGATCAACTAGGGTCGCCGGGGTGAAACCGTAGGTCGCAAGAGCCGCCAGGGTGCGCTCCTCAACGTCCCAGTTATCGCCAATAGTGTCGTAGAGTTCGGGGGAGTATTCGCCGGATTCCACTGCCTGTAGTGCCCGCAGAATCTCGGAGATTCCGCAGAGCTCGGCTAGGGTCTGCTCCCGATCCAGACCCAAATCCTGAGGTAGATACGCCATGCGTTCCGGTGCTGCCAAAGAACCGGAATCCGGGGTCAAATCGCCCAGAATCAACCTCATGAGGGTTGTTTTTCCGCAACCATTGTCGCCAATGAGCCCGGTCAGAGGTGCCGAAAACACCGCCGACAGGTCGATGAAGAGCGCGGGCTCGCTCGGGTGCGCGTACGAAATATGGTCGAGTGTAATGTGACGTGACATGGGCTGAGTTCCTTCGAGTAGGTGCTCGGGTCCCTCAACCGCCGGCGCAAAAGTACTGCGGAGATTATGAGAAGGAGGTCGCCTTCAAAGGGCGCAAAAAACCCGAGCGTAACGGTGGGTGTACCTGTGCCCGGGTGTGCGCGCTGATTGGAACACGCAGAAAATGTATCCGTAGAGTTGCTGCGTGAGCGCGCGAAAAAACTGTTAGATCCGGGCTTATGCTCGGTGGGTCATTTCTTTGATGCCTCCTAGATTCCGAATACCGCCCCGGTCATGCCTTGGGTGGCTTCGGTCAAACGATACGTTCAGTCCCTTAGGCTACCCCCACGGTGGGGTAGCGCGGATAGAGAGCTGAGGATTCCAGCATAGGAACTATATGGGCGGCGGGTCAAGCACCCTCCCATGTAGGAGAAGATTCAGCATGCTGATTCCCCGAATGGTTCCTTCCCGAGAGTTTTTGTTGAAAGGTTGAGTGTGCGGTCAATGCGGATGCGGAGGCAAAAATCCTCATCATGGCTCACTACAATGAGTGCGCCGGTATAGGCTTCGAGCGCCTGCACCAGCCAATCCACCGAGGAAATATCGAGGTTATTCGTCGGCTCATCCAATATGAGTAGCTGCGGCACCGGGTCAGCCAGAAGCACCTGCGCCACCGCGGCACGGAAGCGCTCACCTCCGGATAAATCCCCAATGCGCTGATGTACGCTTTCGCGACGGAAGAGCAGGCGTGCCAGCTGGTCACGCAGATGCTGTTCGCTCGCACCGGGATTCGCCCTCTGTACGGTTTCAAGGAGGGTGAGCTCCGGGTCGAGGATGATGCGCTGCGGCAGGTATGCGGTGTTGTCCAGACGGTAGAGCACTTGGTATGCAGGCGGCACTGGGGAACGGTAATCAGGGTCATTCGCGTGCGCTATCGCATTGAGAAGCACAGTCTTGCCACTGCCGTTTGCTCCCGTGATGTGCAGGTGTTCGGGTCCGGTCAGGATAAGAACCTCGGGAAAATCTTGGATTTGAAGCAGATAATCAACTTTATATGGTTGTGTTTCACGTGAAACAGTGTTTTGGGTGTATGCATTCTTAAGGTCGGCGCTCTGCGGTGTAGATGCGCAAGAGTCGTTCTCCACCCGATGTAATTCCAGTACTTTCCGTCCCAGCGGGAGCGCATCCTGAGCAAGTTCCAGATAGATACGCTCCTGCACGCGCAGGTTCTCTTGGGCTTCTCCAACTGCCGCACGTGCATCCGCCACCATGCTTTCGTGGGCTGTGTGAAGTTTCCCGGCAGAGCGCTCTGAACTGTTTTTATCCAGGCCCATAGCCATGCCAGGTTTCCGCTTTGACCGTTCAAATTCGCGGCCTCGGCGGGTGTTGCGATCGAGCTTAATCTGGTTCTCGGCGCGCTCACGCTCAGCCTTACGTGCCTCATTCTTCGCCTCGGTCACGCGACGCTGAGCTGCCTGCTGTTCGGTCTCCAGTGCCTGCCGGTAGGTGCTGTAGTTACCTTCAAAGAGGCGTAGATGAGCCAGTCCCTGACGGTCGGCGTGAAGCTCGGCAATGACGTTCACGCGCTCCAGTAGATCGCGGTCGTGGCTAATAATGAGCGCCGGGCAGGTGAGGGTTTCAAGAGCCGTATAAAGCCGATTCTTCGCCGAAGAATCCAGATTATTTGTGGGCTCATCCAGCAGAATGAACTCTGGGTCTGAATACAGAAGCGCGGTGAGTGCGGCTGTGACCGTCTGACCACCTGAAAAGGTGCTAAGGGGACGCATCAGAAGGTTGCGACGGGCCTGTGTATCGGTCGTAGTGAGGGCAGGACCAAAACCATGTTCGGCAAGGGCTGCGAGGGTGCGTTCTTCAATATCCCAGGCGTCGCCTATGGTGTCGTAAAGGCTGGGGGAATAGTCGCCCGATTCCAGCGCATCAAGCGCCTGCAGTATTTTTGTAATTCCAAAAATATCGGCAAGATGCTGATGCCCACTCAACCCTAAATCTTGCGGTAGGTACGCTATGCGCTGTGGGGTGCTGATTATGCCTTGACTAGGGTTTATGTCGCCAAGAATAAGTCTGAAGAGGGTGGTTTTTCCGGCGCCGTTATCGCCGATAAGTCCGGTGAGTGGCGCAGAAAATACCGCGGAAAGGTCGGTGAAAAGTGGGGGCTCACCCGGATGCGCATACGAAATATGGTCGAGTGTAATGTGGTGTGGCATGGGTCGAGTTCCTTCGAATGGGTGCTCGGATTCCCGCCATCGTAGTGCACGCTAGGCATGAGAATATGAAAAAACCCGAGCTCGGTCTGTAGGTACACGTAAGCCCGGGTAGTGGGGTGGACGCATAAAAGCGCATTGACCTGGTGTTGTTGGATCCGGGCTTATGCTCGGTGGGTCATTTCTTTGATGCCTCCTAGATTCCGAATACCGCCCCGGTCGTACCTTGGGTGGCTTCGGTCAAACATTGCGCTCAGCCTCTTAGGTTTCCCCCACGGTGGGACAACACGGATAGAGAGCTGATGGCTCAAGCATAGGGAGCGTGCGGGTATTGCGTCAAACACCCTCCCGCAAAACCTTCTGACAAGTTCCGATACCCCTAGAGAACGCAAAAGGAGGGGCGACACCACTCGGTGCCGCCCCTCCTTTTAGGCATTAAATCTGCGCGCGTAAACCGTGTAAACCGCGCGAAACGCTACTACGCCTCGTGGCGCTCACGGTACATGCCCAGCGGGCCCGCATCCGCGTACGCCTGAGCGTCGTTGTAACGATACAGGCGCGGCGGGCGGTGGCGGGTGCCCTCCACGCGGCGGCCGGTGTCAATAATCGACTTCGACGCCGCAATCTGGCGGCGGAAGTTCGCCGGATCCAGGGTGCGACCCAGAATCGCCTCGTACACCTCACGCAGCTGCGCCAGGGTGAACTCCTCACCCAGGAACGAGTGCGCGATACGCGAGTACTCGACCTTGTTCTGCAGGCGGTAGAGCGCGTACTCGATGATTTCGTTGTGATCGAAGGCAAGCTCGGGCAGCTCATCCACCGGGAACCAGCGGATGTTCTCGTGCACGCGAGTGTTTGCGACCTCGGTGGCGGGAATCGACGCCCAGTACACCACGGAAACCACGCGCTCGTGATCGGCGCCGGGTGCCGGGTCGGGTTCACCCACAACGCGGGCGGCACGCGCCTCGGGGGTGCGCAGAACATCACCGAATGCGTAGAGCTGCTCCAGGTAGCCGGGCTGCAGGTTGGTGGCACGCTTCAGGGTCGAAGCGGCAGCCTCTTCCAGAGAAAGATTCGGATTGAGCGGACCGCCAGGAAGCGCCCACTGACCCTTATAGGGCTCGCGGAGGCGGCGAACCAGCGGCAGCCACAGGGTCGGGTGGGTCTCGTTATCCTTGGGACGCAAAGCTAGAATCACGGTCGAGACAGCGAGAGATACAGAAGTGTGGTCCACGTCGTTGTGCTCTTCAGTGGCGACTGCGCCGGGAAGAGGCTGGGATGCGATGCTCATTCAGGCCTCCTGTGCGAATGGGTATCGATAGGTGTGCATACTCTACCCATTTTAAGGGGTTAATAGGGTAAAAATGCACGCAAGGCACCCGCTGACCCGAAAACCGGTACCATCCGCGTCGTGTCAAGGGGAAAAAGTTCAGGTACCGGACACGCAAAGCGCCCCTCCGGCATGTCCAATAGAACAATGCGGAGAGGCGCCTCAAGGTCTAACTATGCAACGTCTAACTACGTAAGTTTGGATGCAGAGTCGCGGTGCAGACTAGTCGATCTGCAGCTCGCCCATGGCGTCCCAGCCCTCGCCGTCAATCAGGCGAGAGATAATCTTCGGGGTTGCGGTCAGCATGGGGCGCATGTCCTTCAGAGCCTGCTGGAAGTGGTCAGAGTTCACGTGCGGGCCAGCTGCGTTGTCGTTGAAAGCCTCGAGCAGAACGAACTCGTTCGGGTCCTCAACGCTGCGGGACCACTCGAAGAACTTGTTGCCTTCCTCGGCGCGGGTTGCCTCGGTGAAAGCGCGGGTCTTCTCAATCCACTGGTCAGTGTATTCGGGCTTGACGGGGAACTTTACAGCAATGAAAATCATCGGAACTCCTTGATTGAAGAGTAGATATGTACCCTTCCAGTTTAAGCCGCGGGTGCTCGCCGGCGCTGAAAAATATGGTGTGAGACAGCGGTTTTAGCTTGTGGCTTTAACCGCTGTATCGAGTGGATTCTTGTTCTAGCGTGCCGCTGCCTTGAGCACTTGCAGTGCACGTTCGAGCGCCGCACGGTCTGCCGCGATGGCTGCGGCCCTCTGCGGGCTGGCGGAGTCGCCTCCGAACGCCGCGTTGTAGTACATGCCGTCACCCAGAAGCAGCACGGCGCGGGCAATCTGCTCGTCACCCAGCTCAGCGAGGACGAGCGCATGCCATCCCTCCTGCACGCGGCTCATGGTCTGCTGGGCGAGCTCATTGTTGTTCTGCGCCAGGCGGCTGAGGGCGATGAGCGCACGGTCGAAGGGGGTGTTATCCGGCGTGGAGGAATTGATGTAGTAGGCGCTTGCCCCCTCGGGTGCCTGCTCCATCGCCGCGAAATCCTCTTCGGCCAGGGCAAGGGTGCGTTCGGCGAGCGCCTCAAGCAGTGCCTTCTTGGAGGCGAAGTGGTAGAGTAGCCCGCCCTTGGAAACCTTGGCGGCGGTGGCGACTGCGTCGAGGGTTGCGGCGCGTTCTCCCGAGCGAATCAGCAGGTCGACGTAGGTGTCGAGGATGTGCTCGCGGGAGTTGTTGGCGCGCTGTTTGCGGTGGTTGGGGGTGGTCATGGTTACCAGTCTAACCGCTTGAAACTATACCGTCCAGTTGGTATAGTTAATCTTCGTTTGTGGACCCGCCCGGACACCTAAAACCCCCGGACAAGCCCCAAAACCTCACTAAAAGACTTACTAAAAGACCTAGTCCAAAAGACAGGCCGAGCTGATGCCGTCGCGTCCGCCGCATCGGTCGAAACCCCATAGACGCACGAAACAACCCATGACGAATCACAACCCGCACACCACGGCTCTGCCCATTCACGCCCCCGACCAGAAGACCAAGCGGTGGGCGGCACTCGGCGTGCTCATGCTCCCGGTGCTCCTGGTCTCCATCGACAACACGGTGCTTGCCTTCGCGGTGCCCGCAATCGCTAAGGCACTGAGCCCCTCCTCCGCGGAACAGCTGTGGATTGTTGACGCCTACCCGCTGGTGCTCTCCGCCCTGCTCGTGCCCATGGGTGCTATCGGTGACCGCATCGGCCGCCGCAAGCTGCTGCTCATCGGTTCCACCGGCTTCGCGGCGATTTCTGCGCTCGCGGCGTTCGCGCCCTCCGCGCTGATGCTCGTGGTTGCCCGTGCCCTGCTCGGTATTTTTGGTGCGATGCTCATGCCGGCAACCCTGTCGATTATTCGCAATATCTTTGTGGACGCGACCGAGCGCCGCATCGCTATTGCCGTGTGGGCTTCGGGCTTCTCCGCCGGTGCGGCGCTGGGCCCGATTGTGGGTGGCTTCCTGCTGGAGCACTTCGACTGGGGTTCCGTGTTCCTGCTGGCTGTGCCGATTCTGATTCCTCTGCTGATTCTTGCCCCGATCATGGTGCCCGAGTCGAAGGACCCGAACCCCAGCCCGGTGGATCCGCTGAGCATCCTGCTGATCATGGTCGGCATGACCGGTATTACCTTCGGCCTGACCCACACCTCCGAAGCCGGTTTCGACGCGGTGGCTATTAGCACCATCCTTGCCGGCCTGTGCTTCATCGTCCTGTTCGTGTTGCGTCAGCTCAACCGCGAGAAGAACGACATTCAGCCCATGCTGGATGTGCGCCTCTTCCGCAACAGCGTGTTCACCGGTGCGATTACCGCAAACCTCATCTCCATGACGGTGGACGTTGGCTTCATCTACTTCGCATCCCAGCACCTGCAGCTGGTCTCCGGCCTGCCGCCCATGTACGCCGGTATGCTGCTGATTCCCGGCACCCTGGCGACCATTATCGCCGGCCTGGTGATTGCGCGCGTTGCTGTGCATTTCCACCCGGCGCAGGTGGTGTCCTTCGGTCTGGCGCTCAACGCTGTCGCGTTTGCGGTGCTCGCCTTCCTGGGTGCGCACAGTGACGTGGTCATTATCCTCATCTTCATTGTGCTTGGTACCGGTATCGGTATTGCGCAGACCATCTCGAACGACCTGATGCTCTCCAGCGTGCCGCCGCGTAAGGCCGGTGCGGCGTCCGCGATTTCTGAGACTTCCTACGAGACGGGTGCGGTGCTCGGTACCGTCATCATCGGTGGCATGCTCACCGCCGTCTACCGCGCGAACGTGGTCGTGCCCTCCGGCCTGGATGAGTCTCTCGCCGACCACGCCCACGAAACCCTCGGTGGTGCCGTGTCGGTCGCAAGCCACGTGGGCGGTGAGCAGGCAAACCAGCTGCTCTCTTCCGCATTCGCCGCCTTTGACTCCGGCGTGGTGCTGAGCTCCGCGTTCAGTGCCGTGCTCATGGGTGTTATGGCTGTTATCAGCTACCTCATGATCCGCAAGGCGCCGCGCGAAATGAAGCCTGCTGAACACTAATACAGCGCACTAATCTGCATACGTAAACCCCGCCTCCCGTTGCTCTTAAGCATCGGGAGGCGGGGCTATTTTTACGCACCCACCTGCGCATTTAAAGGTTCAGCACAGGTGCCGGTGGTACGGTAAAAACAGTGGGCTCACGCCCGGAAAAGACGCCCACAAAAAGACCGAGGAACCAGCGGCTCCACACAATCAAGGAGGAACGCCATCATGGGACTCAAAGACTGGATTGCACCCTTCATTACACTGCTCATCGGTGCCAGTACCATCTTCATCTCCTACAAGAACTACCAGGCGCAGGCGGCGGCAAAACCCTCCGAATTGGCGCGACTGGAACTGTGGAGCAAACTCCTCACCGAAGCCGGCTTGGACCTCAATGCTCTGCCCGACCCCGAGAAGCTCACCTCCGACCAGCGCGTCGTCCTCGAAAACTACCGGGTCTTCCTCAAACGTGCGTCCCTCGAATCGAAGCTGCGTAAAGTTGGCATCGACAGCAACCGTATCTTCAGCCTGCTCATGAAGCGTGCGCACTCTTCCGTGAAGCCTACGCCCATCCCCATTGGCGACTCGATTAGCTACTACCGCCTGATTCTGCGTGCCCTGCTGTACATTTGGGTTCCGCTGGCCGTGATTTTCATCGGCGTGCCCATCATCGTGGTCACCATCGCCTACCTGATTGGCCTCTTCACGAACCACCGCGGCAATCTGTCTGACTTTGCGCTCTCCCCGCTCGCTGTGGTGCTCCTGATTGTTGGCGCGATTGCGGTGGGTTCCCTCGTGTACCTGCAGAACCGCATTATCTCTGCCATTATCGCGAACAACGTGTACTTTTACTTCTGGGATATTTACGGCTCCAAGAAGGGCGCCCGCGATTCCAAGGAAGCCTACAGCGAGCGCCTGGCGGCTAAAACCTACGCCGACCAGCTGTTCCTCGGCCAGCAGGAGTTCGCGCAACAGTTCCGCGAGAACATGTACATGGCGGGTATTCAGGAGATTGATGAGTACCCGCGCGTGCTCAGCGACAGCGTGATGCTGCCGCGCAACTACCGGGTTGTGGAAACCACCGAGGGCGAGGACCGCATCGACCGCTTCGTGAACTGGGTGCGTTCCAAGATCGGTTTTGAGCGCCTCGAGCCGCGCATCATCTACACGCTCGAACATAAGGACGCGCACAAGGATGCGAAGAAGGAAGCTCACGGTGAGCCGGTAGCTACCGAACAGCCTGTTTCTGAGCAGCCCGTAGAGACTCCGGCTCAGGATAAGCCGGAGGATGCTCAGAAGGCTTCGGAGGCGCCTGCCTCTGGGGAGTCCGCCTCGGAGGAGCCCATCGTTGCGGAGGTGCCCGTTGAAGCACCTGCCGAGGATCTGGCTGATGCGCCCACTGAGCCCGTCACCGGAAGCGCCACCGAACCTTCCACCGCAGTCGAGGTATCCGTCGCAGCTGGGGCAGACGACCCCACGGAGGCGTTCACCCGCATCCCGCACGATGCCGACGGTCATGAGAAAAGCAGCGCTGAGAAACCCGGTACTGAGAAGCCCAAAAACTAAATAGCCCGCCCGAGGCACCCAAAAACCGGGCAGGAGAAAAGGGTCGCAGCCTACGAGTTCGCCATTGAACCGTAAGCGTGCGACCCTTTTCCTTTCCCTTCAAGGGCGAGCAGAATCGGAGGTACCACCCGACCAAGAAGAGCCAAATGATGCGCCCCTCCACCGGTAGAGGTTGCCTGGCAGAAGAACCCGCCGAAGCAGGTTGGCAGAGCGCCCGGCAGAGGGTGCATCACGCTTGAGGAACCGCCCCAGAGCCCACCGGAGAGGGGGCTGAGGGAACAGAAAACCCCGAGCTGGCGCATCTCTACATCTTCAGATTTCTTACATCATCAGAAAATAACTACATCTCGGGGTAGGGGAGGACGATTCGCGCTCCGGGTGGGACCTACCCACTCCCACCCGGAGGCGAATCGTGGGGATGTTCGCAGTGTATTGAATACATCCCACCGAAATCCCTAACGAACGTTCGGGGTTTCAGTATCAGCGGTATATGAGCCTACCGCAGTCTATGCCGCAACCTCGGGGTCGCGGGAGATAACAACCTTCACCACGTTGTGCTCAGCAGCGTGGCTGAACAGGTCGTAGGCTTCCTCGAACTGGTCGAACGTGAAGCGGTGGGTTGCCATCGCCTTAGCGTTCAGACGACCCGAGCGGACCATGTTCAGCAGGTTACCGACGGTGTTGCAGTTGACCAGACCCATGTTGATGCTCACGTTAGAAATCCACATGGTGTTCAGCGGCAGCTCAACGGGCTTGCCGTGCACGCCAGCGTTCGCGATGTTGCCGTAGGGGCGAACAATCTTGGTGCAGGTCTCGAAGGTCTGCGGAACACCCACAGCCTCAATTGCCACATCCACGCCCAGGCCGTCGGGGGAGAGAGCCTTAATCTTCTCGATGAAGTCCGGGTCGCCCGCGTTGACCTTATCGGTTGCACCCAGCTCCAGTGCCTTGTTCATGCGGTTGTCGTCAAAGTCGACGGTGATGACGCGGCCGGCACCGCAGAGGTTAGCGGTCATGATAGCGCCCAGACCCACAGGGCCTGCACCCACGACAGCGACGGTGTCGCCGGGCTTGGTGTGACCGTTCAGAATACCGATCTCGAAGCCGGTGGGCAGTGCGTCGGTGAGGAAGATGACGTCCTCATCGGCCAGACCCTCCGGAACCAGGTGAACCGAAGTCTCTGCGTAGGGAACACGCACGTACTCCGCCTGGGTGCCGTCAATCATGTAACCGAAAATCCAGCCGACACCACCAACGGTCTGGCAGTGCGAAGGCTGGTTCGCCTTACAGTAGGAGCACTTACCGCAGCTAGTCACGGCGGGAATGATGATGCGGTCGCCGACCTTCAGGTCAGTCACCGCGGAGCCAACCTCGGTAATGGTACCGACAGCCTCGTGGCCGAGGATACGTCCGTGGTCCACCTCGGGGCAGTCGCCCTTCAGGATGTGCAGGTCAGTACCGCAAATGGTGGTGGTGTCGACGCGCGCGATAACGTCCGTGGGCTCAAGAATGGTGGGGTTCGGGACTTCCTCCCAGGCGCCCTTCTGATCGGGACCGTGGTACACATATGCCTTCATGGTGACTCCTTCGTTGAAGCTCTGATGAGGGTGCAGTGACTGCTTTATCACTACATGTATCAACCTATAAGGAATATTTGATAGGTTGTATTTTCATTAAACCCGACGTGTTGAATTAAGCGCTTTTATTACGCGGAGTGTATCTTTTAGTTCTTTAAACATAAACATGATTCAGTTTGGGTATTTAATACCTGTAAATAACGCACGAGGCGCACCCCTGAAAATAGGGATGCGCCTCGTGCGTTATATGTAGAAAAGTTGGGTTGAGCTGGGGTTAGTCCTTCAACTGGGTTTAGCTCTTCAACTGGGCGCGCGCTCGCGAACGAACCGCCGTCACCGCCCACACCAGCACAAAAGCCGCCACCATCGACAGCACAATCGTGCCACCGGTCGGCAGGTTAAACGCCCACGACAGGTACAGGCCAACAATCGAGCAGATACCGCCAAACACCGGCGAGAACACCATCATCGACCCCAGTCGGCGGCACGCCAGGCGCGCAGCCGACGCCGGAATCACCAGAAGCGCCAACACCAGCACATTACCGAGCGTCTGCAGACCCAGCACCACAGAAATGGTCACCAGAACGTACAGCACAATATCCAGGGCAAGCACCGGCAGGCCCATTGCGCGGGCGCTCTCACGGTCCAGGCTGACCGTCACAATCTGGCGGTGGAACAGCCACAGCACCAGCAGGATAACGGCACCCATGATCGCGGCGTTAGTAATATCCTCGTTCGAAACACCCACAATAGAGCCGAACAAGAAATCCTGCACCGAACCCGAATACCCCGGCGCCAAAGAAATAATCACAATACCCAACGCAAAGGACGCCGCGAAGAAAATACCAATGACCGAATCCTCGCGCAGCCGCTGATTCTGACTAAAAATAGCCACCAGAATAGCCGTCACCACGCCCGCCGCCAGGCCACCCACCATCAGGTTGCCGCCCAACACGAACGCCACCGCAAGACCCGGGAACACCGAGTGCGCCACCGCATCGCCAATGAAGACCATGCCGCGCATCAGCACGTGACAGCCCACCACGCCGGTGACCACCGACGCGAGCAGTACCGCCGCCAGGGCGCGCGGAAGGAACGCCAGGGACGGGTTGAACAGATCGGCAAGAAAATCGAGAGGAGTAATCAACGGGCACCCCCGGTAGAAGCAGAATTAGCGTGGGCGGGGGAAGCGGTGCAGGAATCCGGCAGCTCGTGGCCGTACTCGTCCAGCGCACCACCGGCACAGGTGAAGCCCGTGCGGGCGTGGCCCTGCGCCTCCTCAATATCGTGGCCGTGCAACCACGTGTGCAGCTGCTCCAGACTAAAGGACGCCGCCGGGCCATCCAGGTGAATATTGCCGCGCACACCGCACAGACGCGAACAGGACTCGCGCGCCGCCAGCATGTCGTGCGTAGACATCAGAATCGTGATGCCCTCATCCGCCAACTCACGGTACAGGCGGGTCAGCGTGGTCTGAGTGGGTGCATCCACACCCGTAAACGGCTCATCCAGCAGCAGCAGGGAGGGGTTCGCCGCCAGGGCGCGCGCAAGCAGCACTCGCTGGCGCTGACCACCGGAAAGCTCCGCGATGGAGGCGTCCTGCAGGTGTAGAACATCGGTGCGTTCCATCGCCGAAAAAACCTGCACCCAATCCTTCTTCGCCGGGCGGCGGAAGAACCCAATCTCGCGCACGCGACCGGTCATCACCGTATCCTTGACGGTCAGCGGAAAATCCCACTGGAACTGGTGCTTCTGCGGCACATAACCAATATGCGCACGCGCCACACGCGGCGACTCACCCAACACGCGAACCTGACCGGATGCCGGGCGAATCAGACCCAAAATCGTGCGCAGCAGCGTGGTCTTACCGGCACCATTAGCACCAATCAGACCCGCAAACTCGCCGCGCTCCAGGGTCAGGGACAGATCCTTGAGGATGGAGCGGCGCGCGTAGCCGGCGTACAGGTTTGAAATCTCTAGAACGGGTTCAGTACCCGCTGTTACCGACGCGCTCACGAACGGTCACCGCGAACTTCATCCAGTGCCTCACGCTGCGCGGAGGAGCGGCGACGGAACGAAAGGAACGCGCCCACGGCAATCACAGCTGCCACGCCTGCGGCAATAGCGCCCCAGGGGATAGTGAACTCTGCCTTGTAACCGCTCTGGTCGCTCGCCGCGGCGGCAGACGAAGAACCGGAAGCCTGAGTGCCGGATGCCTGAGTACCGGCAGACTGGGAAGCAGAGCTAGAGGAAGCATCGGAGGAAGCCGCACCCGAGGATGCAGAACCGCGCGCCTGCGCCTCCATCGCGTACAGGGTATCGGCGCTCGCGGAGTCACCCACCGCAAACTTCAGGTAGCGGGTATCGGACACGGTCGAACCGTCAGAGAGCTCGGCGCTCGCGGTGACCTTCAGCAGGTACTCGCCCGGAGCGGTGAACACCCAGTTCGCGTGGGTGTGAGTATTCTTCTCCACCCACAGCTTCTGCGGCTCGCTCTTGGTCGAGGACCACAGCACCTGCGGTGCCGAGAAGTTGCCGTTCTCCAGGTACAGGCTGAAGGTGCCGGGGCCGCTCACCTGCTCCAGGGTCAGGTTCACGCCGCGGTTCAGCTTGGATACCAGCTGCGGGTCCTGAGTGTTCCAACCCGGCCAGATCACGCCCTTGGTTTCGGTCTGCGGAATCACGTACACCTTAGAACCGGCGGGGGCACCCACGAAGGAGTAGCGCGGGTCGTTCGGCACCTCCAGGATGGCCTTATCGCTACCGCGGTAGATGACCTCGTCCAGACTGCGCCAGACGGGGCTCTCGCCGTGATCGTCGTGGAGCATGAGCTCAAACTTGCCGTTATTGAAACGAGGACCCATATCCACGTGACCGGCGGAGATTTCGGTGCGGCCGGATGCGACCGGCTGCTCCGCCGACAGGGTCTGGGTGAGGGCGCGATCGCCGCGGCTCAGGTTGCTGTCGCTCGGCTGAGCGGAGGCGCTCTCGGCGGTTGCCGGGGTGGTCTCCGCGTGTGCCACACCCAGGGGTGCGAGCATGAGGCTGGCGCCCAGAGCCAGGGCGGACAGGCTACGAGAAGAGCGGGTGGTTGAGTTCATCATGAGGACTTCCTTGAATCATGACCTAGGTGGTGTGTGAAAGATTATCTATATGCTGATACGACTATATGAGCTTGTGGGTAGCTTAAAGTCGGGTTACGAGGTGCTAGCCTCCGAGCAGCTAGCACCCGAAGAATCGCCGCCAGAACTAGCCCCAGAACACAGCGCAATCGTGTGAGCATTCGCCAACATCATCTGCGCGTAGTGGGGAGCCTGCGCATCCAGGGTGTCCGAATAGAGCACCCCGGTACGCACCTGCGCCTCCCGAGCCAGCTCCGTGAGAACCGGTGAGCGCATCGCCGTGGACTTATCCAGATAAATCGCCGGAACCTTCAAATCCTCGACCGTGCGGCGCAGACGCTGACGCTGCTGAATACTCGGCTCGCCGCTGGCGCTGGCACTCACAAAACCTGCAATGTGCAGCCCGTAGGTGCTCGCCAGGTAGCGGTAGCCGTCGTGCGTGGTGACCAGGTTGCGCGCCGCCTCCGGCAGGGCCCCGTACACCTGACGCAGCTGAGCGTCCAGCGCATCGAGCTCCTTCATAACCTGCTCGGTGCGGGTCGCGTACTCGCTCGCACCCGCCGGATCGGCGGAGGTGAGCGCGTCACGGATGACCTGCACGCTCGCCTTCGCGTTCGGTACCGAATGCCAAATGTGCGGGTCGATTTCGCCGTGCACGTGCTTGCCCAGAACCGCCTGCGCCAGCAGGTACACCTGACCGCGATGCTCCGAAGCGCCCGAGCGCAGGAAACGGTAGCTGCCGCCTGCGGGCACCTCCTGCAGGGTGCGGGAGGGGACCGCGACCACGGTGCGGTTCAGTTCGTGCTCGACGGCACCCTGGGAGGAGTCCGCGCGGAGCACGAGCCTGCCGTCGCCGGTGCGTGCCGTAATATCGGCGTGACCTGCGGAAAGAACCTTGATGTCCGAGGCAGAAACGTTCTGTTCCTTCGCCAGACGGTCCACCAGCTGCTGCGGGTCGCGACCGACCGCGCAGTACAGGGTGCCGCGCGAAGAACGCACCGACTCCGGCGCGTTGACCGCGGTGGCGCTCAGCTCAATGGCGTACTCGCCGGCGTCGCTAAACGCCCAGGACAGGTGCGTATGTGCCTGCAGGGGAAGCTCCAGCGAACCCATATCGCCGGTGCGAATCGCGGTGTCCCCCTCACGGGTGAGGCTCACGCCGCGCGCATGCGAATCACACAGCATCTCCACCGCACCGAAGGTCTGCGTAATGAACGCCGCCAACTGCGCATTCGACGAATCGGTGGCGGTGCGCGCCCGCACGCTCTGCACCTCAAAGCGCATGCCGGCATCCGAAGAATCGGCGGGTGCAGACTCGTTCTGCCCGCCCTCTTCAACGCGCAAACCCAGCCAGATGGAATCCAGGGAGGCATCCTCAACAATGGCTTCCAGCTTGCCGCCGTACTGCTCAATCTTCTCTGCAACCGCTACGGACACAACCCCGGCGGGCAGGTTCGCCTCAACCATTTTGGAGAGCTTGCGCTGCTCCAGCAACAGGCCGTTCGTCAGGGCGCAGCGGGCATAGGCGACATCGCGGATATCGCGCAGGCTCGGCTCGTACGAGTGCGGGTCGGCACCGGCGGGCACGAGGGAGTGCACGCTGGCGCGGTCGCCGGCAATCTGCTGCGCCAAATCCGCCAGAATCGGGGTAGTGGCGACCACGCGCATCCGGTCGGAGGAGGCGTTCTCGGTGCTGGCGCATCCGCTCAGTGCGAAGGCGCCAGCCCCCACCCCGGCACCTGCCGCGATACGGGAGGCGAGGGTGAGGGCGGCGCGTCGACTATAGGCGTGTGACCCCTTGCCGGTATGCCCGCTATGCGGCGTCACCGCTGCGGCCCTTTCGGCGTGCCGAACGCAGAATCATGGCGCCGAGTGCCAGCGCCAGAATGGAGGTGCTGACCATGAACGGGTCGATGACCACACCGGTGTTCGGCAGCTTACCTGCCGCGGCTGCCTTCTGTGCGTTTGCGAGTTCCTGGCTGGTCAGGGCGCAATCCTCACCGGAGGCGGTCTTACCGACGATGCGTACCTTGGATCCGTCGGGCTTGGTGACAATGCCGGTGGCTTCGTCGACGGTGCCGTTGACGGGGTTCTTGGCGGTGCTCTTCTCGCCGCCGTTGTTGGCGCTGTTAGCGCTGTTAGCGTTGCCGCCGTCCTGCTTGGCGCCCGCCGCACCCTGCGCGTTGTCGCTTGCCGGGGCGTTATCGGGGTTGCCGACGGTGAAGTGCAGAACCGATTCGCTGCTGACCTGCTGACCGTTCTTCAGACGCGCAGTCCAGCCGATGGTCACGGTGTAGCGACCCTCGGCGGTGAACACCCAGTTGCTGTGCTGGTGGGTGTTTGCGGGCACCTGGAAGGAGCCGCCGCTACGCGAATCGAAGACCTGCTGACCGGCGGAACCGAAGTTGCCAGAGAGGAAAGTAGACATGGTGCCGGGGCCCTCAAAACCGTTGAGGCTCATGGTGACGGGACCGTCGAGCTGCTTGAGCAGTTCGGGATCCTGGGTGCTCCAGCCGAGCCAGGGCACGCCCTGCTGCTGGGTTGCACCAATCATGTGCACGGGGGTGCCCGCCGGGGCGATATTCTCCATGCCTGCGGGCAGGTTAATCTTGGCGGCGTCATTGAGCACGAACTCGAGGGCGCCGGGGGAGACGTGGCGGGCGGGGCTGGTGCGGTCGTCCTTCACGCTGCTGGTGAGGTTGCCGCCGTTGAGGATCGGGCCCACGTCAAAGTGGCCGTGGGTGACTTCTTCACGGCCGCTGTGCTCGGCGGTGTTGACTACAGCGAGGGTGGGGATGCTGGTCGGTGCCTGGGCTGCCTGGTTGCTCTGCTTGTTGTCCTTCTGAGCGTCCTTGGAGTCCTTAGAGTCCTTGGCATCTTCGGCGGGAACCTCGGTGGCGATGCACTGCTGGTTCAGGCTACCGGGCAGACCGGAGGACAGCACACCGTTGCCGGTAATGCCGCCGCCGTTGCTGGGGGCGCTGATGTTCTGGGCGTTGGAGCCCTTCACACTGGATCCCTTCGCGCTGGTGGCGTTGCCGTCCTTGTTTTCACCCTTGTCAGAGCCGTTATTGGTGTTGTCGGTGCCGCTGATAGCGGTTACACCGGATCCACCCTGGGATGCCTGCTCACCGTTTGCCGCCGCCTTCGCGCCGTTCGGGTCGGTCACCTGCGCGGCGTTCTGACCGTTCACAGATCCATCCACGCGGCGAATACCGGTGGATGCGCTCGCCTCAGCAGATGCGCTCGCCTCAGCACTCGCGGAGGTAGATGCGCTGGGGCTGCTGGTGGCGCTCTCGGTAGCGGTGGAGGTCGCCTCGGGGCTTTCGGTCGCTTCGCTCGTGGCCTCCTTGGTTGCTTCCTTTGCGGCGTTCTGCGCGTTCAGGAGCTTGAAGCCTTCCTCAGCGTTAGTGCCCACGGCGATGGTGTAGGTTGCCTCGGAGCTGACCGGGGTGCCGTCGGCAAGGGTTGCGGTGGCGCGGAACGTCAGCTGGTAGATGCCCGCGCGGGTGAATGCCCAGCTGAGGTGCTCGTGGCCGCCAGAGGTGATGGTGTGCGGTGCGAGCTTGTCGTTGGTGCTGAAGACGCGCGGGTTGTCGCGGCCGGATTCGGTGAAGACTTCGGCGCGGCCGCCTTCGGGTACGCTGCTACGCACGAGTTCAAGTTTGATGGTGTTGTCCTTGAGCGCGCCGGGGCGGATTCCTTCCGCGCCGAGACCGGGGTAGAGCAGGCCGCGGGTGCGGGTGGAGGGAATGTAGAAGATGTCGGTGCCTTCGGGGGCAATGTAGTCGTAGCCTGCTACGACCTTGGTGTATGCGTCCTCGACGTCGGGCAGGTGGAAGACGGTGCGGGCGGGGTTGAATCGTCCCTGCTGGCCGGGGCCGGTGTCTGCGAGGGTGGCGAGGGTGAACTGGTTGCCGTCGAGGAATGCGTTGAGCATTTCGGTGTGTACGCCCGCGATGACGTAGTCGCCTTCGTAGTTGACGTAACCGCGCGACTCGGTGCCTGCCTGGGTGCCGGTCTGGTTTTCCTGCGCCTGTGCGGCGGTGAAGGTGCCGACCTGGGGGAGGGCGAGGGGTGCCCCGAGTGCGAGGGTGCATCCGAGGGTGGTTGCGCTGAGTAGGCTCAGAGGTTTGGTGCGTCCTTGCATGGTGGCTCCTTGGATGACTGCTCGTTGGCTGGCGCGTTGCCCGATGCCCCGGGGCTTGCCCGGTGCTGGGTCCGGCGGCCTGTTGCCGGTTTCTCCCCTGCGTCCGGGGTGCGCTCTGCCGTGTTTTTCTCTTTGTGGATGTACGTGGTGTGCGTTTTTGGGCGCGCCTCGGCGCACACGTGTTTCTGAGAATCACTATACTCACTTAGGTTCTAAATGACAATTATTTGCAAAAGAGCTACCCTAGGAAATAGAAAAATGAGAAAGGTTGTCATGAGCTCTCAGAAGCAGACCCAACGACGGGTCACCACACACACCCCCGCACTCTTCATCCCCGGCGGCAAGCCCGCCCTCCGCCGTGCCGCCGCGTTCCTCTCCGCCGCAGCACTGCTCGCGCTCGCTGGTGCTGCCCCCTCCCTGCCCGCCGCCGCAGGCCCCGACGACGGCAAAATCGTCACCACCAAGGGCCACGTTGACGCCCCCAAGGCATACTGGGACGAGCAGAACGGCACCTTCGTCCTCATGAACGAGGCGAACCCCTACAAGACTGGCGCAGACACCTACGAACTGGACAAGACCGTCAACTGGGTCGGCAAGGGCTACAGCGGCCGCGACGGCAAGTCGCAGTACACCATGACCCTGGGCAACTCGCCCTCCCTGGCGTTCCTCGGCGAACCCGGCCAGACCCTCTACATGGCACCGCACCTGACCTCCGGCAACCAGGACCCCATCTGGGCTGGCCTGGGCGCCTCCGCTAAGGTGCCCACCGAACGCTTCCGTGACGGCGTGTTCGCCACCGACATCCTTTCCGTTGAGGGCCCCGGCCGTATGGAGCTCTTCCGCTACAACCCGGACGACGCCCCCGCCGACGTGTACCGCATGCTCTCCAGCAGCTCCAACGGCTGGCACTCCTGGCTGCTCGACAAGGGTAGCCACACGCACAACACCACGACCTTCACCCGCCCGGGCCGCTACGTGGTCACCTACCGCACCGTGGCGCGCTCCACCGACGGCCGCATCATCAGCTCCAAGCCGTCGAAGCTGGTCTGGCAGGTTGGCGGCATGCAGCCGGTGCTCGGTGACGGCACTCCCACCGCCGTGCCCACGGTCGACCGCTACAACGCGGCACCCGTCGGTGACCTGGACGCCGCAAAGTACGTGCTGTCTGTGGCGCCGCACCGCCTGGACGCCGACCCGGCAAAGAACAAGGACGCTGACGACAAGCTCAGCGACATCACCTTCACTGCCGCGAACAAGAACCTCAAGGGCACCCTGACCCTGTACAACAACGGCTACTTCCTGACCGATCTGCCGGTCGTGAACGGTACCGCCACTTGGTCTGAAATGCTCGGTAGCGAGGGCTCCCAGTTGCAGGCGGTCTTCACCCCGGACACCTCCGACGCGAACAGCGCGGAGGCGTCCCGCTGGATCTCGCACAAGCTCGCCTACGAGCCCGGCAAGGCTGAGAGCGTGTACAGCGATGACGGTAACGGCTCCTGGCCCGAGGAAATCCCGGATCCGGCGAACACCGTGCTCAGCACCCAGCAGTACACGCCGACCAGCATGGACTACGACGTGACCGTCACCCCGAACGGCAACGGCTTCAGCACCGTTGAGGTCCGCTTCAAGGACCCGAAGGTGCGCGGCTTCATGCGCGGCGGCTTCTACGCCCAGGACGACCCGGTGTACCCGTACCTCGACCTGGAAGGCTCCGTCGAGGATGGCGTGGCGCGCTTTACCTTCCGTGACGAGTCGTTCTACAAGGGCACGGCTCTGCGCGTGAAGATGCTGACCCACCCGGACATGAACGCTTCCGCCTCCACCACCGAGGTTGCGGCGAACTACGAGCCGGGCACCAAGTACACCGCACACGGTGCGCTGGCACCCGATAGCGCACCCATTGGTGATGCACCCAAGCCTGCTCCGGTGGATCCTTCGCCGAGTGTTGAGCCTACCGTCGCGCCCTCCGCCGAGCCGACCGAGGCTCCTTCCGAGGCTCCGACCGCTGAGCCCAGCACCGTACCGTCGGTGTCCCCCAGCGAGGTTCCGAGTAGCGAGCCGAGCATTGCGCCCACGACCTCGCCGAGCGAGGTTCCGAGCGTGCCCGCAGTGCCCAGCGAGCCTGCGCCCTCCAGCCCGGCTCCGACGACTCCGGCACCGAGCAGCCCCGCGCCCGCAAACCCTGAACCGAGCGCCCCGGCACCGTCTGCTCAGCCGTCCACTCCCGGAACCCCCGGTAACCAGTGCGTGCCCGGCCAGATTGACGGCCGCGCCAAGATTTCGCACGGCCACCTGGATATTCAGGCGACCTTGAAGGACCGCCAGCTGTCCGTGGGTCTGCGCGACGACAGCGGCATCATTGACGCCGATTCGACGGTGCGCCCGCTCGATTCGGTCGTGTGGACTGTCAGCGAGAACGCCCGCCGTGTACGCACCGAACGTATGGCTGATGAGAAGCTGAACTTCATGGGCCCGGTCGGTACCGCCTTCTACGGCCTGCCGCAGACCCAGCAGAGCGGCCTGCCCTGGCCCGGCTACAACACGCAGGACATTGACTACAGTCAGCTGCGCGGCCCCGTGCGCCTGCACGTGGTGCCGAAGGTCATGCCTGAGGGTGCACGCTTCGGCATGTTCACCGAGTCGCTGAACGGCGCGGATGTGCTGCTGGATTCGACGACCGGCAAGACCACGATCGACATTGATTACGCGACGCACGCGCACGCGAACTGGGTGTTCTCTGAGCCCGGCCAGTACATGTTTGACGTGCACTATTCCGCGACTCTGGCTGATGGTACTGAGGTGAACAGCCCGGTGCAGCAGCTTGCGGTTGCTGTGGGTAAGAAGGCGTCGGATGCGTGCTCGTTTGAGACTGCCGTGCCGAAGGACCCGAACGCGGCTGCGGACGACTTTAGTGGTGTGCGCCGTGTGGATTCGGCAACCCCGGGTGGTGCTGGCGGTAATGCTGGTTCCGGTCAGGCTGGCCAGTCGGGCAAGTCGGGTGCCGTGCAGGCTGGTCAGTCCGGTCAGGCTGGTGCTTCTGGTGCCGCTGGTGGCGTGAACGCGCAGGGCTCCTCTGACGGTTCGGCTGATGGTTCTGCTGGCGGCGTGTACCCGGGTGGTGTCTCCGGCGGTGGTTCCGGTGGCGGTTCCCTGGGTCAGTCTGGTGTGTCTGCTTCGTCTGGTGGCGCCCAGCAGGGCGGTTTGGCGCGTACTGGTTTTGGTGCGGTGTCTGTGGCTGTGGGCGGTGCGCTGGTGTTGGGTGCGGGTACTGTGATGGTGCTGCGTTCTCGCCGCCGCGCCTCCTAGTGTTCGCTGCGTGAGGATGCGCTGATACGGTGAAGCCCCCGCGGCTGAGAGGATGACTCTGAACTGCCTCCCGTTTCTTGGACAACGAAATTGAAGTCCAGGAAATGGGAGGCTTTTCATGTCTATAAATCTGGGAGTAAGACATGATCGTCTGCTCCGGGAGCAGGCAGCGCAAATGTTTGAGAAGGGATGTGGCTATCGTTTGACCGCCAGGAAGCTTGGTGTGTCCGCCGCGACTGTGAGAGAGTGGCAGAAAATGTACCGCATAATCGGGAGGAGCGGGTTTCTTGCCATGGGAGTAAAGCAGGCCAGATACGACTATGAGACCAAGGTCGCCGCAGCGAAGGCTGTAGTTGATGGTGGGATGAGTAAGCCTGAAGCAATGATGCGCTTCGGTATTGCAAGCGCAACACCGTTGAAGCAGTGGTGCAGGCTGTACCGTGAAGGCGGCGCGCAGGCGCTTAAGCCTAAGCCCAAGGGCAGGCCAAAGGGATTAGGTGTGGGGGCGGTGCCGCCAACGCGTGAGGAGGAACTCGCCGAGCGCGTGCGCAAGCTTGAGGCGCAGGTAGCGTACCTAAAAAAATCGATTGCCCTGAAGGCGCAGAAGCGCTCCCAAACCGGGACAAAGCCCTAGTGGTCGCCGAGCTTTCAGGGCATGGACATAAGCTGTACGACCTCCTCGAGGTGGCAGGCCTTGCCAGGTCGAGCTACTACTACGCACTGGCTCACCCCCAGCAGCCAACCAGAGTGCGGCTACGTGCCAAGGTTGCCCAGATCTTTTCGCGGACCCCCAACGGGTGCGGTCACAGGCAGGTAGCTATGTGCCTGCGCGCTGAGGAAGGGGTGCGTATCGCTGATAAGACGGTTTTGAAGATGATGCGTCAGATGGGGTTGCGCTGCGGTATACGCCGTGAGAGGGCCTACCGCAGGTACAACTCCTACAAGGGGTCTGTGGGGCAAAGTTTCGCCAACATCATCGGTCGCAACTTCACGGCGACTGGTCCTTGGCAGAAGTTGGGTACCGATGTTACCGAGTTTAAGCTCTCCTTCGGTAAGGCCTATCTCGCTCCGGTTTATGACTTTGCCAGCAAGGAGATTGTTGCCCACTCCATCTCGAGGTGCCCCAACCTCGTCCAGCAGCAAGAGATGCTTCAGGTACTCGTGGATGCCAAACCCGAGGGAGCTAAGCCGATTTTGCATTCGGATATGGGGTGGCAGTATCAGCACGAGATTTACATCAGCACGCTTGCCGAGAACGGTTTTATCCAGAGTATGTCACGCAAAGGCAACTGCATTGATAATGGTGCCACCGAGCAAGTTTTCGGACACCTCAAGGACGAGTTTTTTCGCGGCCAAGACTGGCAGACCTTTGAGAGTTTCAAAGCTGACCTTGACGCCTATATCATGCATTGGAATACGGTAAGGCGCCAGGTGAAGCTTAGGGGCCTGACCCCGGTAGAGTACCGGGATCAGGCCCTGCAGGAGGCCGCATAACGGCTAGTATTTAAAGCGTCCAAGTTTCGGGGCGCAGTTCACTCCGGCCGCGGGGGCTTTATTTTTAGTTTATGAGGTTGTTATTCTTTGATTTCTTCAAAGCGGGTCGTCTCAAAATCGCGTTCCTTTTCAGGAGATGAGTTTGCGACGTGGAATAGATATTTTTTGCCAGGTTTGACGGTCTCAACATACTCGGGAATCTTGCGACCTTCCGGCGGCACAAACATAGTGAGAGTACCGCACTCTTCCGTTTCAAAAAGACCTTTCGGAGTAAGGTCAGTTCTGCCACTTACTGTTCCTCCGCGCGGTACCGAATATGCCTTAGTCACGGTACAGGTTGCGGTAATGCCATCACTGTCATCACGTAAATGTTGAGGAACAACAAAAAACATGTACGCAGCAAGCATTATCAGAAGGATCAACCCTATTATTTGGCGGCGAGCATAATTAATTTCCATCAGCTTTCCTATTATAACTCAGCGGAAAAGGTAATCTCATTAAATGTCCCACTTATTTAAATCGATTTTATCAAAAAATTCTCCAGACCAATCAAAAGAATCTGAAATACCTGATTTTACGCGAGATCCAGCCATTTGTGCTTTATTGATGATTTCAGAGCGAGCGCTTTGTGCCTCGGTTGGACTCATCTTTACTTTGGCCTTCATTAAGCCTTTGAACAGGTCATCCGAGAATCCCTTTTTAAGCTTATCTTCAAGTTCCTTTCCTGATTTTAACTTACCCTGAGCTACTGAATCAAAGTGGTATTGAAGTCCATTTTTAACCATTCCTGCACTGGCATCAATGAGGGAATCTCGAAAGTTTTCAACAACCTCACGAACAGCAACATTATCAAGAATACTATTTGGCTTATTTGAGAAGGTTTGATTCAGGGCAATCTGATGCTTGGTAGGTGCCGGTGCTGCTGGCAGTACAAGGTTCTTGAAGGGACTGCGTTTTGAATCATGATATCCAGGAAGACCAAACCCAGATTTTATAATTCCACCGGAAACGGCACCTCCCAAACCTGCGGTAGCACCAGAAGCAAACATTCCTAGCGCGGTCAATGGGTTTTTATCTTTTACATTATCGTCCAGATAGTATGAAACTACATTATTTATACCTCCAGAAACACTATCTTTCACTACGTCTTCGAGAATCTTATCTTCAGCCAGTTCCACTCCAAACTTCTGGGCATAGGGAGTGAGCGCAGATTTAACAGGAGCAGTTACCTTTGCTACTGGAGCAGTTACCTTTGCAACCACTGCAGAAGCAGCCTGCTTTAGCTTTGAAACCTTCTCAACCGTTTGAGTAACTTTCGTCACTCCGGTAGCCAAATTTTTCAAGTTGCCCAAGCCACCGGTTACCAAACCAGTTACAGCACCAGTAATGGCTCCCTTAAATGCCTCCTTGCCGGCCTTTGACCAGTCAACCTTTCCGCCGGAAGCTTTCTGATCAAATACCGACATGCCTGCACCCATAAGCGCACCGGAAATACCACCAAGGATAGCGCCACCAACAGGACCAGTACCTGTAGCAATGGCAGCAACTATAAAACCGGTAGCAACCATCGCGGCACCAGCCAGATATTCCAAGCTATCCCTTACAAAGACGGCAACAGCCTTCTGTTTATTGAAGTCTTCCACCGACACCGGCGACAGGCCCCACGGGTCCACCAAAGAAACCGGGTTACCAC
>NZ_CAUVVO010000011.1:0-73883 GCF_963555405.1 uncultured Rothia sp. | reverse complement strand
CGGGACCTCCATCTTACCAAGATGGCGCTCTACCACTGAGCTATCGGGGCAACAGGTAAAACTATACAGGTCTTCAAGAATGCTCGCAAGCGGAAAAGCTATGGCATACACCACATTTGGGGTGGTTTGGTTTAGGAGGAACGCACCACCCGCCGGAGGCCACCTCGCCCCTCCCCCAGACGCGCCCCAAGCTCACCCGCAGGGGATACGCCAAAGACCGGCAGGAGAGCTCATCGATCCCCTACCGGTCTTTGAATCATATGCGGATTACAAGGCTGCTAGCCGATAGCCTCAGCAAGCTCCTCTTATCGCAGCTCCAGGCTTAGCCGAAATCTTAGTAGCGCTTGCCGCGGCCGCCGAAGTCACGGCCACCGTCGCGGTTACCGCGGTAGCCGCCATCGCGGCGGTTATCGCGACCGCCGAAATCACGACCACCGTCACGGTTGCCACGGTAGCCACCATCACGACGGTTATCGCGGCCACCAAAGTCGCGGCCACCGAAGTCACGGTCGTTGCGCTTGCCACCGAAATCGCGGCCGCCACGCTTGAAGTCACGGTCACCGCCGAAGTCACGGCCACCGTCACGGCTACCGCGGTAGCCACCCTCGCGGCGGCCACCTTCACGACGACCGCCATCGCGACGGTCGAAGTCGCGGTAGCCGCCCTCACGACGACCGCCGCCGAAGCCGCGTCCGCCACCCTTGGGACCGTTGTCCTTGCGGATGTTGATGAACTCGCCAGCGATCTTGGTGTCGCGCAGGCGATCGAAGAAGTCGCGGGGCAGGTCCTCGGGCAGGCCAACAATGGTGAAGTGCTGGCGAATGTCGATGGAGCCAATCTGGGAGCCCTTAATGCCGCCCTCGTTAGCCAGCGCACCCACAATAGCGCCTGCGGTCACGCGGGAGGAACGGCCAACGTTCAGCTTGTAGTTGACCATGCCCTCGTCGTTGTGTGCGCGCTTTGCCTTGCGGCCGCCGCGGTCCGAATCATCGTCGGAGAACGGGCGGGAGTTGCGTGCGATGTCCTCTTCCTCGTCGAGGAAGAAGGGGCGACCTTGCTGGGCGATAACAGCCAGTGCGGCCGCGATGTCCTCAGCGGTGGTGTCGTGCTCGTTCTCGTAGTCCTCGATAATCTGGCGGAAGAAGCTCAGGTCCTCAGACTCGATGGTCTCGGTAATCTGCTGTGCGAAGCGCTGCTTACGGGTCTCGTTCACTGCCTCTGCGGTGGGCATGTGCATCGGCTCGACCTTCTGGCGGGTTGCCTTCTCGATCTGACGCAGCATGTACTTCTCACGCGGGGTGACGAAGAGGATTGCGGCACCTTCGCGACCTGCACGGCCGGTACGACCGATGCGGTGCACGTAGGACTCGGTGTCGTGGGGGATGTCGTAGTTGACGACCAGGGAGATGCGCTCAACGTCCAGGCCACGTGCAGCCACGTCGGTTGCCACGAGGATGTCGATGCGGCCGTCACGCAGGGCGTCAACGGTGCGCTCACGCAGCTGCTGGGGGATGTCACCGTTGATCGCTGCTGCCGCGAAGCCGCGTGCCTTCAGCTTGTCGGCAACTTCCTCGGTTTCCTTCTTGGTGCGAACGAAGACGATGATGCCGTCGTAGTTCTCCACCTCGAGCACGCGGGTCATTGCGTCCAGCTTGTGGGAGTGCATGACCTGCATGTAACGCTGGGTGATGTTTGCGCTGGTGGTGGTCTTAGCCTTGACGCGGACCTCGACGGGGTCGTTCAGGTACTGCTGAGCGATCTTGCGGATTGAGTTGGGCATGGTTGCGGAGAAGAGTGCAACCTGCTTGCTGTCGGGGGTGCCTTCGAGGATCTTCTCCACGTCTTCGGCGAAGCCCATGCGCAGCATTTCGTCTGCCTCGTCCAGTACCAGGTACTGCAGGTTGGACAGGTCCAGGGAGCCCTTTTCGAGGTGGTCAATCACGCGGCCGGGGGTACCGACGACGACCTGCGCACCGCGGCGCAGACCGGCCAGCTGCGGGCCGTAGGGGGAGCCACCGTAAATGGGCAGAACGGTGAAGTCCTCCATGTGGGTTGCGTAGGAGGAGAAGGCTTCTGCAACCTGCAGAGCCAGCTCGCGGGTGGGTGCCAGGACCAGAACCTGGGTATCGCGGGAGACGCCGTTAATGTCGGCAAGTTCAGCCATGCGGGACAGTGCCGGCAGCGCGAATGCTGCGGTCTTACCGGTACCGGTCTGTGCCAGACCGACCACGTCGTGGCCTTCGAGCAGCAGGGGGATGGTCTGTTCCTGAATGGGGGACGGCTTCTCGTAGCCGACCTCTTCCAGCGCTGCCAGGACGCGTGCGTCCAGGCCCAGGTCGGTGAAGCGTACGCCTTCTTCTTCAGCCTTTTCGGCGGGTGCTTCTGCGGCAGTCTCTTCTGCAGCGGTTTCTGCAGATGCTTCTGCGGTGGTTTCTTCTGCTTCTACAGCAGGGCTCTCAACGGTGTTCTCGGTGATGTTCTCAGTGGTCACAACGGTCTCTGCCTCGGCGTTCAGTTCGGCCGGGGTAGCAGTATTCTCAGTCAATTTTTCCTCTATACGGTAGGGGTGGATAGCGCACGCTTTTCGGCGCTTACCGGGTGTCCCCTTCACGGCCCAGCCACACATCATCCCCTGGGGAGTAGAGCATCCAGGGGGCCTCCGTTACCGGCGCATTCTGCAGAGGTATTCTGCGGATGCTGCGGGTAGCGGCTTTTGCTGGGGGTGGTCTTGAATTTCTCGGCACATTATCCGCACGCCTGCTCGTACTCTGCGCTCAGCGCACAGTAGTCCCTGTGATTCAGGGGTGTACAGGGTGGGTAATGCTCACATGCAATGTCACGTATTCCTGGTGGTTCGCCTTCCCGCTCTACGGCGGTGGTGTGTCTGTTACAGCAGACGCAGCAAAGACGCTGGACCAGAGATCGTTAAGAGAAGCCCGCGTGTACGGTGTGAACCGCAAGTTTATGGGGCGTATCAATCGGTGATGGTGAGTACGGCGCACCTACAATTCCAGCACCACCTTGGGTGCCGGGTGCGCACAAGACCTTCATCGGGGGTTCCCGTGTTCTATCCAGTGTACAGTAGGGTCCCCGCCTGGGCTATAAAAAGGTGCTTAAAACCTCATCTCTTAAAGGCGAGCACCCACCCTCACTTTCGGAGGGTGGGTGCTCATTGAGAAGTTAAACCGAAGGGCTAGTCTACGCGTCGCACAATATCAATCGTGCCGACGGTCGCGTACTTAGCGTAGGAGTGGCCGTAGCGGTCAGCCGCGTACTGTGCGGCGTTGGTCGGCGGGTTGCCATCCCAGGAGTTGCTCTTGCGGTCAATGACCACGTAGTCGGGGGCGGGTTCACCGGTGTGGCCAATCCAGTAGACGGTGCGACCGGGAATGAGCTGGGTCAGAATCGACAGGTCAGATGCGACCGTCACCCCTTCGGGAACCTTCTGCACAGCGTCCTGCTTCATCTGGTCGGTGGTGGTCAGAGCGGAGGCGGTGAACTGTG
The DNA here is from genome assembly GCF_963555405.1 of uncultured Rothia sp. Classification (GTDB taxonomy): domain Bacteria; phylum Actinomycetota; class Actinomycetes; order Actinomycetales; family Micrococcaceae; genus Rothia. The sequence goes on along the minus strand of NZ_CAUVVO010000011.1, from coordinate 70,379 downwards.
CGTTACTCAGGGAGGAGAGGGGCTGCTGGGAGCCGGCAACAAAAATCGGGGACGCCGCAAGCAAGAGCGCCACGGCGGGCAGAGCCCATACGGGCATGCGGCGCGCCAGGGCGGTGAGGCGGCCGGGTTTGGTCGGCACGCCAGCATCCTGGGTGGAGGCGCTATCGGCTGCGCGCGCGGCCGAGCGTACCGGAATCGCGGCGGGGACCACGCCGTACCGCACACGCAGGACGGCGTCCAGCAGGGCGAGGAAGACGACCGGCATGAGCACGAGCGAATAGTGCCAGGTGCTTGCCCAGTAGGACTCCATGGTGGAGAGCAGTCGCCAGGCGAGGGTCGGCAGGGCAATTGCCGCCAGCGGTGAAATGACCCAGAGGAGCGCGCCGGTCATCAGGAGCAGTCCGAGGGTTGCCAGTTTGGTGTTGTTACCGAGCATCTGCAGGACCGAGCCGAAGGGGTCGCCCAGGGCTGCGGAGAAGTTCACCTTGTCGGCGTAGTCGAAGTTACCGCCGCTGTTGAAGTAGGGCAGAATCACGTAGATGGCGACGGCGGACCAGAACACACCCCAGATTATGACCATGGTGGATTCTGCGACGGCGGGGGTACGTGCCCAGGAGGAGTAGAGCTGCTGCATGCGGGCGCGCATGGGGGCGGGGGTGCCTTCGGAGAGGCGCGGCATCAGGATGTCAACGGCGGTGCTCAGCCAGCCGGTGCGGATAAAGATAATGAGGCCGATAGCTGCGACGGTGATGCCCATATCTTCTTTGACGAAGGCGATGGGCAGGGACCACCAGCAGGCGTAGGCGAGGTAGCGGGCGCGTTCGGTGCCGCTCACGCGCGAGGCGAGCACCAGGTAGCCGAGGCTCATGGCGAGCAGCGGCACGGCGAAGGCGACCTCGTGGAATTGGGCTGCGATTGCCTGCTGAACGCCGAAGCTGAGGGCAAAGCCGGCACCGAGCAGTAGACCGGTAATGGTGGGGATAACGCCTTGATACTTTACGGGCTGAGCGTTCTGCGCGGGCTCATTCTTCTGCGCGTCTTCAGCCTTCTGGGCGAGCGCGAAGGCACGCTGAGTAAAACGCACAATCGCGAAGCTTGCGAAGGCAACCATAGCGTTCTGCACGACCAGTAGCGTGGTCGGTGAGGGGAACAGCGCGTAGACGGGGCCGAGGAGCACCAGAATCGGGTGGAAGTGGTCACCCCAGAGGTTAAAGTCGGGCCCCTTAATCGGCACGATGGGCACGGAGAAGTGCGAGTACGCCTGCGCCATCTGGGTGAAAATCGCAAGGTCCCAAGAGGGGGTCACCCAGTGCTTCATCTGCTGCAACGAGTAGTAGGTGTACAGCGCCATGACGGCGGCGGCAAGGAGCAGACCGGGCAGAAGTTCAAGCGGACGGATGCTCTTGACGCGCTCGGTGAAGGACTGACGCGGCTTTTTCTGGGCACGCTGGCGGCGCGCGCCTGTGGCGGTGCCGTTCTTCTCAGGTGCGTCAGTTATCGAGGGTGCGTCATGTGCTTCCGGTGCCATAGGCGTCCTTCTCTCGGGGTGATGTCCGGGGTGCGTGTCCGGGCGTGGGCGCCCTTGTGAGCGGGGCGGAACGCGCAGCCTGTGTCGTGCCGGTGGCTGAGTTTGCGTTCGTTTTCGCTCTACCCTTTAGGGTATCGCATTAGCGGTGTGGCTGCCCTGCCAAGTATTTCTGCCGCTTGAGCTGATGTTCTTAGGCTGGTGGTCATAGGGGGAGTCATAGGCTGGGGCACCTCGTTGGGTGAGGGAATAGACTGGTGAGGTGAGTACGATTCCTCCTGCATCCCCGAACGACCGCCCCGGCGTGGGTGTTCGGCGCGCCCGGCATCCTTTGGCAGCTGCTGGTGTGCCCTATGCGCCAGCGCTCGCGGATGTTCTTCAGGAGCCTGGCGTTCTTCACCAGCCGTGCGTTCAGGTTCGTACTCTCTCCCCCGCGGCTTCGATTCTTCCGGGGGCTCTGGCTCCCGAGGCGTGCGAGGTCGTGATTGAGCCGCAGGTTCCGGTGCAGTTGGCGCAGACTTTGGGATCGTTGCGCCGCGGCGCTCAGGATCTTTCGTATCGTGCGTTGAGCCGCGCGGATGGCGCCGAACGGATCTGGTTGACGGCTCGTACTCCGTTTCACGAGTTCCCTGCGGTACTGTACGTCGAACGAGTTGCGGAGGCAACCAAGCTTCCAGCAGCTCTCCCCTCCCTGCACCGCCTGCTGATGCGCCCGGTGCGCATCCGCATCTGGGCTTCCTACGCCGCCGCCGACCAGCAGATGCAGGCTCGAGCCGATCTTCAGGCGCTGGCGCAGGAAATGACGTACTGGCTAGGGTTGCACGACCCAGCCGAACAGTTCGGTGACCTCCCCTCTTTTGAGGCTCTTCCGCCGCGTATTCAGCAGGCGTGGCGGCAGAATCCGGGTCTTCGCCTCAGCGCATCCGGCCAGCTGGACCGGCAGATGCTCAACGCCATTGTGGAACAGCGCATCACCCAGACCGAGGCATTCAGAACCTTACGCTGGGTCCTGCAGAAGTACGGCTCCGCCGCCCCGTCGACCGGGATGGGGCATCAGCCGGATGGGATGCGCGTCTATCCCACCGCCCGGACCCTGGCGACGATTCCTACCTGGGATTGGCATCGGGCGGGCGTTGATAAAAGCCGCTACGATGCCGTCTACGCCTACGCGCGCTCCGCCGAGTCTCTGAAAAATATTGCGGCAGAAGGCGACGTCGCGCTACTGGCGCGGAGCCTGCATACCGTGCGCGGCGTGGGCCCGTGGAGCATTTCTGAGGCTCTGCAACGGGTATGCGGGCACCCGGACGCCATCAGCGTGGGCGACTACCACCTGGCGCACGCGGTCGGTGAGCTGTTCACCGGCAAGCGCACCGACGATGCGGGCATGCTCGCCCTGCTCGCACCCTACAGCCCGCATCGGCAGCGCCTGGTGCGGCTCATGCACGCATCGGGCTTTTCGAAGCAGCGCTACGGGGCGCGCATGAGCATTGAGGATCACCGCGACCGCTAACGCTCCCTCACGAGGTTAAAAGGGGACGGGACGCCCCAGCCGGTTGTACCGGCGGGTGCGCCCCGTTCAAGCTCTTTTGTGGTGGTGAGCTTACTTCTTCTCTGCAGAGCCTTCTGCTGCTGCGATTTCTGCACGGACCTTGTCCATGTCGAGCTCGCGGATCGAACCGATCACGGTCTCCAGCTGGTCTTCGCGCAGTGCGCCAGCCTGCTGGTAAACCAGGATACCGCCACGGAAGCCCATGATGGTGGGGATGGAGGTGATGCCTGCCGCCTGAGCGAGCTGGCCCTGGTCCTCGGTGTCGACCTTGCCGAAAACGATGTCGGTGTGCTTCTCCGAAGCCGCCTCGTAGACGGGGGAGAACTGCTTGCAGGGACCGCACCAATCTGCCCAGAAGTCCAGGAAGACGATGTCGTTGCTCTCGACGGTAGCAGTCAGGTTCTGCTGAGTAATTTCAATAGTAGCCATGAGATAAAGCTACACCCTCAAGACCCCAATCGCGAATTGTTCGCCCTGGGATTCAAACATTGTGAAAGATATGACAAATTGCCGTCATAGTTGGTTCTTTACACGGTAGTTTCAGCCGACCCGCGGGCGTGTCGCAGAGGCTCCCGCGAAAAGTTCCGCGCCAGGTGATAGAGGCGCCCCACCGGGCTGTCGAAAGCCCAGCAAGAGTTTTGCCGAGAAGCTCAGCAGGCTGTGCCTCGCCGCCGCTGAAGCCGTCGTGAAATTGGTTTTAGATACACAAAAGCCCGGTTACTTTCGTAACCGGGCTATTTGTGGCAGGTGAGGGATTCGAACCCCCGTAGGCAGTGCCAGCTGATTTACAGTCAGCCCCCTTTGGCCGCTCGGGTAACCTGCCGCCTAGCTAGGTGCTAGTTGCTCGCTCACGCGAACAGAGACTACTCTACAGCAGTTTTGGGGACTTGTACACTTCACGCAGGGTTTTGTGACGAAGGTTATATTTCTGGCTGTATTTATCGTTTCTCGCCACCCAAGTCACCAAAGAGCCAAGAGCGCACGCTCATCGCGCATCCATATCTACCGCACATATCTATTGCAGCGCCCGCGCTCTCACCTCACGAATAAAACCGTGAATAAAGCCACCACCTACAGCAGCTTTAGAAAGAGCGGGACGGAGTATCGCCATCCTGCTCAAGCAGAAGCACAATCTCCAGGTGCTCCAGATAGCGGCGCGCCTGCTCCACGGTGCACATGTCGCCGGCAATCTCACGCTCCAGGTCACGGCGAACGCCACGGAAACGCGCCACCAGCGAAGGTTCCGTCAGAGTGATACCGATACCGTCAAAGGGAGAAGGCTCAGCATCTTCCTCGTGCAGATCAAGATGAATCTCGTGGTGGTCAGATTCGTTGAGACGCTCCGCCTCAGGGATACCCTCGGGTTCAGCACCCAGAGAGGTATGCAGATCGATGAAAAGGAGGGTTTGCAGGTCGCGAGCTTCCTCGCTCGTGCGTGCGTCCGTTACGGACAGGTTAGGAGTGGTCATATTTCTATTGTCCTCTTTTAAGGTTAGTGGCGCCTGTAAAACAGGCCGGTTATTCTGATAGTTAGCTGTGAACAAGAGCCCCGACCCGGTAGGCTAGTACTAACCGGTGCCAGTAGCACCTCATTCACGAAAGGAAAGCCCATGGCTAGCGAATCGTCATTCGACATTGTGTCCAAGGTGGATAAGCAGGAAGTTTCCAACGCACTGCACCAGGCACAGAAGGAAATCTCCCAGCGCTACGACTTCCGCGGCGTCGGCGCAGAAATCGACTACTCCGGCGACAAGATCCTCATCAAGGCAAACGCCGAAGAGCGTGCCCTGGCAGTGCTGGACGTCTTCCAGTCCAAGCTCGTCAAGCGCGGCATCTCTCTGAAGTCCCTGGACTCCGGAAAGCCCTACGCATCCGGTAAGGAAACCCGCATCGAGTGCTCCATCAAGGAAGGCATCGCGCAGGATCAGGCAAAGAAGATCTCCAAGATGATCCGCGAAGAGGGCCCCAAGGGCGTGAAGGCGAACATCCAGGGTGATGAGCTGCGCGTCTCCTCCAAGTCCCGCGATGACCTGCAGGAAGTTATCGCAATGCTCAAGTCCGCTGACCTTGAGGTTGACCTGCAGTTCGTCAACTACCGCTAAGCGCAGGCACTCCCCCGCCCCGCGATGGGTGAGGGGAAGCAGCTAGAAGCCGAAATGCAAAAATCCTCGGGGTGGCTACTTCCACAGTAGCCACCCCGAGGATTTTTTGTCTGCCAACCCGTCATCGCAGGTCACAATCGTCACGCCGAGTCATATATACCCAAATGACTCAGCGAAGAAAAGACTTAGTACTGACCCATCTCACGAGCCTGCTGCTGCAGGCGCGCAATACGCTGATCCATCGGCGGGTGAGTCGAGAGCATGTTCTTCAGCGAGCCGAAAGGGTTCGCAATCATCATGGCGCTCGCCGCCTCGGTACTGCGGTTGTTCGGATCCATCGGATACATGGACACGCCGCTCTCCAGCTTGTTCAGTGCCGAAGCCAGAGCCAGCGGGTCACCGGTCAGACGTGCACCGTCCTCGTCGGCATCAAATTCGCGGGTGCGGCTAATAGCCATCTGAATAACCTGCGTAGCAATGGGAGCCAGCATGGCAACCACGAACATGGCGAGGGGGTTCGAGCGTTCACCGTCACGGCTGGAACCGCCGAACATCGCGCCAAACGAAAGAATCTGCGCAATCGTACCGATGATGGAGGCGATACCCGCCGCCACCGAGGAGGTGAGGATATCGCGGTTGTACACGTGCATCAGCTCGTGGCCGAGCACGCCGCGCATCTCGCGCTCATCCAGCAGCTGCAGAATACCCTCGGTGCAGCACACCGCCGCGTTCTGTGGGTTACGACCGGTTGCGAACGCGTTCGGGGTCATGGTCGGTGCCACGTAAAGGGCGGGCATGGGCTGACCCGCACGGGAAGAAAGCTCCTCCACAATGTCGTAGAGCACCGGGACCTCTTCGCGGCTGACCGGGTACGCATTCATGGAGCGCAGGGCGAGCTTATCGGAGTTCCAGTAGGTGTACGCCACCGAACCCAAGCTCACCAAACCCATGATCCAAATGAAAATGGAGGTGCGGAAGCTCGCCGAAAGCAGACCACCGATGAGCAGCATCATGCCCACCATGGAGCCCATCAACAGGGCAGTTTTCAGTCCGTTGTTATGACTGTGCATGGGTATCCTCCTAAGCAAATAGGTCAGTGCGTACAGCGTGTACTTGACTCTATAGAATACGTGCAAGCACCCGCGGGCGCACCTTATGGCGCGCGGATTCACCCAGAGCGTCACCCAGACGCCGAAAGTGCGAGAAGAACTAGGGAATGGCGCCGGGGATATTTACCAGGGGCACCTGCTCCAACACCTGCGCCGTAGCAGTCGGAAAAATACCCAGAAGAAGAATCGTGCCGTAAGCACCCAGAAAAAGGATGAAGAGCAGGCCGAGCATCAGCTGACCCTCCAAATCAAAACCGGTGGTGGTGCTACGGTACTGACCGTAAATCACCGGGGTCACGATGGGCACACCAAAGAGCAGAATCATCAGCAGAATGTAGATGGGGTTTGTGAAGTCGTACGCCATGGCCCTGTCCTCCTTGATGATGCTCGTCGGTACGGGTACTCTAGGTTCTTTGATTGTACGGCATCTCTTCACACCCGAGGTCGGGGTGAGGAGGGGCGCCACAGAGTGGATGAAAGGGACACCCTCCCGGCTTATTATGAGCTTTTCATAAAATAATGATGAATTTCTCATAATAACGTGTAGACTTAAACCTATGACCGACGCAAAGACAACCTCCGATACGAAGAAGACCCAGAACCCAGACCATCACAACACCGGTTGCGCCCACACCACCGGCCTGCCCCTGCTCTCAGCAATGAGCCCCGAACAGCTCGAAGAAGCATGGACCACCGGTCTGCGCACCAAAGGCCGCCGCGTCACCAAGCAGCGCCTCGCCGTACTCCACGCAGTGCAGGAACACCCGCACTCCACCGCCGACACCATCGTGCAGGCAGTCCGCGAGCGCATCCCCGCCATCACGGTTCAGTCGGTCTACGTCATTCTTGCCGACCTGACCGATATCGACCTGCTACGTAAGTTCGAGCCGCCGGGAACCCCCGCCCTCTACGAAACCCGCACGGGCGACAACCACCACCACGCCTTCTGCGTACGCTGCGGCAAGGTCGAAGACGTGGACTGCGCGGTTGGCTCCGCACCCTGCCTGACCCCCAGCGATTTTCACGGCATGGCACTCTTCAGCGCAGACGTGCTCTACCAGGGCGTGTGCGTAGACTGCCAGACCGAACAGGAGGCGGCACTCGCCCGCACCCAGCAGGAAGCGGCAACACGCATCCTGGCGGCGTAACCCTATAGCCCCGGGAGTCTCGGGCAGGCTCGGTCATGAGCGTTTTAAACCGTTGAGGCGGCGACACTACTCGTGTCGCCGCCTCAACGGTTTAAGTTATTTAATGCAGGAGCTTAGGCGCCCATGGCGGGCTGAGAGCCCACAATCTCCAGCAGTTCGCGAATCTGCGCCGCGGTCAGCACCGTGGAGGGGTTAATCGCGTTCACCTTCACGCTCGGTGCACCGATCTCCAGGGCGTAACGCAGAATATCCAGGGCATTCGCTGAACGCACCTCAATATGCGGGTCCAGTGCCGCAATCTCAATGGGCGAGGTGAACACCAGCAGGCTCTGCGGGTTGCCGTTCTCATCCGGATCAAAGACGAAGGACGTACCGGACGGGTCAGCCGGGTCAACACCCACCAGCAGCACGGACGCCGGGGATACCAGCGAGCCGAGCAGCATCTGCATGTTGTCCTGAGTCAGCGCCATCTTCGCGCCGTCATTACGGGGAGAAGTGACAATCCACTGCACCTGAGCGCGCTCAATGTAGCATTCGTGGTCGGTGCCGGGGTCAACCACAATCAGATCCAGCGCCTCATTGCTGAGGAAGTCGATAAAGACCTTCATCGCCGGCTCGCGCAGAATCAGCTCGTCACCCTCGGATTCCTGACGCACGTAGCTCTTGCCGATGTGCTCGGAGGAGGAGAACACGCACAGCGCCTGCATACCGGTCTCGGGCATGCGGATGACCTGGTGGGTCAGCACCGATTCGGGGCCCATCGGATCGGTCTCGGACGGAATCAGCAGGGAGCCGGTCGCATCCAGCAGAACGTCGCCGCCGAGCATGGTACGAACCACGTTAATGAGGGTTCGCTCCTGCACATCGTTGCGGAAGGTTTCCAGGGCGGCGACCAGGTAGGGGTTCGGAATCTCGTGCTCGCTCGAAGACAGCGCCGCGGCGGCAGAGTGGCGGGCACGGCCCTCCATACGCTCACGAGCCCACTGAGGAATACGCGATGCGTCACGCGGGAACTCAGCCAGGTGCTCACGCACGTCGGTTGCGGTCAGGGTACCCTCGTTCTTCCAGCTGGCGGGCTCATCATCACGGTTATAGGAGGCACCCACGCTGAACTGCGGGTTGGGCCAACCGGTAGCCGCCACCACGATGGAGGCGGTGAACCAGGTGCCGCGGTTGCCGTCGTAGGCGGCACGCTGCAGCTTGCGGACCTCAGCAATAATGGGCGAGCCGTCCTTGAGCGGGCCGATGGTGCCAATGAACTCTTCACCGTCGCGGAATTCACGCACGCGCACGAAAATCTGACCAGCCAGAGGCTTGACGTCCAGCACCATTTCACTCCAGCCGGGGTCAACACTAACGACATCCAGCAGCCAGCTTCCAATGTTGTTCAGCGCGTCCTGGATGCGCGCGGCGCGGCTACTCGTCTCGGCGAGGCGGGGTTCAGTCATAGTTCATACATCCTTGAGTGTGAATACGGCGCGGCTGGAGGCATCCGTGTTCGGTCGTAGTGTCGGCTTACAGGGTGCCGGAAGAAGCCGTCTCTTCGATTCTAACGAACACGGGCACTCCACGCAGATAGTTTACGCCGAAAGATATATGCTCTACCTCTCCCCTGCGCCCCTCCAGGCGGCTCATTCAACCCTCTTAGCGTCCAATACGCCTAAAGCGCACCCCAAAACCGGAGACACACGGCATAGTGAACGCTAAAAGGTTGATAATCTTGAAACATGACGAATTCTCTGCAGGACCTTATCGACGCATCGATCTTTATCTCCACCGAGTACCAGGCTCGACTCGCTGAGCTCGTGGGTACCTCCGAGTGGAACGTGGACTTCACCTCCCAGTCTCTGGATTTTGAGACCACTCCCCCGCTTTCGCTCAAGCCGCACCTGCTGGGCACCGAATCTGAGAACCGCGGTACTTGGATTTGGTCTTGGCAGCAGCTGGGCTACTTCCCCGACTCCGTTGTTTCTGCCGCTATTCAGGCGCGCGAAACCGGTGAGCGTGACGGCCTGACCGAGCTGACCACCGACGAACTGCCCCTCTCCGAGTCCCTGGCACGCCGCCTGACCCTGGCAACCAAGACCATCAGCGGCCTGTACGCGCACTACCCGCTGCCCGCGGGCGCTGGCGTGCGCGCATGGACCCTGCTGGAGGGCGCTGAGCTGACCCTCGAGGCTCCGACCTACAAGGGTATCGGCCGTGTCATTGCGAAGACCCTGCAGAGCGAAGAGATTCACAATCAGGTTCTGGCGGTGGACTCCTACGCTCAGCAGCGCGGCTTCCACATTGCCTGGGACACCGAGGCAACCGCCGTGCTGACCGCAACCGACGGCGCCCTGCGCCTGTGGTTCGACGACGGCCGCATCAGCGGCATCGAGCAGGCTGAGCCTCAGGTTGGCCCCGAGGTTCTGGAACAGTGCGCAGCCGCTGCCGCTCAGCGCCGCGAATCCCTCGCCGCCCTGCGCACCGAGATTGAGCGTGTGGCAGCCGCTGAGGCAGCCGCACAGAACGCACAGCGTGAGCAGGAGGCAGCAGAACGCGCCGCCGCACGTGCCGAGGCTGAGGCTGAGCGCGCTGTCGAGATCGCAGAGCACGCACCGGTCGCAGAGACCGAGGTACCCGCCGACGAGGCTCCCTTCGATCAGGAACCGGCAGAGCACGCAGAGCCCGGCCTGGTCACCGTGGAGACCCTGCCCGGCGAGTACGAGGCAGAAGAGACCGAGCAGGCTCGCGTCTACACCGACGAGTCCATCGGTGCCGAGCAGCCCGAGTACGAGACCGTTGAGGCTTCCGTAGAGTACGCTGAGGAGCCGGTCGCAGCTGAGCCTGTTGCTGAGCAGCCCGCCGAGGTTGAGCAGGAAGCAGCAAAGTACGAGGAGCAGCACGTGGAGCCCATCCGCAACGCTGGCGCAGCTCCCGACCTGCAGGCAGAGCACGAAGAGGCAGCCCGCCGCGAGCAGGAAGAAACTGCACGCCGCGAGGCAGAACAGCCCAAGAAGAAGGGCTTCTTCTCCCGCTTCTTCGGCCTCTAAACCGAATACGCAGCGACGTTTCAGGCGCGGTATCCTCGTGGTACCGCGCCTGTGGCGTTCGTGGAGGTATTCAAGCCTCTACCTACGCAGACGCCGAATCGACGATAAGCATTAGAAGAACGTAACCGAAGAATCAGATCAGAAGAAGAAACGATGTCAGAAACACAGAAGCACACCACCCGCAACGGGTTTATCACCATCATCGGCACCTACCTCATTTGGGGCATGCTCCCCCTGTACTTCGTGCTCATGGCACCGGCGGGCCCGATTGAGATTGTCGTGGCGCGAGTGGTCTTCTCCCTCATTTTCTGCGCCATACTGCTACCGCTGGTGCGGGCAACCGCGGACTTCCGCCGCGTTCTGCGGAACCGCCGCGTCATGCTGGTACTGACGGCGGCATCGTTCCTTATCTGCGCGAATTGGCTCATCTACGTGGTGGCGACAACGACCGGCCACACGATTGACGTGTCCCTGGGCTACTTCATTAACCCGCTGGTCTCCGTGGTGTTGGGCGTGATTTTCCTGCAGGAGCGACTGCGCGCCGCACAGTGGGTGTCCGTGGCAATCTCGTGCCTTGCCGTGCTGATGATGAGCCTCATCTACGGTCAGGTACCCTGGACCGGTCTGGGCGTGGCGTTCTCCTTCGGTATCTACGGTCTGCTCAAGGCACGTATCGCTCACGAGGTGAGCCCCATCGTTTCACTCTCCCTCGAAACGCTGATCCTGGCGCCCTTCGGCGTTGCCGCCCTCTTCGTGCTCAACGCGCAGGGTCAGATGACCCTCCTCAGCGAAGGTGCCGGTCACTTCTGGCTTCTCGCTTCCACCGGCGTGGTCACCGTTGTGCCGCTCATGCTCTTCGCCGCGGCAACCAAGGCACTGCCGCTCTCAGTCATCGGCATGGTGCAGTACCTGGGCCCAACCATCCAGTTCATTCTCGCCATCACCGTTCTGCACGAGCAGATGAGCCCCGACAAGGTACTGGGCCTGAGCCTCATCTGGATTGCGCTCATCATCTTCACCGTGGATGCGTTGCGCGCCTCCCGCTCTTACCGACCCTCCGCACTATCGGACCCTGAAACCGGAATGATTCCGCTGGTCAGCACTGAAGACGCACAGGCTAAAGACGTGCAGAGCAAGTAGCCCCAACGCCCGCGTAAAACGCCCATATAAACACAGCGATGCCCCGCAGCCTACAAGACTGCGGGGCATCACTTTATGTCGCGTTCACACGCTAAAGCTCAGAACCCTGAGCTTCAGCAGCATCATCGAGAGCATCCAGATCCGGATGACGGTGCAGGTTCAGCATCGCCAGGCCCAGGCCACCCCAGATAATCAGAATGGCCACAATCAGCATCACAATTGCAGAGATAGACATGAGGGCTCCTAACGGGTAATGGTCGAATCGACGTGGTCGTGCTCCATCTGACCGGCAATCACCGGAGGTGCCGGAGGCTTCTCAGCGGCACGAGACTTCTTCGACCAGGGCAAGAGGGAAACAACGATCGCGCCGACCAGTAGGAGCGCGCTCATACCCCAGCCGAAGATTGCCAGCATATCTGCCGGGTAACCCTCGTACGGAGTCTGAATCAGCTTGATGACGCTCTGAATCAGGGAGTAGCCAAGAACCAGCGGGGTCACAACAGCCAGCAGAACCATCCAGATCTTACCAACCTTGATGGAGGAGTAACGGTTCAGGTGCTCGGCCAGGGCGGGCAGCGCACGCACCACGTACGCCACGACGATGATGGCGCACAGGCCGGCGGCCAGAATACCGAAGAGGTTCACGAAGTTATCGAGAATATCGAGCACGTACAGGCCGGTGGTGGTCGGCATCAGCAGCAGCGAAATCACGGCGACCGGAATAATCACCAGGGTGGTGGAGGCAAGACGCGAGGTGGCGAACTTGTCCTGAACACCCGCAATAATCACCTCAAGAATCGAGATGAGGGAGGTGAAGCCCGCGAAGAGCAGGGAGCCGAAGAAGAGAATACCGATCAGCACGCCGCCGGGGGCCTGAGAAATAATGGTCGGGAATGCGATGAACGCCAGGCCGATGCCGCTGGTCGCGACATCGCTCACCTGGGTGCCCGCAGCCTGAGCCATGAAGCCCAGAGCCGAGAACACACCAATACCCGCAAGCAGCTCGAAACCGGAGTTTGCAAAGCCAACCACGGCACCCGAACCGGTCAGGTCAGCCTTGGGCTTCAGGTAGGAGGAGTAGGTAATCATAATGCCGAAGCCAATGGACAGCGAGTAGAAAATCTGGCCGTACGCCGCAACCCACACATCCGGGTTAGCCAGCGAATCCCAGCTGGGGGTGAACAGCGCGTTCAGACCGTCAACTGCGCCGGGCAGGGTCAGGGAGTAAATCACCAGGCCCACGAACATAACCAGCAGCAGCGGGATAAAGACGATGTTGGCCGCGCCAACACCCTTCTGCACGCCCAGAGCCATCACGGCAAGCAGCACGCCCCAAACGAGAATCATGGGAATCAGGACGTTCATGTTGAAGTCCAGGGAGACACCGGGGGTGTCCGCAACCTTCAAGAACTCACCCTGGAAGAACGCCTTCGGGTTATCGCCCCACGCATTGGTGAAGGAGAAAACCATGTAACGCAACGACCACGCCACAATAGCGGCGTAGTAGATAGCGATCACGAAGTTAATACCCATGTGCCACCAACCGATGAACTCGGTCTTGCGGTTCAGGCGGCGGAAGGCCAGCGGCGACGAAGCACGCGCACGGTGACCAATGGCGTAGTCAAAGAACAGGAAAGTCAGGCCGGCGGTCAGCAGGGCGACAATGTAGGGGATCATGAAGGCGCCGCCGCCGTTGTCGAATGCGATGTAGGGGAAACGCCAAATATTGCCCAGACCAACAGCAGAACCGATGGCGGCAAAGATAAAGACGCGGCGGCTCGAGAAGCCTTCGCGCTTTGCGGGCGCCTTAGGGGTAGATGCTCCCATAGTTGTAAACCTCGAATGTGTGGGGACGCGGATGGTTGGTGCGAGAATAACCCGTCGGATGGCTGGGCTCTGCTCGCGTCCAGAAATAGTAAACGGCTCTCCAACACGGGTTGGGCGTGGGAGCCGTCGAAGGCTTGAGGGGTGGATGTGCGCCTCAGGCATGCCTATAAGGTTTACCTTAAAGGCATATGGCGGTCAAGGAGACCCCAGCATGCGGAACTATTCGGGCCAGGGTACTCGCTCTTATCTACCCTGAAAATCAGTCCTGACTAGCCTAAAGACAGAAAACCCCCGCCAAATCTAGACAGATTCAGCGGGGGTTTGAAGTATGAGACGCTTGAACGTGAAAGTTTTCAAGCACGCGCCGCGCAACGAGGCTTTTAGCCCTCGCGGTGAACCACAGCGTGAGCGAAGGACTCCAGCGCAGCCTTCGCGGTCGACTCGGGCAGCGGAGCAATCGCAGCGATTGCGCGGTCCGCCCAATCGTAAGCAATCTGCCATGCTTCCTGGGTGACCGGGTGAGCGGCGAGCGCCTCCACTGCGGTCTCCAGCGCCTCGTCGGAGCTGAGGTCTGCATCCAGCAGGGCGCGAACCGCTACAGCGGACTCGTCACCGGCGGCTACCGCACGGTCCAGCAGGATGGTCGGCAGGGTCGGCACGCCCTCGCGCAGGTCGGTGCCGCGGGTCTTACCGCTGGTCTTGCCGTCGCTGACAATGTCGATGACGTCGTCAGCCAGCTGGAATGCCACGCCAACCAGTTCGCCGTACGCCTTGACCATGGAGATGACGTCTTCGGAAGCACCCGAAAGCAGGGAGCCGTACTCGCCGGCTGCAGCAATCAGGGAGCCGGTCTTGCCCTCAATGACGGCGATGTAGTGGTCGAGCAGGTCCTGGCCCTCGCGGGGGCCGGTGGTCTCGAAGAGCTGGCCGAGCACCAGACGTTCGAAGGTCTGAGACTGAATCTTCATGGGGCGGGTACCCAGTTCGGACACCAACAGGGACGCACGGGAGAAGATCAGGTCGCCGGTCAGAATTGCGACGGAGTTACCCCAAATCATCTGGGCGCTGTCCACGCCGCGGCGCTTGGGGGCATCGTCCATGACGTCGTCGTGGTAGAGGGTTGCCAGGTGGGTCAGCTCAACGACCACGGCGGCTTCGATGACCTCATCGTTGATTTCGCCGTCGACAGCTGCCGAGAGCAGCGCCAGCAGGGGGCGCACGCGCTTGCCGCCCGCGGAGAGCAGATGGCGGGATGCGACATCCGCCAGGTGATCGGTCTGGGAGATGGCCTCAGCCAGGCGCTCCTCAATACGCGCCAGGGAGGAGAGGATCTGCGGACCCAGCTTGGGGTCTGCGGCGATGAGTTCAAAGCCCGCGGGAAGCTTCAGGTCGAGGTCTCCCAGCAGGTCGGTTGCGGCAATGGGCTGCTCTGCGTTGCTCACGGTGTCTTCTATCTTCTTGGTGTTGGTGTCTTCGGTGGTGTGTGAACGCGGTGTCTATGCGTTGTGTGCTTCGGGCTTGAAACCGCGGTGAATGGCGACGATGCCGCCAGTGAGGTTGCGGTACTGCACGGTGGTGAAGCCCGCCTCCTTGAACTTCTGTGCCAGTTCCTGCTGGTTGGGCCAGGCGATGATGGACTCGGCGAGGTATTCGTAGGATTCGGGGTTTGAAGAGATCGCGCGGGCAATCGGCGGAATTGCCTTCATGATGTAGTTCTTGTAGACCGCGCCGAAGGGGGCGAAGGTCGGGGTGGAGAACTCCAGGACGACGATGCGTCCGCCGGGCTTGAGCACGCGGTAGATTTCGCTCAGTGCCTTGGGGTAGTTGGCGACGTTGCGCAGGCCGTAGGACATGGTGACTGCGTCGAAGGTTTCGTCCTCGAAGGGCAGGGCGGTGACATCTGCCTGCACGAAGGTCATGTCAGGGCGGCGACGGCGGCCCACGTCGAGCATGCCTTCGGAGAGGTCTGCCGCGATGACGTCTACGCCTGCGTCGGCGAAGGGTTCGGAGGAGACGCCGGTACCTGCGGCTACGTCCAGTACTTTCTGGCCGGGGTGTGCGTCGACGGCGGCGACTGCCTGCTTGCGCCAGTAGATGTGCTGGCCGAGGGAGAGGATGCCGTTCATGAGGTCGTAGCGTTCGGCGACGGTATCAAACATGGCGGCGATGTCGCCGGTTTTCTTGTCCAGGGTTGCGCGAGTTGCGCGGGTGTTCTTCTCTGCGTTCACGCTCTCAATTGTGGCATGGAGGTTAGCGGATTCGATAGTTGGGTGAACCGTAGTTGCGTCATGTGGCGCGCTAAGGGGCGTGTCGGGGTGGTTTTTGGGTCGCTTATTCGGGGTTTTATTCACTCTTTGAGGATTAATTTATGCATGTTCAGCAAAAATTTATGAATATTTATGTATATGCTTGCATTTTTTAACATGGGGGTGCACAATAGACCCTAGATTTCATAGAACACACCTCACACAGGAGAACATCATGAACACCGCAATCCTCAAGAAGGCGTCCCTCAAGCCCCTCGCACTGCTGGCAGTACTGCCCCTGGCGCTGACCGGCTGCGTCTCCACCGCGAACGAGAACTCCGACGCTAACGGCGAGGTCACCCTCGTCAAGTCCGGCACCCTCAGCGTCTGCACCAACACCCCCTACAAGCCCTTCGAATACGAAGAGAACGGCACCATCGTCGGCCTGGATGCAGACATCGCCAACGCTATCGCCTCCGACCTGGGCGTGAAGGCACAGCTGACCTCCATCAGCTTCGAGGGCCTGGACTCCGGCACCGGCCTGGCCACCAGTCAGTGCGACATCGCCCTGGCAGGTATCGGCGTGACCGATGAACGTAAGAGCAAGATGGAGTTCACCACCGTCTACTTCGACGACAACCTGGCAATCCTGGTTCCCAAGGGTTCCTCCATCACCTCCGCAGCAGATCTGAAGGGCGTGGCTGTTGGTGCACAGCAGGCAACCAGCGGTGAAACCTACGCCAAGGAAAACGGCGCAGAGGTCATCCAGTACGAAGACACCTCCCTCATGTTCTCCGCTCTGAAGACTGGTCAGGTCAAGGCAGTCGCAGCGAACCTCTCCGTGGTCTCTGAGGCACTGACCAACGACCCGGACTCCTTCAAGATTGCCTACCAGGATTCCGAGAACACCGAGCAGATTGCGGCAGCAGTCTCCTCCAACAACAAGGCGCTGCTGGCCAAGGCTAACGCCACCATCGACAAGCTCAAGAAGAACGGCGAGCTCGACAAGATGAAGACGAAGTGGGTTGGTGCCACTTCCTCCGCGAGCGCCTCTTCCTCCGCTTCCTAAGCATCTAGCCGGCTAGCCCCTCCCCCAATTCAGGAGTACCCTAATACTTTTGGGTTGGGGGAACCTCCAGCCTTCACCCTTGTGAGCGCATAGAACGCTCTTGACCGAACAGCACATGGATAAGAAAGCGCATGTCCTCTAAACTCTCACCCCGTCAGAAGCAGAAGCTCTTCCGCTACGCACAGTACGCCCTTCTGGCAGTTATCGCCCTGGCAGCCATTCTTCTGGCTGACTGGAAGACCCTCAGCCAGCAGGTATTCAACCTGGACGTTGCGGCTCAGCAGTTCCCCGACGTCATTACCGTGGCGTTGAAGAACACCCTGCTGTACACCGCCCTGGGCTTCGCTGTGGGCCTCTCCGGTGGCCTGCTACTGGCACTTATGCGTATTTCCTCCATCGCGCCTTACCGTTGGATTGCGACCCTGTACGTGGAGCTTTTCCGAGGTATCCCGGCGCTGCTGGTCTTCTTCGCGTTCGGTTACGGTATTCCGCTGGCGTTCAAGATCCGCTTCGTGGATAACCTGATTCCGGTGACCCTGTCGCTGGGTATGGTTTCGGCAGCCTACATCAGCGAGGTGCTGCGCGCAGGCCTGCAGGCAATCCCGAAGGGCCAGATGGAGGCGGCACGTTCGCTGGGTATGTCCCACACCCGCGCGATGATTTCGATCATTATTCCTCAGGCGTTCCGCGTGGTTCTGCCCCCGCTGACCAACGAGGTTATCCTGCTGACCAAGGACTCCTCCCTCGTGTACCTGCTGGGCGTGACCGTCTCGCAGTACGAGCTGGCGAAGTTCGGTCGTGAAGGCCTGACCGCCGCTAACGCGGGCCTGACTCCCCTGGTGGTTGCGGGCCTGTGCTACCTGATCATCACTGTTCCGCTGGGCCAGCTCTCCGCATACTTTGAGCGCCGCACCCAGCTGACCGGCCGCAAGTAAGCGCAACGACAGATACGGATTACGGAAGATACTATGACTGCTTCAACTTCATCCATGGCCGCCTCCTCGGTGCGCATTTCTAACCTGCACAAGTCTTACGGCAAGGTTCAGGTTCTCAAGGGCATCGACATGCAGGTCGAGCCGGGCGAGGTCGTGTGCCTCATCGGCCCTTCGGGTTCCGGTAAGTCCACCCTGCTGCGTTGCGTGAACCTGTTAGAGGAGCCGAACGACGGCACCATCATGGTGGGCGATACCGAGGTCACCGACCCGGACGTAGACATTAACCGCGTGCGTACCCACATGGGTATGGTGTTCCAGCAGTTCAACCTGTTCGGTCACCTGAACATTCTGGATAACTGCACGATCGCTCAGATTAAGGTTCTGGGCCGTTCCAAGGCTGAGGCGGAGGCGGTTGCCCGCGAGCAGCTCGCGAAGGTTGGTCTGGAGGGCAAGGAAGACCGCTTCCCGGCTCAGCTGTCCGGTGGTCAGCAGCAGCGTGTGGCTATTGCGCGTGCGCTGTCCATGCACCCGGACCTGATGCTCTTCGACGAGCCGACCAGTGCGCTCGACCCGGAGATGGTCGGCGAGGTTCTGAGCATTATGCGTAACCTGGCTGACGAGGGCATGACCATGATCGTGGTGACCCACGAGATGGCGTTCGCCCGCGAGGTCGCCGATAAGGTCGTCTTCATGGCAGATGGTGTGGTCGTGGAGGAGGGCCCCGCCGATCAGGTGATTGGCAACCCCCAGCACGAACGTACTCAGGCTTTCTTGGCGCGCGTGCTCGATCCGACCCACGCCGTAGTAGACTAGTACTAGCTCTTGAAAAACGTAGCGGGCGGTGCTGTACGAAACATTCTGTTTCGCGCAGCACCGCCCGCATTTTAATGCTCTAGTTCGCGGCTGTTCCGGCCCTAGAAGATGCGGCGCGCCACCTTGTCGAAGAGACGATCGGGCAGCACGGTATGCAGGAACACGGAGGGTTTGGCTCCGAAACCCACGAGGTAGCGGGTCTTGGGGCGGCGCGCCTCCAGGGCTCGCAGAATAGTTTTAGAGATAACCTTCGGCTCCGAGAGGTTGGAGGAGGGCGAGTAGAGCTTACGCATATTTGCCGCAACCCGCTGCGCCTGAGCCGCGTAGACGCCATTTCGGGAGGACTCCTCCAGGTGGTCTGCCGCGATAAGCCCCCAGGGGGTCTTGATGCCGCCGGGCTCGATAATGACCACGTCAATACCGAACTCTGCAACTTCCATACGCAGTGCATCGCTGAACGCCTCGAGGGCGTACTTGGTGGCGTGGTACCAGGACCCGAGGGGCATGGTAATACGCCCCGCCATCGAGGAGATATTCAGGATGCGCCCGTTACCCTGTGCGCGCATATGCGGCAGCACAAGCTGGGTGAGGCGCGCCAGGCCGAAGAGATTCACCTCGAACTGGCGGCGTGCCTCGTCGATAGACACATCTTCAATGGCGCCGTAGGAGCCGTAGCCCGCGTTGTTGATGAGCACGTCAATGCGGCCTTCTGCATCAATGATCTGTTGCACAGCGGCTTCCATGGATGCCTCATCGGTAACGTCCATGCTCAGCGCCTTCACGCCCTCGGAGGCAAGCTCTTCAATCTTCTCAACGCGGCGGGCGGCACCGTAGACGGTGTAACCGTAGCGCACCAGTAGCGGCGCCACATCGTAGCCGATACCGGAGCTGGCGCCGGTGAGAAGAACAACGGGGCGTTGCAGAGACTTGGGCATTGCGCATCCTTTCGGGTTGCTCCCTGAAGTGTTAGCGGGAGTGTACTTCTCAGGGTACGCCCGCGCGGGGTGAACCGGCGTGCAGAAAGCTCAGGGCGTAGCGTGAGGGTATTCTTGCCGGCATATGTGAGCGCCGAAAAGCAGATAAAAAGCTCGCCGCCGCATCCGGTGCAGATGCGGCGGCGAGCTAATGTTTTGGGGTCAGGGGTTTTGGGGTCAGGGGTTTTGAGGCTGGGGTTTAGACCTCTTCGACGTCAATGTTGACCTTGGGTTCGGGGTGCGATTCACCGGTCAGCATGGTCACCAGCAGGGTGGAGTCCTTCACGGCACGCAGGGAGTGCAGCAGCTTGGCGGTCACGTGAATCGGCTTGCCCGGAACCAGGGTGATGTCGCGGTCCTTCACGTGGAAAATCACCTCACCCTTGAGGACCTGAACGAAGATGGGGTGCACGCTGTGGTGCTCGTGCCAGGACTGGCCTGCCGCCAGTTCCATGAGGGTCAGGTTGCCGCCGTCGGCATCAACAATCTTGCGAGCCTGGGGCTTATCTTCAAAGGGGGTCAGCGCTTCGGTGAGCTGGGGGAATACGAGGACTCGGCCTTTATGGGTACCTGCCATGGTACGCACCTTTCTCTTCAGGGGTGAGTGAAAGGGGGTGCGCAACCCCCTCCCTAATATTGGTATTAAAAATACTAAATTTCTTATATTGTATTCCCCTCCCCGCGCCGGGACAATGCCTCAGCTCACACCGAGCTGGAACACCCCGTGCAGGGAGGGGAACAACATTTACTGGTAGCTCCACACCTTCGAATAGGCGGAGCGATTACTATTACGCGAACGCAGCAGATTCACCATCAGCGCCGTCGTACCAAAGCTCACCGCAATAATCATGCAGGTCGCCGCGGTAAACGCACCACCGGGAATCGGCGCAAAAATCGCAATCAGATACAGGATCACCGCGCAGAACGACAGGAACAGCGTCGCAATCGTCATCAACGGCACCAGCACCAAACCGCCACGCGCAGGCACCGCAAAATCTGCCGGACGCACATAACGCAGCACGCCCATACCCACAACGGTCCAGATTGCGGTGACCAGAATAGCAGTCACAACATCCGCCGGGCGGTGCCAACCGTTAATAATCGTGGAGGCACCCGTCAGGCAGGTTGCCAACGCCGCACACAGCGCCACCGTGGGTCGCAAGAAGCGAGGCGCCGCTAGGAAGAGCGCTGCACCCGCCGCCGCCGCGAAGGTCGTGTGGCCACTGGGTGCCGAGTTACTCAGTGCCTCCTGAACGCCCAGGTCGGGCTTCACAATCAGGTAGTGCTTGAGCAGGTACGTGCTCGTCACCGCAGCCGCACCCACCAGCACACCAATCAGTGACGGTAGGAAACGGTGCTTCCAAATCAGCACCGCAATCAGACCCAGCACCGCGATTACGCCAACAATCGTGGGCAAAGAATCCAGGGCAGTCAGGGTCGGGCCGCGGTAACTCTTGAACTGGTGCGCGTACTCGGTGTACGCCTGCTCATCAACCTGCTGACCGGTCGCCGTATAAATAAAGAACGCGAACGCACCGTACAGAGACAGCCCCAGGAACAGCAGCGCCATAATGTGGCGCATCAGAACGCCGGTACTCGGAAGATGCATGATTTCTCCCTCACCTGGACGATTCACTGGGCGGCCCGAAGCATCCACGGGAACCTGACCGGTCTGAACATACGCACCGTTCGGATAAGCCGCGGCAGGATACGCCTCAGGAGGGTACGCCACCGGTTGCTGAGGTACCTGCTGAGGTGCCTGCGGCGGCACACGCTGGGGAAGCGGCTTCTGGGCGCTTATCTGTTCAGCCCCCATCTGCGCGGCTCCCATCTGAGCAGCACCCATGTGTCCCGCACCCATATTGGCGTTCAGCGGGTAACCGCTTACGGGAGGCCTCGGCGGGTCAAGGCGACGCGTAGCCTGCATCGGCTCATCCGCACTGTAGTGCCCCTGGGAGGCACGCTCCTGCGGCGAGGGAATCGTCTCAGGTATCTGAATGGGGGCGCGGTAGGCGCACGGCAGAGGGCGGGTCGCGCCAATAACTTCCGTAGAGTCTTCAGAATCAGCGGGCGCAACAGTCTCGTGGGCGTTGAGAACCTTGGTAGCGTCCTGATAATCGGAGAGCACCTGCGTCTCGTCAGAGGAAAATACCGTAGTCGGCGCGTTATCAGCGGCGGCTGCATGCACATCAGCGGGGCGAAGCACACTGGTAGCATCAAGCTTTTCGGAGCTCTCCCAACCGGAGTTTTCCGAACCCGATGTATTTGCCGGTGTTTTCTTCTTCATAACCCTTCGTACCTTCTTGCCCTCATGTCTGTTAGATATCCCCGAGCCCGCCGATGTCCGCTGTCAAAGCGACAGCCCCCAAGCTGCCGCAT
This sequence comes from uncultured Rothia sp., assembly GCF_963555405.1. GTDB lineage: Bacteria > Actinomycetota > Actinomycetes > Actinomycetales > Micrococcaceae > Rothia. The sequence goes on along the minus strand of NZ_CAUVVO010000011.1, from coordinate 48,528 downwards.
CGCGCGCAACATCGTTCGAGCCATCGGGCGAATAACTACCTACTATCCCAGGTTAAGCTATGAAAAACTAAAGTTTTTTCGACCACAACCTGAGAGTTTCCAGAGAATGCGAAACGGGTTGCGAGCGCACCCGCGTCAGAGTGGAATGCTATGGTGAGCTCATAGCGCATCGAAGAAGGGTAGATACCTTGGATACCAGCATGAGCGTGCCGCCTCTCGGCTACGGTTTTCGCCTCACGAACACTCCCCTGCCGCCTCTGCAGGAGGTTCTGGAGAACCTTTTCATGGTCGAAATTCCGATGACCGTGACCTTCCGCGGGGTCAATAGCCGCCAGAGCGCGCTGATTCGCGGCCCGCACGGTTGGGGTGAGTTCGCGCCCTTCCTCGAGTACGGTGCGCAGGAGTCTGCCGCGTGGCTCGCCTGCGCGTTGGAGGCGGCGTGGCTGCCAACACCGGAGCCGGTGCGTACGCGCATCCCGTTGAATGCGACCCTGCCTGCGGTACCCGCCGAGCGTGTGCCGGAGGTGCTCGCCAAGTACGAGGGTGAGATTCAGGAACTCAAAATCAAGGTGGCGGAGAAGGGTCAGAGCCTCGCCGATGACGTTGCGCGCGTGGCGGCGGCACGAGATGCACTCCCGAATGCACGCCTGAAGGTGGATGCGAACATGGGCTACACCCTCGCCGGTGCCCTCGAGGCGCTGCGTAAGCTCTGCGAGTACGGCATTATTTATGCTGAGCAGCCGGTAGCAACCATTGAGGATATGGCGGCGCTCCGCTTTGCTATCGCCAAGGAGGGGCTACCCGCCCGCATTGCCGCGGACGAGTCGATCCGCAAGGCGGAAGACCCGCTGAAGGTGGCTCGCGCGAACGCCGCCGACCTGATGGTTATTAAGGCGGCGCCGCTGGGCGGTGTGCGTCGTGCCCTCGCACTAGTGGAGCAGGCACAGTTGCCGGCGGTGGTTTCTTCTGCACTGGAGTCTTCGGTGGGTATCGCCACCGGTGCATCCCTGGCGGCTTCCCTGCCGACCCTGAGGTACGGGTGCGGCCTGGGCACGGTCTCCCTCATGGCTGAGGATGTGACCGACGAGCCGCTCATTGCCCGCGATGGGTTCATGGATCTGCGCGCCATCACCCCCAGTCCGCAGCGCCTGGAGCGTCTCGCCACCGATGAGCAGACCCGCCAGTGGTGGGTGGAACGCGTCACTGCCTGCTACCGCGTTCTGGAACGCACCGCTGATCTGTAACGGTTAGCACTGCAACGATGAGGTCGTGAAGGGTAACCAAAACTGAAGGAAAAAGCCCGCGGCATTAGAATGGTACGGTGACTGAAAACCGCTCAACCCCCGCCATGCTCACCGCAGTATCCGTGCTCGACTCGCTGATTCGTGCCGGTATGCGGCATGTTGTCGTGTCTCCGGGGTCCCGCAGTGCGCCTCTTGCCTACGCAATTGCCGCCGCCGCTGAAGCTGGCGCACTCATTGCGCACGTGCGCGTGGACGAGCGAAGTGCAGCCTTTACCGCCCTGGGCATTGCGAAGGCATCCGGTCAGCCGGTGGGCCTGGTGTGCACCTCCGGTACGGCGCTGGGCGAGTACATGCCAGCCGTCATGGAGGCGTACCACGCCGGCGTGCCTCTGGCGGTGCTGAGCGCTGACCGCCCGGAGCGTCTGCGCGGTAGCGGCGTTAATCAGACGACCCGCCAGGCGAGTTTCTTCCATCCTTTTGTGCGTGCTGAAGCCGATCTGACCTCCTACCCGGAGCAGGTTGAGGGCGAGCAGACTCAGGCTTTTGCGGCGTGCCTGAACGCGCTGACCGGTCGTAGCGCCGAGCATTGGCGCAAGCAGTCGGCTGAGCCGATTGGCCCGGTGCACCTGAATATTTGTTTTGATACGCCGCTGACCCCCTCTGGCCGTTTTGCGCAGATGCTGCCGCAGTGGGCGCAGAGCCTGCTGGAGGATTACGACCCGCAAGCTGAGGGCCGCGCCCGCGCCGCCCGTGCCGAGGGTTCGGGGCTCTCCAGTGCCGAGCAGCGTTGGCTCCTGGATTCCCTGGAGGCGCAGGCGGACCTGGCGGAGTTCACCCCGGCGCACCGCACCGTGGTGGTTGCCGCCGACGGTGCCGGCGAGTTCGCGGCTGAGTTCGCGCGCGTGCTGAACCTGCCGCTGTTCGCGGAGCCTTCCTCCGAGGCGCGCCACGGCGTGACCTCTATCCCCCACTATCCGCAGCTGCTCGGCGATGGTTCGTTCGCACCCGCCGCACAGATTGAGCGTGTAGTGCTCTTCGGACACCCGACGCTCTCACGCCCGATTACGGCGCTGCTCGAACGCACAGATATTCAGTGTGCGTTCTACGCGCCGCGCCGCGCCAGCTGGTACGAGCCGGGCGCTCGCTCCTTCGTGGAACTGTCTACCCCGCATGAGCTTGCCGAGTTTGCGTGCGCCTCCGCTGTTGCTGCTGAACCGGCTGACGAGCTGAGCTGGCTACAGCAGTGGGTTGAGCCCGCCCGCGAACTGCAGGATGAGTGCCTGCGCGCCATTGCCGCCTACGAGCACTCTGATTCTGCAGGTTCCGTAGACTACACCGATTACCGCAACCGCACCGCTGGCCGCTCCTACGCACGCCGTGTCTGGAAGGACGCGGTGGCTCAGCGTCGCCTCATGGTGCTGGGTTCCTCGAACCTGGTGCGCGACCTGGATGCGGCAGCCCCCGCCCTGGGTGAGCCCGCCCCCGCACGCGTGTTTGCGAACCGCGGTCTGGCGGGTATTGACGGCACGATTGCGACCGCTATTGGCGTGTCCCTGTCGGGCTACTACCCCGCCGGTGTGGATGAGAACTCCCGCCCGGTCGTTGGTGGTGCCGCTCTGCCGGTGACCCTGCTGTGCGGTGATCTGACCTTCCAGCACGATGTTTCGTCACTGAACCTGCCGAGCACGGAGCTTCTGCCCGAACTGCGCGTTGAGGTCTTCGACGATGCCGGCGGCGGTATTTTCACGACCCTTGAACACGGCGATATGGCTCGTCAGGCGCAGTTCAGTGCCGCCGTGGACCGTTTCTTCACGGTCGCCGCCGCACCGAACACTGACCTGGCACGCATGGCCGCCGGTTTCGGCACCGAGTCGGGTATTGAGGTGCGCATTCACACACCCTAAAGCCGTTTCTAAAGGCTGCAGGCTATGCCCCGCGCGCGGGGTTGACCGATATACTGAAAACTATCCGTGCCGTAGCCTTCCGTGGCTCTAAAAGTTAGCCGGTCGTAGCGGTTTCACTCGCCGTTACCTTCGCGTTTTCCTGCGCACCTGCTGACTCAAGGCACCCTATCTATCATTGATCAACATTCACGCTCTCACCGCTAACGCATACCGCGCTCGACCAGGGGTTTTACCCCGGTGAGTCCGGTGCATGCGGCGGGCGTAGCCGCAAGGATTCTCATGAGCTCACTCGATATTATTGTTGCCGTCCCCTCCGGAGCCGGTTGGGTTCCCGTCCACGCCATGGCGGAGCTTTTCGCCCGTTACACCGGAGGCACCGTCCACACCGTGGATGTGGGCGCATCCCTCAGCAAGGAAACCAAGCTTCTGGCACGCCTGCCCCGCATTAAGGGCGGCTCCAAGCGTTGCCTGGTCATTGCTTCTGATCCCGGTCAGCTGTACGCCATTTCACAGCGTTCCTTCGCGTTCCGCCGCTACGGTGCGATTTACGGCTGGGTGATTGATAGCTTCTGGGATGACCGTATTCCCGCTGTGGCGAAGTCCTCCACTTACGACCGCATTTTTGTTGCGGACGTTGACGATGTTCAGCCCTGGACTGCCGCGGGCGTGAAGGCCCCCGGCGTTCTGCCCTGGGGTGCGGATGTGTGGAGCAAGTTCAGCGACCGTCTGGCGGCGCTGGAGTCGAAGAGCACCGACCTGCTGCGTGTGGGTCGTCAGCCCGCCGCCTACGAGGATGACGAGGCGACCGCCGCCCTTGCCGGTGAGCTGGGTCTGAGCTTTGAGGGCCGTCCGCTCTTCGGCGCGAACGATCGCGAGTCGGCTCAGCACCTGCAGGATTCGCTGAACCGCGCGAAGTTCCTGCTGGCATTCTCCACCTCGGTGAGCCCGGCACCCTACACCCACCCGACCAAGGAGTACATTACCGGTCGTTGGACCGATGCGCTGGCTTCGGGTGTGACCGTGGTCGGCAAGGTTCCGAACACGACCACCGTACGCGAGATTCTCTGGGACGGCGCGACCATCGACATTGATCACGCGGATGCTCGTGCGGGCCTCGCGCAGGTTGCCGAGGCCGCCTCCCGCTGGACCCCGGCGCAGGGTGAGCAACAGATTCGTCAGGCTCTGCAGCACCTGGATTGGCGCCACCGTTTCGTTCAGCTGTGCGAGGCAATGGGCGAGGTTCCCGCCTCCCTGAAGGCTGATTGCGAGGCAATGCGCGCCCAGTACGTTCAGGGCTAAAAACGTCACCTCGCTGAAGGTAAACAGCTGAGGGCATATAAAAGGTGAGGGCTGGTTTCTATCACAGAAACCAGCCCTCACCTGTATTTATGCCCCATGAGGCATATTGCATACGGGGTTTAGTACGATGCCTGACCCAGAGTAATCGGACCCGTGAAACCACTGGTATCCGGGTGCTCCGAATCGAGGTACGCCGCCACCGGTGCGTTCTCCAGCTGAGCCAAACGATCCAGCAGGAAGCGAGTAGCACCCGGCGCATACGGCAGCTTATACATTGCTGCGGTAGTTGCTTCATCCTCACGGTCCAGAGTGGAGGAACGAATCGACTCAATAGCGGTCACCATGGTGTTACGTTCACGCTCCACGAAGGTGCGGTCCACCGGCTCACCGTTACCGGGCACAAACACACGGTAGCGATCAAATTCGAGCACCGCACCGAGAGTATCGATCCAACGGTCGGGGAAAGAATCCTCAAAGTAGGGGTCGGTACCCTCTTCAATCAGACCGCCCATGAAGAGCACATCTTCAATACCGACCAGAATGTCGCCGTCGGTGTGGCCGGGACCCATGTACATGAGGGTTGCGCTACGCTCACCCAGGTCAATGGGGGTAAAGGTAATGCCGTCACCGCTGTTGGCGACCAGGCGGTTGGGGACAATAATATCGGTGGCTGCACCCTGGTGGTGCGCCATTTCCGGTTCGAGCGTCTCGACGTAGGGACGCTGCGCCTCACCGTATTTACGAATAGCACGCGCGGCGCGAGGATGCGCCCAGAATTCTTCGGCACCCATTGCCGCGAAAACATCGTTACCGAAGAAACGCTCATAGTGTCCATGAGTGTTTACGACGGTGATAGGAAGGCGCGTGAGACGGCGAACCTCATCATAAATTTCGGTTGCCTGACGGGGACCTGCGCCGGTATCCACGACAAGTGCCCGTTCCAGTCCGAGGACCAGTCCGGTGTTCAGTCGGTAGTTATCGGTCGCAATACGGTACACGCCGTCTGCGAGTTCAATAGTACGAGCCATAAATACAACCCTACTGTAATTTTTGGTGCTTGCGGGGTTATTCCGCCTTCTGGGGAACATATTTTTGCACTATCGCACACGACTAAGGCAATAAAAGTGCATCATTCTGCACAATTCCACCTCTACGGACAACTGATACGTGATGCTTGACAACCTCCACAGATTGATTAGCCGGATAGCGTATTCTCCCGACTAATCCAGCGCCGGTTAGGAGCCAGTGAGCAGTCAGTGAGGAGCCCGTGGGAATCTGAGCAGGAACCAGAAATTCGCGCCCTATAGGATAGGAGTATGACTTCTTCCTCCAGCTCTTCTTCTAGCGTCTCAGCCGCTCATACTTCGGCACAGCCGTTCCCCAGCGGCACCGGACGCTACGCCCCCTCCCCTTCGGGTGATTTGCACCTGGGTAATTTGCGTACCGCTATTTTGGCGTGGGCTATGGCGCGCCGCGGCGGCAAGCCCTTCTACCTGCGCGTGGAGGATCTGGACCGTGTGCGCCCGGGCGCGGCGGAACGCCAGATTGCTGATTTGGCGGCCCTGGGCCTGGATTGGGATGCCAGCCCCGGCGCTTCAGCAGAGCGCATCAAGGGCGGCGAAGGCACCGAGAGCAAGGAAGCGGACGTGCTGTATCAGAGCACGCGCCTTGCCGCCTACGAGCAGGCGGTTCAGCACCTACGAGAGGCGGGCCTCGTGTACGAGTGTTACTGCACCCGCCGCGAAATTCAGGAGGCGTCAAGCGCCCCGCACGGTGCCCCGGGCGCATACCCGGGTACTTGCCGCGAGCTGACGAAGGAGCAGCGGGAGGAGCGCCGCGCCCAGCGTCCGCCGGCTCTGCGTCTGCGCGCCGAGTGCACAAGCTACACGGTGCAGGATGATTTTTACGGTACCTACACCGGTCTGGTGGATGATTTTGTGCTGGTGCGTAATGACGGCACCTACGCCTACAACCTGACCTCCGTGGTGGATGATGCGTTTGTGGGCGTTGAGCAGATTGTGCGCGGCGATGACCTGTTGCCTTCTGCGCCCCGCCAGTCGTATTTGGCGCGGCTTTTGGGTTTGGCGCAGCCGCGTTACGCGCATGTGCCGCTGGCGCTGAACGAGGAGGGTAAGCGTCTGGCGAAGCGTGACGGCGCGGTGACTCTGCCGCAGCTGCGTGAGGCGGGTGTTGAAATCCCCACGATTTTGGGGTGGATTGCCGCGTCTATTCCGGTGTATAACGCCGATGGCTCCACCCATTCGGCGGATGTTCCGGTGCCCAATGCGGCAGCGATTTTGGAGCGTTTTGACCCGGCTCGTATGGCTACTGAACCGTGGGTCGTGAGGGATCTCTAAGCCTCTGTGACATTGTCGTGTAACAGTTCAACACTCCGAACGGCTTTTAAATTTTTCGTTTAATTCGTTTCAGATGCATACGGCTCTGAACGTTTGCGTTGCTTTTCAGTAGCATCTCTTGCACCGAAGTGCCCGAAACCCTGAATTTCAGGGGTTTTTCGGGCACTTTTTCGCACATGCTCCCACAGCACCCCACGTGTACGACCATGGAATTTAAACAATAAATACATATTTATTCCATAGACTCAAACTCTTTAACGTCAAATAGACTTTATTTTCAGCCCTTCAGAGCCTAGACTGTATCCTATGCCACTCATAAAGTTATGGGGTAGCGTATAAATACACACAGGCGCACACTATCACCAGGAGAGAAGGAACATTATGGCCGCGAGTACATACCAGGTCATCGCGCTGGCGATTTATTTTGTTGCCATGATCGCAATCGGCCTATGGGCAAATAGCAAAAACAACAGCCTCGACGACTACGTGCTGGGCGGGCGACAGCTCTCCCCCACCGTCGCCGCCCTCTCAGCAGGCGCCTCCGATATGTCCGGTTGGCTCCTCATGGGTCTGCCCGGCGCCGTCTACCTCAGCGGCCTCTCCCAGGCGTGGCTCGCCGTCGGCCTGACCATCGGCGCATGGTGCAACTGGAAGTTCGTGGCACCGCGACTGCGTAGCTACACCGAAGTTGCCGGCGACGCAGTGACCGTCCCCGTCTTCCTGAGCAACCGCCTCAAGGACACCAAGCGCGTGCTGCGCATCGTCTCCGGTGTCGTGATTCTGGTGTTCTTCACCTTCTACGTCTCCTCCGGCATGGTGTCCGGCGGCCTGTTCTTCAAGTCCTCCTTCGGTCAGGAATACCACACCGGTATGCTCCTGCTGGCAGGCATCACCGTGTTCTACACGCTCTTCGGCGGCTTCATGGGCGCATCCTACACCGACATGGTTCAGGGTCTGCTCATGCTCGCAGCGCTGATTGCCGTTCCGGTCATCACCATCATTGACCTCGGCGGTGTAGGCCCCGTGGTTGAGTCCATCAGCCAGGTACGCCCCGACGCGCTGAGCATCTTCGCGGGCACCACCTTCGCCGGTATTGTTTCGTCCCTCGCATGGGGTCTGGGCTACTTCGGCCAGCCGCACATTATCGTGCGATTCATGGCAATGCGCACCCCCGCAGACGCTAAGTCCGGTCGCCGCATCGGTATCAGCTGGATGGTCCTGACCGTGTTCGGTGCACTGAGCGGCGCGTTCATGGGTATCGCATACTTTGCACGCCACCCCGAGGCGTCCCTCACCAACCCGGAAACCGCTGAGTCGGTCTTCCTGGACCTCGCACAGATTCTGTTCCACCCCTTCATCGCCGGTCTGATTCTGGCAGCGGTTTTGGCGGCAATTATGTCCACCCTCTCCTCGCAGCTGATCGTGTGCTCCTCCGCTCTGGTAGAGGACCTCTACGGCATCTTCTCCTCGAAGAAGCTCAGCGCTTCCAAGTCCCTGTGGCTCGGCCGTGCAGGCGTGGCAATCGTGGCGCTGGTCGCAGGTGCCCTGGCGTGGAACCCGAACAGCTCCATTCTGCAGCTGGTCGCATTCGCGTGGGCGGGCTTCGGTTCGGCATTCGGCCCGACCGTTCTGCTCTCCCTCTACTGGCGTAAGCTGACCACCCAGGGTGCACTCGCCTCCATGATTACCGGTGCCGTTGTGGCATTCGCGTGGGGTCAGAGCCCGCTGAAGTCCGTGCTCTACGAAATGGTTCCCGGCTTCGCTTCGGCGCTGCTGATCGCAATCATCGTCTCCCTGGTCACCTACAAGAAGAACCAGGCCATTGACGAAGAGTTCGACCGCGCGGTGGAGCTCGCAAAGGTCAAGTAACCTACACATAACGAAAGCAGGGTAAGGATTCTTGCCCAGCGTCTAAGGCCCGGGCCGCACACACGCGGTCCGGGTCTTCTTCTATGCTCGGCAAACCTGATTCGCTATGCCCGGCAACCCATGCCGCAGCCTCAGACAACGCCCGGGCAACGTAGAATAGGGTCTATGACTGCACAACTTCCCGAAAAGGTCTCGGACATCTTCAACCCCGCCGACTGGCGCGTCGTCGAAGGCTTCGAAGACTTCACCGACATCACCTACCACCGCCAGGTTGAGCGCGACGAAAACGGCGAAATCGTACGCGATCTGCCCACCGTGCGCATCGCATTCGACCGCCCCGAGGTGCGCAACGCATTCCGCCCGCACACCGTGGACGAACTCTACCGCGCCCTCGACCACGCCCGCATGACCTCCAACGTAGGCACCGTGCTGCTTACCGGCAACGGCCCCTCCGCCAAGGACGGCGGCTGGGCATTCTGCTCCGGCGGCGACCAGCGCATCCGCGGCCGCGACGGCTACCACTACGCCAGCGGCGAGACCGCCGAAAGCATCGACCCGGCACGCGCGGGTCGACTGCACATCCTGGAAGTGCAGCGCCTCATCCGCACCATGCCCAAGGTCGTTATCGCTCTCGTCTCCGGCTGGGCAGCCGGCGGCGGCCACTCCCTGCACGTGGTAGCCGACCTGACCATCGCCTCCGAAGAATACGGCAAGTTCAAGCAGACCGACGCAACCGTCGGCTCCTTCGACGCCGGCTACGGTTCGGCGCTGCTCGCCCGCCAGGTGGGCCAGAAGTTCGCCCGCGAAATCTTCTTCCTCGCCAAGGAGTACGACGCCCAGCGCATGTACGAAATGGGCGCGGTCAACGACGTGGTTCCCCACGCCGAGCTGGAGAACAAGGGCCTGGAGTACGCGGCGCACATCGCCCGCCAGTCCCCGCAGGCAATCCGTATGCTCAAGTACGCCTTCAACCTGCCCGACGACGGCATGCTCGGCCAGCAGGTCTTCGCCGGTGAGGCCACCCGCATGGCCTACATGACCGACGAGGCCGTGGAGGGCCGCGATGCGTTCCTGCAGAAGCGTGACCCCGACTGGTCCAACTACCCCTACTACTTCTAAGTAGTTTCAGATGCACAGGCTCGGAGCCGGATTCAACCCTGACACCCTCAGCTAAGAATCCGGCTCCAGCGCGTTGTTTGGCGCGTTGTTGCCGCCCCAGCGCATGACGCTTTCCTCTCCCACCCCCGATACACAGCCGCTACGAACAGCCGCTAAGGACTTTCCATGATTAACACCCCCGTACCCGGGCTCGTCCCCCTACCCGCACCCGGGGAGGACGCTCTGCACCCTCACGCGGTACGCTTGCGGGCCGATCGCCCCGCCGACCCACGGGCCCTCCTGGACTCCTTCGGGCGAATCTTCGCGGGGGACGATCAGGAATCCATCGCCCTGATCGTGGGCACCTCCGGCTCCACCGGAACCCCCAAACACACCGCGCTGAGCGCCCGAGCCCTGCGGGCGAGCGCGGAGGCGACCGAGAACTTCTTCAGCAGCGCGGGAGACGAAGCCTCCCAGTGGCTTCTGGCCCTACCCGCGCACTACGTTGCGGGCGCCCAGGTTCTGGCCCGCTCGGTGCTCGCCGGGACGGAGCCCGTCATCGCACGCTCCGTGACCGAGCCGGTGCACTTTAGCCCCGATGTATTCCTGCGGGCGGTCGAGCGGCTGAGCTCCACCCGTCGCTTTGTTTCGCTCGTGCCCACCCAGCTGCATAAGCTTCTCGAGACGGCACGGAACGAGCCGCGCACGGGCGAAGAAATCCACGCCGCGCTCCGTTCATTTACCGGGATTCTGCTCGGAGGCGCACCCGCCAGCGCCGACCTGCTCGCCGCCGCCGGCGAGCTGGGCCTCAACGTCGTGACCACCTACGGTAGCGCCGAGACCGCCGGCGGATGCGTCTACTCCGGCTCCGTGCTACCCGGCGTGCGGGTGGAGCTCGTGCCCGAAGAAGGCATGCCGAGCGTGCCGGATATCGAGGGGGAGCTGGCGTATGAAGAGCCTGCGCGGGTTGGTCGCATCTGGATCAGCGGCGCACACCTGGCGCAGGGTTACCTGGACGACCCCGGCCGCACCGCCGAGCATTTCTTCGCCGCCCCCGACGGCACCCGCTGGTACCGCACCGACGACTACGGCCTGCTGAGCGCTCACACTCCCGGCGAGCCGTGCCTGCTGCGTGTGCTGGGGCGTAGCGACGACATCATCATTACCGGCGGTGTCAAAATTTCGGCTCGCGCGGTAGCCGAGGTTCTCGAGAGCCACCCCGCCGTGCGCGAGGCCCACGTGTGCGGCCTGCCGGATGCGCGCTGGGGCTCCGCTGTGGCGGCTGCCCTCACGCTCGTACCCCCGGCCGAGGGCGCGGCTGGGGCTCCCGCCGAGAACGCGGAGCTGTGCGAGGCCCTGCGGGCCCTCTGCGTCGAACGCCTGGGCGTGGCGGCGGCACCCAAGCTGTTGAGCATCCTGCCCGACTTCCCGCTCACCAGCACCGGCAAGCCGGACCGCCGCGAAATATACAGTATCCTGGACAGGGACTATCGGGAGGCCCCGCGCGGCTAGTATTCGCGCCGCGGCTCTGCCTCACGGCACCGTCTCACGCCTCCCGCTGTCCCCCTCACCGCAAACGCATCAACCCTGGAAGGAATCCCCGTGGCCACTGCCGCTCAATGGATTGAAGGCGCGCGCCTGCGCACCCTGCCGCTTGCCGTCGCCCCCATTATTGCCGGCTCGGCTGCTGCCTACGAGATTGGCGAGTTCAAGCCGCTGTACGCCTTTCTGGCCTTCCTGGTCGCGTTTTTCCTGCAGGTGGGTGTGAACTACGCCAACGACTACTCCGACGGTATTAAGGGCACCGACGAAGACCGCGTGGGGCCCCTGCGCCTGGTCGGTTCGGGCGTGGCCAGCCCCCGTTCGGTCAAGTACGCCGCGTTTGCGTGCTTCGGCGCGGCAATGCTGGCGGGCCTGGTACTGGTGGCCCTGGCAAACCAGTGGTGGTTCCTGGCGATTGGCGCCTCGAGCGTCTTCGCGGCCTGGGGCTACACCGGCGGCAAGCACCCCTACGGCTACATGGGCCTGGGTGACGTGTTCGTCTTCGTCTACTTTGGTCTGGTCGCCACCCTGGGTACCCTCTACACGCAGGCCCACACCCTGACCCTGCTCGGCTGGGTGGGTGCTGTCGGCATTGGTCTGATTTCCTGCGCGCTTCTCATGGCGAATAACGTGCGTGACATCCCCACCGACATCGAGGCGGGCAAGCTCACCATGGCGGTGCGCCTGGGCGAACGCTGGTCGCGCATCACCTACATTGTGGAGATGGCGCTGGCACTGGGCCTGGGCGTACTCCTGCTCGATGAGAACCCCTGGTTCCTGCTGATCTTCCTGCTGGTCGGCCCGACCATCCACTCCTGCGTGACCGTGTGGACGCGCGGCGGCCGCGACCTAATCCCCGTGCTCAAACAGGCGGGTATTGTGGCGCTCGCGTACTCGGTGATTCTTGCCCTCGCCGTGTGGCTGGGTTCGCTGGATATTATTAGCCACGAAGTTCAGGTATTCACCGGCTACTAAGCCGATGTACGAATCTGCGCCAGTTCTGCGCAAGTTCGCATCGAGCTCTTTCGCTGCGCCGTTAAGCCGCTAGCGGGTACCCGGTTCATAGTTCCGCGATAACGCGGCGGTATGTCATAGTAGTGCTTATGATTCGAGCCATGCTGATTATTGGCGGCGCCGCCCTCATCGTGGGGCTGACCCTCTACACCCTCTTGGACGCCGTCCGCACCCCCGCACACGAGGCGCGAACCCTGCCCAAGTGGCTGTGGGTTCTCGTCACCCTGCTCTTCCCCGTGGTAGGCCCCATCATGTGGCTCATCCTGGGCCGCCCCAAGGCGCAGCCCGTAGCAGGCACTCGCCCCGGATTCGGTCAGCGACGCAGCGCCCCCGCCCCCTCGGTCTCTTCCCCCGATGACGATGAAGAGTACCTGCGCTGGCTCAAAGCAAAAGCAGAACGCGAACGCCGCAGCCGCGAGGCAGAATCAAACAACAAGCAAGACCCCGAGCACAAGAACCCCGAGGATGGCACTCCTGGCCAAAGCAACGGGCAGAACTAGTCAGGGTGGCTAGGCTCGCGCACCTAAGATTTACAGCAAGAGGCTGTGGGCACATCCGCGACGGATGGGCTCACAGCCTCTTACTATGCTCAAAAACAGCTTCAGGAACTAGCTACCGGATGTTTTAGCTACCGGGTAGCTGAATCACGCCACCGTACAGCGGCGCAGCGGGCTCCGAATACTCCACAAAATGCGGCATCTCATGCTCAAAATCAGTGGTGCTAAACGCCAAGGTCGTAATCGACGCCAGGTTGCACTCACGGGCGCGCGGGTCATGCTGCAGCATGCGGCCCTCAACGCCCAGGCGAGTAATCCAAATCGGCAGCTGGTGCGAGACGATGATTGCCTCCGCACCCTCGCCGCCGCGCTCGTAGGCGGTACGCGCCGCATCCTGAACAGCCGCCGCCATACGGCGAACCTGATCCAGGTACGACTCACCCCAGGAGGGGCGCGCCGGGTTGTACAGCTTCGTCCAGTGACGCGGGTTCTGCAACAGCTCCTGCGCGTTCACGTGCAGACCCTCAAAGTAGTTATCCGCCTCGATGACGCGCTCATCCGGCTGCGCAGTCAGACCCAGCAGCTCCTCAACCGGGGCGGCAGACTCGCGGGTGCGCTGCAGCGGCGAGCAGACCAGGTGCACGAAGCGGGAGCCGCGCTCAGCACGAGCGGCGAACTCCTCGGCGCTCAGGCGCACCATCTGCTGGCCCTTATCCGACAGGCGGTAACCGGGCAGACGGCCGTACACGATACGCTCGGGGTTGTGCACCTCGCCGTGACGCATCAGGTGAACTTTAATGGTGGAAGTTTCAGTCATAATCCCAGTCTCTCAGATAGCGCGCCGCACCCCAAACAGGCAACCCGCACAAGCTCTATAGAAACGTAGGGCAGCAGGTACGCAAAAACCCCGCCTCTCCAAACGGAGGGCGGGGCGAAAGAAGTCTATTTACTTCTTGTTGCGGCGCTGGTGGCGGGTCTTACGAAGCAGCTTGCGGTGCTTCTTCTTGGACATACGCTTGCGGCGCTTCTTGATAACGGAACCCATAGGATTTCCTCACTTTACTCGTACCCGGCCGAGCCATTCGACTCGGTAGCTACCCGGGGATATTTATACCGGTATAACCGCTCCAAAACGCATTTTAGGCACAGAAATACCCTTGCGTTTTAGAGCGCTACCTACCTAGAGTACTAGGTTTACCCCCATTTTCACCATTCGAGAGCGGCTTTTCAGGAGTTTTTCCCTGAAATTCCGCTTTTCCCGCGGTATATCCGGGGTATATCGGGGCGAAAATGGGGATTCGGTAACCCTAGCGGCGCTTCTTCTTCGACTTCTTCGAGCCCTTACCGCGGCCATGAGACAGCACCGAACCGGAAGAAGCTACAGCACCCTCAGCAGTGTTCTCATCAACCTCGGAGGCAACCTCTGCCGATTCCTCAGCCGATTCCTGCGCGGGCTCAGAAGACTCAGCGGGTTCTTCAACCGGCTCTTCTACAGAGACCTCTTCAGCGGTGCTCTCCTCAGCCGCCGCGTGCAGCGCCTTCAGACGCTCAGCACGCTCAGCCTCGGCACGAGCCAGCGCCTTCTCGTCAAGGACGGGCTGAGGGTCAGACTGGGACTCAGGCTTCGGTTCATCCTTCACAGTCTGCTCCTTCACAGTCTGGTCCTTCTCAGCGCTCTCCTGGGCATCATCGTGCTCAGGCTCGTACACGTCCACGCCGAAGAAACGCTTCATCTTCGAGAAGATGCCGCGGCGTTCCTGCACCGGCTCCTCATGAGGAAGCTTCTCGTAAGTGTCGTGGATGGTCGCAGCCGCCTCAAGACGGGTAGGCTCAGGTGCCTGAGTAGCGGGCTCCTCCTGGCGCGCCGGAGCGCGCAGAACCTTCTCAGAAGACGCAGACTCAGCAGGCGCAGAGGTAGCCGCAACAGCCGCAGGACGCGCGGTACGGGCAGGCGCAGTCAGCACCTTGCTACGATCCACCGGCTTAATGATGGTCGCGCGCACCGGAGAAACGATCTGACCGCTACGGCGACGCGGAGCCGCCGTGGAGGCGCGCAGAACCTTCGCGGGGCCCTCAGCCTCTTCCTGCGCGTACGCGGCAGGGAGGCTCGGCAGCTGACCGCTGGGAGTCTGCGAGCTGAAAGTCTGCGAGGCGGGAGCCTGAGCGCCAGATGCCGGAGCCGCAGAAGCAACCGGGGCAGCCTGAGCAGACAGGTTGAAGCCGCGCGGGGTGCCGAAGCTCAGCGGAACATCCGCGCTCACCGAATGAGCGGCAGGCTGAGCGGGAGCTACGGAAGCCACAGCAGGCGCGGTCTGAGAGGGTGCGGGAACGGCATGTCCTGCCTTGTCAGAAACATCAGAAGCGGAAGGAGCCTCAGCAGGCTCATCAGCCGAAACACGCTCAGCGGGTACCTCAGAAACGGTCTCCTCAATGTAGACGATATCGCCCTCAGGTACCGTGTACTCCACGGCAGAAGACTGCGCAGAAGCCTGAACAGGCTCAGCAGCAGGCTCCACAGAAGCAGGTGCAGCAACAGGTGCATCCGCGGCGGGCAAAGCCTCCGCATCAGCGAAAGAGGGGTCATCCTGCAACAGGTCGTCAAAGTCATCTGCGGCAAACTCATCCACATCCACCGGAGCAAACTCAGACGCAATCGGCTCACCCGGCAGACCATTCGCCGAGGTCGCCTCCTGCTCCAGGTCAATGCCGGCATCGGCATACATGCCGCGCAACTGACCAATCACCATGGCGCGAGCAGTCGCAGCGTCACCAGCTTTCAAAGCCTCCGCAATAGCGCGGCTCTCAGCACGCAGACGCTCCACAGCGCTACTCCACAGCGGCATACGACCCACCAGCGACAGCATCGACTCAAAGCTCGGCTGACGCACCGACGCGAGCAGACCCACCAGCAGCTCATTGCCGGCGCAACGCATCACCTGGTGGTGGAAGGTCAGCAGAAGCTCCAAGAAGTCACGAATCGACAGGTCGAAGTCTTCCATCTGCGCCAGGACCTCGTCCATCTCCGCGAAAGATGCCGTCTTCGGGTCAATACGCGCAATCGCCCAGCTCTCCAGCAGAATACGGGTCTGCACCAGGTCACGAGTCGGGTAACGCGAACTGGACATGTGCAGGCGCAGAGCGGCACTCGCGGCGGCGGCAGGCTCATCGCTCAGGTGCACCAGCATTTCCTTGCCGCGGCCGTTGTACAGCTGCACCAGATCCATATCTTCCAGGGTGCGCAGAGCCTCGCGGGTGCGGGAACGACCCACACCAATAGCGCGCGCAATCTCGCTATCGCTAGGCAGGTCCTGACCCAGCTGAATATTGCCCTCGAACAGTTCGTTCTCGAGCCAGCGCAGAATTTTACGATGAATAGCCACGTGAATGCGTCTTTCGGTTAGATAAAGGTGAGTGAGAGTGTGTGTGCTTTATCGATGGGTTATGCCGGAGGTTGCGGCTCAGGGCGCGCCTTAGCGGCGGCGACCACGCAGGAAGCCGAAGAGACCACCGCGGTGGGTGTCCTTCGCCTCAGCGTTGGTCGTCTCAACGCTGGGGCGGTACACCGAATCGTAGGCGGGCATGGTCTGGTACTCGGTCTCCTCAGAGGAAGTATCAGACTTGCTTTCGGCCTTGTCAGATTCTTCTTCAGCAACCTTCTCAGGTGCAGATTCTTCAGCTGCAGGCTTCTCGGTAGCTACGCTTTCTTCAACCGAGGTCTTCTCCTCAGCCTTTTCCGCGGGCTTTTCTTCAGGCTTTTCTTCGACCGCCTTCTCAGCCACCGCGGGCTCCTCGGCAGCAGGAGCTTCGGGGGTCACAGCGATAGGTTGGATCGAACCGCCCACAACCGCAGCCGGGTCAATACCGTAAGACACAGCGGCAGGCTGAGCGGGGGTTGCGGATGCCGCGGGGGTAGCCCCCACGTCGTAGCCATAGGATGCGGGAGTAAAGGGGCGCATCGGGGTACGCTCCACAACCTCTTCGGTTGCAGCGGGTGCGACGGGTTCAGCCTTCTCAGCGGATGCAGAAGTAGCCGCCTCGGAGGTGGCAGTTTCAGAAGCATGCTCCGCCGGACGCGAGTAGATGCGTGCGCTCGGGGTCAGGTACTGGGCGCGGGCACGCTGAATACGCGCCTGCTCAATTTCCTCAGCGGAAGGAGCCTCAACCGCGAGGGATTCAGATGCCTCAGCGGAGGAAGCTTCCGGAGCCTTCTTCCCTGCCTCAGTAACGGGCTTCTCGGCAGTGTCAGCGGGCTTGCCAGCCGAAACGGGGGTAGCCTCAGCCGCCTTCTCGGGAGCCTTCTCAGCGGCCTTTTCCTCAGCCTTATTCTCAGCAGGTGCGGTAGCACCACCGGGCAGTGCCACGGGCACATGCGCCTCGCTGGACTGGCGTGCAATCTGAACGGTCTCGTTAATCCACTCGGTGACGGTGGCGAATACATCCGGGTTCAGGGAGTAGAGGCGACGCTGCCCCTCCACGGTCACAGAGACCACATCTGCTTCGCGAAGAACTTTCAGATGCTTCGAAATGGTCGGCTGGCTCATGCCCAGCTTTTCGACCACAGCACCCACCGTGTGGGTTTGCTCAGCGAGAATACGCACAATTCGGCGGCGAGTCGGATCCGCGATGACAGAAAAAACATCAGAATGCATATAGCGATTATGACATATAAAGAGGCGCCTCAAGCTTAGAATGAGGCTGATACAGAAATTACCTTCAAAAATTCTGAAAGACTCCTGAACGCTAGCTCAAAATGAAGCATTGAAGGGGATAAAAGCATGAAGTGTCCATCACATTAGACGGTATATAGCTGTATCACACGATGAGCATACGCCAGCTTTTCAACCCGCCACCGAATATATACCATAAAGAGAATATATGCTTTTCTGTGGCTCACACGAAAAACCGCCCACGCGTCCTTACCCAGCTCACACATTGAGCGTCCAGCGATCAACACCCTACCCCCTCTCAAGGCACCCGGCGCGATACACTAGAAGGCGTTAAAACAGGCAAAAACCGCCGCACACAAACCACCATTCCTCGGGCACCCCACGCCCAACACCCAGGCACAACATGAAGGAGGCGCATGGGACGCATAATCCGCCGCACCCGGCGCCGACATCACCACCCCCACGGGCAGCTCAACCGCCGCTGGGACACCCTCAGCGGCACCACCTCCATGCCGCAGAAGCAGCAGGTCCGCCGTAGCCGACGCGACCGCCTCGAAGCAGAGAACCTGAGCATCCTCACGAGTGTGCCCGGCATTGATCTTGACCGCCTGCCTGCCCTGCGCGACCACGCCAGCGAGGACTCCGAGGCTCAGCGCAAGCGTGCACCCATTGGCTTCAACCTGCAGACCCTAGAACGGTTCCGTGACTTCATTGACGTGACCGTGCTTGCGTCCCCTTCGCGTACTGCAATCACGGCATTCTTCCTGGTCATTATCTTCTTCACGCTTACGCTGCTACTGCCCATCTCTTCTAACGATGGGCAGCCCGCGCCCTTCCACCACGCGTTCTTTACCTCTACGAGTGCGGTGACCGTGACCGGCCTGACTACCGTCTCCACCGCCGAGCAGTGGTCCACCTTCGGTCAGGCAATGATTCTTGTGGCTTGTCAGGTCGGTGGTTTGGGTACTCTGACCATTACCTCCCTGCTGGCGCTGGCTATCGGCCGTAAGATGGGTCTGCGCACCAAGCTCATCGCACAGGAAGACCTGAACATCAGCCGTCTTGGCGAGGTCGGTGGCATCATCAAGAGCGTCTCCTATGCTTCATTCTCCATCGAGGCAATCATTGCGCTTGTGCTGATTCCTCGTTTCCTGACCCTCGGCGAAGACCCATTCCAAGCCATCTGGCACAGCATTTTCTACTCCATCTCAGCCTTCAACAATGCAGGCTTCACCCCGCATTCCGACGGCATCGTGCCCTACGGCCATGATCTCTTCCTGCTCGTGCCCATCTGCATTGCCGTGTTCTTGGGCTCGCTCGGTTTCCCTGTTTTCATTGCGATTCAGCATCATCCTTTCCGCCCCCGCCACTGGTCGCTCACCGCGAAGCTGACCACCGTGACGACCCTGTTTTTCTTTGCTTTTGGCGCGTTCTTCTGGGGTCTCTTCGAGTGGAACAACCCCGCCACCATCGGTGATTACTCCGCAGGTGACAAGGTTCTGAACGCTATTTTTGCGTCCGTCATGATGCGTTCGGGCGGCTTCAACCTGGTCGACATGAGCAGCATTACCCCCGTCTCCACGCTACTGACGGACATGCTCATGTTCATTGGCGGCGGCTCCGGCTCGACCGCGGGTGGCGTGAAGGTCACGACCATCGCCGTGATTGCTCTGTCCATTCTTGCTGAGGCGCGAGGCGATCAGAAGGTCGTCGCGTTCAACCGCACCATCCCCGAATCCTCTCTGCGCATTGCTATCTCTGTGATTGTTATGGGTGCTACCGTGGTAGGTGTTGGTGCCGCGTCGATTCTCATCATTAGCGGCGCGGACCTCAAAGAAGTGATTTTCGAGGTCATCTCCGCCTTCGCGACCTGCGGCCTCTCGAATGGTCTCTCCGCAAGCCTGCCACCGGCGGGTATCTACGTGCTCAGCGGCCTGATGCTCATTGGCCGTGTGGGCACCACAACCGCCGCAACCGGCCTGGCGCTGCGTTCACGCCGCCGCCTCTACAAGTTCCCCGAAGAAAGGCCCACCATTGGCTAGTGCACATAACGCCCCCGTCCTCGTGATTGGTTTGGGCCGCTTCGGCTCCGCGGTGGCAGCCCAGCTGCGCCTGCAGAATAAGGAGGTTCTCGCCATTGAGAAGGACCCCGAGCTGGTGCAGAAGTGGTCCGGCGTGCTGACCCACGTGGTCTCTGCGGATGCGACCGATATCGACACCCTACACCAGTTGGGTGCGGACGATTTCGGGTCCGCTGTGGTGGGTGTGGGCACCTCCGTTGAGGCGTCCGTGCTGATTACCGCGAACCTCGTAGACATTGGTGTGGAACGTATTTGGGCGAAGGCCATCACCCCCGCGCACGGCAAGATTCTGGAGCGTATTGGCGCGCACCACGTGGTCTACCCGGAGGCGGACGCCGGCCGC
Organism: uncultured Rothia sp.; assembly: GCF_963555405.1. Lineage (GTDB taxonomy): Bacteria > Actinomycetota > Actinomycetes > Actinomycetales > Micrococcaceae > Rothia. The sequence continues at coordinate 28,613 of NZ_CAUVVO010000011.1, read as the reverse complement.
CGCGCCGCGCACCTGGTCTCGGGTCGACTGCTGGATTACATTGAGTTTGATGACGACTTCGCGATTGCGAAGATGCGCCCGCCGAAGGAAACCCACGGTTTCACCCTGGCGGAGTCGGATATCCGCTCTAAGTACGGCGTGTCCGTGGTCGGTATTAAGTCTCCCGGCGAGGACTTCACCTACGCGGACGCGACCACCCGCATTCACTCGCGCGACATTCTGATTGTGTCCGGTCAGGTGGACCTGATTGAGCGTTTTGCGGCGCGCCCCTAAGAGTATTTTTCCTCGCTGCCTTGAGGAGCCCGCGATTGAGCAGCCCGCAAATAGACATAGAAAAACAGCCTCTTCCCGTTCTGCCGGGAGGAGGCTGTTTTTCTGTAGTTTTACCCAATCAGAGGGATGCTACCGGACGGTATTAGTCCCCGCTGATTAGTCCTCGTCAGCGGTGTACAGCTGGCTCATTTCCGCCGAACGAGCGGCGCAGGCGCGCATCGCGTCCTCGGTCAGCTGGAAGAGGCCACCATCCACGAAGGTGTTCAGTGCACGCTCGGTGGTGCCGTTCGGGCTGGTCACGGCGCGGCGCAGGGCGGGCGCATCCGGGTTGGAATCCAGCAGGAAGCCCGCACCAGCAACGGTTGCGCTGGCGAGCTTGAGGGCGGTCTCATGATCCAGGCCGAGCTCCGCGCCGGCGGCGGCCATCGCCTCCGCAAGCAGGAACGCGTATGCCGGGCCAGAACCGGAGACGGCGGTGACCGCATCCATCTGGTCCTCGCGAACCTCAACGACCAGACCGACGGTGCCCAGGACCTCTTCGACGAGCTTCTTCTGCTCATCCTTCACGGTGTCGGTGGTGGAGATAGCGAGCACGCCCTTGCCCACGGAGGAGGGGGTGTTCGGCATGCAGCGAACAATGGGCTGACCTGCAGGAAGGCACGCGGCGAGGGTTTCGAGGGTCACGCCAGCGGCAACGGACACCACGACAGCATTCGGTGCGAGGGCGGGCGCAATATCACGGGCAAGCTCCACGATGCCGTAGGGCTTCACGCCGAGCAGCACAACGTCTGCGTGAGCGGTTGCCTTGTGGTTGCCGTCAGCATCGCCGCCGGTGGTGATGATTTCTACTTTGTCGCCGAGGCGCTGGGCGAGGGCGGCGCGGGATTCTTCGCTACGCACGGTGGCGCGGATGTGGGCGGGGTCGTGGCCTGCGGCGAGCAGACCTGCGGCGATGGAGCCGTTCATGGAGCCGGTGCCGAGAAAAGCAATAGTTGCGGTCATCGTTGATCCTTCCGAGTGGGGTGCCTGCGCCCGGCGGCTACTTTGCACGGTGTGCGGCGGGCGCGTGGAGGCGTACCCTTCCAGCATAGCGGGTGCGGCGGTGGGCGTGTGACCTGGCTCGTGTTTCATGTGCATTTCTGGGGTGCGTTCGGTGGGGTGTGTTCTCTGGGGCGCCTTCCCTCGCTGTGCCGTTCCGCCTCTCAATCTTTGGCACACCGCTGAGCTGTAAAAGGTGCGGGAGTAGAATAAAATCGGCTTCACATGCGGCGGTTTTGCCGGTTATGAAGCTTCTAAGCAACACACAGCAAGCAACACACACTACGGACTCAGTTCTATGTCTTCTCATACTGGTTCTTCCCCGAATTCTTCCCCGAATAGCCCGCAGAATTCTGCGGGTTCCCGTTCTTTTTCGTTTCGCCTCCTGCTGGGGCTGACCCTTGCCGCGCTGGTCACGGGCGTGTTCAGCGGCTTGGGCGCGATTGCTCTGCATTATGTTCTGGACTTTATGCAGGAACTAACTTTCGGTCAGGCTGAGGGTCATCACCCGATGGTGACTGACGGCGCCGATCCGGCGCGCCGTGCGCTGGTGCTGGTAGCTCTGGGCCCGTTCGTGGCGCTGGTGTGGTACTACCTGCAGTCGGGCGGTCGGCGCGTGGTGAGCGTGAAGGCGCAGATTGCGGGTGCTACCGAGGAGGACCTTAAGCCCCCGCTGTGGCGGCAGATTTCCCATTCGGTGATTCAGATTGTTGCGGTGGGTGCGGGCTCCCCGGTGGGTAAGGAGGTCGCGCCTCGTGAGCTGGGTGCGCTGGCCGCGGGTCGGTGCGCGCGCCTGCTGGAGCGCATTGGTGGTACCCGCCCGGATGGTTCGCTACTGCTGGGCGATCGTGAGCGTCGCCTGCTGGTGGCGGCGGGTGCGGCGTCCGGTCTGGCGGCGGTGTATCAGGTGCCGATTGGTGGCCTGGTGTACCTCGTGGAGGCGATGGCTGCGGGTCTGAGCTTGTGGTCACTGTATGTGGGTGCGGTGACGGTGTGGACGGCTACGGTCACGGCGAATATGGTGATTTCGAATGCGCCGACCTACCCGGTGCCGCAGCTTCCATTGGATGCGACGACGTTGACGGTGGCGGCGTTGACGGGTGTGGTGTTGACTCCGTTGGCGTTGGGTTTTAGGGCGTTGTCGCAGCGTGCAGAGAAGATTAAGGCGAAGGACCGTTCTCTGTTGTGGCGTATTCCGGTGGCGTTTGTGCTGGTCGCGGTGGTTTCGCTGTGGCTTCCGGAGATTCTGGGTAATGGTCGTCTGCTGACTCAGCACACGTTTAATGTGTCTCTGGATGCGGCGGCGGGCGGTCTGACCGCGGCCGCGGCCTGGTATGTGGTGGCTCTGTGCGTGGCGAAGGCTGCCGTGGTGCTGTTGAGCCTGCGTTCGGGTTCGTATGGCGGTACGTTGACGCCGGGTTTGGCGTTGGGTGCGGCGGCTGCGTTTTGTGTGGCGGCGCTGGTGCTGTGGGCGTTCCCGGGTTTGGGCGGGGTGCCGGGTGGCGCGTCGATGGTGTTGTATGCGGCGGCGTTAACGGGTACGGCGGCGTTTTTGGGTGTGTCGATGAATGCACCGTTGTCTGCGTTGACGTTGTTGATTGGTTTTACGGGTCAGGGTGCGAGTGCGTGGCTGCCGATGGCGGTTGCGGTGGGTACGGCGGTGCTGACCCGATGGGCGTGGACGCGAGTGTTCGGTGCTAAGAAGTAGATTGCAGAAATAGGGGGCGGCCCCGGATGCGTGTGCGTCCGGGGCCGCCCTGTTTTGTTTGGGTTGCTCGGTGCGGGGCGGAAATTTGGTAATGACTTAGCAATTTCAGTCATGATTTAGCGTCTTTGGCGATGGCTAAAACCCCAGCCTAAAGTCACTAACCCATGGTCGAAGTACGTAACTCATGACCGAATTTCCGCAGGCATGGCGCCTCTGCGGGTGCAGATTTATTTGATGCATAAAACATTGAGAAGCCCGAATAATGACCAACCACCGTCACTATCCTCAAAAGAACGCAAACGACGGCAAACATGCGGTAGGGTGGTAACTGTAGTGTTCCATAGCGCATTGATGCGATTGCTGGATGCACTATAGGGTTGTTTTTCTTCCGGTGGTCAATGTGACCTGTGAATAACGGCCCGACATGCACATATATCACACTGTCACCGACGATAGGAGCGTATCTTCTATGGATTCGACCATTTTCAACCGCCGCACCCTGTTGGGTAGCGGCGCGCTTGTGGGCCTTGGTGCCCTGCTTGCGGCGTGCGGCCAGCAGGCAAATAACGAGGCGGCAGCCACCGCAACTGCGGCGCCGAGCGAAACGGCTTCGGTCTCTGCAACGGCATCTGACACGGCTTCTGCATCAGCCACTCCGAGCCCGGTCATTACCCGCGGCTACTCAGGGCAGTCTAAAGCGCCTGACGGTGAATACCGCAAAGCCGATGGCTACGGCCCTGCGCAGAATGTCCCCAAGCCTCGTAATGAGCCTGCACAGTACCCCGAGACCGAAGAGGGTCTAATGAAGATGATGCAGGACTGGCTGGTTGCACACAACTATGGCACCCAGACTGGCGACTGCTCATATGCGTTCAAATATGTCACGAAAGATACCGATGAATATAATTCATATAGCTACACGGAATCTCTTTACGAACGTGGAGGATGGATTATTGGAGGATTGGAATCTTATCAATCTGAAGGCCCCCTAATCTACGATGATCAGAATAAGAGTTATCGGATGAAATTCCGAATCATCTGGTCAACTGTCACATATGTAAATCCTGATGGTCGCTTAAAAATGGATGCTAATACAGACACGAATGATGATTCCTTCTATTTCTTGTATACATATTCTGATGGATACTGGAAAATTTCTGGATCTGATTTTAATGTCTAACACTAAGAAGCTATCAATGCATAATAATAGAAAAATCTTCTCCACCGTATGTGCTTCTATTCTTATGGTAATTCCTATCTCATATTTTCCTAGTTCTATCGCCGTTGAATGCACAAACCAAAATTCTAACGGTCATTGTGTAAAAATTCCGGGAAATAAGCGTATCCCCCAGGACGATGATTCTGCAAAAAGATCACACACTGTCAATCAATCGAAAACGACACAAATTTCGGGAGATGACCCGTCTTCTGCTGCCTCGGTAGAAGCAGCACGCAAGAGTTGGGAGGATAACCACATCCCAATGCGTGATGGCACTAATCAAACAGTCTACGGAACTGTACCCGAAGCCCGAAAAGCCGGAGATGCAGAATGTTACACGAAAGTAGACCGACGTCCGGGGCATTACACCATAGGGCCTCTACCTCTGGGAGATAACGCTAATAAAATCCCCAACCATGTTGGAGGCCGCTACTGCGTACCCGACGACACCAAAACCTTCACCTCGAATGACCCCGCGCAGCCTAAGGGTCCTTCTCCTGAAGAAATGCTCCAAGAGATTGAGGACCAATTCGCTAACACCAATATCCAGGCTCCTGTTTTGAAGCAGTCCTACAATCTTGGCACCGGTCTGAGCGAAGACAACCCCAACGTCTATAAGAACCAGGCCGTCAACTTCTACGTCGACGCCCCCGCCGCACGATGGGAAGGCGACCTCATGATCGGCCATGTGGAGATGGAGTCCTACCCCACTCAGATGACCATCCAGTATGGCAACGGTGACGAGGGCAGCTTCTACACCATGGGCAAGCCGGTCAGCAGGGCACGTGGCGAAGAGTCACGCAAGACCGCGACCAGTTATACCTACAAACGTTCAGGTAATTTCCATGCGTACGCGACCGTTTCTTATTCTGGCCGTTTCCGTGTTGACGGTGGCGATTGGCAGGCTCTGGATGTCGTGTTGACAAAGGAAACTGTCGATCCGTTGCTGATTCGTGTCTGGTGGGTTGATGTGGGTCGCGTCGGCGGCACCTGCGCCGAAGATGATACTCGTTGGGGCTGCAAGAATGATCCCACGATGGGTAAGAAGGATAACCCGAACCCGCGTCTGCGTAAGGCTGATATTCGTACCGGTCAGCGTTGGCACCTGAATGACAATGGCGACGGGGATACTGAGTATTCGTTGCATCGCGACTGGCCCGATATGTAAACCAGTTCTAACCCAACATGTATATCACCGCAGCAGGCGGCCTCGAATGTTTGAACATTCGAGGCCGCCTGCTTTTTAGACCAAGGTTTTCGATAGATTAGTGTCTTCACCGTGGGTCTTTAACCCGCAGTGAAGACGCTAAACCATGGCACAAATCTTGGAGGGGTTACCCCAATAGCGAGAAGCCATATGTGTTTCGAGAAGCCACTTATGACGTGGCTGCTCGAAACACATGTGGCTTCTCAACGTTTACCCTTGCGAAAGCTGAAGATGTCTAGAGCGGGTCAGCTTTTGCTTTCAACTTTAGTCTCGCAGATTCCTTATCTTCCTTATCTGAAACACCTTTACCTTGAGCCGACAATTCTTTACATTCAAGATTCTTAGCATCAATTTCAAATGCTCCATCCAAATAAGAACCGTAGGGCTTACCACTCTTATTAAACTTTTCTAGAACAAAATAAGGTGCCATAAATCCTAAAAACTTTGAGATATCTGAATACCAAACGCCAGAGCGCCACACAGCAGGCAAATTAATCATATCCGAATACTCTTCATCGAGGAATGAATACCTCACCCTTGAAGCGTTTTTATGCGCTTTTGACACCATCTTAATTACTTCTGCAAAAACTTCCCCTGTTGCATATATCTGAACGATTTTAATATACTCATGTTCTGCGATTTTTACACCCCACAAGGCATCAATAAAACCATCCAATACAACATACAAAAGACGGACAGCCATCATACTTACGAAAAGGAGTAGAAAGCCAAAAACAATAAAAAGAAACCCTTGCAGATAATCGATTTCTGCATTTAAAGCATGTCCCGAAAATATTACAAAATATTTCGCAAGGAAAACAATGAACACGATTGAAAAAATAATCGAAATAATATACGAGATAAAATGGAAGATGATAGATATTTTAGACTCAAAGGAGGGAACTACTTGGATAGAGTTTACATTTTCAGTAAAAATATACCCTTCCGAAAGTTCCAAGAGTCTCCTCTGAGCAACTATATCCGAGCATGAAGAAAGTACTCTCCGTTCCCAAACAGCACGTTCAAGGGCAGCTTTTCGAGATGCTCTAATTTCTTGATATTCCTTTTCAGTGTCTTCAAAACTATTAGCTCTCTCAAATTCCATGAGCTCTTTATACTTTTCAGATACTTCAACCCATGTCTTATAACGAGTTAGCTCCGGCGGAGTAGCCTGTTTCGACAACTCCATCTGCTTGTCAATCTTTCTGCCGCTCCACCACGCAACAATAATTGATCCCAGAAGAGCAATTGCAGAAGATATTATTGTTGTCCAGGGTATAGCGGTAAGACTCTGCGCAGATTCGGCCCCCTCAGCTAGCATCTGCGCTAACAGTAGTTGATTCGTCATCGGTGATTGTTCCTTTCCTAGCAGGCGGCCCCGGATACGGAAGTGTTCGGGGCCGCTTTTAGCATATCGACAAACTGCGCCTTATATTTGCTTTGATGGCTTTGAAAGAAATAGTAGATAAATTCCAAACATGAGCTTAATTGCCGCATCAATATATGCAATTACCTCTAGTGGAACGTCGGCACAAACATATCCTACGAAAACGTTAATGACACAGATAAGACCCAGGTATATCATTAACTTTCCATGCACAAAATAATAGGGAAAGAAATGCAGTGCGGTTGCCATCAGTGCCCCTAGCCAAATCAATCTCCAATTTTCAGTTGCAAAGAAGGGTCCACCCAGTAAAACCATTAAGACAAATAGTAGAATAACAGCATACGAGGATACTTTATTTTGAAATTCACTCGAAGGGCCATCGGCTAGTCTATTCAGTACCTTTTTATTCATGTTGATTGAGAAAAAGCTGACGACGTACCCAATACTGAATACTTGCATGTTTATTATTTGCTTTCCTCCAGCCAAGGTGGCTATTGCTATAACTACCGCCACCGCAATTAGCCACAACCCGCAGGCCCTCTTATAGTTAAATTCTAACTTTTCGTCTTTGTTGTAGCCCAGAAAAGCCATCGATTCCTCCAATAGTCTCTCGTAAAATTAATTCCCTTGTTGCGCCACTACGTTTTATTATGAAAAATTCTGCCATATATTAATATACTCCAACCCTTCTGTGCGCTAATTACACCCTCTGAAATTGTATCAAGATGGCGATAAAATCCCCCTAAGAAACGAGGGGTCAGCCCCGGATGCGTGTGCATCCGGGGCCGCTCTGTTTTTTAGGTCGAGGTTTTCGATAGGTTAGTGTCTTCACCGTGGGTCTTTACCCCGCAGTGAAGATACTAACCTATCGATGAAAAGGCTAAGGCATAACCCGTAACCGGCTCTCACCTACCTGGCACGGAGGGGATTCGGTCATGAGTTGCGGATTTCTGCCATAGGTTAGCGTCTTTGGTCGTAGTTAAAAACCATGGCAGAAGACACTAAACCATGACACAAATTCTGCGAGGGTTACAGCTGCCCCATAGCGAGAAGCCACATGTGTTTCCAGAAGCTACGATAATGGTGGCTGTTCGAAACACATGTGGCTTCTCAGATTCAACATTTGAGGCGTTGAAGGATATCTAAAAAAAATAGACTTACTTTCAACACAAAGGTTTATAAAATTAAAACTCAATCGCCTGCAACTTCTAAAATTATACAACACATTTTGATTAAATCTCGGATTTCTCCTCTCCCAACTCAGACTTATATTTGGAATATATATCGCTTGCAACCCACATCAAATAATAAATGTAGGCAACCATTATAAAGTCAATTTTCTCCCTTTCCCTACATACCAAGGTAGAAAACTTAAAGTTGTTTGCCAGGATTGGTCCAGACTTTCTTTTAATAATATCCCTCAGAGACCCACGTACAGATTTTTCCACAATAATAACGGAAACGCAGGTCACAATCAAAGTAACAATTAGAATCCCAACGATAAACACCGCCATAGAAATCTCATCTGACAAATTGAGTCCATTAATTAAATCTGATATTTCCCTAACATACCTATCAACCAATACCATAAGGGAAGCAAAGGCGGCCATAAATGCAATCACCCTATTCGCCCATACTGCCGAATAAAATGAGATATATTCAAAGGCCCTACGGTACCCTCGCTTCAGGTATAGAACATTTAATTTATATATTTCTGATATAAGGCTATAACTATTCCCCACAACCATAAACCAATATAGAGAGTAGAACACAGTCAAAGTAATACTAAACTCAATTCCATCCTGCCCCAAAAATATCAAGGACAAAATACATACTATAGCCCAGGGAACGAAAACCTTCAAAAAATGTATATTTAAAATGTATGATAGAATACTTACATTGACGGAAAAATTGGAATACCGCTCCCCAAACTTTAAGATACTGGAGTAATAAACCACTTCATCTTTACCACATTTCAAGCCATCGGACGGTTTCAATTCATCAGTTGTTTCACAACTCTTTTTCGGGTCTCCATATTCAAATTCATATCTTGCTATTTCATACTCATCCCCATATGTCGATTTTCCTGTCGTATCGACACTCTTCAACCTATTGAGAAAAAGTGAATTTTTAATTAATATACTTTTCTCGTTATATGTAAGCATTAGAGATGAGGATAATGTAAACCATGCAAAAAACAACAATACCCATTGAGGAATTTCACCATACCTGGAAAGGTTAATGTACTCTGGGACGATAAGCCTACCCCACCCTGGCCCCACACTCCAAGCCCCCAATATCGAAGGTGCATTAGATGAGCCTTGAAAATACCCAGCAAGCAACCCATACCAAAAGTTAATTATAAATATTATAAAGACAATACCACTGACAATTTTTGCAAATTGTCGATAGACAGCACGGCGAGCCTCACCAATAACACCTTCAATATTATCAGCAAATTTTCCAACACTAATGTATAAGCTTAAAAGCAGACTGGCCAACGAAGCAATGATTGAACTGCGCACATCAAGTAGATAATATGGGATATTAAACATTGAGCTTATAAAATCTAGAAAAAATTGCCTAACCTCATTAGGCGTAGTATTATACATAACCAAAAATACAATACCTAAAACTATATAGCAAAAAGAAATATTTCTAAATAATTTAAGGGGCTTTCGAACAATATTCTCCCAATATATTTGTTTCTTCTTTTCTTCGTGCTCTTCACCCCAGGCTTCATTAACCTCGTCAATAACTTCTTGAATTTTCATCGGTGATTGTTCCTTTCCTACATCTTTGTCGGCGGGTTATATACAAAAGAAAAGCGGTGACCCCGTAGGCCGGTGCCCATTACACACCAGCCTGCGGGGTTCATCATCATGGGGTTAAGCACCCAGGAGGGTCTTCGGGTTGACCGGAGTACCCGTACCCTCCGCCAGGTGCTCAATACGCTTCAGGATCAGGCCCTCACGCAGCGCCCACGGGCACACGCGCATCGTCTCAATACCGAACGCCTCCATCGCCGCCTCCGCCGCAATAGCGCCCGCCAGCATCTGCTCCGCACGCGCGTTCGAAACACCCGGCAGGTCAGCGCGCTCAGACACCGTCATCGCCTCCATGCGACGAGTCCACAGACGCAAATCCTGCAGATGCATCTCACGCTTCACATGCGGGCCCGCCGAATACGGCGCCGCACCGCAAATACGCGCCAACGAACGGAACGTCTTCGACGTACCCACCGTCATATCCGGCGTGCCGTACCGCAACAGGTTCTCCGCCACCGGGGCAATCTGCTCACGCACATACTTACGCAGACGCTTCACCTGCTTCGGCTTCGGCGGCTGCTCATCAAAGAACTCACGCGTCAAACGACCCGCACCCAACGGCACGCTCATCGCCGCATCAGGCATGGCGTTCGTGCCAATCGAAAACTCGAAAGAGCCGCCACCAATATCAAAATCAAGGATGCGGCCCGCACCCCAGCCCTGCCAGCGGCGCACCGCAAAGTACGTAATCGCCGCTTCCTGATCACCCGAAATACCGTTCAAGCTCACGCCGGTCTGCTCACGCACCTGCTGTAGCACTGATGCGCCATTACCCGCCTCGCGGATAGCGCTCGTGGAGAACGCCAGCAGGTCCTCCGCCTCATTCTCAATAGCGAAGTCGCGGGCGCTGGTCACGAAGCGGGTCAGCGCGTCCGCGCCCTCCTGCGAGATATTGCCCTCAGCGTCGAGGTACTGCACGAGCTGCAGCGGAATCTTATGCGATGCGTACGGTTCGGGGCGCGCTCCAGGGCTACCGTCAATCAGCAGCAGGTGGACCGTATTCGACCCGACATCCAGAACTCCCAGGCGCATGGTGCGCTCCCCTCCCCCGCCCCGCGGCGGGATACTATCTGTGTGCAGTACCGCAGGTGCGGCGCCTCTCCCAGTCTGTCAGAGGCGCGGCTCACTCCGCAAACAATCCGGGCAGATGCCCAGCATCAGCACAGCGCAAGTATAAAAGCGCACCGGGCGCACATTCTCCGGGCACGCAAAAGGCGCAGGAGGCGTCCCTCCCCCACACGGGGGTTTCGGGACGCATCCTGCGCCTTCAAGCAGAAACGCTACGCGGCAGATTACTCTGCGGTCTTCTTCGCCGCGGTCTTACGAGTGGTCGTCTTCTTCGCGGTAGTAGACTTCGCCGCAGTCTTACGGGTCGTAGTCTTCTTAGCAGTGCTAGTTTTCTTGGCGGTCGTGGTCTTCTTCGCGGCGGTCTTACGCTTGACCGGGCCCTTCGCACGCTTGTCGGCAAGCAGCTGCACCGCACGCTCGTGGGTCAGCGACTCGACCGACTCCGCACGCGGAACCGTAATGTTCGTAATACCGTCGGTGATGTACGGGCCAAAGCGACCGTCCTTCACCACAATCTTCTTCTCGCTGACAGGGTCCACGCCCAGCTCAGCCAACGGAGGCTTAGCCGCCGCACGACCGCGCTGCTTCGGCTGGGAGTAAATCTCCAGCGCCTGCTCCAGCGTAATCGTGAAGATCTCGTCCTCACTGCCAATCGAGCGGGAGTCCGTGCCCTTCTTCAGGTACGGGCCAAAGCGGCCGTTCTGCACGGTGATCTCCACGCCCTCAGCGTCGGTACCGAGCACGCGCGGCAGGCTCATCAGCTGCAGTGCCTGTTCCAGGGTCACGGTCGCCAGGTCCATGGACTTGAACAGGGACGCGGTGCGCGGCTTGGCGGGCTTCGGCTTCTTCTTCGGCTTGGGCTTGCCGTTCTTGTAGTATTCGGTCGGCTGCGCGTCCAGGTACGCCTGAATCTGCTCCTCGGTCATCTCTTCGATAACCTCGGTGACGTAGGGGCCGAAGCGGCCGTCGCGTGCCACAATCTGGCGGCCGGTGGCGGGGTCCACACCGAGCACGCGGCCGTCGGACTTGCCCTGTTCGAGCAGTTCGCGTGCCTTCGCTTCGGTCAGTTCGTCCGGTGCCAGGTCGGCGGGTACGTTCGCGCGGACCGGTTCGGTCAGCTCGCCGGTCTCGGTGTCGAGGGTACCTTCGGCCTCCAGGTAGGGGCCGAACTTGCCCACGCGCAGAACAATTCCGTCCGCAATCGGGATGGAGTTGATGCTGCGGGCGTCAATCTCGCCGAGGTTGTCGACGATGGGCTTCAGGCCGCGCTTGGAGCCGCCGCCGTAGTAGAACTCGCCCAGCCACTCGACGCGGGACTCTTCGCCGCGTGCGATGCGGTCGAGGTCTTCTTCCATCTGTGCGGTGAACTCGTAGTTCACGTAGGGGCCGAAGCTGGATTCGAGCAGGCGCACCACGGAGAACGCGGTCCAGGACGGAATCAGCGAACCAGAACGAACGTTCACGTATCCGCGGTCCATGATGGTCGAAATAACCGCCGCGTAGGTGGACGGGCGGCCAATGCCCAGCTCGTCCAGGGTCTTCACGAGGGACGCCTCAGTGTATCGCGGGGGCGGCAGGGTCTCGTGGCCGGCGGGCTCAATCGCCTCGGCGGTCAGTGCCTCGCCGGTGGTCAGGTTCGGCAGGCGCTTCTCAGCGTCCTTCGCCTCACGCTCGGCAACGCGGGATGCGTCAACGCCCTCCTCGTAGGCGGCGAGGAAGCCGCGGAAGGTGATGACGGTGCCAGATGCAGCGAACTCAGCGTCCTGACCGTTAGATGCCACAGCGCCCAGGCGCACGGAGGCGGTGGAGCCGGTCGCGTCAGCCATCTGGGAGGCGACGGTACGCTTCCAGATCAGCTCGTAGAGGCGGAACTCGTCGTTGGACAGTGCGCCGCGCACGGCGTCCGGGGTGCGGAAAGTGTCACCCGCGGGGCGGATTGCTTCGTGTGCCTCCTGCGCGTTCTTGCTCTTGGAGGTGTACACGCGCGGTGCAGAGGGCACGAACTCGGCGCCGTACAGCCCGGATGCCTGGCGGCGTGCGGCGGAGATAGCCTGCTCGCTCAGCGCCACCGAGTCGGTACGCATGTAGGTGATGTAACCGTTTTCGTAGAGGCGCTGCGCCACCTGCATGGTCACGCGGGAGGAGAAACGCAGCTTACGTGCGGCTTCCTGCTGCAGGGTGGAGGTGGTGAACGGCGCTGCCGGGCGGCGCTTGTACGGCTTGGTCTCAACGGAGCGCACCGAGAACGCGGCGGACTGCAGGGCTACGGCGAGCGCGCGGGCGGCTTCCTCGTTCAGGTGGGTGACCTTGGAGGAGTTGAGGGTGCCGTCGTCGGCGAAGTCCTTGCCGGTGGCGATACGCTGACCGTCTACAGCGACCAGCTTGGCGTCGAAGCCCTCGGAGGCCGCGTTCAGGAAGCGTCCGGACAGGTCCCAGTAGTTGGCGGCGACGAAGGCCATGCGTTCGCGTTCACGCTCAACCACGAGGCGGGTTGCGACGGACTGCACGCGACCTGCGGAGAGGCCGCGGCCGACCTTGCGCCAGAGCACGGGGGAAATCTCGTAACCGTAGATGCGGTCGAGGATGCGGCGGGTTTCCTGAGCGTCGACCAGGTGCAGGTCGATGTCGCGCAGTTCGCCGAAGGCACGTTGAATGGCTTCCCGGGTGATTTCGGGGAAGGTCATGCGGTAGACGGGTACCTTGGGCTTGAGGACTTCCTTCAGGTGCCATGCGATGGCTTCACCTTCGCGGTCACCATCGGTTGCCAGGTAGAGCGCGTCTACTTCTTTGAGCTTGCGCTTGAGTTCGGCGACCTTTTTCTTCTTGTCGGGGTTGACCACGTAGTAGGGTTCGAAGTTCTCTTCAACGTTGACAGCGAACTTGCCGACGGGGCTCTTCTTGAGGTTTTCGGGCAGTTCGGAGGGCTGCGGAAGGTCGCGGATATGGCCCATGGACGAGTCGACAAGGTAGTCCTCGCCGAGGTAGCTGCTGATGGTTTTGACCTTGGAGGGAGACTCCACAATCAGCAGGGCTTTTCCGTTCTTTGCCTGAGCGGGCACGGCACTCCTCTATCTGTGTGTTGAAAAGCTACGTATTCAACCATAACCTACGCTGGCGCTTGTGGGCGCCGACTGGTTGTGGTGTACGCGGGTGCGACGGTCGGTGGGGGTGAGTATTTTTGTTGAGTCTGCACGAGTGCGCAGGGTACTCGGTACATCATACGGTACCGAGGAGGTGGTGTGTGCACGAGGTGTGTGCGGGGCGTGTGTGCGGTACCCGCGAACCGATGCTTCTAGCTGGTGAGGGTGTCCGAGTCGGGGTGGGTGCCGTCCAGGTAGGTGGGCAGCAGCGGATATTCGCGGCCGTACACGGTCTGCGGCACGATGCGCACCCACTGCATTTCGTGGGTTTCGGAGTCGGGCAGGTCGAAGGTGCGCACGATCTGCGGGGTCATTTCCGGCGGCAGCCAGTGCGCAATACCGACCACGATGACGGAGCGGATACCGTCTTCGAGGGTCTCATCGATTTCGAAGGCGACGCGGCGGCTGACCACCACGGAGGAGAACTTATTGCCGCGGGTGGTGCGGATGTAGATTTCCTGGGTGTCACCCTGGTGGGCGACGGCGTAGAGCACGGGTAGCACATCAACGTGCTGTCCGTCAGTGAGGATGAGGCGGCCGAGAGTGTTAGCGTGCAGGCGCTCCCAGCACTTGTCGACGCTGATGCTTTCATCGGGGTACAGGTTACTCATGGTTTCAGTGTATGCGATGGGGTGGGCACTCTTGCTGTATGTGACGGTTTTGGTCAGTGGGTGGGTCGGAGAAGCATCAGTCGGTTCAGCGTAGCCGCGCGGTTAGGCAGGGCGGCAGGGTGCAGCGGGTGCGTAGAATGGTGTGCATGACTATTTCTGCCGCCACTTTCGCCCCCGAGTACGCCGCTGTTGCGGATGCTCCCCGCAGCGATGATTACGCCCGCCTGACCCGCATCCGTGAACGCCTGCTGGCGTTGAATTACAGCTATGACGCTGTGCAGGAGCTGCTGGGTGTTGAGGCGGCTGAGGCGATGGCTCGCGACCAGGTGGTTCCGGGCCTGTGGCGTGTGGAGCACATTCTGCACGGCGATTACAGCGCAGAGGAGAAGAACCTGGCGCGCCTGCTGGCGTTTTTCTTGCTGGCTCGCCCGCTCACTGAGGCTGAGGCAGCTGAGGTTTTCGCAGATACCCTGGTTGATTTTGAGGACGCCGCGCTGATTGAGCGCGACGCGGCGAATCGCTGGACCGCCAGCGTTGACCTGCGCCCCCACGCCGCCGATGACGGCACCGAAATCTTTGTTGCCGCTGACCTGGGTGCGCATCAGCGTCCCGGCGTGCTCCGCAAGGATCACGTGCTCGGCATTGGTCACGCCTCCCTGACTCTGGCGCAGATTACCGAGCGCACCCCCGTCAAGCGTGCTCTGGATGTGGGCACCGGCTGCGGTATTCAGACCTTCCACCTGCTCGCCCACGCTGAGCACGTGACCGCTACCGATATTTCGGAGCGTGCCCTGGCGTTCACCCGTTTTAACCTGCTGCTGAACGCGCAGGCGCTCAATATTGACCCGCAGAACCCGCAGGCGCGCGTGAGCTTGCGCATGGGTTCCCTGCTGGAGCCGGTCGCCGGTGAGCTTTTTGACCTGGTGGTGTCGAACCCGCCGTTCGTGATTACCCCGCGTGTTGCCGGTGAGAGCGCCGAGGAGCAGTTCACCTACCGTGACGGCGGCCTGCCCGGTGATGAGATTGTGAGCACGATGGTGCGTCAGCTGCCGTCGGTGCTGGTGCCCGGTGGCCGCGCGCAGATGCTGGGCAACTGGGAGATTATTCGCGACTCCGAGGACCCGGAAGCACCCCGCCCGTGGGATGAGCGCCCGCGTGCCTGGGTTGCCGACGGTGGCGCGGAGGCGTGGTTCATTCAGCGTGAGGCGCTGACCCCCGCCTCCTACGCGGAGACCTGGCTGAAGGATGCGAGCGAGAACCGCGACCGCAGCCACTACGAGCAGACCTACGTGGCGTACCTGAACGACTTCGCTTCCCGGAACGTTCATTCTATTGGTTTCGGCATGATTTGGCTGCGCCGCCCGAGCGAATCCACCGCGGCAGGCGTAACCGAGCCCCTGCAGCGTTTCGAGGAAATCACCTACCCGATTCAGCAGCCCATCGCCCGTGCCCTCACCGAGTCCGTGCGCCGCTACGACCGCCTCGCCGCCATGGACGATGAGGCGCTGCTCGCCGCACACCTGGAGGTCGCCGAGGACGTCACCGAGGAACGCCACGGCCGCCCCGGTGCCGAGCACCCCAGCGTCATTTTGCTGCGTGCCGGTTCGGGTCTGTGCCGTACCCAGCTACTTTCCACCGAGACGGCTGGCTTTGCGTCGGCGAGCGATGGTGAGCTTGCCGTGGGTCAGATTGTGGCGGCTCTTGCCATGCTGCTGTCCTGGCCCGAATACGACGAGGCGGCAGCCGCGGCACGCGGTACGCAGGAGCAGCATCCGCGAGATACCCTGCTGCACGCGGTGCGCGAGCTGGTACTTAAGAGCTTCCTGCACTTTAGCGACGAGCACGCGGGCACAGAATCGACTGCCGCAAACACGGCAGAAGAGCAGGGCTAAGCGTGCGCATTTGGTCCCTGCACCCTTCCCTGCTCGATCGCCGCGCCCTGGTCGCCTGCTGGCGTGAAACCCTGCTGGCGCAGAAGGTTCTGCGGGGTCTGACCCGTGGGTACACGAACCATCCGCAGCTGATTCGTTTTCGCGCGCATCCGCAGCCGCTGGAGGCGGTTGCCGCTTACCTGTCCGGGCTGGCGGATGAGGCGGATGCCCGCGGCTACTCTTTCAACCGTGCGCTGATTGGTTCGGGCGAAGAGAGCACGAGCAATAACAGCACAGGTGAAAACGGCGCCGGCAAGGCGGAATACCCGTACGCTTCGGTCGCGCGTATTCCCGTTCCTCTCGGTCAGCTGGAGTACGAGCTCGCTTTCCTGCAACACAAGGTGGCGGGGCGTGACCCCGAGTGGGAGCACCAGCTACGAGAGCGCCTGGCGGCGCGCGGCGAGTTGGCGGCGTGTGCGCATCCGTTGTTTGAGGTGGTTCCGGGCGCTATTGAGCCCTGGGAAAAGACGAAGGACTTCTAAGCAGAAGGATTTCCAAGAGTTTGAGCATAGTAATGCCCCGGCGGTAACCCTTGCGGGTGCCTGCCGGGGCATTACTGTAGGCTCAAGCTGTATAGGAACAAGCATCTCAGCGCGTTACAGAGCGCCGGGAACAGCTTGGCACCGGGTCTTTTACTTCAGGGTCTTTACCACAGGGCCTTTACTTGGTGGTCAGTGCGGGCTTGATTTCCTTGACGATGGCATCCAGCATCTTCAGATTGAAGTCCACGCCCAGCTGGTTCGGAATGGTCAGCAACACGGTATCTGCCGCCTGAACTGCCTCGTCACGTGCGAGCTCTTCCGCAATATCCGCCGGGTCGCCAATGTAGCTACGACCAAAGCGCGAGAAGGCATTGTCGATAATGCCGGTGTAATCCTGCGAATCCTCCACGGCGCGGCGACCAAAATAGCGTGCCGAGGTTTCATCGATAATGGGCAGCACCGAACGGGAGACCGAAACACGCGGAACACCCGAGTTGCCCGCCTTCACCCACTCGGAACGGAAGAGGCGAATCTGCTGAGCCTGCTGCTGATCGAAGGGAATGCCCTTATCTTCCAGCATCAGGGTCGAGGACATGAGGTTCAGGCCCTTCTGCGCGGTCCACACGGCGGTGCTATCGGTGCCCGCGCCCCACCAAATGCGGTCGCGCAGACCCGGCGACTGCGGCTGGATGGGGGCGTACTTGCCCGCCACGCGAGCACTGGGAGCCATACCCTCACCCTCAATTGCCTTGAGGAAAATGTCGAGGTGACGGCGCGCCATATCGCCCTCATTTTCGCCTTCTGCCGGGTAGTAGCCGAAGCTCTCAAAGCCGCGGATGACAGATTCGGGCGAGCCGCGGGAGACGCCGAGCTGCAGTCGACCCGCCGCGATGAGGTCAGCCATGGCGGCAAGTTCAGCCATGTAGAGCGGGTTTTCGTAGCGCAGATCAATCACGCCGGTGCCCAGCTCAATACGCTCGGTCTTTGCGGCGATGGCGGAGAGCAGCGGGTAGGGGGTTGCCTGCTGCTGGTCGAAGTGGTGCACGCGGAAGAACGCGCCGTCCAGGCCGATATCCTCGGCACCTACGGCAAGGTCAATTGCCTGGTGCAGGGATTCTGCCGCGCTGGGTACGCGGGAACCGGGAACCTCAGCCCAGTGACCGAAGGAGAGGAAGCCGAGCTTCTTTTCGGTGCCAGCCTTGGGTTCGAGGTGGCTGATGTCGATGGACTCGTCGAACTGTACGGTGTTGTTGGTGGGGGTGTTCATTGTTTTTTTCCTTTGCGGATTGTGCTCGGTTCTCGTTTATCCCCGAGCTGTTGATATAATCCTAGACCTCAAATACTTTACATGTCAAGTAATTTGAAGTGGAGACGTTCCACACTAAGATCAAAGCATGTCAGAGGGTTTTATATAACAAAATACTGTCTTCTTCCCCCGGCTAGAATCCACACTAATACCCAACACGGCCCCCGAATTACTACCAAGCACAAGCGCACGCAAAAGCCCGGCGGCACGAACACATCGCGCCACCGGGCTCTTCTAATCAACAGCTAAAACTGCAAGCCATAACGACAGAAACAAACTGCCGAGACGAACTACATTAGGAACGCTTCGCCAACGGAACCCACAGCTCCATGCGGTAATCAGCCGCCTGCATATCGCCGCGACCATACACCTCAAGGCCACCGACCGGGCGGTACTGCGGATTCTTCGCGAAGAACGCCTCCTCAAAGCTCGCAAAACCAGCCGGAATGGACTCCGAAATCGGGCCGGTCACCTCAACCACCGCGTAGGTGCTCGCAGGCAGTTCCAGCACGCCCAGACCGAGCTTTGCCGCGCTCGCCGGCTCCGACACCAGGAAGCCCGCGGTGTAGCGGACCTGACCCTTCGGGTTCGGCTGAGTACACACGCCCAGGTACTGGGTCACGTTCAGAACATCCAGCATCGCCGGGGACGCCTTCTGATTCAGCTCATCCCACAGCGAAGAAAAGTCGCCGTCCAGGGGGAACACCTGCGAAACGCCGGCGACAACCATCGCCGGGTGCTCCTCGATGCGGGGTTCAGAAATCTGAACCGCACCGCCCTTAGCGGCTGCCATTAGGCGTTCGCCTTAGCTGCTTCGCGGTCCACCAAGCACTCGGGCACGCAGTGGCGCTTCGCATCATCAGCTGCGCACTCGGGGCAGAGCAGAACCAGCTCGCGGCAAGAATCGTTGGAGCAGTTCTCGAACTTGTTCGAGGGCGCGCCGCACTGTTCGCACTTGCCAATGGTGACGGTGTCCGGCGTAAACTCCATGTGCATGCGCTTGTCGAAGACGTAGAGCGAGCCTTCCCAGAGTTCCTTGTCGCCGTACTTCTCGCCGTAACGCACGATGCCGCCGTCGATCTGGTAGATTTCCTTGAAGCCGCGGTTCTTCATCAGCGCGGAGAGAATCTCGCAGCGGATACCGCCGGTGCAGTAGGTGACGACCGGCTTGTCCTTAATGTGATCGTACTTGCCGGATTCAATCTCGCGGATGAAGTCATGGGTGGTGCGCACGTCGGGAACGATAGCGTTCTTGAACTTGCCAATCTTAGCTTCGAAAGCGTTACGGCCATCAAAGAAGACCACCTCGTCACCGCGTTCTTCGACGAGCTTATTTACCTCTTCGGGCTTCAGGTGTACGCCGCCGCCAACGACGCCATTCTCGTCCACCTGCAGCTCGTCGGGAGCACCGAAAGCCACAATCTCGTCGCGAGCCTTCACGGACAGGCGGGGGAAGTCCTCCGCGCCACCCTCGGACCACTTGAACTCCATGTTCTTGAAGCCGGGGTACTTGCGGGTTTCCTTGGTGTACGCCTTGACCGCGTTAATCTCGCCGCCGAGGGTGCCGTTAATGCCGTGCTTGGAAATGAGGATGCGCCCGCGCAGGCCGAGCTTCTCACAGAGGGCACGCTGCCAGAGCATGACCGCCTGCGGGTCGGCGATGGGGGCGAACTGGTAATACAGAATAATCTTATTTTGAGCCACGAAACTATTTTATCGTCATATACGCCTAAAGCATGCAGATTTTTTGATATGTGCGCGCTGACTACGGAGGCGGCGGGGCTGGGACGGCATTGGGGCGGGTTCGGAGCGTGCGCTTGTGAAGGCTCGGGGCGCGGATTGAGCGCGGCATATGACCGGCGGCAGGTCGGGTTTTAGCCCGCCACTCTACAATGGAACCCATGCCGCACAGCACCCCTCCACAGAATCCCAGCCAGCGCCCCGAACAGCAGCCCGTGCACCAGTCTGTACACCAACCTGACCAGGCACAGGGGCAGTCTGCGGCGCACCTCAAAACGCTACGCTACCGCGAGCTGCCCGCGAGCGCACAGCAGGTGCTGGCGTCACTGTTGCCGGAGGCGGAACGTACCGGAACCCTGCCCGAGCATGTGACCCATATTCACACCATTGCCGCTAGGGAGGCGAACTACGCGCCGTGGCCGCAGTGGTTGCATCCGCGTGTGGTGGAGGCCTTTGAATCACTCGGCATTGCCGAACCCTACGCCCACCAGGTGCAGGCAGCGAACGCCGCCCACGCGGGTCTTGATGCGGCGCTGGCGGCGAGCGCGGCGCGCTACGGCTGGCAGGCGGGGCGCATCGAGGCTGAGCATACTAAGGCGGGGGCTCCCGCACACGCCGAAGATACGAAGAGCACCGGCGGGCACGTGATTGTGGCGACGGGTACCGCCTCGGGCAAGACCCTGAGCTACCTCATGCCTACCCTGGACGCTATATACCGCGCATCCTGTGGTGAACCTGTGAGCTCAACTTCCGCGTATTCTGGTTCGGAAAACCTCAATAATAGAGCGAACGTTCTCTACATTTCCCCTGCAAAGGCACTCTCCGCCGACCAGCTCACCGCCCTCACCTCCTACAACCTGCCCGGACTCCACGCGGCAAGCTACGACGGTGACACCCCAACCGGCGAACGCCGCTGGATTCGCGAGCACGCCAACTTCATCCTCACCACCCCGGACATGCTCAACTACTCGATTCTGAGCAACCACCGGCAGTGGGCCTCCTTCCTGCGCGGGCTGCGCTACGTGGTACTCGACGAGGCCCACAGCTATCGAGGGGTCTTCGGCGCGCACATCGCCAACCTGCTGCGCCGCCTGCGCCGCATCTGCGCGCTCTACCGCACCGTGCCCGTGTTCTACGGCGCCTCCGCGACCAGCTCCAACCCGGTCGAGTCCTTCTCCAGGCTCATTGGTGTGCCGCAGCAGGCGGTCACCGCCGTTACCGAGTCCACCTCCGCGCGCGGTGAAACCACCGTCGCGCTCTGGGAGCCCGAGTTCATGCCGCCCAAGGCGCAGGATCAGCTCGCCAAGGGTGCCCGCAGCACCCAGCAGCAGGCGGTTCAGTCGAAGGCTGAGCAGGAGGCGCCGCGCCGCGTCTCACCCGTGGAGCAGGGCGCGCAAATGCTCACCGACCTGGTGCTTTCCCGCACCCGCTCCCTGGTTTTCGCCGGGTCACGCCGCAGCGTCGAAATCCTCTCCCAGAAAACCCAACGCTACCTCGACGAAGTAGAGGCGGGGCTCTCCCACCGCGTCGCCGCATACCGCGCCGGATACACCCCCGAAGAGCGCCGCGAACTCGAACGCAAACTCCGCAACGGCGAACTGCTCGGCCTGGCGAGCACCTCCGCACTGGAACTGGGCATCGACATCTCCGGACTGGACGCGGTCATCGTGGCGGGCTGGCCGGGTACCCGTGCCTCCTTCATGCAGCGAGTGGGCCGCGCAGGCCGTAGCGGTCAGGATGCGCTCGCCGTGCTCATTGCCGATGACAACCCGCTCGACACCTACCTGGTGCACCACCCGGAGGCGATTTTCGGGCAGGAGGTTGAGGCGACCGTATTCGACCCGACCAACCCGTACGTGCTCTCCCCACAGCTGTGCGCCGCCGCCCAGGAGGCGCCCATCCGCGCCGAAGAGCTGAGCCTGTTCGGGCCGCACACCGCCGCGCTGCTGGACCGCCTTGTACAGCAGGGATACCTGCGTCGCCGCCCGGACGGCTGGTACTGGACGCACGCCGAATCAGCCGCCGACCTGGTCGATATTCGCGGCACCGGCGGCGGACCCTACCAGCTCATCGACGCCGAAGACGGCACCCTGGTTGGCACCATGGACGCCGCGCACGCCATGAGCCAGGGGCACCCCGGCGCAATCTACATTCACCAGAGCGCGCAGTACGTGGTCGAATCTCTCAGCGAGGGCGAGCGCGTGATTCTGCTCAGCCGCGTCTACCCGGACTACTACACGCGCGCCGTTGAGAGCACGGAGGTGCGTATTCTGGCGGAGCGTGCGCGGGTCAGCTACGGTGTGCCGGCTGGTTTTGGCGGACAGGACGTTGCGAATACTGTTCCTGAGCCTGCACCCGAAACCGACGCGCAGCAGCTCGCCCCGCTCACCATGCACCGCGGGCAAGTTCAGGTCACCGACCAGGTCACCGGCTACCGGCGTTTTTCCGTCTACGGCGGCGAATACCTGGGCGAAGAGGCGCAATCCATGCCGCCGGAAGTGCTCATGACCGAGGCGGTCTGGTTCACCTTCGAGCCCAGCTACCTGTTCGGCGCGGGCGTGACCGAAGAGGACGGTCCCGGCACCCTGCACGCCGCCGAGCACGCCGCCATCGGGCTGCTGCCGCTCATCGCCACCAGCGACCGCTGGGACTTGGGCGGACTCTCCACACTGCTTCACGTGGACACCGGCAGGCCCACCATTTTCGTCTACGACGCAGCCCCCGGTGGCGCGGGCATCAGCGAGCGCGGCTTCAACGCGGTTCAGCAGTGGCTAAGCGCCACCCTAGAAGCCATCGAAAGCTGCGGATGCGACAACGGCTGCCCCTCCTGCGTGCACTCGCCCAAGTGCGGCAACCGCAACGAGCCGCTCAGCAAGCACGGCGCGCGGGCACTGTTGAAGGCGATGCTGAGGAGCATGGCGGAGGCGTAGGGCGGGGCTGGGATGACAGCTCCCGGTGAGCGCAAATAGCCTAGTCGACGGGGTTTTCCGGTTCTGCTGGACTTTCTGGCTCAGCTGGGCTTTCTGGGTCGGCGGGGTTTTCAGGTTCGGGTTCCGAGTCCCGCGCGGCTCCCAACTCTTCTTCCAGCTCGGCGACCTCATCGGGGCTCAGCTCCTCCGCGCTCCCCGCAAATGCCTGCTCTTCTTCGGGGTGTTCGGCCCCGGCGCGGGCACGCACCCTCGCCGGGCCCAGCACACCCATGGGCCCTGCGACCGGGACGGCGACCGTCACCTCCACCGTTTCCGGGCGATCCGGAAAAGTGCAGGATTCCAGGTGCGCGCCGTGGCGTTCGGCAAGGTCCGCCGCGACCGCGCACGGGTCGCCCTCTGTGAGCCCGCGGTAGGCATCCGCCGCCGCGAGCGCACTCAAATCGGCGGCGGCGGACGCCCTGCGATTCGCAGACACCACCCCGATGAGCCCGGCAATTACCACGGTCAGCACCAGCAGCGCGGCAATAATGGCGAGGGCAAGGACGGTGCCGCTACCCTCTTCCGGCTTTTCCTCCGCGGACCGGGCGAGAACCGAGCTTTTATTCACCAACATTGCCGATGCTTTCTTCACTGCCGCCTTCAATGCGGGCGTGGGCGTCCGCCCGCAAAACCCAGCCGGTCGCCGAGCCAATCACCCCGGGGGCGGGGCGGCTCACCCGCACGTGCACCTGCCGGGCGCGCCCCTCCCCTGCATCAACTGCGCTATCAGGAGAAACGGAAATCTGCACGCTCTGTGCCGGGTCGATGCGGCTGACGGCGGAGCGAATCTGCGCCTCGGAGTCTCCGCGGGCGGCGGCGCGGGCAGCCGTTCGCGCGGACTCCTCTACCTTGAGCTGCGCAACGCCCGTGGAGGCAGCGCCCAGGCAGAGGGCGAGTACCACCGTCACGGCGGGTAGGGCGACCGCAAATTCGGCGGTAATCACGCCCTCTTCTGCGGGGCTCTTGTACGGGGTCGAGGGTGCCGGTTCCGTCCCGGTTTTCCCTGCGGGTCGAGCACACCGACAAGCACCCAAATTCATATGAGCGTTCATTCTTTATTCCTCCTTTCTTGCCTCATTTTTCGGGGTGCATAGCACCTAGAGCAAAACTCCACGATGGAATTTTCAAAAGCGCTAGAGCAGTCCCGTATTGCCCGCAATAGACAGCGCATTACGCACAATATCCAGGAGCATGGAACGCACCTCATCGGACTTGAGAATCAGCACCAGCAGACCAGCAAAGCCGACCGCCGCAAGCATCACAATGCCGTACTCCGCGGTGGAGGCGCCCTCCTCCGGATCACCCGCCGGGGCATACTCAGCGGGCGTCTTTTCATCGCCTTCAGCAGGCACGTATTCGGCACAGCCGGGCGCGTGCTCACCCAGGCTGCGGCAGGTGGCGCCGCATTCGTCCAGGGTGCAGCCCTCGGCGAGCGCTCGGGCAATGGTCAGCGCCTGCTCGGGGCTCAGGCGGTCAGTGTTCATATCCATCTCCATTTCGGCGGGGTCAATCCTAGGGCCGGCATGCTTCTGCTCAGCGCCGGTGAAAAGTTCAACATCGGTAAAAAGCTCGGGGCATTCTTCGCGCAGCTGCTTCATGGTGGTTGCAATGGCAACGGACAGCGGTACGGGACCCAGAATGGTCTGCGCTTCAGCACCGGGTGCGTGAGCCTGAATTTCACGCGGTGCGCCGACCGGGGCAGTAATCGGGGCATCGCCCGGGTGCAGGTCGTGGCGGATTGCTTCGCAGAGGGTGTTCGTCATTGGTTTTCCTTTCGTTGCGCCCCGGTCATTCGGGGCGGGGTGGGTGCTCTTCTGCCTTCGAGGCGCAGAGCGAGGGTCTAAACTTTTCGGCATTTCAGCTAGTCAACAGCGCTTATGGGCTTGGTTCTTTAGCCAGTCAGCGTGGGTAGCAGCGAAATGAGGATGGGCACAATACCCAGGCAGATAAAGGCGGGTAGCGAACACAGCCCGAGGGGCACCACGAGCGCCACGGAGAGCCTTCCTGCGGCACGTTCTGCCGCGCGGCGCTCGCTGAGGCGGTGCGCATCGGCGAGGGAGAGCAGTAGCGCAGTGCTGGGTGCGCCGCCCGTGTAGGCGGGGGCGAGCGCATCCCGCAGCTCACCGAAGGTTCCCGCCGCGGATCCCGACCAGGCGCTCCCCCAGCCGCTACCCATCTGCAGGCGTTGGCAGACCGTGCGTAGCGGTCGGCTGTTGAGCGCCTCGGCGAGGGTGCCCAGGGCGGCGAGGGGTGCGAGCCCGGCGCGTAGTTGCGCGGCGAGCAGTTCCAGCACGAGGGCGGTATCAACGGGCGGCACGTTCGAGGTTTGGTCGCCCCCGCTACCTGCCGCGCTTTCGACCTCCGCCCGATGCACGAGCGAGGCGGTCCAGCGGCGCCCGGCGAAGGCAAGCCCCAGCCCGAGCAAGCCGGTGAGCACCCCGAGGATGGAACCGGTCAGCACGCCTACGGGGTCGCTTCCCATGAGCACTCCCAACCCCAGGCCGAGCAGCGGTAGCCAGGAGAGAATCCTGCCGGTGGCGCGCGGTGCGGCGAGGGCGCTCTGCCTGCCCAGGAGCGCGTCGATGCGTTCTTCGGCGTGTTCGGCGGCGCGTTCCAGGCTCGTGGCGAGCGGCGCACCGGCGCTCTCGCTCATGCGCAGGCTCAGCTGCAGGTCGTGCAGGCGCTCGCGGCTATGCGGGCGCATCCGGGTGTTGCTTTCGAGGAGCTGTGCGCAGGCGAGGTGCGCGGGGGCACCCCAGGAGGTGACCGTGGCGAGCGCCTGCGTGAAGCGGCGAATATCTTCGGCGCATCGCTTCTGCCCGTAGTCTTCGGAGAGCGGCGAGGAGCCTCGCGCTCGTCGAGGTCGGGTGCCTTTCCGGGCACTTTTCTTCGCGAGCATTTTCCCAGTGTCCGGCACCGGTTCGTTCTCCCCGAGCTGCCCGGAGCCCGGGTTGGCGTGCACTGCCTCCTGCAGGGGAATACCGGCGCGCAGGTTCAGCGCGAGGGTGCGCAGCATGAGCGGCCACATGCGCATTTCCTCGGCGCTGGCGGGCCCGGCTAGGCGCTCAGCCCAGCGTTCGCGAAGGCTTCCGCTGCTCTTCCCTTTCTGCTTCATTGCTTCCTCCTTTCACGTTTTCCGTTTCCCCCATTTCGGAGGTCTAGTACCCAACATTGGATTCGACAGAAATACGCCTGACCTGCAGATACTCTTCGCTACCCTGCGTGGCGGGGTGCAGGCTGTAGATGCCCTCGATGCGGCGGCGACCATCCCGGTGTTCCAGGTGGATAATGCGTTCAAAAGCCGTCGCCGTATGTAGAGCGACCGTTCTACTATCCAGTCCGGCGAGCGCTCCCAGGGCGCACAAACGCAGGGGAACCGCCTGCGCGCTATTGGCGTGCAGGGTCGTTCCGGCGCCGCGGTGGCCAGTATTCATGGCGGTCAGCAGGTGCACCACCTCCGCGCCGCGACACTCACCGACCACAAGCCGATCCGGGCCCATACGCAGCGCCTGCACGATGAGCTCGCCCAGCCCGATTTCGCCGGCGCCTTCGGAGTTGGCGGCGCGGGTTTTGAGGGCGATTATCTGCTCATGCTGCGGCGCGAGTTCCGGGGTGTCTTCGAGCAGAATGAGACGCTCCTGCGGTGCACACAGCCCCAGCAGGGCGTTGAGCAGGGTGGTTTTGCCAGTGCCGGTGCCGCCGCTAATGAGGAACCCGCGGCGTTCGGCAATCATGCGGCGCAGGTAGGCGGCGGTCGCCTCATCGCACAGCCCAGTCGCCTGCAACTGCGTCAGGGTGGGGCACTCGCGGGCGGGCAGGCGAACGGAGAGCCGGGTGCGTTCACTCAGCGGCGGGATAATCGCGTGGATTCGCCGACCGTGCTCGTCGCTAATGTCAGCCGCAGGATGCGCGGCGTCCAGCTGCCCGCCGTGCCTGCGGATGAGCCGCTCGGCAAGGTCGCGCACGCGCCGCTCATTGCCGAGGCTCAGCGCTACGGGGCGAGTGGTTCCGTTGATGCCCACCCAGATATCGCAGGGCGAATTCACGTAAATATCGGTGATGGTTCCGGCGCGTTGCCCCTCGTCAAGGAGCAGGTCGAGGGCGCCGAGGCCGTAGAGTTCCGCGGCGAGGTAGCGCAGCGCGGTCTGCCGGTTGACGGGCACGTATTCCACGCTGGGGTAGCTCCAGGAGGCGGGGGTGGGCGGCGCCGTTTTAGCACGGAATTTTCGGGGCTTCGCTACATTGGTTCCGACTGTGCTCACCCCTTCAGCGCTCGCGTTCCCCCGAGCACCCTCCATGTATCCGCCGTCAATGGCGCAGATTGCCTCGTCCACGGCATTTTCGAGAATCTCGCGGAGGGGCTGGGAGTCCTGGAGCAGCCCACCGCTCGCACCACTCGTTGCGTTTACGCTGCCCGCGGGGGCCGCACTGTCAGCAACAACTACGCTCTCTGCAGGCGCGCGCTCCTCTACCGCCTCCACCCCGGCACTGAACCCGCCGCTGATTCCAACACTGAATCCGCCGCTAAAACCACCCAGAGCGATAGCGCTCATGTGCGGCGAGCGCAGAATCAGCTCGCGGGCGTGCAGGGCTACGGCGCGGGCGCGATAATCCTCGGGAATGAGCAGGGCGGGCAGCGAGTGCGCGCCGGTGTTCTGGGCGCACGCATTCTGTGTGCCCGGCTGGCTCATACTCGGCTGGTTCACTCCCTGCGCCTGCGTGCTTGGGCTCTGCGTGTTTAGACTCTGCGCGGTGCGGGTCGGGTAGCTGCTGGGGCTACCAGTGTTGCTGGCGGAATTGCTGGTGGGGTTCATGGCTCTAGGAGAGCATTGCGCCCGCCCTAAATTTTTAAGAGAATGAGCGTTCTGTGGATAACCCCGTCCTCACCCCGAAATATCCACGATGCACGCACCTCAAACGAACAAAACGCACGCATCCGGCGCTTTTATGACAAACCGCGGCGTTTTCCGCTCTCTCGCTCCCGCCGTGCTTTTCGCACGTATTCCGAGCCCGTCCCTTTCGCAAACCGCCCGTCCCCACCCGCAAACACCCGCCCGCGACCACAAACCGCGCGCCTTCGCACCCGGTCACCGATAATGGAAGAATGTACGTTCTGCTCAGTCCTGCCACCGGTGCGAGTATTACCGCCCAGACCGGTACCCCCGCGCACCCGGTCACCTCGGCTATTGCCGCGGGTGCGTCGCCGCGCGGCGCCCAGCCGGTGACGTCGTGGGGTGCTTTTCATTTTTCGGCGCCGACTGCTGAGCAGTTGCAGGACCCGACCTTTATTCCGCGAATTACGCGTGCGGATCGGGTGAGTGCGGCGAATCTTCCGGCGTATGTGCGTGAGGTGGAGCGTCAGGCTGCCGAGTCGGCGGAGGTGCGTTTTCCCCGCTGGATTTGGGCTGATACCCGCCACGTTGACCCGCTGCTTCTGCGCCGCGGGGTGCGGGTGCATCTGTGTCATGATTTGCGTCTGGTGCAACGGATTTTGGTAACTGCCGCTACGCATCCGAGCGGTTTTGTGGAGTACAGCCCGGTGCTGGATCTTTCTGATGTGCGTGAGGCGGTGGAGCCTCAGGGGTATCTGCCGGTGGCGCGGCAGATTCAGGGGCAGGAGGAGCTGTTCGGTGCCGATTTTTTGAGCGCGCCCGCGACCTCTTCCTCCGCGACCGCTACCCCCGCAAGCACCTCGCAGTCCCCCAC
>NZ_CAUVVO010000010.1:0-97038 GCF_963555405.1 uncultured Rothia sp. | reverse complement strand
GCGGTGGTGGAGGGATTTGAACCCCCGTTGGCTTTTACACCAAACATCATTTCGAGTGATGCACCTTCGGCCGCTCGGACACACCACCAACAGTGGAAAACTATAGCACACCCCCAACAGGAGGGCAAGAACGAGCCTACATATCGTGCGCGTACGGCAGCCGGGTGTCGCCTCTTTCACGGCCCCTTTAACCGTGCCCTTTTCGACACCCGACACCGAAGTCCCGGCTACGTCTGCAGACCCAACAGGTCCGCCTAATGACGGATATACCCATCTACAACCAGCATGACAGCACGCGTTGCATCCTCAGCATTGCGCTCCGCCTGATGTACTTCACGATCCATAGCAAGCATGTAAATCGCGCCGAACATAGAGATCGCAATCGCACGAGGATTCTGAGCGGTATCAACCGTATAGCGGCGAGCCACAGCCTCCGTCATCTCCTCCAAATAATTCAGAAGATCCAAACGGTTATCGCTCATCGCCTCGGTCCAACCATCCGCGCCCTTCCACGCCTCCGCAAGCCACATCCGAGTAAAACCCGGACGGTCCTCAAGATACTGGAACGCGGCACGAATAGCACTCCGCAACGCCTCACGCGGATCAGAATGAACCGACGCCGCGCGACGCGCATCGCTCAGCAGCAACTGCGTGCCGTACTGGACCAGCTGATCCACCATGGTCTTTTTAGAACCAAAGTTGTAATACACGGTTCCCTTAGAAACACCCGCCCGGGCAGCCACCTCTTCAACAGTGGCGTACTCAAGCCCCTTCTGGGTCATGATATCCATGGCAGCGTTGAACAACTTCAACTGAGTTTTACCAGTACGGCCGGGACGACGACTTGCAGCTTCAGCGACTGGGCGCTGCAACATCAGAAGTCCTCCCTCCCTTTTTGCAGATATATCTCTATTTTATTAGACAGTTTTCCCCGGTGCGACTAAACAGGGTTTGTTACACCGTAATCTCCGGCGCAAGCTTCTTCAGCGACCACGTACGATCACGACGCGTGCCAATGTAACCCAACACCAGACCAGCCAAACCCCACAGAGTCAAAACCAGCATGATGCCCCACAGGCTCGACTCATTAATGCCATAAGCCAAACGGCGCGTACCCGCCACCGCATAACCCATCGGGAAGAAGTCATGCATCCAACGAATCGACTCAGGCAGAGTCTCATACGGCATCGTGCCGCCCGCAGTAATCAGCTGCAGAATCAGAATGACCAAAGCAACCAGCTTGCCCGGCGCACCCAAAATCACCGTCAGACCATGAATGAAACCGGTAAAGACCAGAGCCACGTAGCAAAGGAACAGCCACACCAGCCACGGATGAGCCATCTCAAAGCCCAAACCGAACTTAATCGCCGCGAACATCAGAGTCGCCTGAGCAATACCCACCAGACCAAACGGCATCCAGCTACCGAGCATCACACGAATCGACGGAGCATGCGAAGCCAACGCGCGGTTATTCATCACGCGCAGCGTCTGAACCAGCATCAGGCCGCCAATCCACAGCGCCAGACACATGAAGAACGGGCCCATGCCCTCACCGTAGTTACGGCCCGACGCCAGCGACTCATGCGACAAAGTCACAGGGTTCGACATCGTATCCGCAACCTTCGCCTGATCAGTCGGCGCAAGGCTCGGAACCTGCTTAGCACCAGAAGCCAGACCGCTCTCCAGCGACGAAGTACCATCCTTCAACTCGGAAGCACCATTATTCAGCTGAGTCGAACCATCAGACAGCTTCGCCGTACCGTCAGACAGCTGCGACGCGCCATCCTTCAGCTCATTCGCGCCATCAGCCAGCTTCTGCTGACCCTCAACCGCAGACTGCTCCTTCTCCGCCAAAGTACCGCTACCATCCTTCAGCTCGGCAGTGCCGTTCTTCAAAGAACCAGTACCCTCCTTCAGCTCAGAAGCGCCACCGGACAGAGTCGCAGAACCACTCGCAAGGCTCGAAGCGCCCGAAGCAATCTTGGAATTACCATCAGCCAACGTTGCCGTGCCAGAAGCCAAAGAAGAGGCGCCAGCATCCACACGAGCGGCACCATCAGCCACCGACGAAGCACCCTTAGCAAGCGACGAAGCACCAGAATCGAGCGAATCCACGCCAGCCACCAAAGTCTGAATCTTCGCCGCAGTCGACGACGTACCATCAGACACACAGTGGCTCGACTTCAACGCGCTCAACTTCGACAGAGCATCAGCAGCGGCAGCATCACGAGTAGCCAGATGCGACTGCAGAGCCTTCTGATTCAGCTCAGCAACCTCATTCTTCGTCTCCTCAGAATCAACAGCCGCTACCAGCTGATCAGCCTGCTCCTGAGTCAACGTACCCGCCTCAACCAGCGGAGTCACCCGAGCACGAACCTTCTGCGCACTCGCAGACACCACAGTATTCGACAAGTCACGACCAAAATCGCCACTACCAGCAGAAGTATCCGTCTCATGCAGGCGCATGCACATCGCATTCAGCTCAGCCGGCAACTCACGAATACCAGCCTGATCCATGCCTTCACGCAACTGATGAATACCCGACGCCAAATCATTAGCGCCCTTCGCAACCGCCGCCGAACCGCTCTTCAAGCTCGCAGTACCCTCAGCCAAAGTCGCCGAACCGTCCTTTAGCTTCGACGCACCCTCAGAAGCAGACGCCGCCGCCGAAGCCAAGGTCGACGAACCATCCTTCAAGCTCGAGGCACCATCAGCAAGCTTCGCGGCGCCAGAATCCAGCTTCGCGGCGCCAGAATCCAAAGTCGACACACCATCAGCAAGCTTCGCAGCGCCCTCAGCCAACTGCTTCTGACCATCCAACAACTGGGACTGGCCATCAGCCAGGGAGGAGGTGCCGTCCTTCAGCTTCACGGCGCCATCATTCACCGTGGCGGTACCGTCCTTCAGCTGAGTGATAGCGTCCGCCAGCTTCACCGTACCGTTATTCACCTTCGACGCACCGTCAGCGGCCTCACCCATCTTCGAATGAATCGTCGTAAAGCTAGCCAACAGCGAATTAGCCGTCGAATTACCGACCTTCTCAGCCACCGAATCACGCACCGCAGTGCCCGCCTTCGTGACAATGTTCGTCAGCACATAGTTATTCGCGTCATTCGTAATGACCTCAATACCCGCCGAACGCGCATCAATAGGGCCCGTCTTGCCGTCAGCATCAGGCTTGAACGAACCGGCACTCTGCAAATTGCGGGAGAAATCCTTCGGAATCACCATCGCAAAGTCATAAGTACCGTTCTCCACGCCCTCGACAGCCTCAGAGCGAGTCTGCACCTGACGCCAATCAAACGTGCCAGCATCCAGAAGGCTCTTCTTCACGTCAGCACCGGTATTCACCTGCTGGCCCTCAGAATCCGTCGCGCCCTCATCCTCAACCACGAGAGCACCCACAATGCCATTCACGTTGCCGTAAGCATCCCAGTTACCGTACAGGTACAGGGCGCCGTACAGCAGCGGGATACAGGACATAGCAAGAAGCACCAGAACCGGCAAAACACCGCTGGTCAGGCGCTTAAGCTCAACAAGAGCCACACGCAGAACAGTCATTCTTACTCCTTCTCAGCGGTTTTCTGGGCAACAGTTTTCTGGTTGCCGGTCTTCTGGTTGTCAGTCTTATGGTCAGTGGTCTGACCGGGTGCGCCGGATGCCGCGGGGGTCAGAGGAATAGAAGAGGTCAGGGGGATTTCTTCCACCTCACGCACCTCAATCACGTCAATCACGGGTTCAGTCTCAGTTAGCTCTTCCGTCTCGGGCAGTTCTTCCACGGATTCCTCTGCCGGCTCAAACTCGCCATCCTGATCCATGTGGACACTACCCACCACAGCACGGGCACCCCGCCAATCCCTCGAAATATGAGGCACAATCGCCACCACGGTACGGGGACGTTCCTCGTCAGCGGCAAGCTCCTCCAGGTACGGAAGCCACATTCTCGTATGGTTCAGGTGACGGGAAGGCGTATCAAAAACCAGCAGGTCCGAAGGGCTCGCCTGCGCCAAAGCCGTCATCAGCTCAATGTTCATCTCGCCGTCAAGCTCATCCATCCACAGGCCGTTGAGTTCCTCAAGACCGCGTTCCTTCAGCCAGCGGCTTGCGCGGGAACGACCAAAAATCGGCAGGTTGTAGGAGAGCATCTCAGAAACATAGTCGTGCACACGCATGTGCTGCTCGGGGGCGGTCACGTCAGGAGAATCGATAATGTCACTGATACGACGCAGCTTCTTCATCGAAATCGGCTGCGGCTCCGCATCACCATCGCTCCAGCGAATCTCGCCACCCGACAGAGGCAAACGGCCCGTCAGGGCAAGGCCCAGGGAGGTACGCTCCATCTGGCTATCCGCCTGAATAATGATGACCTCACCCTTACCCACAGAAAAAGAGGTACGACCAAAAAGGGCGTGGTGACGCCCCTTAGCCCAAATATTGTTAACGCGAAGCACGAATAAATCCCCTTAAATACAGGACGGTTCAGGTGAGTTTTGGGGAGCACTCCGCAGGTTGCGCGGGGTATCTATTTTCAGTCACGGGCAGACGGAGGCTCCAGTGCCTATATATCGTAGACCCGGACATGTGTGATGTAGTGGGCTTTTTGCCCGAAATCGGGTACCATTTTTGAAATTTTTGAAGTATTTTTCAAAGAAACGGGGGGTTTCGTACAAATAACGCGAAAAGCCACGCGTTCTCACGTAGCTTTTCGCATTATGCAAAACAGTTTCTGAGACGACACCACAGGTGACGGTTAGGGGCGACGTTCCTTAAAGAAATCCACCATCAGCTGCGCACATTCCTCAGCGCGCACCCCCGCATACACCTCGGGAGCTGGAGCAACCCTGCCATCACGCAGCACATCGTAACGACTACCGACGGCACCAGTCTTCTCCTCCCAGGCACCAAAAACCACCGTCGAGACACGCGACGCGAGAATCGTACCCGCACACATCAGGCACGGTTCCACCGTCACGACCAGGGTGCAGCCGTCCAGACGCCACTGCCCACGATGCGCTGCCGCCTGACGAATCGCATTCACCTCCGCATGGGCGCTAGGGTCATGCTCCTGCTCGCGGGTATTGCCCGCCGAACCAATAATGATGCCCTGCTCATCCACCACCACGGCACCGATAGGAATCTCTCCACGCTCACCCGCGGCAGTGCCCTCAGCGAGGGCACGCGCCATCCACTCGCTGTGTTCTGAGCGAGCAGGAATATCGCTGAGCACAGCGGAGGAACCGTCAGTTACCGTTAATTTTGAATGTTCCGAATATGACATAAATCCTCGTCAGGGGAATAAATTAAGCATTATCGAGCGCGACTAGTGAGTAGCAGCCAAAGAGAAAGGATACACCGCAGAAGCACCCGCCAGCCGTAGCTCACGTGCCACAGCCGTAAACGCCCACCGCGAATCCACAACATCAGAAACCAGCAGAACCGGGCACCGATGCTCACGCACATAGTCCAGAACCCCAGCAGGAACCCGGTACGAGCGCAACACATCCGCGCACCGGAACGCGCTATTGCCACCGAAGAAACGCGGCTCATCCACCAGAGAAACCTGACCCAAATCCACCAGGCGACCCACCGATGCAAGACCCCGACCAAGAGACTGAGCCAAGCGCGGACGCACCGGTGACGGCAGAGTCAGCACAGCCGCCGGACGACCCGCCTCAGACCATTCCCAAGCGGCAAGCACCTTCACGCAGGCACGGCCCAGCTCGGCAGGAACCTCAGAATCAACCGGCTCACCCAGCTCGTTTGTCGCCAGAAGCTCACGCAGGCGAGTGCCGTACCCCATGTCGCTCAGACGCGCCAACGCATAACCGGGCTCAGCCTGCTCCTCCGGGCGGATACGACCGCGTGGCGCATCCGCACCCATCAGCTGATCCAACCCGCTCGGCCACATGCGACGCGGCTGCAACGGCACACCGACCGTGTTGAAGCTGCTCTGTGCCGCCTGCTGCGCCTCAGTGGGGACCTCCACCGGGTACCAGGGGCCCGCACACACATCGCAACGGCCGCAAGCGGTAGCGGAAGCATCGTCAAGCTGCTGCGCCAGGAAAAGCATGCGGCACTGACTAGTACGTTCATACTCGAGCATGGCGTTCTGCTCCGCCACACGCGCCTGCGCCACCGCCGCATAGCGGGCGTTATCGTACCGCCACGGCGAAGAGGTTCGGCGCCAATAGTTGCCTTCCTTCACGACGGCACCCTCAACGTCCAGCACCTTCAGCAGAAGCTCCAGGGTGGAGCGGCGCAGCTGAACGCGCGCCTCCAAAGCGGTAATGCTCAACCCCTCCGGGGACTGGGCAAGGGCATCAAGCACAGCCAGCGCCTGCTCCTCGTTAGGCATGGAGGCGGTCGCAAAATACTCCCAGATGGCGCGGTCCTCACGACCGGGCAGGAGCAGAACATCCGCATTAGCGGCGCCTCGACCGGCACGACCAATCTGCTGGTAGTAGCTCACCGCAGACGACGGCGCGCCCAGGTGCACCACAAAACCCAAATCAGGCTTATCAAAACCCATACCGAGGGCACTCGTCGCCACAAGAGCCTTAACACGGTTCTCCTTGAGTGCCTGCTCCGCAACCAGGCGCTCATCCGGGTCGGTTTTACCCGTGTAGGCGAGCACCTCGTAGCCGCTGGCACGCAGCGCGTTTGCGGTATCTTCTGCCGCAGAAACGGTCAGCGCATAGATAATGCCTGATCCAGGCAGGTCGTTCAGGTGCGTGAGTAGCCAGCCGATGCGTTGCGCCTCATTGGGCAGGGTAAGCACACCCAAGCGCAGGGACTCGCGGGAAAGCGGGCCGCGGATTACGTGCACGGGAGCGGTATCAGTGCTGAGCTGTTCGGCGATATCGCGGCTGACGCGGTCATTCGCGGTCGCGGTAGTCGCCAGCACCGGCACACCCGCCGGCAGAGACTTAATGAGCAAGCCAATGCGTCGGTAATCGGGGCGGAAGTCATGACCCCAGTCAGAAATACAGTGCGCCTCATCAATGACGAGCAGACCCAGGCGCGGCAGCAGGTACGGTAGCCACTGCTCGCGGAACGTAGGATTATTGAGACGCTCGGGACCGACCAGCAGCACGTCAAGCTCATCAGCTTCGAGGCGGGTGCGAATCTCGTCCCATTCGGTGACATTCGCGGAGTTCACCATTGCAGCGCGCACTCCCGCGCGGGATGCCGCCTCAACCTGATCACGCATCAGGGAGAGCAGCGGGGAGACAATAAGCGCCGGGCCCATACCGCGGGCACGCAACAGCAGGGAGGAAATGAAGTAGACCGCAGACTTACCCCAGCCGGTACGCTGCACCACCACAGTGCGGGCTCGGTCAGCGACGAGGGCACGAATCGCCTCGTACTGGCCATCGTGGAACTCAGCATCGGGAACTCCGGTGAGGTGGCGCAACACTTCGCGGGCTTCAGCGTGCAGAGGGTCAGTATGCAGAGGGTCAGCGCGCGGGGAGTCCGCGGGGCTAGAAGCTGACTGCTGGGGGTTCATGGTTCTCTCCAACGGTGGGTGGTTGGGGTCATCGCTACGCCGCGACGCGCCGTGCTCTCTTCCCATCATGTCACACCCCGTATCGCACGGCTCTGCTGATGGTCATTTCTTGGGGAGGCATGCGAGCGCCGCGTCACCTCGCGTAGTTTCGCTGTGCGAGTGGGGAGATTTACGCCTCGCTCACCCGTGCGTCCAGCGTAAATGCCGGTAGAATTGTGCCAGTAATACACAGCCTCCGCATAGTTATGCGCAATGTTCACCATAGGTACGCTTTCTATGCTGGTGTTACTCCGCCGCCGATCCGTGCGTGCGGTCCACTCACAGTTCAGGATTTTTCATGACTTTTCTTGCCACCGCTTTGGCGCATCTTCCGGTTGCGCTCTTGGGCCTCGACCTTGAGCAGTTCCTGCTCGATACCGGCCCCTGGGTTCTGGTTGTTTCGGCAATTATCGTATTTATTGAGTCCGGTGTTCTTTTCCCGGTTCTTCCGGGTGACTCCCTGATTTTTGCTCTGGGTATGCTTCATGAGCAGATGGGCCTGTCCCTGTGGGTTGCTTTCCCGGTCCTGGTGCTGGTTGCTATTGCTGGCGCTGAGGTTGGCTACCAGATTGGTGCCCGTTACGGCCGTAAGATCTTCAAGGATGACGCGAAGATTCTGAGCACTAAGAACCTGCACACTACCGAGGAGTTCTTCCAGAAGCGCGGTAGCTTGGCTCTGGTGCTGGGTCGTTTCGTGCCGATTGTTCGTACTTTTGTGTCTCTTGCGGCGGGTATTTCTTCGTATGACCGTAAGAAGTTCCACCTGTGGAATGTTGTTGGTGCGGTTGCGTGGATTGGTTCGATTGGTCTGGCGGGTGTGCTGCTGGGCGGCATCCCGTTCGTGCACAACAACATTGAGTACATTGCTGTGATTATTGTGGCGGTTTCTGTGGTGCCGGTTATTATCGAGTACCTGCGTGGCCGTTCGAAGGCGAAGCAGGAATCTGCTGAGTAATACGTGAGTCCTTCTCGGCCGTTGAGCCGGGGATGAGAAAGGGTGGGGATACCGTCTGGTATCCCCACCCTTTTGCGTTCTCTCAAGCCCGGTGGAGGCAACGTTCCGGAAGCGAGCTACGCCTCCGCGGGGTTATACTACCTCCGCGGGGTTACTTTAGGCCCATGCGTCGCAGGTCTCCACGCAGTTGGATGTATCGCCCCACCTGCGGCTGGCAGAGAAGAACAATAATCACGATGCGGCTGATAAAATCAAAGGCGAGCTTCGCGCACAAGACTTCAAGGGTCATAAACGGGCCAAAGAACAACACCCTAAGCATTTGCGAATTGTATCCATTGTCAAAGAAAACGTGGGCACAGAGAACTACATACACAATATCCAGGATCATGCGTAACGCGCCCTCAATAATAATCACCACTCGCGCCCACTCATAACCCTCATTGAGGTACCAGGCAGAGACTGCTCCAAGGACAATAGGGAGAACCATCGTAAGCCCCATCGTCATACCTGCAAACATGTAAGCGCCCGTAAATTCTAGGCCCACAAGAGGCTGTAGAGGGTATGTGGACATGTACAGCACTAAGAATAGGGATACAGCCCAGATGGCAATGGGGCGCGACGGAAGATTGATAGCGCGCTGAGTACCCGGTGCCCCGTGCAAGGAGCGGGCATCTGCAGGAACCGGAGGCTGAGGCGTCACTGCGGCGGGTGCCGCAAAGTTCGGTGCAGGAAAGTTCGGTGCTGCGGCATTAGGCTGAGGCGCCTGAGGTGCCAGCGTGCCCGCTGAGGTGCCGGAAGCGTTGTTAAACATCGTCGTTCTTTCTCTCGTATGCTCGCACTATGGTGCGCAAATCGGTGGTTGTTCCACTTTTTAGGTAGATTTACGTGAAACCTACCTAAAAGAGTTATTTGATGTAGTTAGCTGAGAGAATAATACTTTTTCAGTATAGGGTAAGCCCTTCGAGGGAAATAGGGTTTTTATAGGAAGACTGGAACCTTTTAGGCAACTCAAAGGGTTTTACCAGCTAGAAGAATGCGATGTTTAACGCGAAAGGGTGGGGATACCGTCTGGTATCCCCACCCTTTTCATACTCTGAACCTTTTGGCGATAGTGGTGTCGTCTGGGGCAAACGCCCTAGTTGAGGCGGTTCCCACCCTCGTTGGAGTTCGGGTCAGATACTGGCGAATTCTGACCGACCACCTGGCTATGCGGTGTGTTGCCGGTAGCCGTGTACGCCCACGCAGAGGGACGAGTCAGCAACACAATGTTCCGGATGTAGAGGATAGTAATGACAACACCAACCGCGGTACTCAAGAGAAGAGAAATCGCCAGGTCCATAGAGTCGTAGGACTGCAAATATTCCATCAACCAGGTGAGATAGCGGGAGTCCATCAAGAAATCTTGCGCAAACCAATACATACGGCTCAAGACCTCGTAGGCGCTACACACGAGGATAAGTATGTGCGCCCATCTGTGCCCTTCCCAGGTCTTCCAGAAGAGGAAAACCTGGATAAAAATGAAGATGAGAGGGAAGCCCAGCGTGAAGAGAAGAGACAGCGCCCCCAAGCTGGAGGTTAGATTCTTAAGGAGTATGAACGTTTGAATATTCCTGAAAAGCAACAGAATAATGATGACGGTCATGCACCGCTTAGCACTGCGCAGGGCCCTCGGGCGTACCCGACCCGCACGTTCGGAGGCGACAGCGTAACCGGCGGTCGCCTCCCGGTAGCCGGTGGTGGTTTGCTCGGAGGCGCTGGCGCCGGGTGCGCTGTCCCCCGCCGCATTACTCTCTGCAGTGCCACTGGGGGCGGTACTGGTGGGGGCGGCGTTACTCTCTGCCGTGCTATTTTCAGCCTCGTCGGAGGGCAACAGCACACTGTACTCGGGAACCGTGTACTCCGGGTCATTCAACGGTTGCTTCGGGGTACGTTCTGACATCGTCATTCCTTTCTCCCCTGGCACCCACCCCGCGCTACAGTGCACGGGGCGGGCGTTAAAGAGTCTTACCCCAAGGATATAAGGAGGCGCACCGCACCCCAGGAAGGCGATACCCTTTCTCAGCGTATTCAGAGGTACCCGAGTCACCACGTGCACCATTCCGGGAGCTAGCCTCGGAACTCCTGACGTTGTTGCGCCTTTCTACGTGCCCCATCCAGCGCTACGGTGTGGCGGGCGAGGGGTTTTTCCCTCTGCTGAGGTGCGTTCGCCGTCCTCGTCATCAGCGAAAAGCTCGCGAAGTTCCGCCGGGACCTGACCGGCAGCCTGTCTCGTCTCAGACATCATCTGCTGGTGCTCTAGTGCACGTGCCCCGCTAACGATTTGGGTGTACGTCCTAACAGCGGGACGAGTCAGCAGCACAATCATCAGGAGGTAAAGAACGAGAGTAAAAACGCCGCTCACGATACGCACCAGGCTGGACGCCGCAGCCGCTCTAGAGCTTAACCCCGAGAAATTATCCGCAAGAATAAGCACACCACTAGCAGCCGCGAGAGCGCAGTAGATGATGGTAAGAATGCGCGCCCACTCGCGGCCATCCCAGATCTTCCAGAGAACAAAAATCGGGATGGCGGAGAGGATGAGGGTAACCACCAGGGCAGAGAAGAGAACACTCACCACCATCTCAAAATCGATATACGACCGGCTTAGAATCGGCAGAAAATTACTCAGGGGCCCCAGCACGATAATGGCAGCAGCGCACCACATGACGCTACGCATAGCCTTCGGGCGCTCCGGAATTACCTGCTCGGAGGCGGCAGTGTAGCCGGTGGTCGCCTTCCGGTAGCCAGTAGTGGTTTGCTCGGGGGTGCTGGCGTGTTCGGAGACGCTGCCGCCGGGTGCGTTGTCCTCTGCCGCGCTAGTGTCTGCGGCGCTACCGGAAGCTACGTTGCTGGAGACGGCATCGCCCTCTGCCGTGCTATTTTTAGCCTCGTCGGAGGGCAGTAGTACGCTGTACTCGGGAACCGTGTACTCCGCGTCATTCAGCGGCTGTTTCGGTGTACGTTCTGACATCTATGTTCCTTTCTCCCTGCGTACCCTGCCCCGCGCTACAGCGCGCGAGGCAGGGGGCAGAAGAGTCTTTCAATGAGTAAGCAACCGCCCTAGTTGAGGCGGTAACCTTCCTCGGTGTACACGGAAGTATCCTTGTAGCCGCGTTGTTCGTCACGGGCCTTCTTCCGGTCAGCCCTACGGCGGGGCGTCTTGTACTGCTGAGCGACCGCTTCTTCGGCCCGTCGGTTAGCTTCCTTTTCTTCCCGACGTGTCTGCTCTTCTTCCAGGCGAGCACGCGTTTCTGCGTCTGCACTCTGATGACCAATGATATGACCGCCACCGGCGTTCACCTGTTCGCGTGCTTCCATCCGTGCCAACCTCGCAGTAGCCATAAACAACCTGGTGGGACGGCTCATGAGCAGCACAACTATCAGAAGGTAGAAGGCCGTAAGAAAAGCTCCCATAATGTCACTCACCACGATGGAAACTACGTAGTCTCGGGGCCTTGAAGTCAACGACTCATCCGCCAACCTGGAGAAATAATCAGCCGAGATGAAAGATTGTAAACTCAGCGCCCCAACAAAAACCGCAAAAGCACTACCGAAGAGGGTGAGGAAGTACGCCCATCTACGGCCCTTCCACAACCGGCGAAGGATGAAAATCGGTATGAGAGAGAAGATGAAGGTAGCAAATATGCCTGAAATGATGATGCCCGGCATATTTTCCATAACGCGGTCTGGGACCTCGTTATGGATAGATACATAGATACGTTGGGTTGCGGACAGAACAATAATGGCTGTAGCGCACCACATGACGCCGCGGAGCGTCTTCGGGCGCGGCGGGAGCACCACATTAGGGGCGGCAGGCACGGTGGAGGCGGCAGTCGCCTCCGTGCCCTCGTGCGCCTCCTTATTAGGCTTATTATGCCCGCCAGCGGACGCGCCGTCGAAGTTAGGCTCTACACCCGCCTTCTGGGCGCGCTGAACCTGCTGTATCTCAGCCAGCAGGCGGTTCTTCTCCGCCGGGTCCTTCGACAACGCATAATCGGCGGAAAGCTCACGCAGCAGCTGCTCGGTAGAGTCCTTAACCGGGCCCTCGTCTTCCTCGAGCTGGCGAAGAACATCCTCACGGGTCGGCTCTTCCTCATCATCCGCCATGCTGTCCTTGATGATCTGCATCTGCTTCCGAATCGCCGTGGGGCTCGGGACCACGCCCACAGCCGGGCGAGTCAGCAAAAACAGGAGAACGGCACTACCCGCCGTAATCACCCCGACCAGAGCCTGCGACACCATAGACGAGGCGGTAGCAGGATACGAAACCGGATCCAGAGCAGTGAATGCAGGGAAAAGTACCTGCGCCAGGCCAAAGACACCGGCAAAAGAGAGCACACCGCTCAAGGAACACAGCAGAAGGTACAGCATCAGCAGGCGGCGCGGATTAACGTACCCTGCCTTGATGTAGTCCAGAACGAACCAGAGGAACGGCACCACAAAGACGGCGTCAGGCAGAATCTTCGGCACGGCATAGCCAATGAACGAGCCGATGTTCAAACTACGACCCGCAGTTACGAGAATCTGGTACGCGTCCAAGAGGAAGTACACCAGAATGAGCATCATCGCAATGGAATACGCTTTACCGAGAATCGCCATTCCCCGGTCGAATTGTTGCTCCTTATCGCCAACTATGCCGAGGTTTCTTTTCGCCTCTTCAAACGCCGCCCGCTCATCATATGTACGCTTGGCGACGTCGGGGCTCGTCTGCGGTGCGGATTCGTGCAAAGGTTCGGAAGTAGGGTGCACGAGTCATCCTAACTGTGGTTGGGTGAATAAAGTTATCGGTGAACCGCAGGCCGTCGTGGACCCGCGGCTAGAATCTATGGGGCTAAATCAGGTAGTCCTCGCTACGGCGCAGACGCCAATCACGGCGCGCCTCCATGTACGAACGCGACTGACGCGACCACACCAACGCCAACGCCACCACACACACCAGCATGTACGGCGCAGCAATATACACGGGCGTATACAACGGCGAAGCGCTGCTAAGCAGCAGCTCAACATCCTGGCTCGGCGCACCATTCAGAGTACCCAGAAGAGCCGCGACCGCCAGCATAATCAGCAAGGACGCCAACACACCCAACGCCAACGCCACCGACAGCACCAGCGCCGCCCAACGGTAACCGCGCAGGTACGCCACAGTGCAGAAGCCGTGCAGGGTCACGTTACCGAAGGCGCTCACCAGCAAGAACATCACCGGATAGTACGCCTGCGCCTCCACCAGCGACTGGGCACGCCAGGTCGAAAAATGCGATAGCTGCGTCGTCGCATACGTGACACCCGTGTACCCAATCAGCACCAGCCAACCCACGGCAATAGCGAGCAGAACCCAACCTGCCACAGACACGAGAGTCGGGGTGGCAGGCTTCGTAGGATGGGTGGTGTTCGGAGCGGATGGCGGAGAGGACTCGACGGCGGACATAGCTGAATCTTTCGGATGTCGGCTGATAGTGTGTGTGGAAGATGTATGAGCGAGTGTGTGGTGTGTGGGTGGCGGCGCGGCGTTCGTCTACCGCGCCGCCTCAAAAAACTTTAGGCAGAAATGGACGGATCAACCGTCGCGGAAATAGTGTCGGGTAGCGTCAGTGAACCTGCCTGGTTCGCCATCGCAATCCGCAGGTTATTGAAGCGGTAAATAGTCAGCAACGATAAACCGACCTCGCTCAACCAGACCAGACCCAAAACGACAAGTATCAGCAGGGGGTCAAGGCCCATTGAAACACCTGCCCAGTCCAGCATCAGCAACAGGAACGTAATCGGTGAAAGCACCAGACCCACCGCAACAAACCCAATCAGCGAGCAGATAGCCCAGACGCTATACACGGAGGCATCCGCCGACTCGCGGGGAGGGCGCATCAGCGGCCACATCTGAACCACCAAATAGAGAGCGGCAACAAACCCAAAACAAATCGCCAGCGGCTGCGTGTACTGGGAAATAATGAGGCCCTCAACCAGGCTCAAAATGCACAGAATAACCATGCGTGCCAGGAGGTTCTTCCTGAGCTTCTGCTTGCGTTCATCCACCTCTTTAGAGGTGTAGGTGCGCAGAAAAGCGGGAACCTGACCCTGCCCGGGGAACGGCGGCAGAGGACCCGTCGGGTGCGTACGCACCACAATCGGCGGGTTCGTACCATCCTGAATGATGACGGTAGAAGTCGCCGAAATAACCGGATGCGAACCAGTCACCACCGGCGGCACGTTCAGCGGAACGGACACCTCCGGAGTGGCAGGAGTCGCGTGGCGAATAGGCGCCTGATAGCGAGTCTGCACACTGATATCTTCATCCGGATGTTCTGCGGATGAAGCGGCATCTGTGTTCAGGTGTGTAGCGCCCATGGGTGACCTCCTGGCAGGTGCTGGTCGTGTTTCTGTCTCTACCGTATCACGCGTACTTTAAGGGAATCTGAGCAGTAGCTGGGCGTCGCAGGCAACGCCGCCCAGCATCATTACTTGCCCCTGTTGAGGCGCAGGTTAGCCCTGCTCCGCCGCCTGCGAAACCTCCGCGTTCGGTTCTGCTACCTTCTGCTCTTCTGCATTCTGGCGCTCTTCCTCCGCCTTCTTCCGCTTGCTACGGCGCAGGCTCCTGCGAACCGCCAAGCTGTAGAACAGCGAGAACAGGACCTCCAACGCGAAGGAAGCCATTACCGTCAGCAGGGTCACCGTATAGAACATGCCCACACGGTCCAGCAGAGTCTGCGGGCCGTGCAGGGTTACGAGTACATAGGTGAAGAACGCCGTCATGATGGCAGCCGCAACCCCGGATGCCACATTCGCAAGCAGCACCAGCTTCACCGAACGATTCGCCCGGTAAATCATGGCAAGCCACATGTGCATCACCAAGTACACCAGCGGCACCGCACCAATCGGGAAAAGCGTGACGCGGATGAAGTAATAAACAATAATCAGCGAAGGAACCACCAGTAGGAGCACACGCACCAGGTACAGGTTCTTAGCCGGCAGCGGGTACTCGCTGGCGACATTCCAGAACTCGTCAGCCTGCTGCTTCAGCTCCTCCATCGCCTGCAACTGCATCAGCTGTGCCTGTGACATATGCTTTTGGGACATATGCTCCTGCGGCACAAGATCCGAGGAACCCGCCACCGGCGCCAGCTCGGCGGCAGAAACCGGTTCGCCCCTCCGCATACGAGCGGAATCAGCCATACTAACCCTCAAAAATGCCGCGCGAACGGTCCTTACGCACGCTCTCAGCAGGGAAAATACGGCCGCTCATGCTGATGTACACACCCGGCTCCAGCAGGTTCAGGGCAGCAATAGCGGCACCCAGGTTGAAGCCTGCATCCGAACGAGCCATCACGGCGGGCTGCATCGCACCGGTCAGCACCACAACCTTATCGCCCAGGTCGGCGTGCTCCAGCAGGTAGCGGGCGGTCTCCGGCATGGTGTCGGTGCCGTGAGTGATGAGCACCTGGTCGTTAGTGACAGCGTTCAGCACCTCGGTCAGCTCGGCACGATCCTCATCGGTCATGTCCAGGCTGTCCTTGCCAATCAGCGGGCGAATATCAAAACGGATATCGGTAATCACGCGGTCCAGCAGGTCCTTAGCGGCAGGCTCACCAATATCCATGGTGCCCGCCACCGAATAGAACTTATCGATCGTGCCGCCAGTGGCAAGAATCGTGATCTCTTCGGGGTTCTTAATGGTGACGCTCACGGGTTTCCTCATCTTTTCGGGTCAACGTACACAAATCAAAAACTGCC
This sequence comes from uncultured Rothia sp., assembly GCF_963555405.1. Lineage (GTDB taxonomy): Bacteria > Actinomycetota > Actinomycetes > Actinomycetales > Micrococcaceae > Rothia. The sequence continues at coordinate 80,776 of NZ_CAUVVO010000010.1, read as the reverse complement.
AGGCCAACCCGGCAGGACACGCCCCACCACACGGAATCAACACGGGGTAAAACCCCGCACACGAGGGTGAAGACGCAAAAACCCGCCGACCCCCGCAAAGCGGGAGGCGACGGGTCGGCTAGTGCGCCCTGTGGGGCTCGAACCCACGACCTGCGGATTAAAAGTCCGTAGCTCTACCGACTGAGCTAAAGGCGCTCCTATCCACACAAAACTGAAAGTGTGCAGATAGAAATACTATACACTACCGGCCCCCAGCCAATGAACGGTACACTGGGAAATCCTATGTCTACACCCGCATCATCAACCGGCGCCTCCGGACGCGCACGACACCGCACCCACCACCGCCCCGTCCTCTACTCCGCCGAGAAATTTGAACGCCACGAAGGCGGCATGGACCCCGCCGCACGCGAAGAGGCGGCGCACGCCTCCGCACGAATCCTGCTGATGCGCGGACGCGGCACCGACGAACAGATGACCGAACGGCTCGTCAGCTTCACCGACGACTACGGTATTGAGATGCTCGCCGAACTCTGGTCGCACGCGAGCGCCCACTCCCTGCCGGGTGCGCTGTGGCGCATGTACTGGCTGCGGGACGTGGTGCACCGTTCGCCTCGCGGGGTGAGCCGCGCGTTTGAGCTGGGCATGGCGGAGGATTACCGTTCGCACGTGGTCGCGGGTGTTCCCGACCCGCCGGGTGCCGATGAGGTGGTCCGTACGATTGATGAGATTCTGGCGGGCCTGTACACCGGCGATATGGATATTGCGATGGAGCGTTGCGCGGCGTTTGCGCACGTGGTGGCGTTGGGTATTCGCACCGACTATGCGCGCTCTGCCGGTCAGGATGGTGCGGTTCCGGGTAGCCACGAGGTGAAGCGTGAGGCGGTGGAGCGTCGTGCACGTCTGCCGCGTCAGGCTCAGCAGATGGAGCAGATTGCGCACGATTTGGAGGCGGTAGCCGCCCAGCTGCGCGCCGTTGAGGCTGGTCAGCAGGCTAACGGGGGTTCCGAAGCTGATTCTGCACAGGAAAAATCGCAACCCAACCTCGAAGCATTCTAGTATTCTGCACCGTTTAGCCGCCCAAAAATGCGGGTTCGTGCCGCGAATTGGCACAGGTTCCACTTTGCACGCTAAGAGCGTGAAACGGGTATTTTCGATTGACTCTGCGGCGGGTGCGGGTGGATAATAATTACAAGATGTCGGGTTGCTAATAGGTAGCCCCGGGCTCCAAATCTTTAGCCGCTTCGAGCGGCCTTCCGCCGAGAGGCGCTCCCAACCCGACATCCCTAAACGTTCCGGTGGGGGTCGAGAAATCGACCCCCACCGTTTTTATGTTTAAACCCGGTCAAGAAGCCGCTGGCAGCTCGGCGCGATTGCGCATGAAAACCGGGTGCCCGTGAGATACCCATGAGCTGTGCGCACCCGCAACCCCTAATACTGGTTAGACTGGGAACTATGCTGCACCGACTTTTTCCCCACGCTAACGAATCCCTCGCCTCCCTCGCTGAAATCTCAGCGCAGGTCGGTGAGGCCGCCGCGTTGCTCTCCGAAATGGTCGGCTCCCCCGTCGCAGAGTACCCCGAACTCTTCGAACGCATGCTCACCCACGAGGCGGACTCCACCAACCTGCTGTTCCGCACCCTCACCGAAGTGCGAAGCTCCTTCTCCCCGCCGATCCCGCGTGAAGACCTGTACACGCTGGCACGCAAGCTCACCAACGCCGTTGAGAAACTCACCAGCGCCGCGCACGTACTATCCCTGCACAGCATTGACGGCTTCGCCACGCACATCACCTCAATCCTGGACATTATTCAGCGTCAGGCGGTGCTGACCGCCGCCGTCATCCCCAAACTTGCCGATATTCGCGGCCTCGACAACTACTGGATGGACATGCTGCGCATCTCCCGCCAGGCGCTGCGCACCGCCGAAGAATACGACGCGTACATTGCCGAACGCTACACCCCCGAACGGTACCGCCGCTACGCCACCTTCCTGGCTCAGCTGACCGCCGCCTCCAACGCTATGCGTGATGTGTCCGCCGAAATCGGCCGCATCATCGTTCAGGAATCCTAATGCTCCTGGGTCTTCTCGCCTGCTGCGCCTTCATTGCCGCGGTCTACGTCACCGGTGTACACGACGCCTCAAACGCCGTCGCTGTTCCGGTGCGTACCCGCGCCCTCGGCGAGCGCTCCGCCCTGTACCTTGCCGCGCTCTTCAACGTGCTCGGCGTGGTCGGTGCATTCCTGCTACTCGGGGAGTATTCCGCCTCGTGGGTGAGCGCCCCGGAAGGCGTCACCGGCCTGAACGGCATCGTTGCGGCGCTGCTGGTCTGCGCTATTTGGGGTGTGCTCACCTGGTTCCTGCGGTTGCCGTCCTCCTCAACCCACGCGCTGGTGGGCGCCCTCGCCGGCGTGAGCTGGTGGACCCAGACGAAACTCGAGGACGGTGCTGAAGCCTTCGGTTCGCTCGCCTTCCTGCCGCATATTTTTGGGGCGACCCTGCTGCCGCTCTTCTACCTGCCGCCGCTCATTTTTCTGCTGTCCTGGCTGATGGTGGTACCGTTCTACCGGCTCGTGGTGGGGCATAACCCGCGCCTGGTGAATCAGCACGCCCGCGAGGTGCTGGCGGTGTCCGCCTCCGCGATTTCGCTGCTGCACGGCTTGCAGACCGGCTACCTGTACCTGCTGCTGTGGGCGCTGCTGAGCGAACGCATCATGGACCCGGCGCTACTCCAGTCCCTCACCCGAGGCGGCATGCTGCTGGGCACCCTCATCATTGCCCTCAGCCTGGGTGCCGGCACGCTCACCGGCGGCCGCCGCATCGGCTACACCTTCGCCTACAAGATGGTGCGTCTGGATCCCTTCCGCGGCGCAGTTGCCCAGGGCACCACCGCCGTGGTTCAGGTGCTCGGCTACTTCCTGTTGCAGGTGCCGTTCTCCTCCTCGCACCTGGCGACCGCCTCGGCGCTCGGCGCGGGCGTGAACCAGCGTTTTAATGCGTTGAAGTCCAGGATTGTTCTGCAGATTCTTCTGGTGTGGCTGGTAACCATTCCGGCGTGCTTTGTGCTCGGAGTGCTCGCAATGGTGGCGCTACAGTCCATCCACTAGATTTTAGGGACGCTGCATACCCCACCGTGCCCACTGCCGCGGGATAGGCGGGCGGCGGGTTGAGTCTGAACAGTGCACACCTTCATAATGGGTTGAGTTCTTGGGCTGGCACGCGCCCACTCACCCTCGACTGATTGTGGTTATGTCTTCTCCTACCGTAGCTATTCTGGTCCGCACGAAGGACCGCCCCCGCTTCTTGAGCCGCGCCCTGGAGAATATTGCGCAGCAGACCTTCACCGACTACACGGTCTGCGTGATTAACGATGGCGGCGACGAGCAGGCAACCCGCGCCGTCATTGAGGCGTCCCCGCTGGGTATGCAGGGCTCTGATACGCAGGGTTCCGGCCGCGTGCAGCTACTGACCACCGCCGGCGACAACATGGAGGCGGCATCCAACGCCGGTTTGGCGGCGACCACCTCCGAGTACGTGGCGATTCACGATGACGACGACCTGTGGGCACCCGAGTTCCTGGAGCGCACCGTCGCAGCGCTCGAAGAGAGCGGCGCGCTCATGTGCACCACGCGCATTGTGGAGCGGTACGAACGCGAGAACGCCGAGGGCGAGTTCGAGGTGTACGAGGAGCGTATTTTCCACGATGGCCTGCCCAGTGTGGGTTTGCAGTTCCTGTTCCGCACGAACCGTGCCGTGCCGATCGGTATTCTCTACCGCCGCAGCCTGCACGAGCTGGTCGGTTTCTATGACGAGTCCCTGCCGGTGGTCGGCGACTGGGAGTTCAACATGCGTGCCGCCTCTGTTGCAGATATTCTGCTGGTGGATGAGCCGCTGGCGTACTGGTCGCTGCGCCCCGACGCGGAGGGTTCCGAGGCGAATAGCGTGAAGCGTCAGGCTGATCACGCCCGCTTCGATTCGATGGTCCGTGCCCGCGCTATCCGCGAGGACCTGCAGGCGGGTGCCCGACCGGGCGCGTACCTGTACCAGGCCCATCTGGCGGCTGACCTGGAGCGCCGCGTGATTGACGGGCACGATCTGACCCGCGAATCCCTGGACATTCTGCGCTCTATCGAGAGCCGCCTGGAGCGTATTGAGGCTCGTCAGCAGGCTGTTGAGTCCCGCCAGCAGAGCATTGAGGAGCGCCTGCGGGTTCTGAAGTACCTGCGCGCGCCTGGCCGTGCGTTGCGTTCCTTTGCGCAGCGTTCGCTCAATCAGCGTTCTCAGGCTCGTCGCGGTACTGAGGCAGGTTCTACCGGCGAGAAGGACGCATAGCCGTGACAGAGAATAATCATTCTTCTACAGCGCCGCCCGTTACTGAAGCACCGCACTTTAATGAAGCACCGCGCGTACTCGTCATCGGCGATATCGGCCAGCACACCTACCACGTGGGCGACGAAGCCATGACCATTGCGAGCGCCCAGGCGCTTTCCGAAGGCGGCGCGGCGGTCACCCTCATGACCCGCGATGTGGGCCATTCAGCGCGCTATATCGGCGCGGCTGCTCATGAGGCGGGCGCCCCCTACGAGTACCTGCCGTTCTTCCTCTTCCCCTGGGCACCGGCTGAACGCGAGCTGACCCTTGCGGCGCTCGAGTGCATCCTGGTGGAGCTGCACGCCAACCGGGAGCGCCCCTCAACCGCCGAGCTGGTGGCGCTACCGCAGGTGCAGGCACTGCCCGAGGTGCTGCATCCGCTGGAGCAGACCGTTGAGCGCATGGTGGAGTTCGCGGACTCTATCGCCGCCATGGACGCGGTCGTGGTCTCCGGCGGCGGCAACCTCAACTCCCGCTACGGCTGGCTGCTCTACGAACGTGCCGCCACGGTACGTGCCGCCGAGCATGCGGGCGTGCCCGTGTACGTGACCGGCCAGTCCCTGGGCCCGGTCCTCAACCCCGAGGATGCACAGGTTCTCGAGCGCATGCTGCGCACCGCCCGTTCGGTGACGGTGCGTGAACGCTCTTCCCTCGCTTGGTGCCGTGAGCGGGGTATTGACGCGCGCCTGAGCGTGGACGATGCCACCGACTACCCGGTGGCTTCTCCGGCGCGTACCCTGCACTATGCGGAGGGTATTTCCGCAGGTCAGGCGCTTGATGAGCTGCCCGAGCAGTACGTCTGTGTGACCGTCAACGAGTGCACCGAACAGCAGGCGCAGCAAATCGCGCGCCTGCTCGACGGCATGTGGCGCGAGCACGGCTACGTACCCGTCTTCCTGAGCCACTACGGTGACCCGCAAGACCCCGAAAGCGGCGATATTCAGGCGCACCAGCACATCGCCGAGCAGCTCAGCGCCTCCACCCCGGCGACCCTGCTGCCGATTCTGCACGCCGACCAGAGCATCACGGTACACCGTGCGGCGGCGTTCACACTGACCAGCCGCTACCACCCGGCGGTGTTCTCTGCCGCGGCGGGTATTCCCGTACTTGCCCTCGTGCCGGACGCATTCACGCAGATGCGCGTGGGCGGCGCCCTGCGCCAGTACGGGCTGGGCGAGTTCACCCTGCCGTTGGGCATGCTCGCCGGTGGGGTTCCCGAACTGATAGTTGCCGCCGCCCTGCGGCACGCGGCGGTGGCATCGGATGCACGCCGCATCGAACTGCTGGAGGTTCTGCGAGCCGAGCGCGCCTACCTGCTCGCGCAGATTCTTGCATCCGGCGCAGAAAAGCTGGACGAAGTAGAGGCACCCGCCCCCTTCCCCACCGTGGAACAGGTTCCGGCGCTCCCCGAGCCGCTGGGCGCGACCGTCCGCGCCGCCCGCGAGCTCTTCACCGAAACCTCCCTCACCGCGGGGTTTGAGTGGGCGATGTCTGACCGGGCGCATTCCTGGGATGCCGAGCACCGCCGGCAGCTCGAGCGCGCCCGCGCAATCGGTGGCGGGTACAGCGCGCACGGTATTCACGGGGCACACGGTGCAGAACAGACGCACCCCGTCACCGTTGAGGCTGATTCTGAAGCACCCGCCGAGGCACACCCCGCCCAGCCGGGTCTGCTGGCGAGGGTGGCGCGCCGCCTCCGCGGCTAAATCCGCAGCTAACACTTCGGGCAGGGTTTCGGTCAGAAATACCGCCAAAGCACGGCGGCGCCCAGGGTACGGGGCGCGGGGTCTCTCACACTTCAACCCAACACTCCCCTACCCCCTTGTGCACCGCATGTGCGCCGGTATGATGGTGCCCATGGCACGATTCGCAGACATTCTACGCACTACTGAACAGAACACCCGACAGTTCGTCCGTGAGGGTATTCACCGAGTCCGAGCAGACTTCTTTCAGTCTGTGCAGATTGTTGCGGCGTCTATGGGCGCTTGGCTTTTCGCTGAGCGAGTCCTGGGCCACCACGAGCCCATTTTTGCGCCGGTCGCTGCCCTCGTATCCCTCGGCTATGTAAGCGGTGCTAAGCATTCCCGCCGAATCCTTGAGGTCTCCTTCGGCGTGACCCTCGGCATTCTCATTGGCGACCTTCTGCTGATCCTGCTCGGTCACGGTACCTGGCAGGCGGCAGTGGTGCTTTTCTTGACCGTGATTATTGCCCGCTTCATTGATAAGGGCATTATTTTTACGATTCAGCTCAGCTTCCAGGCCTGTTTCACGTTGCTGCTGCCCGTACCTGACGATGCGTTCACCCGCAGTTTCGACGGCATTGTCGGTGGCGCCTTCGCGTTCCTCGCCATGTACCTGATGCCGCGCGACCCGCGTAAGAACCCGCGTGCCCGCGCGCAGGCTCTCATGGATGCGTTCGCGAAGGTTTTCCAGCTCTCCTCCGAGGCAATCCGCTACTACGATTACAACAAGGCGTACCAGAGCCTGCTCGATGCGCGCGCCCTGCAGCCGCTCTACGATGCATGCCGCGGTGACCTGATTACCGCGCAGGGCATGAGCGAGCTGTCCTGGAATAGCCGCAAGAGCAAGGGCGAGCTGGCGCGCATGGCGAAGACCCTCGCCGCGGTGGATTTGGCGATTCGTAACGACCGCGTGCTCAACCGCCGCATGGCGTCCACGATTCACCACGTGCAGTTGCGTACTGCCGCGCAGCTTTCACTCAGTGACGCGCTAAACGAGCTGTCGCTGGCGGCGCAGAGCCTCGGCCTGGGCATGTCTGCCCCGACGGAAGGCGAACGCGAGCACTACATGATGGAGGCACGCGAGCGCATGATCAAGCTTGCCGGCACCCTCGAGCCGCGCACCATGGGCGTGGCGACCTTTGAGGGCGAGTCGCTGGTGCTGATGCTCCGTCTGATTGTGGTCGACTTTTTGGAGGCGACCGGCATGTCCCACAAGGACGCCGTGGCGGTTCTCGTGCCCCTCGGCGAGGCGGTCACGAAGCATGCACCGCGCACCTCGGCAATCCCGATTGTCGACGCTGACATGGACGACTCCACGGTGGTTGACGACGTGACCGATAGCGCGGTGAACACCCACCACACGAACAAGCTCAACACCCGCTCGATCAACATTATGTTGCACGAGAATGAGGAGGAGAGCCGCTCCTCCTAGCGGACTTCTAGCGGGGTTATAGCTCGGCTCTAGCGGGGTCAGCGGCAACCACCAAGACGCAGCGGAGGGGCTCCCGGCGGCATTCATGCCAGCCGGGAGTCCCCTCCGCTGCTATCTCTATGCTGTTGATGCGCGGGCGGCTACTTCTGCGGGAAGAGCAGCGCCAGCGCCTCACCCAGGGTGGTTACCTCACGCACGGTCACGCCCTCGGGCACGTCCCCCACGCCGGTCGGGGAGGCGGGCACCAGCACGTGTGTGAAGCCCAGGCGGCCCACCTCCGCGATGCGCTGGCGGATGCCCGGCACGGCGCGCACCTCACCCGCCAGACCGACCTCGCCGAAGACCGCGAGCTTGCGCGGTAGCGGCTTATTTTGCGCCGCCGAGGCAAGCGCCATGACGCACGCCAGATCGGCGGCAGGCTCGGCAATTTTCGCGCCACCCACCGTGGAGACGTAGCAGTCGAGTTTGCCCACGTTCAGCCCGGCGCGGCGCTGCAGCACCGCCAACAGCATCTGAATACGCGCCGAATCCAGACCGGAAACGGTACGGCGAGGTGCCGGTGCCACCGCCTGATCCAGTAGCGCCTGCACCTCGGCGAGCAGGGGTCGGCGGCCCTCCATCGTGACGGTCACGCAGGTGCCCGCCACCGGGTGCGGGGTACTCGAAACAAACATGCCGGAGGGGTCCAGCACGGGTGCGATACCGTCCTCGTGCATGTCGAAGCAGCCCACCTCGTCGGTGGGGCCGAAGCGGTTCTTAATCGCGCGCAGCATGCGGATATTCGAGTGCTTATCGCCCTCAAACTGGCAGACCACATCCACCAGGTGCTCGAGCAGACGCGGGCCCGCGATGGTGCCTTCTTTGGTCACGTGGCCCACGAGCAGGGTGCACATATTGCGTTCCTTCGCCGCGGCAATCACGGAGGCGGCGACCTCCCGCACCTGGGTCACACCACCCGCGCTGCCCTCAACTTCTGCGGAGGCGAGGGTCTGCACCGAGTCAATGACCAACAGGGAAGGGTTGACCTGCTCGATGTGCGCCAGGGCGGTGCCGAGGTCGGTTTCGCTGGTCAGGTAGAGGGTCTGCGCGATGGCGCCGATGCGGTCGGCGCGGAGCTTGACCTGCGCGGCAGATTCCTCGCCGGTAATGTACAGCACCGGGCGCGGCGGCTGGAGTGCGCTATTCTGCGCCGGGTTGTTCTGCACGCCCTGTCGCCCCGCAATTCCGGCGGTGCCGCGGGCGAAGGTGGCGGCAACATCCAGCAGCAGGGTGGACTTACCCACGCCGGGTTCGCCCGCCATGAGGATGACCGCGCCGGGTACGAGTCCGCCGCCGAGCACGCGGTCAAATTCGGGGTTTCCGGTGCTCATGTAGGCGGCGACGCGCGAGTCGACTTCTGCGATGGGCTGGGCGGGTTTCTGCACGCTGGATGCGGCGCGGGTGCGCGCGCGGGTGCCCCCAGCGGCTTCTTCGACGGTGCCCCAGGTTTGGCATTCGCCGCAGCGGCCTACCCATTTGGCGGTGGTCCAGCCACATTCGGTGCAGCGGTAGGCGGGGGCGGTTTTGGTGTTTTTCGTGCGCGCGGTCATGGGTCTATTTTAGGGTCTGGGGCAATATGGTGCGCAGTGTTTGGTCACGGCGAAATGGGATGCCACAGAACGCATTTTTACTCTTAAACGCAGATAGTTTAGCCCGGTGCACTCCCGTATAAATATCGAGAATATCCGTTCGTTTTTGAGGCACTTTAGCCCGCCGTTCCGCCCCTGACCTGGCTCAATAACCGCCCTTACGGGTACAATGGTTTTCGTGCAGATGAATTATAGTGACCTATTGCTTAAAACTATTGCCCGAATCGCCCCCGGCACCGAGCTCCGCGAGGGCCTGGAACGCATCATGCGTGGCCGTACGGGCGCGCTCATCGTACTCGGATCCGACCGCACCGTATCCTCCTTGTCATCGGGCGGTTTCAACATCGACACTGAGTTCTCAGCAACCCGCCTGCGCGAGCTGGCGAAGATGGATGGCGCTATCATCTGCGACCGCGACGCCACCCGCCTGTTGCACGCCGGCGTGCAGCTCATGCCGGACGCCTCCATTGAAACGAACGAGTCCGGCACCCGCCACCGCACCGCCGAGCGCACCGCAATTCAGACCGGTTTCCCGGTGATTTCGGTGAGCGCGTCGATGTCCGTGATTTCGGTATACGTTGACGGCACCCGCTACATGGTTGAGGACAGCCAGTACCTCATGGCTCGCGCAAACCAGGCGATTCAGACCCTTGAAAGCTATAAGAAGCGTCTGCGTTCGGTGCTCTCCAACCTCTCCTCCCAGGAGATTGAGTCGAACGTTTCCCTGAGCGACGTGGCGATGACCCTGCAGCGCATGGAGATGGTGAACCGCATTATCCGCGAGGTCAGCCACTACGTGCTGGAGCTCGGCGTGCACGGCCGCCTGATCGCCCTGCAGCTGGAGGAGCTGCGCGCCCCCGAGATGACCGCCAGCGACCTGATTCTACGCGACTACCTGCCCGAGGTGAACGACGAGCTGATTACCGCCGGCGTTGAGGCGCTGCAGAACCTGGACGATATGGACATCGTGGATCTGCGCACGATTGCCCGCACCGTCGGCTTTGGTGAGAACCCCGACCTGGAGCTACCCCTGCAGCCTCGCGGTTTCCGTCTGCTCGCCGGTATTCCGAGCATTCCGAACGCTATTTCTGAGCGTCTGGTGGAGCGCTTTGGTAGCCTGCAGGCTCTCATGGCGGCGTCCCTTGAGGACCTGCGCGCCGTGGATGGTGTGGGTGAGGCTCGTGCCCGCACGGTGCGTGAGCAGCTGTCCCGCATGGCGGAGAGTAGCCTGGAGAAGTACCTCTAAGAAGACCTATACGAAAGCCCTCGCGCCGGAAGAATATCCAGCACGGGGGGCTTTTTTCTGACCTCGCGAGAACCTTTTGCATTATGATGTAGTGACAGTGAAGCTTACCCTTCACACCTTGACGCCCCAAGGAGGTCACAATGTCGTACTCACACACCAAACGCCCCGTCCCGTTCTTCGTGTGGGCGTCCCCCATCCTGTTCCTGATTTACCTGCCGCTGCTGTGGTTCAAGGTCATCCCCAATTCCTTTGAGGTGACCGACCTGTCCACCCTGCTGCTGGCGGCGTTACAGTGGACCGCATTCGGTAGCCTGCTCGGGTACCTGGGCGAGCGCCGCTTCGCCAAGCCTCGCGCCTCCAAGTAATAACCAGATAAAAGCTAAAGCCCCCGCGCCGGAAAGTATCCAGCACGGGGGCTTTTGCGTGCCCATTCACGGGCGAAAACTATAGACGTGAACTACTGAATGATGAAGTTCACCGGAGCCGAGCTCACACCATTCACCGTGGCGGTCGCCCAGTAAGAACCCTTCTGAGCGGTCGAAGCGGAAGAGCAACCCAGGACGTTGATCTTACGGTCCCACGCCAGGTCGGTTGCCGCCTCGGCACCTGCGGCTACCTCAGCCTTCTGAACGGCGGTCGCCGCGCACAGGCTGCGGGTGTACACCTGAGCCGCACCGGAGGTGATGTTCAGGTCCACGCCGGTGTTCGCGCCCTCGCCACCCACAGCGCAGGGGGTCTTCGAGGAGTTCGTGTAAGTCACGTGGAAGGACACCTGCTCACCGGCTGCGAAGGTGCGCTTCGTGGGGGTGACGGTCACCTTCAGGTCGTTCGCGGTACATGCAGCAACAGCAGCCGCAGTGGTCACGCTCGGAGTCGGTGCGGGAGCAGCCGGGGTTGCCGCGGGGGTGGTTGCCGCAGGGGTTGCAGCCGCGGTGGTCACGCTTGCGGTGGGTGCCGCAGATGCGGTCACCGAGGGAGTTGCCGAAGCAGTTGCGGTAGCCGACGCAGACGCGGTCGCAGAGGCAGTCGCACTAGCGGACGGGGTCGCCGAAGCAGTTTCGGAGGGGCGAGCACTGAAGCTCTGGAAGGGCGCACCGGAAGCCGTCGCAGTGGAGGCTACAGTGGCGTCCTTCTTGCCGTTAATCATGCCGACCATGGAGGTCACGCCGGCGACCAGCAGCAGAATGACAGCGAGCAGAGCAATGACCGCCACGATACGACGACGGCGGTACACTTCGGGAGGCAGAACGGGACCATTTTCAGACATACCCTTAAGGATACCGGGTTTAACCCTGAGAATCACAGTGAACCCCGTTCATGCGGTTTTGGGAATATATGCCCCGTGGCGTAGGCTTTTCGGATGACCACAGAAGCATCCACCCCCACACAGCACCTCCCCGAAGGCACCCACGTTGAGGCGCTCCACCAGCGCATTAACCAATGGTTTCTGGACCAGGCACGAGACCTTCCCTGGCGCCGCGACGAGTGCACCCCCTGGGGTGTGATGGTCAGCGAGTTCATGCTGCAGCAAACCCCCGTCAAGCGCGTCCTACCCGTGTGGGAGGAGTGGATGCGCCGCTGGCCCACCCCCGCCGACCTTGCCGCCGAGCCCGCCTCGGAGGCGGTGCGCGCCTGGGGTCGCCTGGGTTACCCGCGCCGCGCGCAGCGTCTGCACGGTGCCGCTGTGGCGATTGTGGAGCAGCACGGCGGTGAGGTTCCCGCCGACTATGAGGCACTGCTGGCTCTGCCGGGCGTGGGTTCCTACACGGCGGCTGCGATTAGCGTGTTCGCGTTCGGTCTGCGCGCCACCGTGATTGATACGAATATCCGCCGCGTGCACGCGCGCGCTGTCTCCGGCAAGGCGCTACCCTCCCGCTCGTTGACCGCGGCTGAGACTCGCCTGGCGGAAGCGCTCATGCCCGCCGACACCCCCACCTCCTGCCTGTGGAATGCAGCGACCATGGAACTTGGTGCGCTGGTCTGCACGGCGAAGTCCCCGAGCTGTCAGCTGTGCCCGGTGGAGGATCTGTGCGCCTGGGTTGCGGCGGGCAAGCCGGAGGCTGACTACACCCCCAAGGGTCAGAGCTGGCACGGCACGGACCGTCAGGTGCGCGGCGCGGTGATGGCGGTGCTGCGGGCGGCGCATGAGCCGGTGGAGCGCGACCTCATCCTGGGTGCAGGTGTGACCTCGGCTGGCGAGGCGACCTCTTCACCCGCTGCGGCTTCTTCGCCTGACCTGGCTTTCCCCGCGGACGCACCCGCAGCGGTGCATCGCCCGCTCAAGGCGCTGTATGCGCTCTCCCCCGCCGCCGAGCAGCTGCAGCGCTGCTATGCGGGGCTGCTGGCGGACTCTCTCGCCCGCGAAGTCACCCAGGGCGATACAGTGCTCGTCTCGCTCTAGTACCCGCCGCAGAGAGGCTCCTAGAGGCTCCTAAAAGTATAGAAATGCCTGAGGGGCGGTACCGGAAGATTACCGGTACCGCCCCTCAGGTGTTTAGTACGCTAAAACTTAGCTATTGAGAGCCTAGTCGTTGCCCTGACCCTCAGCGGCAGGTGCCTCAGCTGCGGGAGCCTCGGAAGACTCACCCTCGTTCAGCTCCTGCACTGAATCCAGAGCCAACTCCTTCATCGGCTGCGAGGAGAAGACGAACTTCGCGGAGTCGCCCTCACCCTCAACATCCACGGTGATCTTCTCACCGGGCTTGATGTCGCCGAAGAGGATCTTCTCAGACAGGGCGTCCTCAATGTTGCGCTGCATCTCGCGGCGCAGAGGACGAGCACCCATGGACGGGTCGTAACCCTTAGCCGCCATGAGAACCTTCGCAGCGTTGGTCAGCTCGATGGACATATCCTGCTCCGCCAGGCGCTTAGCCAGGCGACCCACGAACAGGTCCACAATCTGCAGAATCTCAGACTCGGAGAGCTGCGGGAAGACGATAATGTCGTCCACACGGTTCAGGAACTCGGGGCGGAAGTGCTCCTTGAGGTTCTCCATCACGCGTGCCTGCATGCGCTCGTAGTCGGCTGCGGTGTCATCCATCGCCTGGAAACCAACCGGGATGCGGCGGTTCACGTCACGCGAACCCAGGTTGGTGGTCATGATGATGACGGTGTTCTTGAAGTCCACCACGCGACCCTGCGAGTCGGTCAGGCGACCGTCTTCCAGGATCTGCAGCAGCGAGTTGAACAGGTCGGCGTGAGCCTTCTCCACCTCGTCGAACAGGACCACGGAGAAGGGCTTGCGGCGGACCTTCTCGGTCAGCTGGCCGCCCTCATCGTAGCCAACGTAGCCGGGAGGCGCACCGAACAGACGGGAGACGGTGTGCTTCTCCTGGTACTCGGACATGTCCAGGGTGATGAGCGAATCCTCATCGCCGAACAGGAACTCCGCCAGAGCCTTAGCGAGCTCGGTCTTACCCACACCGGTCGGGCCGGCGAAGATGAACGAACCACCGGGGCGGCGCGGGTCCTTCAGACCTGCACGAGTACGGCGAATAGCGCGGGACAGCGCCGCAATAGCGTGCTCCTGGCCGATGACGCGCTTGTGGAGCTCCTGCTCCATGGTCAGCAGGCGGGTCGACTCTTCCTCGGTGATCTTGTAGACCGGAACACCGGTGGAAGCAGCCAGAACCTCAGAAATAACCTCGGGGGTCACGGTGCCGAATGCATCGCCGCCTTCGCGCCATGCCTTCTCGGCTTCTTCCTTCTCAGCCAGGACCTTCTGCTCCTGATCACGCAGGCCTGCGGCCTTCTCGTAATCCTGGGAGTTGATGGCGTCTTCCTTCTGCTGGCGCAGCTTGGCTGCCTTCTCGTCGAGCAGCTTGATTTCCGGGGGTGCGGTCATGCGCTTGATGCGCAGGCGTGCGCCCGCCTCGTCAATCAGGTCGACAGCCTTATCCGGCAGGAAGCGGTCGGAGATGTAGCGTGCCGCGAGGTTCACGGCGGTCTCAATCGCCTCGTCGGTGATGGTGACGCGGTGGTGTGCCTCGTACTTGTCGCGCACACCCTTGAGGATCTGTACGGCGAGCTCCTGGGAGGGCTCCTCAACCTGAATCGGCTGGAAGCGGCGCTCCAGTGCGGCGTCCTTCTCGATGTGCTTGCGGTACTCGTCCAGGGTGGTTGCACCGATGGTCTGCAGTTCGCCTCGAGCCAGCATGGGCTTGAGGATGGAAGCAGCATCAATCGCGCCCTCTGCGGCACCCGCACCGACAAGGGTGTGGATCTCGTCAATGAACAGAATGATGTCGCCGCGGGAGCGGATTTCCTTCAGGACCTTCTTCAGGCGCTCTTCGAAGTCACCGCGGTAACGGGAACCCGCGACCAGGGAGCCGAGGTCCAGGGTGTACAGGTGCTTGTCCTTGAGGGTCTCGGGGACGTCACCGTGCACGATAGCCTGTGCCAGGCCCTCCACGACGGCGGTCTTACCGACGCCGGGCTCACCAATCAGCACGGGGTTGTTCTTGGTACGGCGGGAGAGGACCTGCATAACGCGTTCCATCTCCTTGTGGCGACCAATAACCGGGTCCAGCTCGCCCTCACGTGCAGCGGCGGTGAGGTTGCGGCCGAACTGATCCAGGATGGTCGAACCCGCGGGAGTGCCTTCGCGAGAGTTACCTGCACCCACGCCGGCGGTTTCCTTCTCACCGGAGTTGTTGCCGGGGTAGCCGGAAATCAGGTCCATGACAGCCTGGCGCACGGCGGCAGGCTCAGCGCCCAGCTTGACCAGCACCTGGTTTGCCACGCCCTCGTTCGCACGCACCATACCGAGCAGGATGTGCTCGGTACCGATGTAGCCGTGGTTGAGCTGAATAGCCTCGCGCATGGACAGTTCGAGAACCTTCTTCGCGCGGGGGGTGAAGGGGATATGACCGTTCGGGGCCTGGGGGCCGGGGCCGACGATGTCCTGAACCTGTTCACGTACTGCGTTCAGGGTAACGCCCAATGATTCCAGGGCGCGAGCACCGATGCCTTCGCCCTCGTGAATCAGACCGAGCAGCAGGTGTTCGGTACCGATGTAGTTGTGGTTGAGCATGCGTGCCTCTTCCTGGGCAAGCACCACAACGCGCCGAGCTCGATCGGTAAAGCGTTCAAACATTTACGCACTCCTTGCATTTTCCTATTGATACAAGAGTACGTTGAGCTGCGGGTTTATGCCCCGCGTGTGGGCGCCTGTTCGCCATCAAGAGAACAGATGAGCTGTTCGGGGCGTTTTAGGCGCGGTTTCGGGCGCCCAGGAGGGGGTTCCGCGGGATCTTGGGGAGGTTCCAAGGAGTAGCTCCCACAGGTGAGGGAGAGGCCGGACAGCAGATGCGGAGGCTCTGCAAGTGGGCTCTGAGGGGCGGTAGCGCCGATACGAAGGCGTCCGGGAGAGCAGAACGCACAAGAAGCCACACAGACCCACACTGGAACCCCTAGTTTTCTGCACGCGCGTGAATATATTGCAGAAATTTTTAAAAATTTATATGTTTGCGTGAGAAATTTCAATAATTCGCAAAAATATATACGGCTCGATTATTGGCAGAATATTTCCACATAATTCCCAGGCAATCCGCAACAGAATTTCCGCTGATAATCATCGTGGTATCGGGGGAAGTATCAGAGGAAATCTCCACGACAGCGCACGGGTGGCGCACTTATTATTTTCGGCTCTATTCAGGGTAGACCCCACACCCCACACAGGGGGAATATCTCGACGAATAACAACAGCATCAAAGAGATTAATGCGCCAACACCTTTAGTGTTCCTGCCGATGCATGAAATCTAAATGAACACAGATTCCGAATGCGTACTATGCCCCTGCGTTCAACCAATACCCTTCTCGGTATTGCACCGATTGCCCCATCAACCAGCCCCATATATTTTACGCGTAAATAGTTAATTGGAATTAGCCATAAAACATCCGCCCCATTCAGATATGCAGAACATACAACACATACAAGAGGGCAAAACAAAAGGCGGACGGTGATAACACCGTCCGCCCTAAGCACCCGGAGGTTTAGAACCTTAAAGAACCAACCCCTCCGGCTACACGCAATGCGTAGAACCCTTAGTCCTGAGCCTTCATTGCTTCGTAGTATGCGTCCTGAATATCCTGGTGGATGCGGCCGCGGTCAGAGACCTTGTGGCCGTTAGCCTTAGCCCACTCGCGGATTGCTGCGGTCTCGGGGTTACGCTTGACCGGAGCAGCGGTGCCGCGGGGTGCACGGGTGCGCTGGGTAGCGGTACCCTGCACGCGGCGGGACTTTGCCACGAAGGGGCGGATAGCGTCACGCAGGCGAGCTGCGTTAGCGGAGGACAGGTCGATCTCGTAGTGAGCGCCGTCCAGGCCGAAACGGATGGTTTCGTCTGCGGGGCCGCCGTCGAGATCGTCTTCAAGGATGATGCGAACCTTCTGTGCCATTGAGGCACCTCCTCATCTGTTGCATATATCCTGTGGATAAACCCAAAAGCCTCTATCGGAGATTGAGAAAATAGTGTGCCGGATATATTTATGTACTAATTTTCTTTCACATAATAACAGAAATATATTAAAGATTCCGAAAACTTCCTGAATATTGAAACAATGCGCTGATCGCCCTGAGCGATATATCCATTCCGTTCACCTCCGTTAAATCCACACTCGTCCCGCACACATTAATGCGCAGTTTAGAGTGCAAATACTTTGGATTCCTCCGGCACACACTATGGGGACAATATCGAACAATGCACAACACGGCACCACCAACAATCCCCAGGAATTACATCACCCGCACGGGCACCCACAATACGCCATTCACTCCAGGCATTCCTAGGCTATTCAAAAGCGAAATTCTGGCCCTATCCCAACAGCTCATTCTTTTCTATGCAACACATTCGTGTATAAGAACAGAAACCCCCGCCAGAACGAATAGAGCAGCATAAATCAGCACCAGAATAGAGCAAAAAAGCACCGAAAAAAGCCCCTGACCTGTGCAAATAAACAGAAAATCCCACCTCGGGAGCTATACACCGTGCAAAAGAGTGCACGCAAAAACGGCGGGTGCCGCAGATACAACCGTATCCGCGGCACCCGCCGCATTATCACCTCTCAAGGTGAAGCTAAAGCTTAGGCTTCCGGCTTCATCAGGGGGAAGAGAATAGTCTCACGAATACCGGGCTGACGCACCACAGTACCCGGACGCTCCGGATCCTGGTCGCCCGCCAGCAGCATAATCAGACGGTCAATGCCCAGACCCAGGCCACCCATCGGAGGTGCACCGTGCTCCAGGGCGCGCAGGAAGTCCTCATCCAGCTCCATCGCCTCATCGTCACCGGCAGCAGCCAGCAACGACTGAGCGGTCAGACGCTCACGCTGAATGACCGGATCAATCAGCTCGGAGAACGCGGTACCACGCTCCATACCGCCAATAATCAGGTCCCACGCCTCAATCAGAGGTTCACCGGAACGGTGCGGACGAGCCAGCGGCTGAGCGCTCGGCGGGTAATCGTACACGAAGGTCGGGTTCACCAGGGTCGGCTCAACAATCTCACCGAAGAGCTCGGTCACCAGCTTCTCAGCGTCCCACTTCGGGTCGATATCAACCTCGTGCTTCTCAGCAATCTCACGCAGAACGGAAGCGTCAGTCTCGGGGGTGATCTCAACGCCCACAGCCTCAGACAGACCCGGGTACACGCCAACCCACTTCCACTCACCGAACAGGTCAATGGTGCCGTTCTCGGTCTCAATACGCTCGGTACCAACAGCCTTCGCGCAGCTCTGGATAATCTCCTTCATGCGCTCAGCCATCACGAACTGGTCTGCGTAGGTCTCGTAGCACTCCAGGGTGGTGAACTCGGGGCTGTGGGTCGAGTCCACACCCTCGTTACGGAACACGCGACCAATCTCGTACACGCGCTCAATACCACCAACCACTGCACGCTTGAGCGGCAGCTCGGTCGCAATACGCATGGTCATCGGCTGGTCGAAAGCATTCAGGTGGGTGCGGAACGGGCGAGCAGTCGCGCCACCGTGCACCAGCTGCAGAACGGGGGTCTCAACCTCAATGTAGCCGTGATCCTCCAGCACGCGGCGGACGGTGCGGGTAATCAGGGCGCGCTTCTTCACCAGCTCGCGAGCCTCCTCGCGAACCATCAGGTCCAGGTAACGCTGGCGAACGCGGGTTTCCTCGTTCAGGTCCTTGTGCAGAACCGGCATGGGGCGAAGAGCCTTCGACGCCATCTTCCAGTCGGTCACCATAATGGACAGCTCACCGCGGCGAGAAACAATTACGCGGCCGGTCACGAACACGTGGTCGCCCAGGTCAACCAGGGACTTCCACTCAGCCAGGGACTCCTCGCCAACCTCAGCCAGCGAAAGCATCGCCTGGATGCGCTTACCCTCGGTACCACCCTGCAGGGTCGCGAAGCACAGCTTACCGGTGTTACGGACGAACACCACGCGGCCACCAACATGCACCACACGGTCAGTCTCGTCGCCAGCCTTCAGCTCCTCAGCAGCCAGCTTCGGATCGTACTCGGCGCGCAGATCCTCAATGTGGTTGGGCTCCACGCGGTTACCCTCAGAATCCAGCAGACCCACCGGGTATGCCTCGCGACCCGACTCGATCAGCTTCGCACGCTTCTCCAGGCGAATCTGCATCTGCTCGGACATATCAGCAATCGCCGGTGCGGCAGTGTGCTCAGTGCTCACAGTGATACCTATCTGTGTAGTGTGTTGGGGACTCTTCTAAACGCGCAAACGCTTAGCGCAGGTCCATGTTGTCAATCAGGCGGGTCGGGCCAACGAACGCGGCAACCAGTGCCAGCACTCGCTCCGACTCCTCAGTCGGCTCACCGAAAGTCATCGGGTCGACCAGTTCCAGGTAGTCAAGGCGCACACCCGGAGTGGAGTTGATACGCTCACGCGCACCCTCCAAATCAATCTCGTGGAAGCCACGGTTCAGCGAATTCTCACGCAGCATCGCCAGGGTGCGGGACAGCACCAGGGCAGACTCGCGCTCCTCATCCGACAGGTAGCCGTTACGCGAAGACAGCGCCAGGCCATTATCGTCGCGCACAATCGCCACCGGACGCATGGTCACGTCGTGGTTAAAGTCGTGAACCATACGCTGGATCAGGATGTACTGCTGAGCGTCCTTCTGACCGAAGTACGCATTCACCGGGTGGTTACCCGCAGCGGGGCGAATAATGTTGAAGAACTTATTCACCACGGTCAGCACACCGTCAAAGTGGCCGGGGCGGGTCGCACCCTCAAACTTGGTGCCCAGCTCGCCGCTCGAAATGCGAATCAGCGGGTCACCGTCGGGGTACATTTCCTCCACCGAGGGGGCGAAAATGACGCTCACGCCGGCGGCACCAGCCAGGGCAGCGTCAGCCTCCAGGGTGCGCGGGTACGCCTCGTAATCCTCGCCGGGGCCAAACTGCAGCGGGTTCACGAAAATGGAGGCGACCACTACATCATTCTGTTCAGCGGCGCGACGCAACAGGGTTGCGTGGCCGTCGTGCAGGGCGCCCATGGTGGGCACGTAGCCCAGGGATGCGTTCTGGTACTGAACTGCGGTGCCGTTCTGCTCCGCCTCCTGGCGGGCTGCCCGGTCCAGTTCCTCCTGCGCTGCGGCAAGAGATTCGGTGATTGCCGTGCGGAACTCCGCAATGGTGGTCACGACTCGGGGCTTCGAAGTCTCAGTCATGACGAGAACTCCTTGTTTTCGGGGGCTGAATCATCAATATCGCCGGGGTGGTTGCGGTCCGAAGACTCACCCAGCAGATCCTCAATTCGTCCCAGTTGTTCATCGTTTAACAAACCTCTATTATGCGCTCTTTTTGCGGTTGCGTGTGCCAGAGCGGCATAAGAGTCTGTAATATCACCTGTTTTCTCATGCTCTGAGTACTCTTTCAGAGCATGCAGATGAGCCTTCACGGTACCGGAATCTCCGCGTGCCACGGGCCCGGTCAGAGCCCCCTCACCGCTGGCGAGCGCATTGTCCACGGCGGCTCGAACGAGCGGCCCCATGTAGCGTGCCGGGTCCTCAATACCGATGGAGGCAAGCATCTGCTGGGACTGACCCAGGATGGTCACGAGGTGGTTCGCGGCGTGCGCCAGGGCTGCGTGGTAGAGCGCCCGGTCCGCCTCAGCAACGTGCACGGGTTCGCCGCCCATCTCCACCACGAGTGCCTGCGCAATCGGGATGAAAGGCGCCGGACCAGTCACGGCGAAGCAGGTGCCGTTCAGGCGCTGCAGGTCCACGGACATGCCGGTGAAGGTCATGGCGGGGTGAATCGCCAAACCGATAGCGCCCAGCGCGGTCGCCGGTGCGAGAACCTCGGTGCCGTGGCGGCCGGAGGTGTGCACCAGAATCTGACCGGCGGTAATACTTCCCGAGGAGGCCAGGTAGGTGATCAGACCCGGCAGCTCATCATCGGGAACCGCAAGAATCAGCAATTCACTACGTTCGGCAATCTGCTCCACCGACAGCAGCGGCACATCGGGAAGCAGCATCGCGGCGCGCTCCTGAGAAGCCTCAGACACCGCGTGAACACCCACAATAGTGTGCTCGCAGGCGCGCAAAGCCGCGCCGAGGACGGCGCCAACCCTCCCGGCGGAAATAATTCCAATACCCAAACGCGCAGGTTTTGAATGCTGTATCACGGCTTTAAGTATATTCTCCCTTTCACGCAGGCCCTGCCGCCGGTGTCACGAAGAGCACCGACGGCAGGATGCGTTCTGCAGTTTTGCTAGTTGTCTGGCTGAGCTGGCGGGTTAGCTGAGCTGGCAGGTTAGCTGAGGGGGCGCCCGCTCAGTACCGACTCAGGTACGCGGTAGTAGGGCTCAATACCCTCCAGGCGAACCGTCATCAGCCACACCAAGTCCTCACAGACACGCGGCGGCAGGTGCATCATGAGGGTGCGCACCGGGCCGGGTACCGTACCGAAATGCACGCTCGCGCATCCGAAGGCACGCTGCAACGGGCCCTGGCCCCAGCTCACGCTCAGCACACGGCTGACCGGCACAATCGACAGCGTGCGGATAAAGTAGCCGCCACGAATCAGCAGCAGGTCGCCCTGCGTATGCTCGCCAACGCTCGCCCGCGCGGCATCCGAATCAATGCGGGTGGTCGCCTGCACCGAACCGGCAGTGTAACCGACCGTGGTCACGCCGTTACGCTTCCAGGTGAGCAGGTCCATCCATCGCGCCGACGAGGGCGTCACAATCATTGCCGGAACCTGCGGCTGCTGACTCTTCAGCGAACCGTCGGCGGTATCCAGCAGCACCTGCGCCTGCACCTCATCCAGGGCGGGCAGCAGCAGACGCAGCGCCATCAGCGTCTCCTGCCTGTTACCAACCGGCAGGGCAACATTGCGGGTCACCAGCTTCTGGTTGTCGTTCTGCTCAACACCAATACCGGCAATGGTCATCTTGATGCGGTACCAGCCGAACACACGCCACAGAATGGACTGCTCCACCGCCAGCGCCTGAATACGCTCAACCATCACGTTCTGAGTGTGAGTGCCGGTGAAACCGTACCGCAGGGTCACCCCGCCCTGACCGCTCGGGGTGATTTTGAAGTTCGCGGCACCATCAAAACGTGCCCACAACGTACCCAAGTAACCGAGCAGCGGTACGAAGGTGCCGGGTAGCAACGCCATGAAAATCAGGAACGGGTTCTCGCCGCTTATCACCGCAGCGAAGACGGCCGCACCCAGCATGAGGCTCACGACGGGCACCAGCCACACCAGATGCTCCAGCATGATGGAGGCAACCAGACGCACATTCGAGATACGGAAAATCGGCGGCTGCGAGGGGTCAGCCGCGACCGGCATCGGCATGCGAGCGCCACGGCGGGATGCAACGGGCTGCTGAGTACCGGGGCGCTGGGGTGCAGACTGCTCGGGTGCGAACTGGCCGGGTGCGAGCTGCTGGGCGCCCTGCTGAGGCGCCACCAGCTGAGTGCCGTCCTGTACGGTACCGTCCTGCAGAGGCGCACCATAGGACGCCTCGTAAGATGCCTCAAACGGCTGGTGCAGCTGATCCGCATCCGGCATGCGCTCCGCCGAAATCTGCATGCTGTCGGGCAGCACATCGACCGGGCGACCAGCAGCCTCCGAACGCAGCAGGTTGATACTCGCCATCGCGGTGCGGCGCAGAACCTCCGCCTTGCGGGCAGAAACGTACTTGATGTGCAGCGCCTCCGAAGAGCCGTCAGCCACCTCAAAACGAAGCTCTGACAGACCCAGCAGACGCGCCACCAGAGGACGCGAAATGTCCACGCTCTGCACGCTCTCCAGACGGATCGTGCGGTTCTTCTTGAACAGAAAACCGCTACGGCGGTGAATCGCCAAATCGTCCAGGCTGTAGCGGGTAAACCACCAATCAATCGAGCCGCCAACCAGAATCAGCAGGAGCACGCCGAAGCCGATGAGCTGCGAGTACGTCGCGCTGAAATAGCTGCTGTTCTCGTCGAATGCCTGCGTCAGGCGCGCGCCCCACTCGTTCGGCGGGGTGGTCAGAATATTCAGGATGATGCTCTGGAAGAAGCCGAACGCCAGCAGAATAATGAACCAGAGGTTCATGATGAACGTGCGGATATCGGCACGCCACCACTTCTGCTCCTGCGGCATCTGGGAGGCAGGAGGCTGCGGTGCCTGCGGCGCGGGGTTGACCGGATTCGGGGTACTCATTAGAGTGCCGCCATTCGCTCATCGGCGCGGCGCACCAGATCCGCGCGCAACTCCTCCGCCACGTTCAGCGGAATACCGAACAGCACCATCGTGCCGGTGGTCGTACCCGCCGTGCGCACCGTCAGGCGGGCAACACCGCACATGCGCTCCAGCGGACCCGAATCCACATCAACATACTGGATGCGACCGTACGGCATGGAGCTCATCGAACGGAACACGATACCGCGGCGAGCCATTAGATGATTCGACTCCAGCGCGTAGCCGAGCGCGCGAGTACGGCGCGGCGTGGTCAGAATCCACCACAGACCCCACAGGCCAAACACCGCGACCACCACCAGACCGACGATGCGTAGCGCCTCCGGGCCGCCGAAGAACGCACCCGCACAATACAGGGCAACACCCGCAAGAATCGGGAACGCCAGGGCAGAAATAGTGTGAACAAAACGAACCGTCAGGTAGCCGGAGGCGGCGGGCACCCACTGCGGCTCCGGCACGGCTTGCGCGGAAACCGGCTGAGAAGACACTGGCTGCGGCGCGTTCGGGTACGCGGCAGCGGGCGGAACCTGCTGTCCATACTGCGCCTGCTGGTCATACTGGGCACCAGGCTGACCGTAAGCCGCCTGCTGGTGCTGCCCGTACTGGTTCTGCTGAGCAGGCTGACCCTGGCCGTACTGACCATACTGACCCTGTTGGGCGTCCTGCCCGTACTGGCCATTCGGCGAATAACTATTCTGGTTAGGAGCCGACATAGGTTCCTCCCTCTCGCGGCTTGACAGCACCGGAAGAGGAGGCCGCATCCTCATCATCCTCCGGCGGAATACGACAACAATGCTGAGCCCACAGGCCAGCAATCAGCAGGGCAACACTGCCCACACAATTAACGAGAACCTCCCAAAAGAGCACCGAAAAACCGCGCGTCGACACCATCGCCAGATGGTAGCCAAGAATCGCAGCGCACCAGCCCGTCAACAGGGCACCGGTCATGATGGAACCCTGCGCATACGCCACCGCACGCGCCGCAAGAATCGGGCCCATATGCGGCACCTTCTCACGCGTCTGAATACGACGATAACGAGCCACCTGCACACCCAGCCACACGGCACCCGCCGCAACCAGCAGGCACACCGCGCCGAGCATCCACGAAAAATTCAGCTCACCAAAACCGGCGCCAATCATCACGGAATTCACCATAAGAGCGGCAGCGGCACCGCACACAGCCGCCACAATAATCGCCCGATAACTCAGGGGCTTCATGGTGTTTCCTTTCGGTAGGTTCTTCTACCTTCCAGAGTGCCACATTTAAGGCTGATCAGGTACCTTCATCTCACGCATATAGCTGATAGCGTCTTCATCCGCCCCAACCAGCGTGCGGGACAGCTCCGCAACGTTCACGACCTCGCGGCTCAGCGGCGCAGGAACCTCATCCGGCCGCTCCCCCGAAGGCTCCGCACGCCGGGTCACCGTCAGGTACGCCTGCGGGTCCATCTGCGCCCACGGCACCAGCACAAAAGCACGCTCCTGCGCCCGCGGATGCGGCAAAGTCAGCACCGGATCCTCAGAGATCACGCCGTCATAGTCAATCACGTCAATATCGAGGGTGCGCGGGCCCCAACGCACCAGGCGCTCACGGTGATGCGCCGCCTCCACCGCATTACACAGTTTCAGCAGTTCGTAGGCGCCCAGGTCAGTGGTCACCTCAATGACCGCGTTCACGAAATCCGGCTGACCCGCCGGGCCACCCACCGGGGCGGTACGGTACAACCCGGAGGCGCGCACCAGTTGCACGCCACCGGCCACCAGGTCGGCGACGGCGCGCTCCAGGGTGTCTTCGCTTTCGCCCAGGTTCGAGCCCAACGCCAACACCGCGCGGTGCGCATATTCTGCCGTACCCGCCACTAGCGGCCGTCCTCAGCGGTACGCTCAGTAACACGCTCGCGGAACACGCTCACCGCAACGTTACCGAACGGCAGCTCAATCGGCGCCTGCGGCTTCGACACGGTAATCTCCACCGCCTCCACCAGCTCAAACATGGCGAGAATGCCCTCGGCAATATTCACGGCAAGGGTCTCAATCAGGTCCAGCGAACCGTTCGTCACGTGGCGGTGAATCAGGTCCACCACAAGCGCGTAGTTCGTGGTCTTCGTCAGGTCATCAGTAGCGGCCGCGGCGGAAAAATCGCTGTACAGGGTCGCGTCCACGACGAAGGGCTGGCCGTCGCGCTTCTCAAAGTCGAGCACGCCGTGGTAGCCCCTGGCGGTAATGCCGGTGAGGGTGATGCGGTCGTGGCGTGCGTAGTCTGCCTGGGTCATTGGGGGTCTCCTAGAAAGTATTCGGGTAGTTGGCGGTTGCGGGCGGGGTTGGTGGTTCTAGCTGACAGAACCTTAACTGACAGAACGCAGCGCGGAGGCGACCGTCACCGCATCCACGCTGGCGGGTACGTCGTGCACGCGCACCGCCCACACGCCGCGCGCCGCCACCAGGGCGGTCACCGCCGCCGAAGCTGCCGCACGGTGCTGAGCCGGGCGCGGTTCTGACAGCGACTGCCACAGCTCGCGTTCTGCCTCGCCCGCCTCGGTTGCGGTGAAGCCGCTCGCGTTCAGGCGCTCACCCAGCGCCATATCCGCCGCGGTCAGGGCGTTGGCAATAAAACGCTTGCGGGAGCCGGCAATGAGCAGGCGGTGCCCCAGGCCCTGTAGCTCATCAATGGCGGCGAGCAGCTCCCAATCCTGCACGCCACCCTTGGCGAAGCCCAGGCCGGGGTCAAGAATCAGGTTCTGCGGCAGTACGCCGGCGGCCAGCAGGCGCTCGCGTAGGCCGGTCAGCTCCTCCACAACCTCGGTGACCACGCCGCGCGGGTACTCCGCCAGGCTGTCCATGGTCTGGGAGGTGCCGCGGGCGTGCATGAGAATGTACGGCACCTGCAGTTCGGCGGCGGTTTCAATCATTTCATCGCTCACGTTCAGACCGGACACATCGTTGATGATGTGCGCACCGGCGGCGATGGCGGCGCGGGCGGTCTTCGGGTTCATGGTGTCCACGCTGATGGTGGTGCCCATCTGGGCGACTGCCTCGATGACGGGCAGGATGCGGCGCTGCTCCTCCTCCACGCTGATGCGCACGGCACCGGGGCCGGTGGACTCACCGCCAATGTCGATAATGGAGGCGCCCTCGGCGATCATGCGGGCGGCGCGGGCGATGGCGTCGGTGGCGGCATAGTGCTGGCCGCCGTCGCTGAAGGAGTCGGGGGTGACGTTGAGGATGCCCATGACGAGGGTGCGTTCGGCGGCGAGCGCGTCGCAGGGCAGGGGGGCTACACGGGTGGATTCGGTCATGGTTTTAATCGTACCGAATCTGCCGGATGACACAGCGCGCCATATTTGCATATGGCATACCGATTTAGGGGTATCCTGGGAGGGTATGCTCTGCCTGCGTCACAGCGGTGTGGGTTGGGCACCTCATACACATACATACTCTAGGAAGTGACTCATCGTGAATATGAAGACCGGCGCTTGGATTCTGTCCCTGGTGGCTCTTGCTGCGCTTGTGACCATTGTGCTTGCTGAAGGCGCCCCCGCGGTCCGCTGGATTGCTTTCGGCACCGCAACCGGTTGCGGCTTTATTGCCGTGGGCTTGATCGTGACGCTTGCCCTGGGTTGGGATGATCCGAGTGAGGCGAAGGGCCGCCTGCAGCGTTAGTGGTGGGGCTCTTCTAGCTTCTGCGGTACGGCGTTATCGGCGCCGCCACAGCCGCAGAAGGGATCCGGCTCAGAACACACTCTCGGAGCACTTTGGCGATGCTAAAAGGGGCGGAGGTTTTCACCTCCGCCCCTTTCAGCGTGTCTATAATCTGTGAGATTTTAGCTCCACAAACGGGTTTCTTCCCAACCTTGGGGTATGCCCATAGCCCGCGGTACATCAACTCCAGGAACGGAAATATTAGGACGTTCCTTCAGAATCTGCGTCAGAGATTCCGTATCCCCAATTCCACCCTGATCCATCAGATATTTGAGGAGAGTGAGCATTCCGAAAGTCTTACGCATTTTATGGTTCTCTTCACGTTGAGGAACCCCGAATAGGTCAATAACCTCACGGATTTCAGGGCTCTCAACTCTTCTACCGGATGTTGCCCTCGGTAGAAGAACTTTGGAATGCACCCTGTTATACAGTCGTGCCTGATGTGCGCAGATATTCCGAATCCCTCTCAACGAACGTATCCAGCTTCCAAGCTGCGGATCGGTACAGTTCATATCCTGCGCTATCTGACGGCGAACTCGTCGCGGAGAAATCATATATAGAGTCTGTAAGGCTCCCAAATCTAGAACCTCTACCAGCACCCAAACAGGGACTTTACCATCGTATTGTTCTATGTGATGTACAGCGAAATCTTCCTTAGAACGCTGAAGAGAGTCACCACAAATCCGAACAAACTTATTCCAGATTTCTCTCCTTGCAGGAGCTACATCTAGTAGATTTTCCTTCTCGTGAATTAGCGGGTCAATCTCTCCCAGTAAATACCCCAGCCTAGCTCGTAGGTACACTTCAAGCTGGGATAAATGCGGAAGTGCAATAGAACGCAAACGCCGGTCGTACTCATAAAGAGCTACAACGTCGTCAAAACGTACCCCTTCTCTAAACTGGTCAACCGGGGTAGTCTCTCCAGAGGCATCACGCTCAGTCTGGCGTAGGGCATGCCAATATCCGCTAAGACGGTAGTAATTAACCTTGGCGAGGGATTCAATCGCTTCTTCACGATTTTCTATCGCCATCCCTCGCCCTTCGAGTATGGCTAGTTGCTCACCGTAGCTTTTAAAATCTTTAACTTCCCGCACCGTAACAAGACCCGAATCTACTGAAGATAAAAAGAAGACCGGTCCTGTACTCCTTCAGAATTCTCAATCATTCATCAGGCAGTGGTGCCGGTTCTAGTAGTAACAACTTTACAATCACTAATGCCCTTTACGCAAGGGCACTCGTCATACTACCCAACAAATGCGCTACACAGCGCAGGGGCACAGCGCAGGGGGCAGGATTCCTTAGAATCCTGCCCCCTGTCGCATAGCTATATGCTCATTCCGATGCTTAGCGCTGCGAGAAGATCAGGCTCATCGCCTCCGCACGGGTTGCGCCGTTCATCAGCGCACCGCGCACCGCGCTGGTCACGGTCTTCGCGCCCGGCTTACGCACACCGCGCATCGACATGCACATGTGCTCAGCCTCAATCACCACAATCGCGCCACGCGGGTTCAGGTGCTCCTCCAGAGCCTCCACCACCTGCGTAGTCAGACGCTCCTGCACCTGCGGGCGGCGAGCGTACAGATCCACCACGCGGGCGAGCTTGCTCAGACCGGTCACCTTACCGTCCGGGCCCGGAATGTAACCCACATGCGCCACACCGTGGAACGGCACCAGGTGGTGCTCACAGGTCGAGTAGAACGGGATGTCCTTCACCAGCACCATCTCAGAGTGGGCGATGTCGAAGGTCGTACCCAGAATCTCGCCGGCATCCTGGTGCAGGCCCGAGAAGAACTCCGCGTAGGCGCGTGCCACACGTGCCGGGGTCTGCTGCAGACCGTCACGGTCCGGGTCCTCACCGATTGCGAGCAGAATCTCACGGACGGCAGCCTCAATACGCGGCTGGTCGACGGCGTTCTTAACCTCGCTCATTCTCTGCTCCATTCTGGTTCGGGGTGCTGTTCTCCGGGCGCTGCGCCGGAGGGGCGGGGTAGTTCGGGTACTGCTGGGTGGGCATTGCGACGGTCGGGTCGGCGTCCGGGTCGGTGAGGGGCGCCTGAGGCGGCAACGGCTGCGTAGGTGCTATCGGAACCTGCTGCGCGGGTGCAGCCGGTGCTACCGGAACAGTAGGTGCCGTAGCAGGAGCTGCCGGCGCCTCGGCAGGTGCTTCCTCAGCCTTCTGCGCCTCCTGAGCCAGCTCGCTCGGTGCCTTTACCGGCGGGATGTCGGTACGCTCGCGGGTCGGCTTGGAGTACCAGTGCTCACGCTCGGGGCGCTTGCGAACATCCTTGAAGATTTCGGCAATCTCGTTTTCGAGCAGGGTTTCCTTCTCGAGCAGGGCGAACGCCAGGCGGTCCAGAATATCGCGGTTTTCCAGCAGAATCTGGAACGCCTCATCGTGTGCCTGCTCCAGCAGGGCGCGGATCTCAGCGTCAACCTTTGCCGCGGTCGCGTCGGAGTAGTTGCGTGCCGAAGCGCCGCCGCCACCGAGGAACGGTTCGGTGTCTTCGCCGCCAAGCTTGACGGAACCAATCACAGCGCTCATGCCGTAGTCGGTAACCATCTTGCGGGCGGTGTCGGTTGCCTTCTGAATGTCGTTAGACGCACCGGTGGACGGGTCGTGGAAGACGATTTCCTCAGCCGCACGGCCACCCATCGCGTACGCCATCTGGTCAAGCAGTTCATGGCGGGTCGTGGAGTACTTATCGTCCTGCGGCATGACCATGGTGTAACCCAGGGCGCGACCACGCGGAAGAATCGTAATCTTGGTGACCGGCGCGGAGTTACGCAGTGCCGCCGCGACCAGGGCGTGACCGCCCTCGTGGTATGCGGTGACCTTACGCTCGTGCTCGTTCATGATGCGCGAGGAACGCTGCGGACCAGCCATGACGCGGTCGATTGCCTCGTCGATAGCGCGGTCGTCAATCACGTTGCCGTTATCGCGGGCGGTCAGCAGAGCCGCCTCGTTCATGACGTTCGCCAGGTCAGCACCGGTGAAGCCGGGGGTGCGCTTAGCAACCTGAGCCAGGTCAACGGTGTTAGCGATTGGCTTGCCTGCGGCGTGAACGCGCAGGATGTGTTCGCGGCCCTGCATGTCGGGGGCGTCCACACCAATCTGACGGTCAAAACGGCCGGGACGCAGCAGCGCCGGGTCCAGAACGTCGGGTCGGTTCGTTGCAGCAATGACGATGACGTTCGAGTTGCCGTCGAAGCCGTCCATCTCAACCAGCAGCTGGTTCAGGGTCTGCTCACGCTCGTCATTACCGCCGCCCATGCCGACGCCGCGGCGGCGGCCAACAGCGTCAATCTCGTCGACGAAGACGATGGCGGCGGGGTCGCTCTTCGCTTCCTTGAACAGGTCGCGCACGCGGGACGCACCCACACCCACGAACATTTCAACGAAGTCAGAGCCAGAAATCGAGTAGAACGGCACGCCAGCCTCGCCCGCCACAGCCTTGGCGAGCAGGGTCTTACCGGTGCCGGGAGGACCGTACAGCAGAACGCCCTTGGGGATCTTGGCACCCAGGCGGGTGAACTTTTCGGGTTCAGCCAGGAACTCGCGGACTTCTTCCAGCTCGGCGAGCGCCTCGTCCACACCGGCGACGTCGCTGAAGCGGACTTCTGGCTTGTCCTTGGTGAATTTCTTCGCACGGGACTTGGAGAAGCTCATGACGGAGGAGCCGCCTCCGACTCGTCCCATCAGGAACCAGAAGAGCGCACCAAAGATCAGAATCGGCAGGAGCAGGGACACCAGGGAGCCCAGGAAGCTGTGCTCAACCGGCTGGTCCGTGTAGCTTTCCAGCTCGGCGGATTCCATTGCCTTAGCAACTTCGTCGCCGCGGGGCTGCACGTAGTAGAAGCGCACCGACTTACCGTAGTTGTCGTTGCCCTTCTTGTAGTCGTCCTTAAGCTGCAGCTCGACGCGCTGGTCGCCGTCGTAGATCTTTGCGCTCTTGACCTGGTGGTCGTTGAGCAGCTGAAGACCCACGTTGGTGTCCACCTGACGCGAGGGCTGAGTGAAGAAGGAGGCCATGAGGAAAGCCAGCATGATTACGAGAGCTGCACCCGGCCAGAACCAGGGGCCGTTAATCAGCTTCTTCAGGAAGCCCTCCGAGCCTTTCTGCGGAGTATTGGGGGTTTGCGCCAATGCTTTGTCCTTACGTTGCGGCTGTAACCCGTCGGGGGTTGCGGCATGCCAGCCGGAACACCCAACGATGCAACCTTAAATGTACCCTACCCCGGCGGGCGGCTAGGTACCGGGCTTCTCTATTTCACCTGCGGGCTAAAGGGTTGTAGCACTCGGCGGGGGTGAAAGTGCATCTTCCGCGGCGGATACATCCGCCTCCACGTACATCCACCGGCGGGTACAGCAACGCCCCGCTCCCCCACAAGCGTGAGGAGGCGGGGCGTAACCACCTACAGCAGGGTTGCTGAGGTGAAGGCTTAGGAGTAAACGTGCGGGTGCAGGGTTGCGACGCAGTCCAGGTTGCGGTACTTCTCAGCGAAGTCCAGGCCGTAACCAACAACGAACTCGGGCTCGATGTCCCAGCCGACGTACTTGACCTCAACGTCAGCCTTGACGACCTTGGGCTTGCGCAGCAGGGTGCAAATCTCAACGGAAGCTGCGCCGCGAGAAATCAGGTTCTGCTGCAGCCATGCGAGGGTCAGGCCGGAGTCAATGATGTCTTCAACGATTAGGACGTTGCGGCCCACCAGGTCGGTGTCCAGGTCCTTGAGGATACGCACAACGCCGGAGGACTTGGTGCCGGAACCGTACGAGGAAACAGCCATCCAGTCCATGGTGTAGTGGCCCTTGAGAGCGCGGGAAAGGTCAGCCATAATCATGATGGCGCCCTTGAGAACACCCACCAACAGCACGTCCTTACCGGCGTAGTCCTCGTCGATGCGCGCCGCCAGTTCGGCGACCTTCGCATTAATCTCTTCCTTGCTGAAGAGAACGTTCTTGATATCGTCCTGCACGTCGATAGCCTGCACGATGTATTCCTTCGTATTCTTTTAGACGCTCTGCGCCTCCGCCGGGGGCCCCGGGTGCGGGGGTTTCATGCCTTCCCACAGCGGACAATGTGGATGGTGTTCGCCTTAAGTATGGCTTAAAACGGCGCCGCGGCGCACCTCACCATGCAGATAGTGTGTGCTGAGGATGCTCCGCGGGCATCTAGCTGGGCACCTAGTTAGGGTCGAGTTGGCACTAATACGAGCACGTCCAGGCGTTCACCGGTTGCCGGATGCACAATTTTGCGGCGACGGTACGCGCTCACGTGACCGGGCATCTGAACGGGCCCAGCTACCGCGTATCCGGCGGTGAAAGAGTCCAGCGCCTGCAGTCGCTCGAAGCCGGGGTTCTCTCCCCCGGCGGTCTTACAGGCGGTCGCAAGCACACGCAATCGAAGCGCCGGGTGCAGCGCCGCCACCTGCGCACGGTCCAGTAGCACGGCGTCCTCACGTTCGATGCCGCGCACGGCGGTTCCGGCGGGCAGGAGCGCCTGCTCGTAGGCAGCCTGCGCCTGCTCGTCGAGGTATTCGGCGTCGGGGCCAGCTACGGAGGCGGTGCGCGCCAGGGAGCGGGCGACGTCCCCGCCGAGGTGCTCCTCCAGGTAGGGCAGCACGCTGTGGCGGATGCGGGCACGCATGAGGGTTTCGTCGGTGTTGGTCGGGTCGGTCCAGGGGGTGAGGGTTTCGGCATCGCAGATGTCGAGTATGTCGGTGCGGCGCAGACCGAGGAAGGGACGCAGGTAGGTGACGCCCCCTTCGACGCGCACGGGCGGCATACCGGCAAGGGAGCGTGTGCCGGAGCCACGGCTTAGGCCGAGTAGCACGGTTTCTGCCTGGTCGTCGAGGGTGTGGCCGAGCAGTACGGCGCGGGCGCCGGTCGCCTCAACGGCTTTCGTGAAGGCGGTGTAGCGGGCGGTGCGCGCCGCCATTTCGGGGCCCATGTTCCCGACGGGAACCTGCACTTTTTCGGTGATGACGGGGTGAAGCCCCAGGTCGGTGAGGGTCTGCGCGGTCTGCGCGGCGACCGCGGCGGAGTCTTCTTGTAGGCCGTGGTCGACGATGATGGCGCCTACGCGTACATCGCCGCGGCGGGCGAAGTGCGCGGCGATGGCCGCCAGCGCGAGGGAGTCGGGGCCGCCACTGCAGGCGACCAGGAGCAGGGGCAGGTCGGCGGCGTCCGCGGTGGAGGCGGTGCGGGAGCGTCCGGTGGCTTTGATGCTTCCGGCGCCGAGGAGCTTTTCGAGGGCGGCGGCGAGGTGGCGGCGGGCAGTGCCGACGGCGGGGTGCAGGCGTCCTGCGCGTCCATTCTGCATGATGGTTCCTTTATAGAAATTGCGAAGTGTCTATGTAGATAGATACTTCACGAGGAAAATTTAGAAATAACGAAGGCTCAAGAAGTCAGGAGCCTTAGGAGCGCGGATGAAGGTACTCTTCAAACTCGTCCTGGCGGCGTTCCAACTCTTTCTGCATGGCCTTAAACGGTGAGGCATTCGAGTTGAAAACATATCCCGGGGCGGCTCGGTCTGTGGGCCAGCGAACTGCTCGAGCCGCTTTGAGAGCACGCGTTAGAGCGTCTTTCTGCACCTTAGGCGGAAGACCGATAGTCTCTGCGAGAGCAAGCCAATCGTCAACAGTAATCTTCCAATCTTCGGGCGGCGAACCGTTACCGGGATTCGAATTATCTTTTCCGTTGACGCTAAGCGCCATGGATAGAGATTTAATGTGCACGAGCGAACAGGGGATGTCGTAGATAGGAGCTACTTCCCATCCACGGCGTCCCTTGAGGAGCGAGATATTTTTTGCGTGTAGGTCACCGTTGCCAGTCAGCCAAGCGTAGAGAAAATGCATGTAAAGATTCCTGCGGGCAATAGCCGGGGAAGCAGCGATTTTCACCATTGCTTGAATGACACTTTCTGTTGTCACAGCAGGGTTATCTTCCGTGTATTTCTCACCCGAAGGAACACCCAAAATCTGTGCACCATCCTCCATGGCGATGCGCCCCCCGGAGGGTGTTCGGTCAAAACGAGAGACCATCAAACCTGACACGCCATCTCGATCATAGACAAGCTCATGCTGAGCTACAGGAATCCCCATGAGCGCGGCCGCCGTAAGGTGGGCAGCTTCGTTTTCCACGAGCCCAGGCATGCGTTGCGGGCTGATTTTCAGAAGCGCATCGTAGCCAGCGCCCGTCCAATGCACGGGCAGAGTTTTCATGACGGCGCTCAGCTTTTCTTGAACGCCAGGCAGTCCTCGGCGGTCAACCGTACCCATCAGTTCTGCAAAGGAAACAACCTCAGGGTTATTCACCAATGCGGCAGGGGCGGTGTACAGTTCCCGCCCGTGCTCAATAATTTGCACATCGCCTGGAACGTCAGAACCAATCACCAGCAATAAGCCCAGGGTGTTATTTTTGCTGATTTTTTTCTCGGAACTGACAACGTCGAGCCTATAGCCTTCAGGCAAAAGATTCTGGAAGAAAGGGGGAATTGATTCTGCGGTATATTCCGCGTCTAAAGGCAGGCTCGTGGCAATTGCCGGGCCTTCATAATCTGCCCGGTAGGTGAAATGAATCAGCCCGTTGGCATCTCGCCTCAAATATGCGGCGAGAACACCATCTTTATAGACATCTGCCATCAGTTCA
Organism: uncultured Rothia sp.; assembly: GCF_963555405.1. GTDB lineage: Bacteria > Actinomycetota > Actinomycetes > Actinomycetales > Micrococcaceae > Rothia. Next base: position 46,317 of record NZ_CAUVVO010000010.1, on the reverse strand, counting down.
TCTGTCATGGCTTTTCTCCAGGTTCTGTTTTCTATCGCAGTGTGCGGGAGGGGTTAGGTGAGGGGGTTAGTAATGGCCAGCTCAATGCCAAGCTCTTGGGCGACCTTGAGGACCGCACCAATTGACGGGCCGGGTAGCCCACGCTCAATATCGCGAATCGTTTTATCGCTGAGCCCAACCATCCACGCCAACTCCATTTGGGTGATTTTTTCGTACTTGCGGACGGCACGAACCTGCGCACCAAATTCTTGCGCAAACCCTGTTGCGTCGAATGCCATGGGGGTTTCCTCCTCACCGCTACAGAGTCTCAATTTATACGAACTATTATTCGTAATATGCCCATATTAGCACCCCAAGAAGCTCTCTGAGGCTGTTTTCCGAAGAATAGTTCGGTTACACATGCCCTTCCAACACCCCAAACACAGCCAAGGAGCACAACAAAAAAAGGGGGCGTGCCCACCGCCTCCAGCACGCACGAAAAATCGCACGAACCAGACACGGGGAACACGCCCCCGGCAAAGCCCTCCCGCTCACCTACCGCTAGGACAGCGACTGCAGACGAGCGACAATGGGTGCCAACTCCTCGTGGTAATCAAGAATCGCGAGAGGGGTGAAAATAGTAGGGTACGAAGCGTAATAGAAATCCGGTATTTTATTGATTTCCCAGGTATTGTACTCGGTGTAGCTAACACTCAACCAGACACTATCAAGGTTATCATCGGGCCTCCTTAAAGCATGCTGATAAACCCAACTCATTGCTCGATGCAACTCGCTCCCTTCCTTAATGGGAGTAGCACCCTTCTCCGCACGCACAGCATTCGCCGCATCCAGAGATTCCAGAGTCACCTTGGGGCTACCCGCAGCACGATAAAGGAAAGTAAAGTAGGCACCACGGCTCGCCGGAGTGTCGTAGTGGAAGGAACCATCAGACCAACCGGTGGTCAAACCTACACGGGTCGCCCAAATAGCAACCTTATAGCGCGCATCGCCCGGAGTCAGGTCGGTGTACGGGGACTTCTCCGGCAGGTTCTTCACCTCGGGTGAACCCGCCAGATGGTACAGGTACTCCAGCAAGCGGCCACGCGAAATGGTCATGACTCCGTTCGGCAACTTATCTTCACGGGTTCGGGCCAGCCCAACAACCTGCTTCTTCGTAATCAGGCCGGTACACTCCGCCCAATCCAAACTGCCCATAGTGTTCTTGCCGTAATAGAAGTGCATGTCAAAACAATTAACATCAAATTCCAGCTCTTCAATAGGCTGTGCAGATTTCGGCTGAATGTATGCCGCCTGGGCTACGCCCTGACCCATGTACCCCATAGCCAGTGCCAACAGTGCCGCCGCGCCGCGGGTCGAAAGGTTTTTCTTCATTTTCTATCCTCGGTGAAAGGTGTGAGAGTAGAAGAAGAGTGAATCCCTTTGAAGATACTCAGAATTCACTCTCCGCGCAATTATTTTAGAATGATTAAATTATTATGTCTTTTTTGTCACTCTTGACAATATCATGACTTTTTGAAGTCTTATTGACCACAAAATTAATATCAATATAGAAATCGCCCCAGGGGGCACTGGGATCGCTCTTAAAGAAAAGGTGCCGATCGCCGCCCGGATTCAATTTATTGCCATCACGGGCATTACGCGATGAACCAGCCACAATACTAATATCATCCAGCTTATTCTCCAGATAAAATCCATAACGTGACGCCTTCCTATCGGATTTAGGATTAGCAGAACGCGGCGCAACAAGACGAGCTCCGGAAGCATTTCTGCTGATGTACCAATTAGCCGCCTGATCCGCCTGAGCTGCACCCCTTAAAGTGAGTTTATCTTCATAGCTTGATGACTCACCCAAGCAGTTCATAAATTGATTATCCTTGAATCCAACAATCCATCCGTGCCCGCCATTCTCCTGAGCGGTACATCCGATGAACATATTTCGTTCGCCAAAAACCGCCCACCCGGCACCAGACTTTCTACGGTACTGATCTCTATCGTGATAAAGGTCGGAATTTGGCTTATTGCGAATAGCAAACCAGGCGGTACATGCCACAAATTTACATTGAGCCCCATACACCTCAATTGCCCCATGATATCCGCCACCAAGATTGGCATCAGAGACCTCAACCATCACAAACTTATTATCCGCAGCTCCAGAGTTCAAACTCTCTGTTCTACGCTGAACATGACCCACCGGCTTTCCCACCAAGAGCCCTTGTCTGCGAGTTTTACGAATGCGGACCTTATCAACCTTCATAGCACGATCATGTTCACCCAGGATGGCAATTCCGATTGCCGTATCCCAGATTTCAATATTTGAAATAATAGGGGCAGCTTCAGGTTCATTAAAAATATCATATCTTGTATGAACAATAATTCCCGCAATATTATCCGGTATATAATTATCAGCAACGTGCTTACCCTGAGCAATTTGATACTCAAAAAATCCTTTACGAATATTAGGATTCAAAAGATTAAGATTGGCGGCACGAATAAACATATCCCGTACCCCAAAACGCATTGGTATATTTGTTCCCATATCACCCACAAAGGTATTGTATGACCCCATATGAAATACCCCCTGACACTCCATATCGTCACCATCAACATCTCTTAAAATCTTCGGGTTTTTATTAAACCCAATAATTTGTGTTGAGAATCCATGACCATACACCTCTACCCTATCCCTGAGATTAATAAAATCATTACTCACAAGATAGATTCCCGAAGGAATCTCGACAGAACCACCACCGGGAACAGCAGCCACCGAGTTAATGGCATTTTGAATCGCTGGTGCGGAATCCTTCGTACCGGTTGGGTCTGCACCAAAATCCAAAACATTCACATGCTTTGATTTACTATAATCAACCATATTGTATTCCTTTCTTAAGCCATGTAGTTCAAACGCATTCAAATAGTTTGAATGCCAACCCACCAATTTTTCCTGAATATCTATACATAAAGATGATTTGATGTTTAATTCTATTAAATCTGCACCAACCCCCTATCAATCATCTCTGTTTGCAGAGCAAGATTTCCCGAATCCACAACCCTGCGATTACCCCCATAATTGTTTTATGGGGCAGCTATTGTGGTACATGTCAACACGCCTCCCGGCGTCCTAACACTAATCCGATAGGAAGCCGACACAGTAGATCCGCCGTATTCGCTACGACCCGGGAAATACACGCCAAAGCACCCTCGTTGAAACAACTCTTCCGGCTGAGAAATATCTTTATCAACCTCAAGACCCCATTCCCAGCGCTGAGCTTGAATAAACGCACCGCCATCTTCTCCAAGGGATGCGTTTCCCTTCATCTCCCCGTGGTAGACACCACAAAAATACTCAGTGCTCTCCATTGAGGCACCACGCGCACGAACCACCTTCAGACCCGAGTCCTCACGCACTGTCAGCGATGGCGCAGCCGGGTACCCCTCAGGAGAATGGCTTGTCAATCCCATAGAACCCGGCTGCCAACGGCTCATCTGCACCATGTATTCTTGCGATCCACTCAGCTGTTCAAGCTCAACCACAATCTGCTGACCCGAAGGAATTTTAGACAGCCACTGCCCTGTATCACGGCGAATATGGGGGCGAATTACCTCATATAAGGCTGACTCTTCTTGATTCCCCATCAGTTCTATCGAAGGAAGCGCATGCACCCCAGCATAGGGGCCCGAAAAGGGAAGAAGCTGAAACCACAGAATGACATTATCTGCACCATTAGTCGGCAACCATGCTTCACGAAGCGGGGCAACAGTGCATCCATCTATTTGCTGGGGAGACCCAACAGAGCCCTGAATACCCCATGCCGTACTCTGAGGTGCTACGAAGAAACTTACCAGGGCAAATGATGAAAGCCGGCACACATGCCGGCGTGACAGTTCAGACATGATAGTCCTTTAAATTGAGTTGAGTGATGACAATAGTGTGTGGCGTTTACGCTTCGTCGACGCTCTTACACCACACTCCTTCAACCCTACTCTGAAAATTCACTGTTTCGAGCATTCACAAGCAAATATTTCATTCTCGTGAAAAAATATATATCAATGTAAACCTGAAGTTTATTAAAATCTCACTTTAAACTTGAATATTTATGTAACTAGAACTTTAGAAATATCTTTAAAAATCTGAACTTTCAGAAATATTACAAGCCCCACCGCGCAAAGTACTTGTTGAAATCGACCTCGACAAAGCCCTGGGCAACAACTCCGAGCACAACAAAAGGGGGCGTGCCCACCGCCTCCAGCACGCACGAAAAATCGCACGAACCAGACACGGGGAACACGCCCCCTCCAAAAACCGAGTGCACCTAACGGTGCGGCAGCTTAGTGACCCTCAGCTGCGAAACGGTCGATAGCCTCCTGGACCATCTTCTCAGCAGCAGCCAGGTCTTCCCAGCCCTCGCCCTTAACCCACTTGCCGGGCTCCAGGTCCTTGTAACGCTCGAAGAAGTGCTGAATCTCAGCCTTCAGCTGCTCCGGAACATCAGCCAGGGACTTGATGTGGTCGTAACGCTTGTCGGTGGGAACGCACAGAACCTTAGCGTCGCCGCCAGCCTCATCGGTCATGTTGAACACTGCGACCGGGCGAGCCTCAACCAGCACGCCGGGAACAACGTCAACGTCCAGAATCAGCATTGCGTCCAGCGGGTCGCCGTCCTCACCCAGGGTGTTCTCGAAGTAGCCGTAAGCGGTGGGGTACTGCATGGAGGTGAACAGCACGCGGTCCAGGCGCAGGCGGCCGGTCTCGTGGTCCACTTCGTACTTCACGCGGGAGCCGCGGGGAATTTCAATAGTGACGTCGAGTTCCATCGGAACCTTCTTTCTCGTGAGTTAGAGTCACTTTCGCGGCGACTTCGGCGCGCAAGGTGCGAAAGTTAGGTGTTGAACTCACCCATTGTAACCCGTTCACGCACACCGAAACCGCGTATTCGGCGCCAAAACCAGCGTAATTTACCACGCTCACACCACTGTTAACGTTCCGCCTAGTCCCGCGCCCGCCAGCGCGACCCGCCGGTGTGCCAGGCAGGGCAGATAGGGGTTCGTGAAGGGCGGGAGGAGCGCGGGAGGAACGTTCCAGCATCGGCGCGTAAATTCGATAGGCACCCCATCCGCCCGCTATGCTCAAAAGATGCCTTCCAACAAGCACAACACCCAGACCACCACCCTCACCCGCCGCGCCGCCCTCACCCTCGGCGGCATGCTCCTCCTCACCGCCTGCGGATCCGCCGCAACCGAACAGAAACGCCCCGAAGGTTCCGCAAGCCCCAGCGGCAGCGCGTCCGGCACCGCCGAGGCGACCGCCTCCGCAACCCCGAGCGCCACCCCGACCCTCGCACCCGCGCTGCCCGAGGCCGAACAGGAGCAGCTACGCAACGCCCTCACCGCGCTCTTCGCAGACGGCACCTACCCGCAGTACAGCCTGCTCGTCACCGGCATGGACGGCAACCTACCCAGGATCAAGGCAACCACCGCACCCGCCGACCTGTACGCCGCCAACGCCGACACCGCGCGCGTGCCCGCCTCCACGTTCAAAATCCTGACCCTGTTCGCACTCAACCGCTACGCGAACCTGCAGGCGCGCCTGCGCACCCGCGTAACCCGCGACGCCGCCGGACTGTACCTCATGGCGGGCGGCGACACCCTGCTCGGTGCGGGCGCCTCCAACCCGAAGCAGATTGTGGGACGCGCAGGCCTAACCACCCTCGCCGAACAGACCGTTAAGGCGCTGAACGAGGGTGAAAAGCCGACCGCCGCGCTGCCCGTGTACCTGGACGGCACCTTCTTCACCGGCCCCGGCGTGAACCCCGGCTGGGAAGACGCCGACGTGGCGTCCGGCCAGATCACGCCCATTCACCCAATTGCCCTCGAATCGCACACGGTGCCGGGCAAGTCGACCGCAAGCAACCCGGTACGCCCGGATGATGCGGCGGTTGCCGCCCAGCAGGCGTTCGTGGATGCGCTCAACACCGCTGGCAAGGAATCCGGTCTGAGCTTCACCCTCGCGGAGCGCCGCACCGCCCCCGCGGAAGCAGTTGAAATTGCCGCGGTCGAATCGGCAACCCTGCTTGAGCAGGCGCAGCACATGATGCTCGAATCCGATAACGCGCTGGCTGAGGTGCTCGGCCGTTGCGCCGCCATTGCCGCCGGTAAGGAAGGCAGCGGCGAAGCGGCACAGCAGACCGTACGCCAGGCGCTCGTGGATGCCGGCGTGAACATTGAAAACCTGGTGCAGGCGGACGTATGCGGCATGTCCCTGACCGACCGCGTGACCGCCCGAACCCTCGTGCAGGTTGTGGCGCTCATGAACGCCGACGAGCACGCCGAACAGCTCATGCAGACCTTCCCCGTGGCGGGTGTTAGCGGCACCCTGACCGACCGTTTTGGTGCGGCGAACGCCGTGCACGCGCGCACTTTCGTGCAGGCGAAGACCGGCACTCTCTACACGGTGTCTTCCCTGTGCGGTGTGGCGACCCGACCCGACGGCACCCGCCTGATTTTCGCAATTATTCTGAACGACCTGGGCGGCTCGGATGCGCTGCCCGCCGCGAAGGAACGCGTGGATGCTGCCGCGGCGGCAATCGCGAACCGTTCGAGCGCGCCGAGTGCTTCTGCGGGGACTTCGGCACCTGCTTCGGAGGCGGCAGTTTCTACTACTGCGGCGGGTGCAGCCTCCTAGCATGTGTGCCCGAATAGCCCCGAAAGCCCTCTAAATCATCCCGTGTAGGTTGATTTTCTGTAGTGTTTCACGTGAAACCTGAAAATCAACCTCTCGGGACGAGGGGTGGCGCGGGGCGCTCACACCTCTCAACCGGGGCTCGTACCCACTCCCTACGGCGAGGTTTCACACCCGCCCTGTTTCTCTCTCCTCCAGCAGAAAAGTCACCATGGACCTTACCTTCACCCTCGCTGATCTGACCGCAACCTCCGCCTGCGAGCTGCGGCTCTACGTAGAGCTTCAGGAACGTGCACAGAAGCAGACTGTGCGCCCGACTGAGCGCGCCCGTGAGGCGTACCGCGAGTGCCTGCGAGTGCTAACCGAGGGTGGGGTGATCACCGGTGAGCGGGCAGGTAGTAAGGCGCGCCCGGTGGCCCTGGTGGCGACCTCCGCGGCGGGACTGACCTACACGGTGGAACTCGACCGCCTAGAGTACGCAGTCATGAACGGCGCACCCGAGAACAGCACCGCCGAGGGCGATACCGCGCGAATCATCTGCACCCTGCACCTGGGTGAGGCGGCGCATCGGGCGCTATTGCGCGGTGCCCTGGCGGCGCACCTGCTAACCGGCGGCGCCACCGAGAGCACAGAGAACACCGAGAATGCCGCGCGCCTTGACCTTCACCTGGAGCACGGCGCGGAGGAGTACGGCGCAGAGTCTGAATCGGAGCCCACCGAGCACCACTCCCCGACTAGTCAACCTCACCGGGTTGATTCGGTGCGTATTCTGCCGCTGATTCGCCTGCAGGAGCAGCGCCTCGTGTTGCTCACCCAGGCGCTGAGCGAGGGCGCGGAACCGGCGGAACTTGCCGAGCGCATCCCGCATTTTCTGACCTGCGACGAGTGCCCGGCGTGCCTGAACGCGGCGGCTTCCCTTGCCCTTGAGACCGAAGCCCCGGAACTCGTCACCGAAGACACTGCCGAAGATACCGCCGAGAATACGGAAACTGAGGAGCATCCGGTCATGTACCGGGTGCCCGCCGCCGTGGAGAACGACAGCGAACAGTACCGCCTGCAGTGCCTGCTGGATGCCCAGCTCGCCTCCCTGGAGGAGCACGCGGCGGAGCACGGCTGGGGTGCCGGCGAGCTGGAGGCGGCGATGCTGCTGTCCATGACGAACTATCACCGCCGCGAGCGTGCCCCGTTCTGGCGTGAGCATATTCGCCGCCTGGAGGACGGCCCGACGGCGTGGGTGGCGAGTCGCGATTACGCGCACCTTGGCCGGGTGCAGGTGCTCTCGGCGGAGCATGCGCATGCTCTTCTGAACGCCCCCGCCGACCTGGAGGCGCTTGCCGCCGCCATGAAGGAGCCCGCCGAGGTGCCGGACGCCCCCGGCTGGTATCGTGTGCGCGGCGCGCAGGTGCGTCTGTTGCGTGCGCGAATTGAGGCTGACCCGAGCCTGGTGATTGCGCCGTCGGATCATGCGGTTTTTTGTGCGTATGAGGCTAGGTTGAGCCCGCAGATTGCGCTGGACCGTATGGAGTCGCAGCTGAATTATTTCCGTGCGTCGAATCCGGGTGAGCGTGTGCCCGCCGAGCTGGCGGCGACGGGCTTCTTTGGCATGCGTGTGCTGGCGGTGGCGCAGGGCGGTTTCGGTGCCGGATCCGAGAATTCTGCGGACTCCGAAGCCCCCGAAGAGGTTGCCGAAGAGTCGACCAGCGAGTTCCTGGAGGTGCTTCTGCAGGAGCGCATCCGCGTGAAGGATGATCCGCACCGCGCCCTGCCTTCGGGTATTGGTCCTGGCGATCCGGTATCTACGGCGACGATTGAGGCGGCTCTGCAGTCCGATGTGCACGGGCTGCTTTTCAACGGTGCCCTCATGCCTGACCTCCCCGTATCCGATGACGCTTCCTGTGCTCCCGCCTCGTCCCGCGCCCTGCCGAGCGTACTCGATGCGGCGGCTTCGCTGACGGGTGTGGAGAGCGCCTCCGCGGACCTGCTGTTCCGCCGCACCCCGCGCCTCAAAAAGAGCGCCGCAAACGCTAAAAATGCAGAAAATCTACCCCGTGAGGTTGATTTTCCCGGCTCTGACCTGCCCGCGGTGGATGCCGTACACGCGGCGGTTCGCGCTCTCGACCACTCCTATGTGGCGGTTCAGGGCCCTCCCGGTGCGGGTAAGACTTTCCTCGCTTCGCATGTGATTGCGCGTCTGGTGGCGGAGGGTGCGAAGGTGGGCGTGGTCGCTCAGTCGCATGCGGTGATTGAGAATCTCATGCTGGCGTGCTGCGCCCGTGATGGTTTTGATGTTTCGCGTGCGGTGCGTCTGCGCGGCAAGTCGGTGACTCCGGACGCCCCGTGGTCTGAGGTGTCTGATTCCGCGCTGGGCGAGCTGATTTCCGGTGAGGGCGGTCTGCTCTTTGGCGGCACGGTGTGGGATTACGTGAGTGAGCGTCGCGTGCCCGCCGGGTCGCTGGATGTGCTGGTGGTTGACGAGGCGGGCCAGTTCTCGTTGACGAATACGGTGGCGGCGGCTCGTGCGGCGCGTTCGGTGCTGTTGCTGGGCGATCCGCAGCAGTTGCCGCAGGTGTCGACGGGTGTGCACCCGTACCCGGTGGATGTTTCGGCACTGGGCTGGTTATCTGACGGGGCGGCGGCGCTGGATCCTCGTTTTGGCTATTTCTTGGGTGAGTCGTGGCGTATGGATTCGGCGTTGTGCGAGCGGGTTTCGTGGCTGTCTTATGATGACGCGTTGGCGAGCGCTGCGGCGACGGCTGGTCGCACCATGCGGGGTGTTGAGCCGGGTGTGGTGTCGTATCCGGTGGAGCATTCGGGCTGTTCGGTGCGTTCTGTGCAGGAGGCGCAGGCGGTGGTGGATTGCGTGCGTGAGTTGTTGGGCAGTGAGTGGGTTCCGGCGGCTGGTGCTGAGCCGCGCCCGCTGGCGGCTGAGGATTGCATTGTGGTGGCGGCGTATAACGCGCAGGTTGATTGTGTGCGTGAGGCGCTGATTGCAGCTGGTTTGGCGGATTCTTCGGGTGCTGGCGTGCGTGTGGGCACGGTGGATAAGTTCCAGGGTCAGGAGGCTGCGGTGGTGTTGGTGTCGTTGGCATCGTCGCGGGTTGATTCCGGGCGCGGTGCGGGGTTTGTGCTCTCGCCGAATCGTTTGAATGTGGCGGTGTCGCGTGGCCAGTGGCGGGCGGTGTTGGTGCATTCGCCGTGGGTGGCACGCTCGGTGCCGCAGGATGTTGAGGAGGTGCTGGCTCTGTCGGGTTTCGCGGGTCTGGTGGAGTAGCGCCTAGTGTAGCCCTTATTTTGCGCTCTTCTACACTCCCCCGCTCGCTGCGTTGCGGGGTCTGGCGGAGCCTGGTAGCGGGTGTCTTTGGCGTGCCCTGATTCGGGCTCAGCCGGGTTCAGTCAGGGCTTAACCGGGAGGAAGCACCAAGACTGAATTATAGTCACCCTAACCCTAATGTCAATACTCAAAATGGGGAAAGTTTTTCGACGTGACTTCATGCATATGATTCACATCTCTCATAGAATCTAAAGTATCGCGCGACACACTATTTGTGCGGGGGGGGTGGCTCCCGATGAGCCGCTCCGTGCATCCTCAACCACCCCATCATGACCGGCGAGCACAAGCAGAAACAGGCGGGCACAGCCGACTGTCAAGATTCACTCATACAATTGCGCACGACAAACTACGCACGACGGATTGCACACCGCGCGACACCATAAACCCCATCGTGGAGGTCCCCCATGAGTGTCAACACCGAGCTACTCAAGAATAGAGATTTTCGAAATACTCTTTTCGCCATTGGAGCCAACCAGCTCTCAGACTCGATGAGCTATATCACCACGCCCATCATTATTTTGGCGCTGACCGGCTCCCCCGAGGCCGCGAGCATCACCCTCTTCGTTGCGGGTGTTCTTGCCACCTGCGCCGGGGCAATATCCGGAACGTGGGTTGATAGAATCGGCCCCTCAAAGTGCCTGGCGCTGTCCTGTATTGGCCAGTCACTGTCCTGGGTGGCGATTCTTCTCTACCTCGTTTTCAACGTCACCAATATTTACGTTTTGGTGATCACGATTTCTCTCGCCGCCATTATTTCTACCTTCGACTACCCGAGTGAACAGTCCATCATCACCCGCGTGGTCCCCAAGGAACACCTGGGGTACGCCTCCGGCATGGGTGAGACGCGCGAGTCCACCGCCAACCTGCTGGGCGGCCCGGTCGCGGGCATTATTATCGGTTTCTCGACCGTGCTCATGACCGCCGTTCATGCGGTCGTTAACCTGTTGGCATTCATCGTCGCACCCAAGAGCTACGGTGCTAGTCGGCAGCCCGCAGAAGAGGAAGAAGGAGAGAAAACCAGCTTCTGGCAGGACTCAAAAGCCGGTTTCGAGTACATCCTGAAGAACAAGGTGCTGGTGTCCATCGCGTTCGTTTCAACGCTTGCGAACTTTGGAACGGTCGGTATTCCGCTCACCTTCATCTACTACTACACCCTGGAGGGCGCACACCCGCTCTTCATCGGCATCTTTGCGAGCGCCTTCGGCGTGGGCGTGCTACTCGGCTCGTTCCTGGTCGGCCCGCTGACCGAGAAATTTGCGCTCGGCCCGCTCGGTATTACCTCACTTGCCATCATGTCGGCGTGCTACCTGCTGCTGCCGGTGGTTCATTCGATGCTGTGGGCGGTCTGCCTGCTGATTGTGCTGGCGGGTATTGTGCTCCCCTCCTTCAATTCGAGCATCATTGCGTACATTAACGCATCCACCCCGGAGCACATGATCGGTCGCGTGCACTCGGTGCAGGGCATCCCGAACATGGCGCTGACCCCGCTGGCTGTTCTGCTGGCTGGTTTCCTCATTGTTGATTGGGGTATTACGTACACGGCACTGTTCTACGCGGTGTTCATTTTCCTGTCGCTGGTGGTGATGGTATTCCAGAAGCCGCTGCGTCAGCTGCCGCATATCTCGCAGGTAACGAACGCACAGTAGTTCCGCGGTAGCCCCGTCTATCAACTCCACTCAACGCCCCCGAAAGCGAATAATTCAACGTGCACTTGCATGAAAATTATTTTCCTTTCGGGGGTGTTCTACGTCCTTTCGAGGATTTCTGCACACAGTGCACGCTCACGATAATTCCCCTTATCAATGCGTATTTTTAGGGGTTTAAATGTTGCCGGTATTACGGCGAACCTTACGCCGCTTGTTGAAGGTTTTACGGCATAATAGGAAGGTGTTCGTTCTAACCTTTATTCAACGTTCCGCACAGCACTCACTCACTGCACTGTCGGACGAACTCGCAAAGCTCAACCCGCGTGTTGCCTTCGCCCAGACGTACCCTGACGAAATTCAGGGCGCCTTCGACCGCGCCAGCGACGCACTGCACGCGGCGCTCATTGCCGCGCGCGATAACGGCTTCTGGGTCGGCATCGGAATCGGCGAGCTCAACATCCCCCGATTCGCAGGCGCACTCGGCGCCGTCAGCACCACCGACTGCACCGGCGACGCCCTCGAATTCTCACGCCTCGCCGTCGAAGAAGCACAGGGAGGCGCACCCGTACGCTGCATCAGCGTCAGCGCCGATAACCGCCACCTCGCCGACCTCGCCGCAGGCTCCGCGCGCCTGCTCTACCGCGTATGCGCCGACCGCACCGACGCCGAATGGCGCGTAGTAAACCTGCTTGTACCCGGTGTGCGCGGCCAGCAGAAGGCCGCCGCAACCGCACTCGGCATCACCACCCAGGCGGTCAGCCGCACCCTCGTCCGCTCCCTCTGGCACGAGGAGCAGGCGGCACGCGGTGCACTCATCGAACTGCTGACCCGTATTGACCGTTCGCGCCGCCGCGCCACCTAACCGCCGCCGCGCATCCCTCATTCTTTCGCGCCTGCCAGCCTTTCGTACCTGGTACCTGCCAGCCTTCTGTACCTGCCGGCGCGGAACCGAACACCTGATCCCGCCCGTGATGGTCGCCCCCTGCCAGGGGTGAACTATCCGGGCGGGACGCTTTTTAAGCCCGCGCTGAATACCCTGTAGCTCGACGGGCAAAACCAGAGAAAAGGTAAACTTATCTTTATGCCTCTTTCAGAACTTTCCGTCAGCACCCAGAACTACCTCAAGGAAATCTGGAGCCTCGAAGAATGGACCAAAACCCCTGCCACCGCATCCGCCCTGGCAGAACGCATGGGCCTGCGCATTTCTTCGGTATCTGACGGCCTCAAGCGCCTCGCCGCCGCCGACCTGATCGAGCATCAGCCCTACGGCGCTATTGAGCTCACTGAAACCGGCCGCTCCTACGCGCTGGCGATGATTCGCCGCCACCGCCTCATTGAGACGTTCCTCGTGGAGACCCTCGGCTACACGTGGGACCGTGTACACGACGAGGCGGAGGTTCTGGAGCACGCGGTATCCGACTTCATGGTGGACCGCATCGACACCCTGTTGGGGCACCCGACCCGCGACCCGCACGGCGACCCGATCCCGGACTCTTCGGGGCATATTAGTTTTCCGCAGACTGTGCCACTGAGCCAGTGCGAACCCGGCGAAACGGTCGTGCTCGAACGCATTAACGATGACGACCCGCGCCTGCTGCGCTACCTGCAGGGCCACGGCTTTGTGCCCGGCGTGCGCCTGCACATTGAGGAGGGTGCACCCTTCTCGGAGGCGGTGAACGTGAGCGTGGTCGGCGCCGGTTCCGGCAACCTGCACGAGACGGACGCGGAGGGCGCGGTGAAGCCCGGCGGCACCATCATTCCGTTGGGTGCGGAGGCGACCGCCTCCTTGTTCGTGTCCCGCACGGTGCGTTAGATACAGGGCGTTAGCGGCGGGTTTCTAGCCCGGTAATCCGGGCGGGAACGCACCCCAAGAATTTCAGAAAAAGCGCTAGGCGGAGGTCCCAGATGGGGCCTCCGCCTAGCGCTGTATTGAGTTAGTTTTTAGGAAGCTGAGGGCTCAGCTTCTGCTGCAACGGTGCTGAGTCGGCGGGCGCGCATCCTGCCCAGCAGACCGTAGCGCGGGGCGAACACGTACGCCAGGGCGAACAGTATGCCCTGCGTGACGACCACGGCACCACCGGGGGACACATCCGCGTGGTAGCTGGCGTACAGGCCAGTCAGCGTGCCCACCAGGGATACACCCACGCTCACCGCGAGCATCGGCACGAACCGGTCAGTGATGAGGCGCGCCGTGGAGCCGGGGATAACCAGCATTGCCACGACCAGCACCACACCCACGATCTGCAGCGCCACCACGGAGGTCAGCGCCAGCATAATGAGCAGCAGTGCGCCGAGCAGACGCGGACGCAGCCCCACCGCCTGCGCGAAGCCCGGGTCGAAGGCGTACAGCACGAAGTCGCGGCGCTTGACCAGCAGCACGGCGGCAACCACCACCGCGAGGATGGCGACCTGCCAGACGTCCGACCAGGACACGCCCAGTACGTTACCGAAGAGGATATGGTTCAGGTCGGTATTCGACGGCGTGACCGAAATCAGCACCAGACCGAACGCGAACATGGTCGTGAACACGATGCCGATCGCGGCGTCTTCGCGCACGCGTCCGCTGCGCCGTACCCCGCCGATGAGCGCCACTGCCAGGAGCGCGGCAATGACCGCACCCACCGCGAAGGGCGCACCGAAAATGTAGGCGAGCACCACGCCGGGCAGTACCGCGTGCGAGATTGCGTCACCCATGAGCGACCAGCCGAGCAGCACGAGCCAGCAGGAGAGCAGGGCGCAGACGGCGGCGGCGATGACGGTGACCACGAATGCGCGGAGCATGAAGGGCAGGGTCAGCGGCTCCACCAGAAAGTTGAGGATGTCCATTTAGTTCTTCCCTTCCACAGAGCTGATCGTAGTAGTGCCGGAGGTAGCAGCGCCGGTAGCGACCGACGCGCCGGCGTCCACTTCCATGCCGAAGGCGCGCACCAGGTTCTCGGGGGCGAGCACCTTCTCGGGGGTGTCGTGCATCAGAATATCGCCGCGTAGCAGTAGCGCCTCGTCGGCGAACTGGCGCAGGCTCGCCAAGTCGTGCGTGGAAACCAGCACGGTCGCGCCCTCGTCACGCAGCTGTTCGATGACCTGAATGAGCATCGCTTCGCTACGCTTGTCCACGCCGGCGAAAGGCTCATCCAGCAGCAGCAGCTGGGCGCCCTGAGCGATAGCGCGTGCCACGAAGGCGCGCTTACGCTGACCGCCCGAAAGCGCCCCAATCTGACGGTCGGCAAGGTCGGTCAGTTCCACGCGGGCGAGCGCCTCATCCACGGCGGCACGGTCTGCGGCACGCAGACGGCGGGTGATGCCGAGGTTGCGGTAGCGTCCCATGCTGACGACCTCACGCACGGAGATGGGGAAGGTCCAGTCGATTTCTTCGCTCTGCGGCACGTAGCTGACGAGTCCAGCGCGGTGGTGGTGTGCGTTCTTGCCGCGGCTGCCATGGTTACCGCCGACGGGCTGCCCGTCGAGGGTGATGCTGCCGGCGTGCATGGGCACGACCCCCATGATGGCTTTGAAGAGGGTGGATTTGCCGGAGCCGTTCATGCCGATCAGGCCGCAGATACGCCCGGTGTCCAGGGTGAAGGATGCGCCAGTGAGGGCGCGGACTGGCCCGTAGTTCACGTGCACGTTATCGCAGGTGAGAAGTGACATTCGGTGGCTCTTTCGGGGTTTCTTCGGTGTGTTGATGAGTTGCTTGTGTGAGTGGGTGTTAACGGCGTGGGAGGAGCGGAGCCATGAAGTCGACCGCCCCTCCTATCCTATCGGGGGTTTGGGGTTTACCCGGGGTTTTCGAGGTCGGATTTGACCCTGGTTTAGCCCGGGTTTATGCCGGGTTTAGGAGTTGCCCTTGAGGCCCGCAACGATGGTGCGTGCGTCGTATCGGATCATGTCCAGGTAGGTGGGCACGGGGCCGTTCGCCTCGGAGAGCGAGTCCACGTAGAGCACGCCGCCGAATCGTGCGCCGGTGGCGTCTGCGACCTGGCGCATCGGGTTGTCAGAGACGGTGGATTCACAGAACACGGCGGGCACCTGGTTCTCGCGCACGTAGTCGATCGCGGAGGAAATCTGCGAGGGGGTCGCCTGCTGTTCGGAGTTGACCGCCCAAATGTACTTTTCCTTCAGGCCCGCATCTGCCGCCAGGTAGGAGAAGGCGCCTTCGCAGGTGACGAGTGCGCGCTGGTTCTCGGGCAGGGTGGAGATTTCCTTGACGAGCTCGTCACGCACGCCCTGTAGCTGCTTCTTGTAGGCTTCGCCGCGGGTCTTGTAGTCGGCGGCGTGGGCCGGGTCGAGGGCGCTAAATTCGCGAATCATCACGTCCACGTACTTTTGCACGTTGCTGGGGCTCATCCAGGCGTGGGGGTTGGGCTTGCCCGCGTAGGCGTCCTCGGTAATGGAGATGGGCGTGACCCCCTCGGAGACGGTCACGTGCTTAGCGTGGGATTCTTCAACGAACTTCGCGAACCAGGATTCGAGGTTCAGGCCGTTGTCGAGCACCAGGTCAGCGGCGTGCGCCTTCTTCAGGTCGGAGGGAGTGGGCTCGTACTCGTGGATCTCTGCGCCGGGCTTGGTGAGGGATTCGACGTTCAGGTCGTCGCCTGCCACGTTGCGGGCGATGTCTGCGAGCACGGTGAAGGTGGTGAGCACGGTCTTCTTACCGCTGCTGCTCTTAGCGCCTTCGGTGGTGCTGGAGGTGCTACCGCAGCCGGTGAGCACGAGTAGCAGGGTGAGTGCGAGGGCGGCGCAGAGCGCCTGGACGAGGCGGCGTGCGTTGCTGCCTGCGGGGGTGAAAGCGTTCATGAGGCATCCTTCATTGGAAGTCACGGGTTTAAGTATGTGGTTGATGTGTGGGATGTACCGCGCCGGGACGCTAGGGACACGGTGGTGTCTGCGCAGGCATCATAATGCGCTTTTGCCTGTCGTCCCGGGCGGAATTTAACAATAGTTCGGCTAGCCGAACTTTTCAACTAAGCCACACAGAAAACCTTGAAATATTGGCAGAAACCCAGGAGCAGGCGCGCAGAAACACAGGACAGAAGCACCGGCATATACAGCAAGGAGGCGGGGACCCCTCCCCCGCCTCCTTACTGCACGCGGTTCTACGGCAAGCTATACGCTCGGATTAGTCGGCAATCTCAACCACGACCGGCGTGTGGTCGCTTGCGCCTTCACCGGCGCGTTCCACCTTATCGATCCAGGCACGTTCCACGCGTGCGGCGAGCGCGGGCGAGAACAGCTGAAAGTCAATGCGCATGCCCTCATCCTTGGTGAAGCGGCCCGCCTGGTAGTCCCAGTAGGTGTACTCGCCCGGAGTGTGCGGGCGTACTACGTCCACCATGCCCTCTTCGAGTAGGGCGGCGAAGGCGCGGCGTTCGGGTTCGGAAACGTGGGTCATTTCGTTGCGCAGGAAGTAGTCTATATCCCACACGTCGGCATCCTCGGGGGCGACGTTCCAGTCACCGACCAGGGCAAGCTGCGACTGCGGGTTAGCAGCCAGTTCGTTGTGCACGTTCTGGCACAGCGCCTCCATCCAGTGGAGCTTATAGTCCATATGCGGGTCGGTCAGGCCGCGGCCGTTGGGCACGTAGAGGCTCCAGACGCGCACGCCGCCGCAGGTCGCACCGATAGCGCGCGCCTCCAGCACCTCGGGTTCGCCGGGCTTGCCGAAGTGCGGCTGGTTATCGAAGCCGCGCTGCACGTCTTCGAGGCCAACTCGGGAGGCGATTGCCACGCCATTCCACTGATTCAGGCCAAAGTGCGCAACCTCGTAGCCCATGAATTCGAAAAGGTCGAAGGGGAAGGTTTCGTCCTTGGTTTTGGTTTCTTGCAGGGCGAGCACGTCAACGTCGTGTTCGTCGAGCCAGTCTTCGACGCGGTTCTCGCGGGCGCGGATTGAGTTGATGTTCCAGGTGGCAATCTTCATGCCTTCTAGCTTAGCGGGTGCAGCGCAGGCGCCTTTCATTGCACGGAGGCGATTACGCGGCGAGCACGGACGCTCGCAACCTGCCAGAACAGCACAGCACCCGGAACAGAGCACCGCCCGCCTGCGCAACCCATTGGGTCGCACCGGCAGGCGGTGAATATATGCGCTAGTCAGCGCTGAATCTAGTTAGCGCTGAGCTGGTCGGTATTACTCCTAGTCAACAGCGGGAGTGCCCACAACCTTCAGACCCTTATCGCCGTACGCCTTGAGCATGTACAGGGCATCGGAGAAGTACAGGGGGCTGGCGGGGTCCACCACGTCTGCCGCGCCGTCACCGTCGCGGTCCACTTCGGGGTAGGTGCCGAGCGTGCGGGCTGCCCAGCGGTTTTCGGTCTTGAACTGCTCAGCCTTCTTGGCTTCGGCACGTAGTGGACGGCGGATCTGGCGCAACTGTGCGGCACCGTCGGGGCTACCGGCGGCACGGTACAGGAACGCGGCGAGGGTGTGGCGGGTGGCGTACTCGTCCGCATGGAAGAGCCCGTCATCCCAGCCGGAGGTGATGCCCGCGTCCGCTGCCCAAATGTAGGCGGCGTAGCCGGGGTCGGTGGTTGCCACATCCTTGTAGGGGGAGGTCTTGGGCAGGTCCTTGACGGTCGGGGAACCCGCCATGCGGTAGAGCATGCGCACGAGCTGGCCGCGGGTGACGGTTGCGGTGCTGTGGCGGCGGGTGACGGTGTACTCTTCGCTGTCGAGGTAGCCGTGGCAGACTGCCCACACGCCGGGGGTGGCACTCATGGTGCCGAGGAAGGTGGCGACGCATTCGGCGTAGCTGGGGTCGTCCTTGGGCTGCTGTGCCTTGACGACGAGCTGCAGGTTGGCTGCGGGTTCTGCGGCGTTAGCGGCATGGGCGGCGGGTTGTGCATTCACTGCGGCGGTGACGGGTACGGCGCCGAGGGCGAGTGCGAGGGTGAGGGCAAAGACGCGGCGTGCGCGAGTGGTGGGCGTGAGGACTCGGGAGATAACCGGAAGCATGGGCTGTCCTTATGTAATTGTGGTTGGGAACCGGCCGGAAGGAACCGATTTTTGGGTCGACCGCGGGGTCGCCAAATGGAGCGAATAGGAAAAGGGGGTTGGCGTGCAGTGATATGGACTGTTTGTTGCCGCCTTTAGAAAGTCTAAAGTATCTCTTCATATTTTATTCAATATTTAATTGAGACTTATATCAACCGCGCCATAAATGTTGTTTAAATGGACAGGGCAGCTGCGAATGGTATGTATTCCATTCGCAGCTGCCCTGATTCTTAGCCGATATGTGGCGGCATAACGCGCCCACTTGGGCACACGCACCTCCCCCGCGATTCACAGGAAAGTCCCGAACCGGTTCGGGCGTGTCTGCTAGCCTCCGTCAGCCTCCGCTAACCGCGCATCACGTTGTAGGCTTCCTTGGTGAGCTGACCGGCGGGCGAGGTGGAGTGGCGCAACTCCTCAACCTCAATGACCACGTTCGCACCGATTGCGCCGGTAATGTACACGCGGCGGCCGAGCATATTGCCCTCACCGATGCGGTCATCCTTGGCGGTGCCTTCGGTGATGCGCAGGTCGTAAATCTTGTTTTCAATGTAGAAGCCGTACAGGGAGGCGGGCTTCTCCGGCGGGTTGTAGGAGACGGGCGCAACCATGCGGGTACCGCGCGCGTTGCGACTGATGTACCAGTTGGCGGCCTCGTCGGCACCGGCGGCACCGCTGACGGTGCCAGCCCAGCTGGAGCCTTCCGCTTCGCAGCCGACGAAGATGTTGTGCGCCCACTCGACAATCCAGCCGTGGCCCGCGTTCGAGCGTGCGGTGCAGCCGATGAACATGTTGCGTTCACCCTGCACGATCCAGCCTGCACCGGCGTGGCGGGTGGCGGGCTCGTAGAGGGCGTTCTTGTTGCTGGTGCGGTGGTTGCTGTTGCTGGAGCAGTTCTCGAACTTCGCCTGCGCCGCGTACACCTCGATACCGGCGTAGGAGCCGCCGCTGAGGTTCGCTTCGGCAACGTCTACGCCGCGCAGCTTGTTGTCTGCCGCGCCGGAGTTTTGGCCTTCGTTGGGGCGGCGGGGGTGGCCGGCGGGCTTGCCGAGCAGCAGACCCTGGTTGAGGGTGCGGCGGATGGTCACGTCGTCAATTTTCATGCCCTGGTCGTCCAGGCCGAGCACAGCAACGCCGATGGCGGTGTCCCAGACTTCCACGCCGGCAATAACGGGCACGATGTCCGGTTCGTTGAGCAGGTCGCCGGTCAGGTGGGTGTGGAAGATGACGCCGGCGACGTTGTTCAGCGGGGCGGTGTGTGCATCCAGCGAGTAGCTGCTGATGGGGGTATTGGCGGCATTGGTGCGGATGTGCAGGTTGCGCACGCCCATGCGCATGGGCTTGTTGGCGTTGTAGCTGCCGTAGACGGGGGTGGTGTAGCTGCCGACGTGGAACACGCCGGTGTATTCGGTGTGGCCGTTGGTGGTGGTGGGGATGGCGCGGTCGGAGTGCGCGATGACGACGGTTGAGGAGCCGTAGCCGAAGATTTCGACGCGGTGTTTGATGTCGATGAAGGGGTAAGAGACGCGGTAGATGCCGCGGGGCAGTTCTACGGATCCGCCGCCGCGTGCGGCGACGTCGTCGACTGCTCGCTGGATGGCTGCGGTGGAGTCTTTGGCACCGGTGGGGTCTGCGCCGTAGTTGATGGCGTTGATGCTCATGGGCGTATCGGGCATGATGGGCTCAATTCTTTCGATGGGTACCGCGTTCGGTGCTGAAGGCGGCGCGGGTGAGTGAATTGAGTGAATACGGCTGTAAGTGAATACGGTGCTGCGTGGGTGCAGTGTTGAGTTTGTGTGGTGCGGTGTGTTGGGCGCATTTCTGCGGATGTGTTGGCGTGTGTGGGTCTGTGCACCGGCAGACCTGCCTCCTGCTCAAGGGTACCGCATTGCGCGTGTGGAGGCGATGACCGGGCGCTGTGATGCCCGCTCCCCTGCCGCCTCACGCGGCTCTCGCCAGCGCCCTCTGCCGCCGCATCGTGCGGGGTGTTAAACGCCGAGGGGCGGGGATTACTCCCCGCCCCTCAAACGTTTAAATATTTTGTAAATTAGTAGACCCAGGTACCACCAGGGAGTTCTTTAAGGGTTTCAGTAGTAAATTTTTGGTACTGTAGCGCATCAATCTGCAAGATGACTTGGTTGCCAAGGGGTCCAGCCGCACAGACCCTACGATTCTTCAGGTTGCTCTCGCTCATTCGCTCGTCAATGACTGAGCCACCAATAATTTGCAGGTCGTTCGTTCCACCCTCAATATAAAACCCATACAGTGAAGCTTTAAGATTGTCTTTAGGGTTATGTGAACGTGGAGCTACAAGCCGTAAACCTGTTGCCCACTTCATAATGTACCAATTTGCGGCCTCCATCGGTTTTGCTTGACGACCTTCTATCAAAGTTCCTTCAAAGCTGGAGGACTCACCTAGACAGCCGATGAACTGGCTTTTACCGAGACGCAGAACCCAGCCGTGGCCCCCATTTTCCTGGGCGGTGCAACCAATGTACATGTTTCGTTCGCCACGGTTGAGCCACCCGGCACCAGCATGAGCATTCTCAGGAGAATAGATAGTGCTTTTAGGAAGGGTGCGGTGGTTATACCAGCTGCTGGAGAGTTCAAATTTCGTTTGGGAAGCGTACACCTCAATGCCAGCGTATACACCACCGGACTGATTTGTCCCAGAGACGTCAATCATGGAGAACTTATTGTCTGCACCATCAGCGTTCTGGTCTTTAGACTTTCGCAACGGATGACCAACAGGCTTGCCGACTAGTAAACCTTGACGGAGGGCCTTTCGGATACGGAGATTGTGCACCTTCATACCTTGGTCGTCTTTTCCGAGAATAGCTACTCCAATATCAGTACCCCAGATTTCAACGTTAGAAAGTAAAGGAACAGCATCAGGTTCATTTGAGGATTTATCTGGCATCTCAGTATGAAACAGGACTCCCACGACCTTGGGCATAAGAGGAGTCGTATGAAGCTCCTTCCAGAATGATCCATTAGGGTCTGAGAGAGACAGATTAGACGGGTTTGTACGGATAAATAAGTCTCGAACACCCATACGCATAGGTTTGTTTTCACCTTCATTTGGGTTTGTCATGGGTACGCTATATGTTCCCGTGTGGAAAACCCCAGTTGTAAATTCAACGGTTTTCTCACCCGTGGCAATAATGCGGGTTGCCTGACCGTGCCCAAACACCTCTACACGATGCTTCAACTCAATGAAGGGGTAGGTGACACGATAAATGCCACCGGGAATCTCCACTGAGCCACCGCCTCGTGCGGCTACTTCATTAATAGCTTTTTGAATAGCGGCGGTAGAGTCTTTAGTCCCCGTAGGGTCAGCATCATAGTTAAGAGCATTAACCGCCATAGGGCTTGTTTTCTCAGAGGCCATGAATCCTCAATTCAAGAAGTAGTGAGTGAATATATCTGCTAGTCAGCAGCTTATATGGGTAGTTTACGGCAATATCCGAGAAATCAATGGGGTATTTATGCACTTAGATATAAATTCATATCATCTTCTACATGAGGGTTATTTTTTATAAATCTTAAAGGTGAGGATTATACTTTCACCTTTTAATCTCTGACAGGCAAAGATGCAGGTGACACATTGCCTACATGCAACGGGATTCAGATTCCTTAATGTGGTGCTAGTATTTAGCTGATTCACTCAACATGTCGTTCTCACATCACCGATTTCTGGAGAGTAACATGACCCCCCTCCCTCGCCCCCTCAAAGCATTGGGGGTAGCAGGCGTTGCCGCATCCTTGATGCTGGCACCCCTCCCCGCACATGCGGAAGGGAACAACCTCTACCGCAACCCCAGTAAATTTTATACTGGCGCAGTTAGTGACTGTCTCCTGGATAAGCAATACGGACGCGGCCAGATAGCAGATATCTGGGCATATTGTAATGGCTTGATTTCTACAAACGTTTACGAAATTCCCAATAGTTCTGCCAGCAGAATGGACGTTATCGCTGCTTTATACCGTCTAGCAGGATACCCTGAAGTCAAAAACCTACCCGCAGTATCCCCCTACGCAGACGTGGAGACCTATGAGCCCACCTACCCTCTTGCTATCTGGGCATCACGTGAGGGAATTACAAATGGTTGGTCTGATGGCAAGTTCCATCCCGATGATCGTGCAACTACCAGCACCGTCATCGCTTTCCTCTACCGTGCTGCCGGCAGCCCACAAAAGCTGTGGTACCGCACATGGGAACATTACAACTACGCAGCTAAAGATATTACCCCCATCGGAAAACCTTTCTGGAAAGAAACTTCCTGGTACACCGTAGCTATCGCTCCGTACCCCAAGGTACCCGTTAACGAAAACGAACCGGATAATCTCAAGACCGCTAAACCCACCACCATCCTTGACAGGAGGACGGTATATTCAATGATTCGAGATTTTCATACTTCCGGGTACCAGGTCGTCGGAACCCACAAATAAAATATGACGCATACGCTTGAGGGGCGGGGATTACTCCCCGCCCCTCAAGCGTATGCGTTTTAAGATTTTGTGATCACGAGCCTCAGCTCGCAGGACTCAACCCGCGAGGGTTAGCCCATGAACACGCCGTTGCCGCGCTTCTCCAGCTGCTTCGGCGCGAAGGTTGCGTGGCGGATGTGGTCCACCTCGATGAGCACGTTATCACCCATCGCGCCGGTCACGTGAACGCGGCGGCCAACCATGTTGTTATCACCAATACGGTCATCCTTCGCGGACGCAGTGGTAATGTGCATATCGCGAATGTTGTTCTCAATGTAGAAACCGTACAGGGAAGCCTTCGCCCAGCTGTAAGGGTTGTGCGAACGGGGAGCCACGAAGCGGCTACCGCGTGCGTTACGGCCAATGTACCAGTTTGCCGCCTCGTCGCCTCGAGCGGCGCCGGTAACAGCGTCCTGGAAGCTGGAGGACTCGCCCAGGCAGCCAATGAACTGGTTGTTGCCCCACTCCACGAGCCAGCCGTGACCGGCGTTCTCCTGGGCGGTGCAGCCAATGAACATGTTGCGGGTGCCCTGAATGAACCAGCCTGCACCCACGTGGCGGGTCTTCACCTCGTACAGGGCGTTCTTACCCTGGTTACGCTTGTTGAACCAGCTGGTGGACGCCTCGAACTTGGACTGAGAGGTGTAAATCTCGATACCCGCGTAGGTGCCGAAGCTCATGTTTGCGTCAGAGACGTCAATCATGGAGAACTTGTTATCTGCCGCACCGGGGGTGTCACCCTCACGGGCACGCAGCGGGTGGCCGACGGGCTTACCGACGAGCAGGCCCTGGCGCAGGGTCTGGCGGATGCGCAGCTTGTCGATCTTCATGCCCTGGTCGTCCAGGCCCAGGATTGCAACGCCGATGGCGGTGTCCCAGATTTCGATGTTGGACAGGGTGGGAACTGCATCCGGCTCACCGGGGTTAGCGTCCGCAATGCGGGTGTGGAAGATAACGCCTGCAACGTTGTCGACGGGCTGGGTGTGCTTCTCCAGGAAAATCTGGTTGCTCTTAGAATCCAGCGGCAGGTTGTACTTGTTGGTGCGGATGAACAGGTCACGCACGCCCATACGCATGGGCTTGTTCTGGTTGGTGCCACCGCTCATGGGGGTGGTGTAGCTACCGGTGTGGAAAACGCCGGTGCATTCGTAGCTACCGTTCTTGGACGACGGGATGCTCTTGTCGGTGAAAGCAACGATTCGGGTTGCCTGACCGTGGCCGAAAATCTCGACGCGGTGCTTCATTTCGATGAAGGGATAGGAGACGCGGTACATGCCGCCGGGAATCTCCACGGAGCCGCCGCCCTGCGCAGCAACATCATCGATAGCCTTCTGGATAGCACTAGTGGAATCTCGTACGCCGGTGGGGTCAGCGTTGTACTTGGAATCGCATACGTTCACGCTCATGATGGTAGCCATGGAGTGTCCTCTTTCTTGGCGGATACAAACAGCGATTAGCGCATAGATAGAATCTAAGCGCGTCATTAAGCTGAGTGTATCCAGTTGTGTTTGAGTGAATAAATGGTTTTGAGCTTCCTTCCGGTTGAGTGAGTGAATCTCTTCCGATGTGGGATGCGGGCGGGGAGTGAATCCGCTGCATCAACGCTCGTGGGCGGTGTGAGGGAGTGAATCTCAACCGTTCCCATGTGAGTCATAAATTCTTGCATACAGGATGCGAATCTGTCTAACCCACGACAAAACATTCTAGGGCAAATTTGGGGCTTTTTCGCCGCTCAACGCCCGATAGTGTTGATTGTCTCCTCGGTCACTTTTATGCAGTGGAGTGCACATACCCCACAAAAACCCAACTGACCAGTACAAATACCACATTTTGCACACAAATGCACTAGTCAGGGAATTTTTGGCAGTGCGCGCCACATCACTTCATAAACCGATTGATACGGCCCAAAGTCCCCCATTAAAACCCCTCATCAGAGGCTTATCTCACAGACTCAGAGGCCCCCAATAGCACCCGCCGAGCACCCCGGCAGATAGGGTTCAAGCCCCTACTGAACTTCCTTTGCGGAGGCTGCACCCACCACATCCAGGCGCGCATAGCGGCCCGCAAGCCAGGTACAAATCATCAACTGAACCTGATGGAAAATCATGATCGGCAGCATCATCAGGCCCAGCGAGCCCGCACCAAAAATAATAATCGCCATCGGCAGGCCAGCCGCCAGCGACTTCTTCGAACCGCAGAACTGAATCGTAATACGGTCGGCACGGTTGAAGCCCAGGCGCTTAGCCAACTGGTCAGTCAGCCACAGCATAAACACCACAATAATCGCCATGAGCACGACCAGCAGCACAATCTGCCACCACGCCACGCGCGTCCACACGCCCTGCACCACCGAAGCGGAAAACGCCGAATACACAATCATCATGACCGAGAACTTATCCAGCCACTTGGTCGTCGGCTTCTTAGCGAACTCCCCCACCCAGCGGCGCGTCAGCTGACCGAGCACGAACGGCAGGAACAGCTGAATGGCGATATCCAGGAAGACCGTTCCAGAGAACTCAATATGGCCCGTGTTCATCAGTAGCATGGCGAGCAGCGGGGTCGCCACCACGCCCACAATCGAAGAGAGCGAAGCGCTCACAATCGCCGCCGCCACGTTACCACCCGCAATCGAGGTGAACGCAATCGACGCCTGCACGGTCGAGGGCACAAAGGTCAAGAACAGGATGCCCATGTACAGCCCATCGCCGAGCACAAAACGCAGTGGTGAAAGCGCCAAACCGACCAGCGGGAACAGCACGAACGTGCAGCTGAGAATCATCAGGTGCAGACGCCAGTGGGTCAGGCCGCGAATAGCCTCCGCGGTGGAGAGGCGAGCGCCGTACAGGTAGAACAGCAGGGCGACCGCGAACTTCGTTCCGGTGCTGAACCATTCGGCGAAGTCGCCGCGCGCCGGCACAATAATTGCGAGGATGACCGCGCTAATGAGCATGGTCAGCAGCGGGTCGAGCTTGATAGAGCGAAGTGATGAAAGCATGCTGTCCATTCTATGCCTGCGGCATGCAGCGGATGCCGTGGCGGGCGCACCTTCTCACCTGGGGGTCACGCAGGGAGAGCTTAGGAGTGTGCAGGAGGCGGTTAACAGCCGAACCCGCCGGAGTGCGTTAGCACCCCGGCGGGTTCGTGAAGGTTATTGAGCTGTGCGGCTCAGATGAGACGTTCAGAGTAGGCTCAGCGGCTACTTCTTATCACCGTCGAAGCCGTAACCGTACGAGCCACCCTCAGAGGAGTTGTTGCCGTACTGGCCGTAACCGTACTGCTCAGGAGCAGGCTGGCCATTAGAGGGCTGCTCAGGGGCGGACTGGCCTGCACCGTTCTGGGTTGCACCGTTCTGGCCTGCGGCAGGCTGGCCTGCGGCAGGCTGACCGAAGCCAGGCTGCTGACCGTAGGCGGGCTGACCCGGTGCGGGCATCTGCGGGCCACCGGGAGCACCCGGTGCCGGCACGCCACCGGCGGCAGCGTACGCATCCCAACGCTGGCCGTGGAAGGCACGAGCCTGCTCGGTGAGCCAGCCAGCGAACAGCGTAGAGTTCGCATCGAACTCGGGGGCGTTCTCGGGCTTGGAGTACACGTCCACGGTTTCCAGGGTGTGGTCAGCCCAGGTGTCCTGGTGCTCACGCATGAACTCGGTGGACTGAATCGGGTCAGGCCACATGTGCACCGGCTCAGACGCCGGAATCAGCACAGGAACGCGCGGTGCGGCATCCTTGACCGGGTTCTCCGTCGGGCGCCAGAACAGGCGGCCCGGCTGGGTGCGGTCACGCAGCGCGTGCGCACGCCACGTGAGGATGGGGTGGCTTGCCAGCAGGTTCACGTACCAGACGGCAAGACCGCGGTCGGTCACGGCACGGTCGGCAAGCTCATCGAAGTTGACCTGCTTGTTCAGGTACTTACCTGCCGCAAGCACCTTGACGGCACCCTCAGCGCCCTCGGGGCAGAAGCGGTAGCCGAAGTTGTCGGCGGTGTATTCCTGCGAGCGGGACAGCGCACTCGACAGCACCGGAATCTGGTTGAACAGCGTAGTGAAAATCAGACGGAAATAACCGACGTGACCTGCGGCGATGTGGCCCACCTCGTGGCCAATGATGAAGCGCAGCGCCTCCGGATCACGGGACTTACCACCGATCTCGAACAGGTCAGAGTACAGGCAGATGTAGCGGCGGAAGCCGTGACCTGCCGCGAAAGCGTTCATCACGCCGTTACCGAGGATGACGTACGCGTCCGGCACGCGGCGCAGACCCGCCGCCTCCGCTGCTTCGGCGAGCATCTGGTACGCCTCAGGGAACTGGGTCGGGGTGATGCGCACACCGCGAACACGCTGCTGCGCGTAGTAGATTGCACGAACGATAAAGATGGCAATCGGGCCCAGGATGAGCAGGCCAACCGTCTGGAAAATCAGGTCTTCCAGGCTCGCGGAGGTGCTGCCGGAAGGTACTCGAACCGAGCCTTCACCGGTTGAGCTGAAGACGTAACGCATCATCGAGCTGAACAGGTCAGCCAGCGCCATGAACAGCACAATGTAGCCGACCGCGGTGACCGCGTAGGCGGCGACCAGCCACGGAATTTCGGAGGGGTGACGCAGCGCGTGCAGCACCTTCGGCGGCAGCATCGACTGGTAGGCGAAGAGCTTCGGCTGGGGCAGGGGGCTGACCGGCTTCTGGCGCTCGTCTTCGGGGAGCCAGCCGGCGGAGAGGTCCTGCGGGAGGGGCTCACCGGGGGCGTGGAATGCCTGCTGGCCGGGCTGGGCGTTGAACTGTCCGCCGGGCTGCTGGTGGTTTTCAGGGGGTTGAGTCATGTCTCGTCCGCTTCGTATCGAGTGTTATCTGATTCCACTCTATCGTTTTTGGGCACTTACTAGTGAATGTGAATGCGCTTTTTCTCATAGAATGCCCATTCGCGACGCTACAGTACGCCACAGCATCGAAATGCACAGCGCCGGAATACACCGCATCGGAATGCGCAGTGCCGGGGCGCGCAGTGCAGCGGTGCTCAGTGCAGAGACTCAGAGGCGCGCAGCCTTGCGGGCATAAGAAATCCGCCGCAACACCCGTACAGGACGGGTGCCGCGGCGGATTACTTTACGCTGAGCCGCCTACACGGCGGGGTGCGTGGGGCTTAGAGGCTCTTGACGAGTTCCTCGGTAGCCTCAGCGATAGCCTTCTCCTCGTTGGTGGGGATGACCAGCACCTTGATAGCGGAATCCTCGGTGGAAATCACGCGCGGCTCGGGGGAACGCTTAGCGTTCTCTTCCTCGTTGTACTTGATGCCGAGAGCGCCGAGGCGGTCCAGGACCAGCTTGCGGAAGTCGCCGGAGTTCTCACCGATACCTGCGGTGAAGATCAGTGCCTGCGCGCCGCCGACAACCAGGTTGTAGCCGCCAATGTACTTCATCAGGCGGTAGGAGGTCATGTCCAGTGCGAGCTGTGCACGCTCGTCGCCGGACTGTGCAGCCTCAACGACCTTACGCATGTCGTTGGAGCCAGCCAGTGCGAGCAGGCCGGACTCCTTGTTCAGGATGGTGTCCAGGCGTTCACCGTCAATGCCTTCACGGGACAGGATGGTGGTCAGTGCCGAGGGGTCAATGTCGCCGGAGCGGGTACCCATGATCAGGCCAGCCAGCGGGGTGTAGCCCATGGAGGTGTCCACGGACTTGCCGCCCTTCACAGCGGTCACGGACGCGCCGTTACCGAGGTGTGCGACAACGCCGTTGAACTCGTCGCGTGCAATGCCGAGCATGTCAGCTGCAACGTGGGAGACGTACTCGTGGCTGGTGCCGTGGAAGCCGTAGCGGCGGATGCTGTACTTGTCAGCCAGGTCGTAGGGGATTGCGTAGCGCCATGCTTCTTCGGGCATGGTGGAGTGGAACGCAGTGTCGAAGATAGCGACCTGCGGCAGGGAGGGCCACTTGTGCATTGCTGCGCGCATACCCTGAACGTGTGCGGGGTTGTGCAGCGGTGCCAGCGGGGAGAGGTCGTCGATCTGCTGGACAACTTCCTCGGTGAGCAGGGCGGGGTGGGTGAACTTCTCTGCACCCTGCACCACGCGGTGGCCGACTGCCTGCAGCTCGCGGCCGTGCAGGACGGGCTCAAGCTTCTCAGACATGATGTCGAATGCGACCTCGTGGTTGGGCACGTCGGTGCCGATGTTTTCAACGAGGCCGGAGGTCAGCATCTGCTCTGCCTCGGGCAGGGAGGTGTCACGCACCTGGTACTTCAGGGAGGAAGAACCGGCGTTCACAACGAGAATAAGCATGAAAGTATCTTCTTTCGTAGTTTTCTTTTCTGCTCCATTCTCGCACTTTTCGAGCCTGCGTGCGAGACGGCCCCGACCGTGTTTTTAACGGGGGTTTTTATCGCGGGCGGTATCAGAGCATTAACGGGGTCAGGAGGCGCGGAGTTGGGTGGGTACTTTTCTTTTCGGTGCCCGTGACCGGCTGACGGGTTGTTAGGTTTTAGGAATAACCTAGTTACTGGTCGTGTTTTCAGAGCTTAGGTATAGTTGGAACTAGCAAGGTAACACAAGAACCCTGAGGTAACTGCCACTTCGTGGCAGGGAAGTATACTGGGTGAGCCGTAGCGGGGTGTACTGGTGGATTCTGGTCGAAGCTCGGACCTTGCGCATAAGGCACCCTCGATGGGTGCCTTTTCTGTTTAACTACAGCTCAGGGGAGAAGACGCATTCTGGTGCGGCCCCTCCCCTACGTTTGCGGGTTGGTCCACTAGCTATCGGGATTTTTGCCGAGTCGTAGCCTTTAGAGGTGAGGACTGCACCAAGGTGGGCTGTAAGAAAAATAGTGTAAAAAATCGCCAATTTTTTCACTATCCCCCTGATTTTCAGGAAATAGTGAAAAATCGGCGATTTCTTTCATAATCCAGGTCACATATAGGCGGTTAGGGTCCAGAGCTAACTTTCGCTCAGACCCTAGACGCCGCCTCCGTCAGAAGAAGTCAATGTCAGGGAGGCCCGAAAATATCTCAGCAAAGAGCTCGTACGTACCTATCACAAAACGCTCACTGCGGTCCTCCACCTCGCTATCAGCCCGCGAATACGTGAAAAGACCACCAATAATCTTCACACCAAAGAAATACAGCCCAACACAACCAAGGACCAGAGCCACAAAAGGCATCACCAGCATGACCACAAAGTGAAGAATCACGTTATCAATCGAGCCGCCAAGCAACACCAGGCCGACAATAACAACCCCCGTTACAATCAAACACACGGGCACGCTCACAACGTACATGCCCCAGGCGATGATACGCAGAACAGTCTTCCAGAAGCCACGGTGCGGCTTCTCCTGCAGATAATCTGCGGGGTGCGAAAGATACGGTGCGGTTTGCTGAAGGGCGGGCTGGTTGCTCATAGGTGGTTGTCTCCTGACGTACTCGGTGTATACATCAACACTCCCGAGAATACGTCACCCACCTGGGCGATTCCTCAAAAAACAGGCGCGAGTAAGCAAACCACCCCAGCTAAAGCACATCCGGGTGAACCGCCACCTCCACGGCGGCAGGCAGCACCCGCGCGCTAATACGGTACGCCGACGGTGCCGGGTCACCATCCACCTCAACCGGCTGCGCACCATCCGGGAACTCCAGCACCACCTCAGACCCGACCAGGTGGCGAATCACCGGTAGCTCAATGCGCGGCGAACCCAGAATCGTACGGCGCATCACCTTCGCCATCAGCAGCCCCCACTCCACCAGGTCACGCGGGGACGCCACAATCACCTCAAGGTTGCCGTCATTCACGTCCGTCATATCCGCCAGACGAATACCGCCCTGCAGGCGGCCACAATTCGCAATCAGCACCGAACGCATCGGCAAGATGCGGGGCTCCCCACCGTCCACACTGATACTCACCGGGTGCGACCTGCCCAGCATGTGTTTCATGCCGGACTGCACGTACGCCACCCACCCGAACTTCGCTTTAATATCCTCGTTCGTGTCATTCATGACGAGCGCGTCGAAGCCGGCACCACTCATTACAAAGAACGTGTGTTCGGTTTCTTCGCCGGGGGTGCTCGTCGTCGTCATCTCAATCGCATCAACGGTCTGACCTGCACCGTTGAGCGCAATATCAATGCACGCCGCCACGTCACTGACCGGAATATACAGGTTGCGCGCCAGCAGGTTACCGGTACCCATCGGCAGAATACCCAGGCGCGGCTTGCGCCCCTCATGATGCGCCAGCGCCGCCGCCACAGCACGCACCGTACCGTCACCGCCGGCAGCAATCAGCAGGTCAACACCCTCAGCGATCAGCTCACCCGCCGCTTCGAAGCCGGGTTCGTCCACGCGGGTGGTGCGCACCAGCGCCTGCGGGTGACCGTTCGCCGCGAGGGTACGTTCCAGAATCTCGATAGCCGCCGCAACACCGGGTTTGCTCGGGTTGTACACCACGCCCACGCGCTGCGCCTCACCGGTGGGCAGGCTCGGCAGCACGCCGAAGGGCGCACCCAATTCGATAGCGCGGCGACGTGCGTTCTTGCGGGCGCGAGTGACGGAGGCGGTCAACGCCGCCGCCGCGGAAACACCAAGGAGTTTACGGTAAAGAGGCATAGTTCTTAGACTACCCGCCCACGCAAAAACCCGCTCACCGGTTACGCGGTGAGCGGGTTTTTCAGCTGGTTTTGATACGCCTTAGCAGGCGGGCAATCCCTTATTCAGCAGCTACTGCGATAGTTCTTGGAGAAAAACGTAGTACTTGGGTCAGCTCACGCATCTAAATTCACCACTTCTTTGAACCAAGCAAGGTTAGAGCGCGAGTGAAGGACAATCACAACCTGCTTGTCACTGCCTTCGATAGCGCACGCCATCGATTCGAGCTCAGTGCGCTCCTCTGACGGAGTGAGACTCTTCAAGGTCTCATCAAGCAACACAAGCCGGGCAGCGCCGTCACGTAACACGGAACGCGCAAGCATGAGCCCGCTCGAATTCGATGCTTCAGATGCGAACGGATCGATATCTGGTACGATTACCACTTCGCCTTGGGGATACCGGCGGTATAGAGCATCAAGCATGACGGACTTCCCCGCGCCAGTTGGTCCAATCAAGGCAACCATAGAACACCCAGAGTCAAGAACGCTCTCAAGCAGAGCCAGGTCAGCAGACCGCACGGGCGGATAAGAACGGTCGGCCCGGTACTCTTCAAGCATCCGAACACGCTCCGCAGTCAAGCTGACTACACCAACCTGTTGCAGCGTCTCCACCGTAGATTGGATGCCAGATGACAGAGTTACTGCAAAATATATTACGACCGCGGGAGCAACCACTGAGTTCGATCCTTCGACCATCAGTGCCAATACCACTGCAGAAACATTCAGTGACAACACAAGCGACTGAATCAGTCCCGTACGCAGTGCGTAGGCGTTCGCCAACTGAATCGAGCTGCTGACGTATGCAGCCTCCGAATGAGCGTAGGCTTCTTCTCCAGCCCGACGTAGCCCTGCACTGACGGGCGCAGCGTGTAAGCCAGCCTGGGCACCAACCACCCCGATGAAGTCACCTCGGCGATTGGCAGCCGTCGTCGAGGCAGGGAGAATCCACTTTGAACCCTGACGCATAGCAAGCATCGCTAGGGGTGCTACCGCCAACACAACGATTATGAACAGCGGGGCGCCAGCCACTGCGCCTCCGATGAGCATAAAGGTCTGTAGAATGACCATAAATACCGAACCCAGGGCGCTAGGCACCGACATCTGAAGGTCGGAGAAGTCTTCACCCATCCGCCCCATGACCGCACCGCTTGTTCTAGGACTAGCGAATCGATCGAGCCTCCGTATAACCCGGTCGTGCAAATCGCTCAGCCTAGCGATGGGAGCCCAGTAGAGCGGGCCAAAGAACATGACGGACCCAACAATTGCTGCCAGTGCGCAAGCAGCTGACACTCCAGCAACCTGAGCAGACAGCCCATCACTGTGAGCAATCGTCAATGCAAAAGCAACTTCGGATCCGCTCAAGAGTAGGGCGCCACACGTAATCCACACCAAATGCGGTCCAAACAACAACAGGGCCGATCGTCGGAATGTGGCACGCTTCGGCTCAGGGTCAGGAAGGTCCTGTCCCTCGCTCACATCCGTCGAACCAGCATCTGCCTCCTTAGCTGCCCCGGGGCTATGAGCCTGCAACTCAAGAGGGTCTACCCTCGCATCATTGCCGGAGGTGAAGGCACTCGGTACGTACTCCTCCGAGCTTGCCAGAAGTGTGCACGTTGGCACGCACTCTAAGATCCTCTCGGCAACCACTTCTCGTGTTACAGGATCAAGCGCTGCGAACGTATCGTCCAAAATTAGCCAGTCCGGTTTGTCTGCCAAAACGATAGCGACAGCAGCACGGTGTCTCTCTCCTGACGACAAGGTTGTTGCGTCTTGCCAGAACCGCCCGATCACATCCTCAGTGAGCCCCATACCTAAAGCGAGGCTAGTGAACCGGGATACCTGATGTGGCGAAGCAGAAGCTCGCCACGCTGACAACACCGAATGGGACACTTCCGGGTTGCGTGGTACGAAAGCAGAATCGGGGGTGGTCACGGATGTGCGCAATGCTTCAGCGCGCTCAGACGTAGATGCAAGCACCTCTCTAGAATTTGAAGGCTGCCCCACCAAGTCCTGCTGTTTAACCGTGCAATTTGGAGACGACTCGAGCTTGTCGAGCTCACGCATCATTGGCACAGCGAGCCGAATAACCCGATAGTTTACGATGTTGTTCTGCACCGCTGCGTACAGGTAGCGGGCTGCCAAAATAATTCCAATACCGAAATGAGCGGATGGCCAGAGCCACGCGCCGAGAACCGCAACCACAGCGAGCACCGCAGTTAGTGCTCCCCGTTCAAGGAATCCATTCAGGACCTGCAACGGGACCCGTCTGCGCAGAAGCTGCTCTTCGGTGTTTCGGATGCTAGCGACCTTGTCTAGGGCGGTACCCCAGCTGGGGATGCTTTGCCCTCGAGGCAGCGCGTTTGCTACACGCTGGATCCACTGCCTACGCTCTCCCTCTAGAGCGACGTACTGTTCCCATAGTCGGCCCACCAAGTTGATGAGACGGACGCTGACGAATACCAATCCAGTGATGAGCAACGCAGCGATGGCGCCGCTTGCACCATATAGCGCGAGCGAAGCCGCGAGAAAGGCAATAATCTGAACGGTTGAAACGGCGAAATCAACAACGAAGGCAAACTGGCTGATCTGTCCTGGGTATGTGAGAACATGCCCGTGAGCTTCCGGCGGATGGGATGACCTACTAAAGATGTCCCGGAAACGGCGGTATGTGAGCTGTCGAACCGCGATCGTGAGAATAAGCTCTTGGCGTTCCTTCACCCAGCACCCTAGGCTTTCAGCCAGGAAAGCGAAGATGAGTAACCAAATTGCACTGCCTGGGGTCCTCTCACCTGACGTTACCTGGCCGATACCTGCCGTAATCATCAGAGCCCCTGCAACATTCAGTAGGCCAGCGGTGAAGACGGTGAAACTCGTGCTCGTTGGCGCGAATACCAAAGCAAGCCAGCGAATCCGTCTCGGCAGGTTCCGCACTATCCTTTGATAGCGCGCATACAAGTGTTCGATGGGCATGTCTCTCAGATGCAGGCTAGGAGCGCTCTGTGTTTCGCCCCGTCGCTTGTGATTGATCACCATTATGTTTCCAGTCATTCGGTATTCGAGTTCAGGTGTACGGCCTCGTTAATAAGTTCGTCGTTCGGAAAACGGGCTTGGAGGTCGGGCCCATCCCCGCATGCGCAGAGAAAACGGGCGTGTTGTGTTGTGTGTCACTAGTTTACCAGGCTCATCCCCGCACGCGCGGAGAAAACTCGAGAAGGCAGGTAGCGAGGGCGCCGCGGAAACACCAAGGAGTTTACGGTAAAGAGGCATAGTCCTTAGACTACCCGCCCACGCAAAAACCCGCCCACCGTTTACGCGGTGAGCGGGTTTTTCAGCTGGTTTTGATACGCCTTAGCAGGCGGGGTTTCCCTTACTCAGCGGCTACTGCGGGGATAACCTCGGCGCCACCCATGTACGGGCGAAGAGCCTCGGGAATACGCACAGAACCGTCTGCCTGCTGGTGGGACGGAGGTGGGGGATTCCGAGCGCGCGAGGTACCAAATCCCCCGCCGGAGTGGAGACTCACTCCAGCAGGAATCCCTTACTCAGCAGCTACTGCCGGGATAACCTCGGCACCACCCATGTAGGGGCGAAGAGCCTCAGGAATCACAACAGAACCGTCAGCCTGCTGGTGAGTCTCCAGGAGGGCAACCACCCAGCGGGTGGTTGCCAGGGTGCCGTTCAGGGTTGCCACGGAGCGGGTGCGGCCCTTACGCACGTTGCCTGCCTCGTCCACGGTGTCCGGGGTGCGCTCGCGAATGTTCAGGCGGCGCGCCTGGTAGGTGGTGCAGTTCGAGGTGGAGGTCAGCTCACGGTAGGTGCCCTGGGTGGGGACCCACGCCTCGCAGTCGAATTTGCGGGCTGCGGAGGTGCCCAGGTCGCCTGCGGCGGTGTCAATCACGCGATATGCGAGGCCGCAGCGCTGCAGCATTTCCTCTTCGAGGGACAGCAGCTTTGCGTGCATCTCTTCTGCCTGCTCGACGGGGCAGTAGACGAACATTTCAGCCTTGTTGAACTGGTGCACGCGAATGATGCCGCGGGTGTCCTTACCTGCGGAGCCAGCCTCGCGGCGGTAGCAGGAGGACCAGCCCAGGTACTTCTTCGCGCCCTTCTCAAAGTCGAGAATTTCGTCGGTGTGGTAGCCGGCGAGCGCCACCTCGGAGGTTCCGACCAGGTACAGGTCGTCGCGTTCGAGGCGGTAGATTTCGTCGTCGTGCTTGACGTTGAAGCCGGTGCCGTTCATGATTTCGGGGCGTACCAGGGTGGGGGTGGTCATCATGGTGAAGCCGTGCTCGGTTGCGAGGTCGAGCGCCATCCACATGAGTGCCTGCTCCAAGCGTGCTACCTGGCCCTTGAGGAAGTAGAAGCGTGCGCCGGAGACCTTCGCGCCGCGTGCCATGTCGATGCCGTCGACGAGTTCGCCGATTTCGAGGTGGTCGCGCGGTTCGAAGCCTTCAGTGGTGAAGTCGCGGGGGGTGCCGACTTCCTTGACAACTACGTAGTCGTCTTCGCCGCCGACGGGTACGCCGTCGATGATGAGGTTTTCGATGCTGCTGATCAGTTCCTCGTATTCGGCGGTTTTCGCTTCGGAGGCTGCCTTTGCTTCGTTGACGCGGGCTGCGAGTTCCTTCGCCTGTGCGACGAGGGCGGGCTTTTCTTCCTTGGGTGCCTTTGCGACGGTCTTGCCGAAGGCGTTCTGTTCGGCGCGCAGGGTCTCGTATTCACCGATGAGTGCGCGGCGTGCGGTGTCGGCTTCGAGGATGCGGTCGACGTGGGTTTCGTCCTTGCCGCGTGCTCGCTGGGAGGCGCGGAAGACGTCGGGGTTTTCGCGGAGGAGGTTAATATCAATCACTGTTTTATCCTACCTAATCTTGCGGTGGGTTGTGGGCGGGGTTTGCGCTGGTGGGGCGCGGGTAGGTGCGGGGGTGTCTAGCGGCGGGGCGGCTAGTGGCGCTGCAGCTGTGCGGGGCGGCCGTTCGGGAAGAGCGACTCGACCCATTCGTGTGCGGCGTCGAAGGAGCCGTCGGAGTGGATGGCGTCGACTTCGGTGTTTTCGTGGTCGGCGCGCGGGTAGGAGCCGAGGAATTTCAGCGTCGGGGAGACGCGGTGCAGGCCGCGCAGTGCATCGCGCATGCGTGCCTCGTAGATGTGGCCGTCGGCGTCGATGCTGAACGAGTAGGAGCCCATGCCTTCGCCGGTGGGGCGCGATTCGATGCGGGAGAGGTTCACGCCGCGCACGGAGAACTGTTCGAGCAGTTCGAGCAGGGCGCCGGCGCGGTTGGCGGGCAGCGGCACGGTCAGGGTGGTTTTATCGGAGCCGGTCGGTTCGGGAATATCGGCGGTGCGGGAGAGCAGCACGAAGCGGGTGACGGCGTTCTTGTTGTCGCCGATGTTGTCCTGCAGTACGTGCAGTTCGGGGTGGTAGTTCAGTAGCGCCGGGGAGCAGATTGCCGCATCGTAGGTGCAGCCCTCTTCGAGCAGGCCGACAGCCGCCGCCGCGGTGGAGGAGCCGGGCAGGTACGCTGCGGTGGGCACGTTCTCCTGCGCCCAGCCGCGCACCTGCGCCCAGGCGTGCGAGTGGGTGGAAATCGTCTTGACGTCCTCAATGCTGAGGGGCTTCGCGGCGACCAGCACGAAACGGATCGGCACGAGCACCTCACGGATAATGCGTACACCCTCGCTGGCTGCGATAGCGTCCAGGGTGGCGCTCACGCCGCCCTCCACGGAGTTTTCGATGGGCACCATGGCGGCGTCCACCTCGCCCGCGTTCAGGCGTGCGAGCGCGTCGGGCACGCTAGTGGCGGGGATGCGTTCGGCGTCGGCTGCGCCGGGGACGCTCAGCAGGGCGGATTCGGTGAAGGTGCCGGAGGGGCCGAGGTAGGTGTATCGCATGCCACTATAGTAGCGTCTGCCGTGGAGGGGGCGCCGAATTGGGCGATAGGTTACGGTCTTTGGCGGTAGTTAAAAGCCCCTACCAAAGTCGCTAACCTATGGTCGAAAAATTTAAGTCATTACTGAAGAACGTAAGCTACCGCCAAAACCGCTACCTCACGAACTGACGAACCCGCGCGGTGTCCCAGTACTGGGCGGGCACGCCTCCGCCCATAAGCTCACGGGCGATTGCGGCAGCCTGCACGGATCCCGCCTCCGGCAGGGGCGCGTGCGAGCCGGCAATAATGACGTTGCCGCGGCGGCGGCCCTTCAACATTGCCGAATCCGCCACAATGCACACGTACTCAAACACCTCAAGCAGGGCGGACGCCTCAGCGCGGGCACCGGTCAGCGCCGGCCCGTCGCCGCAGTTCAGGATGTACAGGCCACCGGGTGCCAGGGACTCGGCGACGGTGCGGGTGAACTCCACGGTGGTGAGCGCCTCGGGGGTGGTATCCCCGGCGAACACGTCACGAATCAGCACGTCACGGGATGCAGGCGCGAAAGTCGCGGTGACGGCACCCGCCTCGCCCACGCGAATCTTCACGCGCGGTGCCTTGGGGATGTCGAACCAGGCGCGCACGTACTCGGCGAGCTTGGCATCCAGCTCAACGACCGTGTTGCGACTGGTCGGGTACAGGTCAGCGAAATAGCGCGCCATGGAGCACGCACCGCCGCCCAGGTGGGTGATGCGCAGCTTAGCGGCATCCAGGTGCTCCTCCACGTGGGAGGAGACAACCGCCGCAATCCAGCGCATGTACTCGAAATCCAGCTGGCGGGGTTCGCCCACAATCACGTGGGAAGACTGCACGCCGTTAATGAGCAGGAGCCAGCCGTCGGCGTGGTAGCCGTCAGGGACCAGCTCCGCCTCACCCGTGGAAATCGGGTACACGCCAGCGGCAGCACCCTGCACGGGGGTGCTCTCGGTATCGTCGATGCGGTTCTTCTGCTGCTTCTGCGCCTTCTGGGATTTCTTCGGTGCCCTGCTCTTTTTCGCCATACCCTCTAGCCTAGCCGACTAGCCTAGCCGACAGCCCGCACGCCCCTAGCGTACGCACCCGCGGGGAACCGCCTCCGCAGAAACAGGCTGAGTAGACTAGAACCCATGGGATTTGTATGTCAGGGCCGCTACGCGCTCGCACCGATTGAACCGACCGACGCCGAAAAGTACGTCAACCTGCAGCTGGACTGCATGGAGCAGACCTACGACCCGCTCTACTTCGACGCGCTCGGGGAAAGCTTCACCGCCCGCCACCGCGCCGAACGCAACGAATACCTCGAAGACTTCCGCCGCCACATCTCCTCCCCCACCGTGCGCGGCTTCTTCGCCTACGACGTACCCGGATGGACCCCCGACGGTGGGCTCTCCTGCTCCATCGGCGCACACATCGATTGGGATAAGCCGGTCGGCCTGGCGCTCTCCCTGTGCGAGCAGTCCTCCTGGGAACTCGAACGCGCCGACAGCCTTACCGAACTGCCCGCAGGCACCCGCAAACTCACGCACCTGTACACCCTCAACCACACGCACGGCACCGGGCTCGGCCGGGCACTCTACGAATCCGTCATCTACCCGGACGAAAACTCCTACCTGTGGGTCATGGCAGAAAACGAACGAGCGCTCTCCTTCTACGAGCGGCTCGGCTACCGCAACGAAGGCGTGTACTTCCAAGCACGCGGCATCTGGGCACCCGGCCACAGCGTACGATACACGCGCATCCTCAA
The DNA here is from genome assembly GCF_963555405.1 of uncultured Rothia sp. Taxonomy (GTDB): domain Bacteria; phylum Actinomycetota; class Actinomycetes; order Actinomycetales; family Micrococcaceae; genus Rothia. Next base: position 6,921 of record NZ_CAUVVO010000010.1, on the reverse strand, counting down.
CCCGTAAACAACCCCCTAGACGGGCAAGCCACACCAGGGAGGCGGCACAAACATTCGTGCAACCTGCCCCAACAACAGCCGCGCATCCGCCCACATGACGCAGCGCACCGCACCCCCTGTTAGGCGCCACCCCCACAACGCCTTAAGATAGAAGATGACCTATAAGCTCGACGCACCCGCGCACAGGAGCACATACACCCCTGCGCAGCCGCGGGACCCAGCGCCGAACATCCGCATAGAAGGAAAGTAAAACTATGACCACCGGTCTTTACCTCTCCGCTATGTCCCAGAACTCGGGCAAGTCCCTCGTCGCCCTGGGCCTAGCAGACTCCCTCATCAAGCGCGCAGACCGCGTCGGCTTCTTCCGCCCCGTCTTCGACGGTGCAACCATCTCTGACGACCCCGTCGCACGCCTCATCCGCGAGCACTTCGGCCTGGCCGAAGAGCAGGTCGGCGGCGCCGTCTCCATGCCCGACGCCCTCGCACTCATCGCAGAAGGCGACACTGAAGAGATCTCCGCACGCGCAGTCTCCGCCTACGAGAAGGTCGCAGCAAACAGCGACGTCGTAATCGTCGACGGCGTCTACCTGCCCGCTAACGCACTCTCCGTCGAGTTCGACCTGAACGTCCAGATTGCACGCGACCTGGGCCTGCCCGTCGTCGCTATCGTCGGCGCACAGGAAGCAACCGTCGAAGAAGCAGTCACCGCCGTTGACGTGGCACGCACCGAGCTGCTCGCCTCCAAGGCAGACCTGCTCGCCATCATCGTCGGCCGCGCCGAGCCCGAACTGCGCGACGAAATCGAAAAGTCCGTCAAGCGCGGCGACGCAAACCTGCCCGTCTACGTACTGCCCGAAATCCCCGAACTGAACGCACCCACCGTCGGTGAAGTTGCCGAGGCCCTCAAGCTCGACACCGAAGGCATCAAGGCAGAAGACCTCAGCCGCGACATCCACGGCATCAAGGTCGCAGCAATGAACGTCTCCAACTTCCTGAACCAGTTCGTCGACGGTGACTTCGTCATCGTCCCCGGCGACCGTGCAGACATCGTTGCAGCAACCCTCGCATCCGCACTGGCACCGACCTTCCCCGCACCCTCCGGCGTGCTGCTCACCGGCGGCCTGGACGCGCTGCCCGGCAAGAACACCGCAGTCGGCTCCCTCATCGACAACGCACCGTTCCCCGTGCTGTCCACCACCAAGGACACCTTCAAGTCTGCACGCGCAGTCTCCCGCGTCCGCGGCGCCCTCGAAAGCGGCCACCAGCGCAAGCTCGCAGCAGCAATGGGCGGCTGGGACGAGCACGTCAACAAGGACGAACTGCTCGCACGCCTCGAAATTGAGCGCCCCGCATCCATGACCCCGCTGCGCTTCCTGCACAACCTCATCGAGACCGCACGCGCAAACCGCCGCTCCGTGGTCCTGCCCGAGGGTTACGACGTGCGAATCCTGCGTGCATCCGAAATCATTGCACGCCGCGACTTCTGCGACCTGATCCTGCTCGGCAACCCCGCCAAGATCGCAGAGATTTGCCAGGCCGAAGGTATCGAACTGCCCAGCACCGTTCGTATCATCGACATCGAAAACAACGAGTACACCGAGGACTTCGCAGCAACCTACGCTGAGCTGCGTGCACACAAGGGCGTCACCATTGAGGCTGCTCGCGAGCGCATGACCGACCCCTCGTACTTCGGCACCATGCTCGTCTACAAGGGCATCGCCGACGGCATGGTTTCCGGTGCTGTGAACACCACCGCGAACACCATCCGCCCCTCGCTCGAGTTCATCAAGACCCGCCCCGGCACCAAGATCGTCTCCTCCGTCTTCCTGATGCTGATGGAAGACCGCGTTCTGGTCTACGGCGACTGCGCAGTGAACCCGAACCCCAACGCAGAGCAGCTCGCCGACATCGCGAAGGCTTCCGCAGAGACTGCACGCCAGTTCGGCGTCACCCCCAAGGTTGCTATGCTGTCCTACTCGACCGGCACCTCCGGCGCTGGCGCAGACGTGGACGTTGTGCGCGAGGCAACCGAGATCGTGCGCGCATCGAACCCCGACTTCGCGGTCGAGGGCCCGATTCAGTACGACGCTGCATCGAACATGTCCATTGCGTCGACCAAGCTGCCCGGCAGCGAGGTCGCTGGTCAGGCTACCGTGTTCGTCTTCCCCGACCTGAACACCGGTAACAACACCTACAAGGCTGTTCAGCAGTCTTCGGGTGCTGCCGCTGTGGGCCCGGTTCTGCAGGGTCTGCGTAAGCCCGTGAACGACCTGTCGCGCGGTACCACCGTTGAGGACATCATCAACACTGTTGCGATCACCGCAATTCAGGCACAGAGCCTGTAAGGTGCACGCGGCGCTGTAGCGTGAAGGCTGCGGCGTTCCGTTGATATAGAAATCTCCCGCACTGGGGGGCATGCCGTGAAGGTGTGCTCCACCCGGTGCGGGAGATTTTTTGTAATTACAGGGATTTCTTCTGGTGCAACTCCCCGGTCAGACCTTGCGGGTACGGCGGTCGAGGCGCACATAGTTAATCACGCCAAGAACAGCCATGCCCACGGCGGTCAGAACCGGGTCGAGGGCGGGCGGGAAGAGCCAGGTGAGCCCCGCCTCCACGGTGTAAGCGATGAGGCGGCAGATAAGGTAGGTGCACACCGCCACGAAAAGCGCGTAGGCGACGATGATGCCGACCGGGCGGGGCTCGTAGCCTTCTCGCCGGGCGCGTAGAGCGGCACCCAGGGCGTTACCCAGGTACAGGGCGAGAGCGCCGACGACGAGCGCGGCGGTGAGGGCACCGTCAAGGAGCGTGCGCGGGGTCAGCGGTGCGGTGCCTGCCTCAGAGAAGAGGTTGAGGGTGCGCACCGCGGCGTAGGCGTAGCAGAAGATGACTGCCGCGCGGATGGTGAGGGGTAGGTTAGTCCAGAAGGTTTTCATGCGGCCCCTTTCGAGATGGAGGGCGGGCTTCTGTCTGAGTGTTACCCCAAGGATACCTAAGAACGCCGGTGTGTGATGCGAATCAATAGCGTTTGGGCTGGTGTGTTCTGCGTGCGGGGCGGGGTGTTTGGTGCGCCGAGTTTAATCGCCGAGAAGCCACATGTGTTTCGAAAAGCAACATATTACGTGGCTTCTCGAAACACATGTGGCTTTTCGAGGAAGGATGTATGCAGGAGCCGCCGGGATTTTTGTAATTACAGGATTCCACCACCCCTCCCCCGTGAACCGGTGACCACCCAAGCAGCGGCAAACCGCCCGGGCTGCTAGGCTGCTGCTATGACCACGACTGACGAAACTCTCCCCCTGGGGCTCTACGAACACCTCAAGAGCGCATCGCTCATGGGCCGCGCCATCCCCGAAGGCGCGCAATGGCAGGAAGAAATCCTCCAAAAAGACGACTACAACATCCCCGAACTGCTCACCCAGTTCTTCGCTACCCAACTGGCTCCCGCCCTCGAAAGCCTCAAAAACCCCGCCGACCAGGTGGAACTCATCAACCGCATGATGGAGCTCCTACCGCAGGATGCCGAAGAGCAGAACGATTCGTTGCTGACCGATGACGACAGTAACGTAATTCAGATGCGCGAGCTCACCCTCACTGATGCAAAAACTACGCGCCCCGATATTCCTCTGAGCGACGTTGCTCTGATGACGAATACTTCTAAAGACCTGAATCTCAATACTGAAATTCAGAAAGAATTAGAAAGTGCAGACCGTGTAGATTTGCTCTGCTCTTTTCTGAAAATGTCTGGTGTTAATAGTTTGAGTGAGCAGCTTAAAGCTATTAAAAATCGCGGTATTCCTTTCCGCATTATTACCACCACCTACATGGGCGCGACCGACCGCAAGGCTATTGACCGCCTCGTTGAAGAGTACGGTGCGGAGGTGAAAATCAGCTACCAGGGCGACAGCACTCGCCTGCACGCGAAGGCTTGGCTGTTCCACCGCAATACCGGCATGTCCACCGGCTATGTGGGTAGCTCGAACCTGTCCAGTGCCGCGCTCACTGACGGCCTGGAGTGGAATGTTCGCATCTCTAACCCGATTACACCCGGCCTGATCCGCCAGTTTGAAGGCCTATTTGAAAGCTACTGGAAGAGCGGTGATTTCACCTCTTACACCGCCTCTGACAAGGAGAAACAGGAGCTCGACACTGCCCTGGCCAAGGCGGATATTACCGGCCGTAAAAGCAAGGGCCTGGAGTACGATATCGACTCGTCTCTACTGGATGTGCACCCGTTCCCGCATCAGGTGCGCATGCTTGAAGAAATGCAGAACGCTCGTTCTAAGGGTCGTCACCGCAACCTCGCCGTGGCCGCAACCGGCACCGGCAAAACTGTGTTCTCGGCTCTCGATTACAGGCGCCTCTGCGAGCAGTCCGGCAAAAAGCTGAAGCTGCTTTTCATTGCACACCGAAAAGAAATCCTTGACCAGGCGCGCCGCACTTTCGGCGACGTCATGCTTAAAGGTAATTTCGGTGAGCTCCTGACCGGCGGCAAAAAGCCTGAATATAATGAGGCTGTTTTTGCCACCATTCAAACCTTGTCAGGTGCCGCCCTCGAAAATTATGCACCGGACTATTTCGACGTCATCATCATGGACGAATGCCACCACATTAAGGCCGCCAGCTGGGACAAAGTTTTCAACTATTTTGAGCCCCGCGAATTTATTGGCCTGACCGCAACCCCCGAGCGAGAAGACGGGGTAAACATCGCTGACAAGTACTTTGACGGTTACGTGGCAACCTCCATCCGCCTGTGGGACGCACTCGAAGACCACCTCCTCGTACCCTTCCAGTACTTCGGTATTGCCGACGGCACCGACCTGCGCCGCATCAACGTTCGGGGTGGCCGGTACGACGAAAACGCCCTGGAGAACCTGTACACCAAGGACGAGGCTGAACGCCGCCTGCGCATCATCGTGGAGGAGCTACGCGAGAAGGTCGACAACCCCCTGCGCATGAAGGCGCTCGGGTTCTGTGTGAGCGTGAAGCACGCCAAATACATGGCCCAGAAGTTCAACGAAATAGGAATCCCAGCAGATTGCTTGGTGGGTACGGATTCCGCCGAGCGTCGTGCCGAGGTTATGGGGAATCTTGCGGATGACAACCACGAGCTGACGACCATCTTCACCGTGGACCTGTTCAACGAGGGCGTCGACATTCCAAGCATTGACACGCTCCTGATGCTGCGCCCCACCCAGTCGCTCACACTCTTCCTGCAGCAGCTGGGTCGCGGCCTGCGCCGTGCACCGTTGAAGTCTGTTCTGACAGTTCTCGACTTTGTGGGACACCAGAACAAGAACTTTATGGTTCACAGCAAGTACCGCGCTTTTGCGCGACAAGGTGCCCTGACTGTGGATGATATTGAGAGCCCCGAACTGCCGGCCGGTTGCCACTTCCACCTGGATGAGCTGACCCAGAAGCAGGTCATCCAGAAGATTCGTGAGTCCCTGCGCATGAACCAGCATGCCCTTATCGACACAGCCAAAAGCTACCTGGAAGATATGCGGCGAAACTCCGCGGGCGCCGACATTCGCCCCACCGTCATTGACTTCATCAACCGCTACGGCATGGGTCTACCCCATATTTACGGCCGTAGCAGCAAGGTACCCCTGCCCGGTGTAACTAAGCCCGTCGCAACAACCTGGACCAGCCTCCAGGCCGCGAGTGAGCTGTACCCCGACCTGGTATTTCCTTTCCAGGACAACGTATCCGTCGAGACGAATAAGCGCGTCAAGGCGCTCACGCACGTGCACGACACGTTCCGCATTAACGCCTACCTGGAGCTGCTGAACACGGACGTCCTGGAACAGGACATGACCGACGAACAGCGCCGCCACGCATGGATGCTCCTCTTCTCCATCTGGCCTTACGCCAAGTGGGACGGTTCTACCGAGAAGTTCAGCCTCGACGAGGGCCTGGCAACCCTGCGTAAGAACCGCGGTATTCTGCAAGAGTTAGAAAGCGTCTGGAACTTCAACGCCGCTACGGACACCACCTCCACCCTGCCGCTCTTTGAGGGCGAAGATATTCCCCTGCGCACTCACGCGCTCTACTCCCGTGAGGAACTATTCGCAGGCCTGGGCGGCCAAGAGGAAAACTTCAAGGTCCCCGGCGTCTCAGTTAACGGTGTCGTACCCTTCAACCCGACGAATACCACCGCACTACTAGTGAATTTGGAGAAGTCTGAAAAGCACTTCTCACCGACCACCATGTACAAGGACTACGCCATCAGCGCCTCGGAGTTCGCGTGGGATTCACAGAACGCAACGACTCCCGAAAGTCAGCTGGGTCAGCTCTTCCAGCATCATGAAGAGTTGGGGCGCCGCATCGTTCTTTTCGTTCGCCGCAACAAGAAAGATGCTATAGGCACCAGCCCCTACATGTGCCTGGGCACCGTGAAATACATTTCTCACGAGGGTTCTAAGCCGATGCATATTCGCTGGTCGCTGGACCGCCCAATGCCGGCGTCCATGTTCCAGATCGCGAAGATTGCCTCGTAAGGTCTGAATAACCGCAGCAGGCGGCCCCGAATGTTTATAAGCGTTCGGGGCCGCCTGCTTTTTAGACCGAGGTTTTCGATAGGTTAGTGTCTTCGCCGCGAGTCTTTAACCCGCCGTGAAGACACTAACCTATCGACGACAAGGCATAACCCATAACCAACTCTCACCTACCTGTCGTAGCCGGAGATTCGGTCATGGGTTACGGATTTGTGCCATAGGTTAGTGTCTTTGGTCGTAGTTAAAAGCCATGGTCGAAGACGCTAATCCATGGTACAAAATTCTGTGGAGGCGGCGCCTCCACAAGTGCAGATTATTTGATGCATAAAGCATTGAGGTGTTCGTATGGTGACGTTTAGTCGCTGTTGTACCCAAAAGAATGCAAACGACGGCAAACATGCGGTAGGGTGGTAACTGTAGTGTTCCA
>NZ_CAUVVO010000009.1:0-106717 GCF_963555405.1 uncultured Rothia sp. | reverse complement strand
CCCCTGCAACCCGAAAAAGGGTGAAGTAGCACACAAAAAGGGCCTTGAAAGGGTCCCAAACACCCCTCCAGACACTAAACCGCCTAGTCAGCACAGGATAAGCTCCTCAAAAGCTCTTTGAAAAAAGTTTAAAAACCTTCAAAAGACCCCGAAAAACCTGCAGAAGCTCCCTGAAGAGCCCATATAGAAGGGCAGAAAAGCCTCTCAGCATCAAGAAGATAAGAAGAGAAGACGGGAAGAAAAGATGGGAAGAGGGGCTCCGCCCCCTCCCCCATCTCTGTATCCCGCATATCTGTACCGCTGCACTTCCCCGTTCTGTACCTCCCAGTTCTGTAGTCTCCCTATATATGAGCACCTATATATGGGGAGAGCACAGAAAAGGAGGGCACCCCCTCACGGGGCGCCCTCCTTGTTCAAGCTATAGGGTTCAAGCTACAGAGCTACAGTCCGTAGCTCGCTAGCTTCAAAACTCTAGTTCGCGGAAGCGCGACGACGAGAAACATCGTACAGAGTAATGCCCACAGCCATCGCTGCGTTCAAAGACTCCATCGCCGAATCAATCGGAATCGACACAATCTGATCGCAGTTCTCAGTCACCAGGCGGGACAGACCCTTACCCTCAGAACCAACCACCACGCACAGCGGCTCATTCGCAAGCTCCAGAGCCGGCAGCTCAATATCGCCACCGCCATCCAGACCAATCACGAAAATACCCTGCTCCTTAGCCTGCTGAATCACGCGAGTCAGATTAGTCGCCATCGCAACAGGAATACGAGCAGCCGCACCAGCACTAGTCTTCCACGCACCAGCGGTCACAGCAGCCGAACGACGCTCAGGAATAATCACACCATCACCGCTAAATGCGGACACGCTACGAATAATCGCACCCAAGTTACGCGGATCAGTAATACCGTCCAAAGCAACAAACAGCGGCGGAGTCGACAGCTTACCCGAGTGCCAACGCTCCATAGTATCCAGCACCAAATCAGTCGCGTCCGGGTACTTGTACGGCGGAATCTGCATCGCAACACCCTGATGCACAGAACCATCAGTCAAACGATCCAGCTCGCTACGCGGAATCTCCAGCATCGGAATATTGCGCTTATTCGCAATAGTCATAATCTCGCGAACGCGGTCATCAACCTCAACACGGCTCATGATGTACAAGTGCTTCGAGGGAATCTCAGTACGCAGAGCCTCAAGCACCGCATTACGACCAGTCACCAGCTCATCGCTAGCACGCTTACCGCCCAGACGAGTCTGGAACTTACGGTTCGTACCGGTAGCAGCACGACGCTCAGCCGCGCGCTTCATCTTATGCGCCTTGTGATAAACGCGGTCCTCAGCCTTCGGAGTAGGACCCTTACCCTCAAGCGCCTTACGACCGTGACCGCCAGTGCCCTTAGTAGCACCCTTCTTCTTGGTGGTAGCGCCCGGGCGCGAACCTGCCTTAGCCATTCTTCTCTTCCTTCGTCAAAGTAATGAATACGAGTCTACGCGAGAGAAACCCGCGCGACCTAAGCCTTACGCACAAACGCGGGGCACATCACCCTCTAGCCAACGCTCCAGCTCGAACCATTCGCGCCATCCTTCACCTGCACACCAGCAGACGCCAATAGATCACGCATCGCATCAGCCTTCGCCCAATCCTTCTGAGCACGAGCAGCAGCACGCTCCGCCAATACAGCCTGAATCAGCGCATCCAGAGCCTCATGCTCAGCACCCGAAGTGCCCTCAGCATTAAAGCTCATCAGCTGCGCCAGGCCCAGAACCTCAGCCATAGCCATCACAGCATTCGCCGCCTCCGAAGCATCCTCACCGGCAGCAAGCGCCGCATTACCGGCACGAGTCTGCTCATGCAGAACCGCCAGAGCACGCGGAATATTCACGTCATCATCCATAGCCTCTGCAAAAGCCTCCGGAACCTCACGACCCGGCTTCAGCACATCCTGAGTTGCAGCAAGGAACGCCTCAACACGCTCAATAGCGGTTGCCGCCTCCTGCAGAGACGACGGACGGTAATCAAGAATCGAACGATAATGCGCACTACCCAGGTAATAACGAACCACCAGCGGACGGGCCATCTGCAGCATCTGCGCCGGCGAAATCGTATTACCGATAGACTTCGACATCTTCTCACCCTCATAGGTGACCATGCCGTTATGCATCCAGAAATTCGCGAAATCATCGCCAGCTGCAGTCGACTGCGCCAGCTCATTCTCATGGTGCGGGAAACGCAAATCCAAACCGCCACCGTGAATATCGAAACGCGAACCCAAATACTTACCAGCCATCGCCGAGCACTCCAGGTGCCAGCCCGGACGGCCGCGACCCCACGGAGACTCCCACGAAGCAGTCAGCGGCTCACCCTCCTTATAGCCCTTCCACAGGGCAAAATCGCGAGGGTCACGCTTACCGCGCGGATCAGCATCCGCAGAATCCTGCATATCCTCAACGCTCTGATTCGTCAGCGCACCATACTTATCCCACGAACGCACATCAAAATACACGTCACCAGAATCATCCAGTGCAGGATACGCGTGGCCACGATCAATCAGACGCTGAATCAGAGCAAACATCTCCGGAATATGACCGGTCGCGCGCGGCTCATACGTCGGCGGATCAATACCCAACGCCGCATACGCCTGAGCAAAAACCTTCTCAAAACGATACGCGAGCGCCCACCACTGCTCATTCGGGAACTCACCCTCAAAACCGGGCTCCATAGAATCAGCAGACTTCGCCAAAATCTTGTCATCAATATCAGTGACATTGCGGACCGTCGTCACCTTCAAACCACGGTAACGCATCCAACGGCTCAACTGGTCAAAAACCAACGCCGAACGGATGTGGCCCAGATGCGGTTCACCCTGCACCGTAGCACCACAATAATAGATACGCGCCTCACCGGGCACGACGGGCTCAAACTCGCGAATAGTCGCGGAAGCTGAATCATAAAAACGCATAGTCACACTCTCATTCTACGGGGTCGGTTCAGACGCCGGGGCGGTAAATCAGCGATAGGTTACAGAATGGCTCGAAGCAGCCAAACACCTACGAACGCGGATACACCAGCGCCGTCGCAATAGCAGCCACACCCTCGCCGCGGCCCGTCAAACCCAGACCGTCAGTAGTCGTCGCAATCACCGTCACCGGAGCACCCGCCGCCTCGCTCAGCACACGGTTCGCCTCATCACGGCGCGGAGAGAACTTCGGGCGGTTACCCACCAGCTGAACGCTCACATTACCAATCTCAAAACCAGCCGCACGCACAATCGCCGCAGCCTCAGAAAGAATACGAACACCCGAAGCACCCTTCATGTCCGGGCGATCCACACCGAAATTAGAGCCCAAATCCCCCGTGCCAGAGGCAGCAAACAGCGCATCAGCAGCAGCATGAGCCACCACATCACCATCAGAATGGCCGCTCAAACCACGCTCACCCGGCCAATGCAGGCCAGCAATATACAGAGGAGTGCCCTCCTCACCGAAAGCATGGACATCAACACCGGTACCAACACGAGGAATAACAGTCATTACAGGACCCTTCAATCGAACAAAAATCTTCTCAGCAGCAGTGCCCGCCCCACTACAGAGGCAGGTATAAGAGGCGTTACGCGGCAGGATTAGGAAGCAGAATCGCCAAACAGCGCGCGAGCAACCCGCAAATCCATCGGAGTCGTCACCTTAAACGCATCCGCATCACCGGCAACCGTCAACACCGGCTCGCCCGCCGCCTCCATAGCCATCGCATCATCAGTCAACAGCTCAGCTTCCTCGGGCGGCAGGGATCGGCTACGCTCATGCGCCGCCAACAGGGCAGAGACCTCAAAACCCTGAGGAGTCTGCACCGCACGCATCTGCGCGCGCGAAGGAGTACCCGTCACCAGGCCGGCAGAATCAACGGTCTTCACCGTATCCACCACCGGCAACACAGGAATCACCGCACGCACAACACCCTGCGGACTCTCAGAACCCAGCCCCTCAATCACACGGTGATACACCTGCGGCGGCGTAAACGCACGAGCGCAATCATGAATCAGCACATAATCCACCGGAACCTGCGCATCCTTCAACGCATCCAACGCCGCAACCACCGAAGCAGTACGAGTATCACCACCGGTGGTGATCAACGCGCCGGTACGGCGGGCATCCTCCAAAAGCTCCGGGCAGCTCACCGAACAATCAGCAGGAACAGTCACCACCACATGCTCAGCAACACCCGAAGCAAGCGCACCCTCCAACGCATAATCCAGCAGAGTACGACCGTGCACACGCACAGCAGCCTTCGGAATCGGCTCACCCAGGCGAGTACCCGAACCAGCCGCCAAAACAATCACAGCAGTATTCGCCGCAGAAGCAGAAGTCATCAGTCTCTAGCCCGCCTACGCCTCGAACTTATAGCCCAAGCCGCGAACCGTCACCACATACTGCGGAGCAGAAGAATCCGGCTCAATCTTCGAACGCAGACGCTTAATATGCACATCCAGAGTCTTCGTATCGCCCACATAGTCGGCACCCCACACGCGCTCAATCAGCTGGCCACGAGTCATCACACGACCCACATTGCGCAGCAGAATCTCAAGGAGCTCAAACTCCTTCAGCGGCATAGAAATCTCTTCACCATTAACCGTCACCACATGGCGGTCAATATCCATACGCACCGGGCCGCCCTGCAGCACCGACTCAGTCGCAGAATCAGTCTCCGCCGAACGACGACGCAACACCGCGCGGATACGAGCAATCAACTCACGCGCAGAATACGGCTTCGTCACATAGTCATCAGCGCCCAGCTCCAGACCCAGAACCTTATCCAGCTCAGAATCCTTAGCGGTCAGCATGATAATCGGGACCGAAGACACCTCACGCAGCTTACGGCACACCTCCATACCGGACATGCCCGGAAGCATCACATCCAGCAGCACCAGGTCCGCACCCTCGCGGTCAAACACCGGCAGAGCATCCAGACCGTTATCTACAACAATCGTCTGGAAACCCTCACGACCCAGCAAAAACGCCAGAGGATCCGAGAGGGCCTCTTCGTCCTCAACAATCAGAATTTTAGACATCAATAACTTCCTTCGATTCCATAAAACCTATACCGCTAACACTACACTGCGACCGGAGCCTCATTCAGCGGCAACGCCAACGTAAACGTCGAGCCCTCCTGCGGCATCGAACGAACCGTCACGCTACCACCGTGCTGAGTCATCACATGCTTCACAATACTCAAGCCCAAACCAGTGCCACCCGTCTGACGCGAACGAGCCGGATCAACCCGGTAAAAACGCTCAAAAATACGCTTCTGCTCATCCTCCGGGATACCCACGCCCTGATCAGAAACCTCAACCAGCAGCTGATCAGCCACGCGATGCACCCAAATATCCACCTTCGTATGCTCCGGCGAATACCGCACCGCATTCTCCACCACGTTCTGCACAGCAATACCGAGCAGCTCGGCGTCACCATACACCTCGGGGACCTCCTCGATGCGGGTAGAAATCTGGATGTCCTTCTCCTCCGCCACAATATGCGAACGATCCACCGCATCAGCCACCAAAGAAGGCACCGACACCGGACCACCGCGCGCAATTACATCGGTCGACTGCAGACGCGAAAGCTCAATAATGTCACGCACCAGCGCAGAGAGGCGGCGAGTCTCCTTATGCAGACGACCCACAAAATACTCGATAGCCTCCGGGTCATCACTCGCCTGCTCAATAGCCTCAGCCAACAGACTCACCGCACCCACCGGAGTCTTCAACTCATGCGACACATTCGCCACAAAGTCATTACGCATACGCTGAACACGAGAAATCTCAGTGCGGTCATCCGCGAGCACCAGAATGTACTCATCACCCAGCGACGCAACACGCACATCCAGGACCAGCGCCTCACCCTCACCGCGGTCAATCTCAAAGCTACGCTCCACAAAAATACCGCGATGACGCACCGTGCGAATCATATCCGCCAGCTCATCAGACGCCACCGTATGGCCACGCACCAGACCCATCGCATAAGCACCCGGAGAAGCCTGAACCACGCCGCCCACCTCATCAATCACCAGGTAGGCGCGACCAATCACAGCAAGCACCTGAGCGGCACCATCACGCAGCGCCGGCGCCGACACCAAGCTACGCTCCTGCTCACGCTCACTACGCGCCACCGCGTTCATGCTCAGGACGCCCACCAGCAGACCTATCATGCCCGCAATAAAGGCGATCAGACCGGCATCCATGTACTTCCCTTCTATTCGAGTACCCCACTCAGTATAAATGTGGCTGCTACCCAGCACTCAGGCGAGCGCGCCTCTTCTCAGACACGCCCTCCGTGCGGAAACCTGGCAGAGAACGCAATGAGCCGCCCACCTTACCGGTGGACGGCTCATCACAAGTACAGGGGCGAAACCCTGTCGAAGGTATTACTTACCCTGGTTTGCTACGGCAGCAATAGCGTCCTTAGCAGCCTCGGGGTCCAGGTACTCGCCAGCCTTGACGGGCTTGAAGTTCTCATCCAGCTCGTAGTACAGCGGAATACCGGTGGGGATGTTCAGGCCAGCAATGTCCTCATCGGAAATACCCTCGAGGTGCTTGACCAGCGAACGCAGGGAGTTACCGTGTGCAGCAACCAGAACGGTCTTGCCTGCTGCGAGGTCGGGCTTGATGTCCGACTCCCAGTAGGGAAGCATACGGCCCAGAACGTCCTTCAGGCACTCGGTGCGGGGAGCGTTCTCAACATTCGCGTAGCGGGGGTCGTGTGCCTGCGAGTAGGGGTCGTTGTCGTCCAGCGGGGGCGGCGGAACGTCGTAGGAACGACGCCAAGTCATGAACTTCTCGTCGCCGTATTCCTCGCGGATCTCGGACTTGTTCTTACCCTGCAGGGCACCGTAGTGACGCTCGTTCAGGCGCCAGGTGCGCTTGACGGGAATCCACAGACGGTCTGCTGCATCCAGTGCAAGGTTTGCGGTGTTGATTGCGCGACGCTGCAGGGAGGTGTGAACAACATCGGGGAGGATGTTGCGCTCTGCCAGCAGCTCACCGCCACGCTTAGCCTCAGCGCGGCCCTTATCGGTCAGGTTAACGTCCACCCAGCCGGTGAACAGGTTCTTCTCGTTCCACTCGGACTGGCCGTGGCGCAGGAGTACTAGTTTGTAAGTCATACCTCTATTTTTTCATTTACCCGCCGGTTTGTCATGCCTTAGAGCCTAGAAAATATGCATTCTCCCAAAAATTTATAAGGGTCTTTTCTACCAGAAGAGGAACGGCAAAAACCGCGCCAAGACGCGGCAAAGCCCCGCACACCACCCAACCGGAACAAACCCGACAAACGGCACGCGAGGCTCCACAACGTATCGCTCAAAGCGAGCGCACAAGCTAACGCTAGAAACGGCGGCGACCAACCGAAGGCCACACACCAGCCAGGAACACGCAGCTAATCACAGCAGCAACCAGCTGAAGAATCAGCACAGTATTACCGCCGCCAGTCACCGCAGCAAAAACGCTAAACAGCGACACCGCGGCAGCACCACCGGTCAAAGCCAGCCAGGTGTTCTTCGGGCGCTTACCGGCAAAATCGTAAGCATTAGCCGGAGACATCCACGCACGCACAAAAGCCAGCACGCCAACCACAGCAGCTGCAATAGCCAGCAGCGTATCAACAAAAGTGGTCACATACCAGACCAACAGAATAGGAGACATAGTATTCCTTAGAATCAGCAGCTTCTCTAGACAACCCTAGCAAAGTGCCTAGCGGACAACCTTAAAGGCCTCAACCAAGTCATTGTAAAGGTCATCAACGTTCTCAATACCCACCGACAGGCGCAGCAGCGACTCCGGAATCGAATCCGGCTCGTTACCGTGGCGACGGCGACGCTCCACCAGGGACTCCACACCACCCAGGGAGGTTGCCGGGGTCCACAGCTTCAGCGCCTCCACAACGTTACGGGCACCCGCCGCGTCGGTATCCAGGGTGACGCAGAGAATCGCGCCGAAACCATCCATCTGCTTCTTCGCGACTTCATGGCCGCGGTCGCTCTCCAGACCCGGGTAACGCACTTCGGTCACGAAGGGGTGCTCGCTCAGGCGCTCAGCCAGTACCTGCGCGTTCTGCACCGCACGCTCCACGCGCAGCGCCAGGGTGCGCAGGCCACGCAGACCAAGCCACGCCTCCACCGGACCGGGGATTGCGCCGTTGGTGATGCGGTGGTGCAGCATCGCCTTGTACAGCTCCTCATTCGAGGTGAGGGCCATACCCAGCAGAACATCCGAGTGGCCCGCAAGGAACTTCGTAGCGGAGTGAACCACGACGTCAGCACCCAAATCCAGGGGACGCTGCAGAATCGGGGTCGCGAAGGTGTTGTCCACCGCGGTCACAATGCCCAGGCGGCGAGCGGTAGACAGCAGGGCGGGCAGGTCAGCGACCTCAAGCATCGGGTTGGTGGGGCTCTCCAGCCACGCCAGGACCTTCGGTGCCGAGTAGTTCACGTTCTCGGGGGTCACGCCGGCGCGGGATGCGGCATCCTCCATAGCGGCGATAACGCTCTCGGTATCTTCAATGTCCACGCGAATGAGCTCGATAATGCCGCGGCGTTCCAAATCCTTGCACAGGGTCACCGACGCCATGTACGCGTGCTTCGGAATCAGCACAATGGAACCAACCGGAACCAGGTCAATCACGGCGGCGACAGCAGCCATGCCGGAGGGGAACAGCAGACCCGGCTGGGATGCGTTCTCCAGCTTCGCCACAACCTCTTCCATACCCTCCCAGGTGGGGTTCGAGAAGCGGGCGTACACGCGGTCCTGCTCAATGTTGACAGCGTCCACGCCGCGGTAGGTGGAAGAAAGAACGATCGGGGGGTTCACCGGCGCGTCATGCTCGTGTGCCGGGCGGCCGCCGGAGACGACGAAGGTCTCGGCGGAGTAATTCATGTCGTGGTTATCTGCACTCATGCCTTTAAGCCTGGCACACCCACGCCCAGAACGCACGCCCACGCAGGTGACGGTACACAGTATTTACATGTTTTTTACCTGTAAGCGCACTCAATGCTGTTCGGAACCGTCGCCGAAGCCACACCGAGGATTTGGGCAGACCCGGTACTCTTAAGAAGTGATGGATACTCTCAGCTACACCCCCGATGCGCAGAATCTTCCCGCCGACCCGACCGGTCGCCGCGGGCTTTTTATCGTGGTTGAAGGAGGCGACGGCGCCGGCAAAACCACCCAGCTCGCACTGCTGAATAAAGCACTACGCGACCGCGGATACCGTGTCATCACCACCCGCGAACCCGGCGGCACCGAGATTGGCGAAAAGCTACGCGCACTCGTCCTTGAGGCAGGTCAGGGCACTATTGACGACCGCGCCGAGGCGCTGATTTTCGCGGCGTCCCGCGCGGCGCACGCCTCCCAGCTGATTCGCCCCGCGCTCGCTGAGGGCGCCATCGTGCTGAGCGACCGCTATATTGATTCCTCCGCCGCGTACCAGGGCGTAGGCCGTGATCTGGGCGTTGAGACCATTGTCGATTTGAGCCGCTGGGCCACCGCCGATCTGGTTCCCGACGCAACCCTGCTGTTGAGCGTACCGCTGAGCGCCGAGCAGGAACGCATGGACCAGCGCGGCACCGTTGATCGTATTGAGGCTGAAGGCGCGGCGTTCAAGGCACGTATTCACGGCGCGTTCGAGCAGATTGCCCGCGAGGACGCTAACGGTTCGCACCGCATCATTGACGGCGTGGGCACGATTGAGCAGGTACACGCGCGCGTGCTCGAGGTGATTGAACCGCTGCTCGCCGCCCGCGAGCTGGTCCGCACCGGTAGGGAGGACTCATGAGCCTCTGGGATACCCTGCTAATTCCCGCCGATAAGCTGCAGCAGCTACGCGCAGACGCCGCAGCTAGCCGTCCCACGCACGCTTGGCTGTTTACCGGGGCGACCGGTGCGCCTCACCGTGAGGCGGCGAAGGTTTTTGCTGCCGCTCTGCTGTGCGAGCAGCCCGACCCGCAGAACCGCGGCTGCGGCCAGTGCAAGGGTTGTGTGACCGTCATGAACGGTTCGCACGCAGATTTCACGCACTTTAGTACTGAGGCGACGCAGATCAGCATTGATGAGGCACGCGAGCTGGTCATGAAGGCTCAGGACCGCCCGACCGTGGGTCGTTGGCGTGTGATTTTGGTGGAGGACACCGAGCGCATGCCGGAGCGTACCTCCAATGTGCTGCTGAAGGCGATTGAGGAGCCACCGCCGCACACGATTTGGTTGCTGACGGCGCCCTCCCCCACCGATGTTCTGGTGACGATTCGTTCGCGTTGCCGTCCGGTGCAATTGCCGGTTCCGACGGATGCGCAGGTGCACGAGTATCTGCTGGCGCACGGTGTGGCTGATCCGTTGGCGCAGCGTGCGGCACGCCTGGCTCTGGGCGATGCGCAGGAGGGGTACCGTTTGGCGACCAATGAGCAGGCGATGGCTCGTCGGGAGCTGATTACCTCCCTGATTCTGAATGTTCGTTCTATTTCTTCGGCTTTCAACGCAGCTGAGAAGCTCACCGACCTTGCTGATCAGGACGCGCAGGCTGTCTCCGCTCTCAAGGACGAGCAGGAACGCCAGGAGCTACTGGCACTGCTGGGTATCCGTGAGGGTGAGCGGGTTTCGCCGTCCTTGCGAGCGCAGGTTCGCCGCCTGGAGGAGCAGCAGAAGCGCCGCGCTAAGCGCGTTTCCTCCGATACGCTGTTGCGTTCCGTGGCGCAGGTTCAGACGGTACTGCGTGATGCGTTGACGGTGGCTCTGTCGGCGAAGGCTCCGCTGGTCAATGAGCATTTGCGTGAGCCCCTAGAAGCGTTCTGCACCCGCCGTTCCGCCCTGCAGCTACTGGAGGATGTGCAGGCGATTGAGCTGACTCTGCGTCGCCTGCGGACGAACGCAAATGCGCGTCTGGCGCTTGAAGCATTGATGAGCCGCTTCGTGTATTAGAAACGCTCAGACAAGAGTCTTTGGCTCTTCAAGACAGCACAAAATGGGGAGGCACCGAAGAAATATTCTTCGATGCCTCCCCTTTTTCTATTGGTTCTCAGTGCCCCTAGAGTTTAGTTGCGGAATCGAGCTTAGTTGCGGAAACCGTGAACCGGCGACGGAATACGACCGCAGCGGGCGATGAACGCATCCGCGCTCGGGGTATGGGTGGGCATGACGGGTGCTCGACCGAGCAGGCCACCGAATTCGACCATGTCGCCTACGCCCAGGCCAACCGCCGGGATGACGCGGACCGCGGTGGTCTTGTGGTTCATCACGCCGATGGCTGCCTCGTCGGCAATCATTGCGGCGAGGGTGGCGGCGGGGGTGTCACCGGGAACCGCGACCATGTCCAGGCCGACGGAGCAGATGGCGGTCATTGCTTCGAGCTTGTCGAGGCTGATGTGTCCGGCTGCGGCGGATTCAATCATGCCGATATCCTCAGAGATCGGGATGAAGGAGCCGGAGAGGCCACCGACGTTCGAGCACGCCATGAGGCCGCCCTTCTTCACCGCATCGTTGAGCAGTGCGAGGGCTGCGACGGTACCGTGGGTACCGACGGTTTCCAGACCCATTTCCTCGAGGATGTGTGCGACCGAGTCGCCAATCTCTGCGGTGGGTGCCAGGGAGAGGTCGATAATGTTGAACTGCACGCCAAGGCGTTCAGCGGCGAGGGTACCGACCAGCTGGCCGACGCGGGTAATCTTGAAGGCTGCCTTCTTGATTTCTTCTGCGCAGGTGTCGAAGGATTCGCCGCGGACCTTCTGCAGGGCGCGGTGCACCACGCCGGGGCCGGAGACACCTACGGAGATGGTGGTGTCTGCCTCCTGCACGCCGTGGAATGCGCCCGCCATGAAGGGGTTGTCGCTGACAGCGTTCGCAAAGACGACAAGCTTGGCGCAGCCGAAGCCGTGCGTGTCCGCGGTCAGGTCTGCGGTGGCGCGGATGGTTTCGCCCATGAGTTTGACGGCACTCATGTTGATGCCGGCGCGAGAGGATCCGATATCTACGGAGGAGCAGACAACGTCGGTTTCTGCGAGCGCTCGAGGGATGGAACGAATCAGCTTTTCGTCAGCGGGGGTCATGCCCTTATCGACGAGGGCACTGAAGCCGCCGACGAAGTTCACGCCGACTGCCTTAGCTGCCGCGTCGAGGGTGCGAGCGAACTCTACATAGTCCTCATCGTTGGAGGCGCCTGCCACCAGCGCGATAGGGGTGACGGCGATGCGCTTATTGACGATCGGGATGCCAAGCTCAGCTTCGATACCTTCGCAGACGCTGACGAGGTTTGCGGCGCGGCTGGTGATCTTGTCGTAGATTTTGCGGCGGGCTACCTCACCGTCAGAGTCGGCGCAGTCGAGCAGGGAGATGCCCATGGTGACGGTGCGAATGTCGAGCTTCTGCTCCTCGATCATTCGGATGGTTTCAAGAATATTGTCATTCATCATGGTGGCCGCTTAGATGGTGTGCATTGCCTTGAAGATGGATTCTGCCTGGATGCGAATCTGGACCTTCTGTTCGTGCTCAACACCAACCATGGCTTCCTGCAGGTCGATGAGGTTCTGCTGCTCTTCGTCGAAGGAGCAGTGCATGATCATGGTGAAGAATTCGCCCATGATGGTCTGGGAGACGTCGAGGACGTTGACCTTGCGCTCGGC
Source organism: uncultured Rothia sp. (assembly GCF_963555405.1). GTDB lineage: Bacteria > Actinomycetota > Actinomycetes > Actinomycetales > Micrococcaceae > Rothia. The sequence goes on along the minus strand of NZ_CAUVVO010000009.1, from coordinate 94,059 downwards.
GAGGGTTGCGGTCACGGCGGCGATGATGCCTTCGTGGTCGATGCCTGTGACGGTGAGGATGATCTTCACAGTGTTCTCCTAGTGGTTTGGGGATGCGTACCCAATGAAGAGGTGCATAAAGGCACAGGTACACGCATATTTATAAGAGCAATTATAGGTTACCCAGAACACATTCTGCAGGGTCAACACAAAAAGCCCCTCCCACCGAACATCGGGGGAATAAAAAATCCACGTCCCTTCACCTTATTCAGAGGTACGAAAGAACGTGGATTCTTTATGAGCGTCATTAGCGGAGCGATCTCTTTTGAATGCTCCATTGAGCTGTCTAGATTTGAGTGTCTAGAGACGCTTCCCAGACGCAACATGTAGAGGTAAGACCCAAATATTAAACCTAGACGTAAGAAGCGATGTACAGCTCGCCATTACCGCTCAGGGTTGCCACCGAGGGCTCACCCACGTGCAGTACCGACTCGGTGGCGCCCAGAACGAACTCTTCGGTGCCGTTGCCGTCTGCTGCGTGAATAGTGATTTTGCCGGATACGCTCAGCGCGGCGCTAATGCCCTCGAAGGTGTATTCCTGCGGCTTGCCCTCTTCAACGCGGATGCGGGTTACGCTCATACGCTCGTCCCACATGGCGTAGGTGCCCACAGGTGCGTTCTCGGGGGTGGGACGCTGGATAACGGGGGCGTCCTGGCTTTCGCCAAGAACCTTGATGAGCTCCTCGGTGTCGATGTGCTTTGCGGTCAGGCCCGCGCGCATCACGTTATCGGAGGGGTTCATCAGCTCAATAGCGGTGCCGGAGACGTAGGCGTGCACCTGACCGTCGGGGGTGAAGGCAGATTCGCCCGGTGCCAGGTGAACCAGGTTCATGACGAAGGCAACGAGCAGACCGCGGTCGCCGGGGTACTTGCCGGCAACAATCTGCACGAGCTCAGCTGCGTCAGCGATGAGTGCGTTGTCGGAGCCGGTCAGCTGTGCCGCCGCCTCAACAACCTGCTCAACAGCCGCGGTGGCGGTCTCTTCGGGCATGCGGATAATCTCGGTCAGCAGCTGCTTGGGGGTGAGCTCCACACGCTCTGCCAGCCAGCCAGCCTTGAACGCCTCAGCCAGCTCTGCCAGCTGCTCAGAGGTGCGCACACCGGTGAGCACGCGCATCTGGGTCAGGGCGATGACGGTTTCAGGCTTGGAGTAGCGGTCCTTGTAGTTACGGTGCGGCGCGTCAATCGCGATGCCGCGTGCCTGCTCATCCTCGAAGCCGGCAATAGCCTGCTCGGGGGTGGGGTGCACCTGAATCGACAGGGGGGCGTCAATCGCAAGGATCTTAAAGAGGAAGGGGAACCAGTCGGAGGTACGGTCCGGACGCAAGAAACGGGACGGCTCAGCCTGGATCAGCTCGTTGAGCGGGGACTCGGTGCCGTCAACGGTCGCACGGGAGGGCGCAGCCGGATGCGCGCCAACCCACACCTCAGCCTCGGGCTGTTCGGTGGGGACAGGCACGCCACGCATGCGTCCGAGAATTTCACGGGAACCCCACGCATAATTCTGAATCTGGTTTTTTAGGGAAAAAATCTCACCCATGGGGGAAAATACCTCTCGACGTGAGTTGTTTGAAGTAAGTGAAGTGATAAAAAACCCATACATTCAGCGGAATTTATAAGGTTTTACCTGCCCATTATAGAGGCTAGTTGCACTTCTTTACCGCTAAAATAAAAGGCGTGACTACTATTAATCTACATGACTCATTCAAAGCGTACGACGTGCGTGGCATCGTCGGCGAGACCATTACCGCAGAGACTGTTCGCGCTACTGGTGCGGCTTTCGTAGACGTTCTGGGCCTGGAGGGCCAGACCATTCTGGTCGGTGGCGACATGCGCCCCTCCTCCCCCGAATTCATGGATGCATTCGCCCAGGGTGCAACCGCTCGCGGTGCAAATGTTGAGAAGATCGGCCTGATCTCCACTGACGTTCTGTACTTCGCATGTGGCGTTGAGAACGCTGCCGGTGTTACCTTCACCGCTAGCCACAACCCCGCAGAGTACAACGGCATGAAGATGGCTAAGGCTGGCGCTGTTCCTCTGTCTTCCGAGTCCGGTCTGTTCGATATTCGCGACCTGGCTCAGAAGTACCTGGATGCGGGCGAGATTCCTTCCGTGGAGAAGGTCGGCACCGTTTCTGAGAAGGACATCCTCAAGCCTTACGCAGAGTACCTGCGCAAGCTGGTTGATCTGTCTTCCATCCGTCCCCTGAAGGTTGTTGTTGACGCTGGTAACGGCATGGGTGGTATGACCACCCCCGCTGTTCTGGGCGACACCATCCTGCCGGGCCTGCCCCTGGAAATCGTTCCCCTGTACTTCGAGCTGGACGGCACCTTCCCGAACCACCCGGCTAACCCGCTGGAGCCGGCTAACCTGGTTGACCTGCAGAAGGCTGTTGTTGAGCACGGTGCTGACATTGGTCTGGCATTCGACGGCGACGCTGACCGCTGCTTCGTCATCGACGAGAAGGGTGAGCCCGTCACTCCTTCGGCTGTGACCGCTCTGGTTGCTGAGCGCGAGATCGCTCGTGCAAAGGCTGAGGGCAACGAAGAGCCCGTCATCATCTACAACCTGATCACCTCGAAGGCTGTTCCCGAGCTGGTTGAGAAGCTGGGCGGCCGCGCAGTGAAGACCCGCGTGGGCCACTCCTTCATCAAGGCTGTTATGGCTGAGGAGAACGGCGTTTTCGGTGGCGAGCACTCCGCTCACTACTACTTCAAGGACTTCTTCAACGCAGACACCGGCATGCTCGCTGCAATGCACGTGCTGGCTGCTCTGGGTGGCGGCGACCAGCCCCTCTCCGAGATCAGCGCAAAGTACTCCCCGTACGTTGCCTCCGGCGAGATCAACTCCGAGATCGAAGACAAGGCTGCCGCTGTGGATCGCGTGCGTGCACACTACGCTAACGCTCCCGTGGTTGTTGAGGACTCCGACGGCACCACCTTCACCAACACTGAAGAGGGCTGGTGGGTCAACCTGCGTCCTTCGAACACTGAGCCTTTCCTGCGCCTGAACCTTGAGGCTCCGGATGTTGCGACTATGGAGCGCGTCCGCGACGAGGTTCTGGCTCTGGTTCGCCAGGGCTAAGCACTAGCTAGCTACTAAAAATCCCGCCTCGCAGATTCGTCTGCGGGGCGGGATTTTTATTTTGAGTTCTAAAAACCCGGCTAGGTTCTTCTGTCTAAGAGGAAGAACCTAGCCGGGTTTAAGAAACCTAGCGGACGAGCCGGCTTACGGAGTTTTTACGCCTCGCGTGCCTGGTCGTGGAGCATCCACTGGTCGGGGCCGAAGATCTCGTAGTTGATGTTCTTACCGGGAACGCCTGCCTCCACCAGTGCGGAGCGTACGCCCTGCATGAAGGGCAGCGGGCCGCAGAGGTAAACGTTAGCGTTGGAGGGAACGTCCAGCTTGGAGACGTCGACGCGGCCGGTGTAGTCGCCACCCTCACCCTCGATGAAGGAGACGAGGCGTGCGTTGGGCAGCTTGCCGACGAGCTCGGTGAGCTCTTCGCGCAGGGGCCAGGTGTCCAGGCGGCGATCTGCGTGAACCACGGTCACGGGGCGCTCGGAGCCCTTCTCGACCAGCTCGGAGAGGAAGCTGAGCATGGGGGTGGTGCCGATACCTGCGGAGAAGAGGTACAGGGGTGCCTCGGGGTCGCCGAAGCCTTCCAGGGTCAGGTCACCGTAGGGGTTGGAGATCTCGACGACTGCGCCGACTTCCAGCTCGTGCAGGATGGAGGTCATCTCGCCGTTGGGGTCGAGCTTCACACCAATGCGGCGCTGGTTCTTTTCGCTGGGCAGCAGGGTGTACTGGCGTGCCTGGCGCAGGCCGTCGCGTGCGGGAACGATGATGGAGATGTACTGGCCGCCCTTGGACTCGGTCATGGGGGTCTCGTCGGCGGGCTCGAAGGTCAGCACGACGACGTTCTCGCCGGTCTCCTTGCGCTCAACGAGCTTGAAGGGTGCGAACATGACGTCGTTTGCCTGGGAAGCGTACAGGCCCTTCTCCAGCTTGATGAGGGCGTTGCCCATGAGCCAGTAGACCTCGGTCCATGCCTCAACGATTTCGGGGGTAGCCAGGTCGCCCAGGTTAGCGGCAATTGCCTCGAAGAGGTACTTGTAGACGGTGGGGTACTCTTCTTCCTTCAGGCCCAGGGATGCGTGCTTGTGTGCAACGCGGGAGAGGACCTCGTCGGGGTAGGAGTTCGGGTGCTCGACAATGTAGGAGGCGAATACGGCGATGGAGCCTGCCAGCGCCTTGGGCTGGGTGCCTTCGAGCTGGGAGGAGCGGGAGAACATGCCGTCCATCAGGTCGGGGCGGGCGGCGAACATTCGACGGTAGAAGTCGGGGGTGATGTCGTTGATGCGCTCAGCAATAATGGGCAGCGTTGCCTCAATAATGGGGCGGGACTTCTCAGAGAGCATGTCATGCCTTCTTCCTGTGTGGTCACCTCGGTCGTTGTGGTGACGCCCTTAATGTGGGTGATGCGGGGCGTTCACTCGGACAGCTCAGTTGGTGACAGAGTGTTTACAAAGCACCCTTACCGTAGCATTTTGCGGGGTGTTTGCGCTGAGTGCAGGTCATGCCCCGAGGGTTATTTGGCACTATAGATGCTACTTATGGTTCACCCTGACTCAAAGAGAGAGCCGAGCGTCACACTATATATTTTCAGCACTGCTTTTGAGTTCGCCGGGTGACTAGCCCCGAAGTATGCATAAAAATTCTGGACCGAAAATATATTTACTAGGGAAAGTATGCAGTGTAGTGCAAAAATGAATATGGTCACATTTTCTGCATTTGAAAAGCAAGTTTGCAATTTTCTGCATTTCCTGCACAAATTCAGGAATCACACAGGTTCCAGCACCCCCGCAGACAGAGGCAAAGACACTCCCGGTGCTCCCTCAAAAACCTCCGCAGAAAGCCACCGAGAAAGCCACCGGGAAGACCCTCAACAGCCCTACGTTAGCCGCAAGAACGCCTTAAAAACTCCGTGGAGCCTCCCACCGGAAAGCTCCACAGGTATCACGTATTTCTTGTAGCGTGCCAGCCTAGTGTGCAGGCAACGCATTCTCCGGAGGCGCAAAGCCCAGCTCAACAAACACCGGACCAACGGGGCGCGCACCGGCAGTCAGCTCGCTAATGACCACCGAATCAACCGAAGCATAGAACGCCTCGCGAGCCCTCGCCAGCACATTGCGCAGGCGGCAGAACTTATCCAGCGGGCAGTGGCCATTCTCATCCTCGCACTCAATCATGGGGATATCGCCCTCAGTAGCGCGAAGAATAGTGCCGACGGTCGCAGAACGTCCTGCGTCCGAAAGCATCACGCCACCGGCGCGACCACGAGTCGAGTCCAGGTAACCCATATTCACGAGGAAGGCCACAGCCTTCGCCACGTGGTTGTAGGGGGTGTCCACTCCCTCAGCAATCTTCTGAGTGGAAAGCTTCTGACCGGGCTCCAGAGCAGACAGGAGCATCAGAACGCGGAGCGAGACATCCGAGAATGCTGTCAAACGCATGGATACTCCTTCTATCCTTCTCGTGCTGCCGTACCTTCACGGAGGCGGCAACGGATGCGCGAGCCCGGGTGGGTTCGACGCGTTCAAAAATCTTACATTGGCATTGTATAGGGGTAGCAAGAGGGCAAGAAATCAGGGCCAGCCATAATCATGCTCTCGTAGCCTTCCCGATATCTTTAGAGTATTTCTCAAGAGCAGATGGACTGCATAGCCTTACACTCACAGCTCTCCGAGAGACGACTCATCACCTCCCATCTGACAGGGATTCAAACGACCCCCATAAACGGAAGGAAGGAGCGGAATCTCACCGGGAGATCCCGCTCCTTCAAAGCGCTAAACCTTAGGTATTAGCTGGAATGTCTTAGCCCTCCAGAGCCTTTGCCAGAGCGTCGCGCTGCTCGCGAACCTCAGCAGGCAGCTTGTCGCCGAACTTCTCGAGCCACTCGTCGATGCCGGGCAGCTCAGCAGCCCACTCTTCCTTCGAGACAGCCAGAGCAGCCTTCAGCTCCTCCTCGGAGATTTCCAGACCGGTCAGGTCCAGGTCTTCCTTGGTGGGAACGGTGCCCAGGAAGGTCTCCTCGCCACCAGCCTTGCCGTCCAGGCGGTCGAAAATCCACTTCACAACGCGAGAGTTCTCGCCGAAGCCGGGCCATGCGAAGCCACCATCGGGGGTACGGCGGAACCAGTTGACGTAGTAGACCTTCGGCATGTTCTCAGCGCCGTGCTTCTTGCCCAGGTCAATCCAGTGCTTGAAGTAGTCACCAGCGTTGTAACCGATGAAGGGCAGCATAGCCATCGGGTCGCGGCGAATCACGCCGACAGCACCCTTAGCAGCCGCGGTGGTCTCGGAGGACAGGGTAACAGCGCGGAACACGCCCTGCTCCCAGCTCTCAGACTCAGAAACCAGCGGAACGGTAGTCTTGCGGCGACCGCCCAGAACGATAGCGCTCAGCGGCACACCCTCGGGGTCGTAGTACTCGGGAGCGAGCATGTCGACCTGGGATGCGGGGGTGCAGAAGCGGGAGTTCGGGTGAGCTGCCGGGCGGCCAGACTCGGGAGTCCAGTCCTTGCCGGTCCAGTCAATCAGGTGTGCGGGAGCTTCGTCGGTCTTGCCCTCCCACCAGACGGAGCCGTCATCGGTCAGAGCAACGTTGGTGAAGATAGTGTTGCCCTTGGCGATAGCCTTCATAGCATTCGGGTTGGTGGAGTAACCGGTGCCCGGTGCCACACCGAACAGGCCAGCCTCGGGGTTGACCACGCGTGCCTGGTGGTTCTCGTCGAACTCAATCCATGCGATGTCGTCGCCGACCATCTCAGCCTTCCAGCCGTCAATGGTGGGTTCCATCATTGCGAAGTTGGTCTTGCCACATGCGGAGGGGAACGCTGCGGAAATGTAGCGAACCTTGCCCTCGGGGTTGGTCATCTTCAGGATGAGCATGTGCTCTGCCATCCAGCCCTCATCGCGACCGATGACGGATGCGATACGCAGTGCGTAGCACTTCTTACCGAGCAGTGCGTTACCGCCGTAGCCGGAGCCGAAGGACCAGATTTCGCGGGTCTCGGGGAACTGGACGATGTACTTCTCGGGGTTGCAGGGCCAGGGAACATCCTTCTGGCCGGGCTCCAGGGGTGCACCAACGGAGTGCAGAGCCTTGACGAAGAAGCCGTTGGTCTCGTTCAGCTTTGCAAGAACGTCCTTACCAATGGTTGCCATGATGCGCATGGAGCAGACAACGTATGCGGAGTCGCTCAGCTCAACAGCAATCTTGGGGTTCTTAGCCTTCAGGGAGCCCATGACGAAGGGAATAACGTACATGGTGCGGCCACGCATGGAGCCCTCGAACAGGCCGGAGAGGGTCTGCTTCATTTCGACGGGGTCACGCCAGTTGTTGGTCGGGCCTGCGCCTTCTTCGGTCTCGGAGCAGATGAAGGTGCGCTCCTCGACACGTGCCACGTCATCGGGATCAGAGAAAGCTGCGTAAGAGTTCGGGAATTCGTGATCGCTCAGGCGAACAAAGGTGCCAGCGTCGACCAGTTCCTGTGCAAGGCGGTCGTATTCTTCCTGGGTGCCGTCGACCCAGTAGATGTGTGCGGGCTGGGTCAGGGCCGCAACTTCGCGAACCCAATCCAGAAGACCCTGGTGGGTAGTGGGTGCGCTCTGCAGCTCCTTTTCGAGCTCGGCAGAGAGAGTACGAGTTGAGGTGTCAGCCATTGACGTTTTCCCCTTCATTCGGTGGCCCGGATACTACGTTGATCCGGATAGGTCTGCGGTAACAAAGAAGCAGTTAAACACTACAAGCGTGCAAACAATGGTGAATATGCACGCTTGGACAGAAGCCACTTCCTCGTGATGCTTACAGAATAACGCATTAATGACCCGAACACCCCTCTATGACGCTATTTCTTACGTTCTGCGCATCACATTCTTTTGGCGCAAAAAGATTTTTTGAGGGACTTCTGGATGTTCCTGAAGGGTGCAGACGGGTATTTTTGGGTGCCTTCGGGGTGGGTTTTGGTGCGTAATAAAAATATTTTGAAAAAATTTTGCGACCGCAAAAACCCCGGAATTCCGCGGTAAAACGGGGTATTTTCAACTCTCAAGGAGGGAATTTTAGGTATATTTCGAGATTTTCGGCTTGCACGCCCTCAAGGACATCCGTATAGTAGTACCTGTTGCCGCGACGGGTTGAAGAAATCCGAAGCGAGGAACATGCGCCTGTAGCTCAACGGATAGAGCATCTGACTACGGATCAGAAGGTTGGGGGTTCGAATCCCTTCGGGCGCACCAACAATCCCCGGTTCTTCGAACCGGGGATCTTTTGTGTATCCAGAAGTTGTGTGCAGAAGGCGCCACCCACTCAGCAGACGGCGCGGCATACAGAAACTACAGACATGTAGAAGCTGCAGCGTGCAGAGATACCTATACAGAGGTGTAGCAAGGGAGCCCACCAACTGGCGCTTCCGCTTCCGCACCAAAAACTGCACCAAAAGTGCACCTCAACCTGTGAATCCACAGATTTACGCTCCAAGATGACGTGCTCCGGGGCACACCCGTCGAAAAACGCCTACGATGGAAAGAGGACTCTCCACACATAGGTTGGAGAGCAGACAACACGAAGGAGCACTATGGCACAGCTATCCATTCCGCAGTCCCTGATAGGTGCGCTCATCGATATAGCTGATTTGGGAACGCTAGACTATTTCCCGCCCACCGAACGATGCGCCCACTGGTCCCTCTATGACGCGCAGCGCCAGGAGCTTCTTTGCCCCTGCGCACCCGCCGCCAACGCGTCCGCAGAGAAACTCTTTGAGGCTGCGGCGAAGATTCTTTACGAGAATTTCCCCCGATATATTGATTCGCCCGAGGAAATCATTCCTTATACCTCCCGTCAGGAACTCGTTGCCGCCCTGCGTCGCGGCGACGATGAGCCTGTTGACGAGGAGCAGAACGACCTGCAGGTAGCCGAAGCGACGACCGCAGACTCTACGGTTGAGGCTGAGGTTGAAACTATTTCTGCCGAGCCTGTAGCAGTTGAGGACACCGAGGTTAGCGCAGCTGATACTCCGCAGCCCGCGGCTCCGAAGCCTGCAGCTCCCAAGCCTGCAGCTCCCAAGCCTGCAGCACCGAAGCCGATCCCCTCCCCCGCGCTCTTTGCGGCACGTGCTGCGCAGGCGCCGAGCCCGGCTCCCAGCGTGCCGGAAGAGGCACCTGCGGAAGCGAACGCAGAAAAGACTGCAGCGGCGCCCAGCCCGGCAACGATTGCCGCCGCAACGTCTGCGGCACCCAAGCCTGCTGTTCCTATGCCGGTTGCACCCAAGCCCACTACGCCCAAGCCCGCCGTGGCGAAGCCTGCAGTGCCGACTCCCGGTGCACCATCCCCCGGCATGTTCCGCAAGTCCACGCTCACCTACCGACCGCCGCGCATCGAAGAGTACCTGGAGGGTCTGCGCGCCCGTCAGCAGGCAGCCGAAGCCGCCGCCGCGGAAGCTGCCCAGCAGGCAGAGGCTATCGAGCAGGCAGCCGTTGAAGAGCAGCAGGTGCTTGCCCAGTCCTTGCCGAGCGCACCCGCAGTGCCTACGACTTCAGGCCCCAAGCCGACCGCCCCGAAACCGGGTGCGCCGAAGCCCGCAGCTCCCACCCCGAGCGCGCCCGCAGCAGAACCGGTAGCCGCAGCACCTCGCGCCATTACCGCCGAGGATCGCGAACGCAACTACCGCCTGCGCCCGAGCCTGCGCGACCGCCTCGAACGCGAAAACATCAGCGAAGAGCTCGTGCGCACCATCCTGCGCGAGGGCGAAGCGGAACGCATCAACGACTGGACCATCCGCTTCACGCACGATGACTACCGCGTTGACGTGAACACCGCCTCCGCCGAAGTCATTACCGTCATTGACGAATACGACGCCGACTACAACGAGGCGACACAAACCTCCCTGGCACAGGGCGAATACACTTCGCTCAACGCCCTGGAGCTCGAGTTCAGCGAGCGCGCCCGCATCTTCCTGAAGAAGAACCCGCCGTTCGTTTTCGACCTGATGCTTCAGGCGCTGAGCAGCCCCGAGAGCGTGCGTATGGCTGACGGCTGGACCCGCATCTACGCGGCGCAGGGTCTGGAAATCGCAATCTCGCCGGATGAGCGGACTGTGCTGGCTCTGGCGAAGACCCCGGACTTCCATAACCTGCACGCGGAAGCCCTGCGTAAGGTGCAACTCGAAGAGCTCAGCAACACCCTGGCGAAGCAGACAGAAGATAAAGCCACCCAGGCGGAAAACACCACTGAGGAGGAGAAATAATGTCCGCTAAGCAGATTACCGTTCCTCTTGAGGTGTACGTTCGCCTGCAGGAGCTTGCCTCCCTCGCAACCTATAGCTACCGGGGCAACCAGGACTCCGACGAGAGCACGGCAAGCGATAAGCCGTGGGATTTGCTCGCTAAGGATGGCGCCTCCCTGCTCGATGAGAACGGCGCGCTCAAGCCCGAAGCGGCCGAGCTCTACTTCACCCTCCTACCGCTCATCGCTCAGGAATTTGTGGAGCAGCAGCAGGCGCTGGTGGATGCTTACCGTCAGGCACCCAAGCCCGCCGCCGCACGCGCCAAGATTCGCCCCTCCAACCAGCGCCTTATCCCGCTGACCGAGGTCCCGCTGGAGAACCAGCGTATTGCAGCGCGCATCGAGAAGGAGTTCTACGGCGAGGTGCCGCCGCGCCGCCGTATCTACGGTGTGCTCCCCGGCGTGATGGACTACATGATGCGCCACGGGCTCACCTACGAGCTGCTGCTGGACATCATTGAATCGCCCGCAAGCACGGTGGTTCAGGAAAGCGCGCAGGAGAACCGCTACGGTCGCGAAGTTACCCTCTATACGCACGAGGAGGAAGGCTACCAGGTGGTGCTCAACCCCCTGACCGCCGAGGTGCTCGCGCTACGCCCGCTGCAGGCCCTCGCGGGAGGCTACCAGCTCTCCCCCGATGCTCAAGCTCAGCTCAAGTCGTTTGGCCTGACCGGCGAGTATATTGCCCGCATCCTGGATGAGGCTGAGGACCGCCGCCCGATTCCCGGCAGTAGCCGCACCGTGTACTCACTCAACGGCTACCAGGTGGAGTTCTCGCACTCCGACCAGCAGGTGATTCGTATTAGCCGCGGCACCGCGCCCAGCCGTAACCCCTTCGAATCACAGCCGAGAATGAGCGGCACGAAGAGGCAGCGCGGCCGCAAGATCCCGCACGATGTGGATGCGTTCGTTCAGCTGCTGCAGGAGCACGGCTTCACCATCACCATGGGCGGTAAGCACTACGATATTCGCCACGAGAAGCTGGCTCCGGGTCAGAAGGCGGTCACCTCGGTGACTCCCTCGGATTCGCAGCGTTGGCACCTGAACTCGGCACGTCAGATCCGCAATACCTTCGGTATTGACCTGCGCTACGCCGACCCCCGCGATAGCGTGCGCGGTATTGTGCGCGGTCCGGGACGAAGCGTCCAGAATACTGATGACCACAGCGCAGAAAAGCAGGACGCCGAGAAGAGCGCGGAGAAGACAGCGGAGAAGGAATCCGAGTAGCTCTTCGTCACCGTTGAAGCGCGCCCGCGTGCCGGTTCTTTATACTGCCCCCAGCATGTCTTTGCATCTGGGGGCAGTATTCATTGGCGCCAATATCCCGCGTTGTCAGGGCAATACGGGGTAGACTGGGGGCAATACAGACATGCTACTCAGCATAAAAATTAATATGCGTTCCCGTGATATGCGTGACGGTAGGGTTGGGGATGCGCCACAAAGTACGGTGAATAACAGCCCCTACCTCTACAATAGAAACGCATCACTACAGAAGAAGGAGAACGCATGGGCGTAACGATTAAGGTCACTGACGAAGCAGGCGTAAACTACGACATTCAGTGGGAAGACCACCACACCCTCCTGGAAACCCTCCAGGCTAACGGCGTGCCGGTCCTCGCAACCTGCGGTGGTAACGCATCCTGCGCTACCTGCCACGGCTTCATCGACCCCGAGCACTTCGAGGCTTCCGGTGAGCGCACCGAAGCTGAACAGGACCTGCTCGACATGGTCGACGATGTCGCCAACGAATACTCTCGCCTGTGCTGCCAGGTCGAGTACGCCCCCGGTATGGACGGAGCAGAAATCCAAATGCAGGCGGCGATGTAATCATGTTTAAATCGGCTCAGGTACTCGCATCAACCACCCTCCTCTGTTGCGTGCTCGCGCTCAGTGGATGCGGCGCGTCCCAGGCCGGTCAGGAAGCTGAAGGCACCTCGGCACAGCCGAGCGCTTCGGCTTCGGTCAAGCCCGGCACGATTCGAGTAGCCTCCGACGGGGCTACCCCTTCGGTGAGCCCGGGTTCCATTACCGTGGTGAACTCCCCCGACGCGGAGCACCACGAGTCTTCCTCTGAGCACTCCGAGTCTTCCTCCCACACCGAGACTCACGAGTCGAAGCAGAGCTCCACTTCTGCCGATTCCCACCACGAGGGTTCCGAGCAGAACAAGTCGGACGACTCTGATTCTCAGCAGGATTCCCAGAAGGGCTCAGACTCGTCTTCGCAGTCGGGCTCTCGCTCTTCGGGTAACTCCTCGAATTCCTCCGGTTCCTCGAACTCGTCGAGTTCTTCCAACTCCTCGAATTCCTCGAGCTCTTCGGAGAAGTCCTCTAACTCCTCCAACAACAACGCTGAGGGACCGACCCAGTGCGATCTGGACGACCTGAACGTTTCGGTTGCCATTGGAGATGGCTCCCCCGGCGCTCGAAACTACACCCTGTACTTCCAGAACTCCTCGAACTCCCCCTGCACCCTGCGCGGCTACCCGCGCGTGGTCCATGCGGGTCCTTCGGGAACCTGGGTTGGTCGTGAGGCTTCCACCTCCGACGAGTACATGAACCCTGCGGGTGTGACCCTCAACCCCGGCGATAGCACCACCGCGGTGCTGCGTTCGGTGTACCCGGCACGCTTCGGTGACGCATGTGGTAGCCGCCCGGTTCAGGGCTTCCTGGTGGGTCTTCCCTCCGGTTCCGGTGGCGTGATTGTTCCGCTGGATACGACCGCGTGTTCCTCGTCTGTTCCGCAGCTGTCGGTGGGTCAGTTTGGTGCCCGCTAACGCGGCGTTTCAGGGTTAAGAAACCGGCGCGTATAACGCACATATAGTTCAAGGGCGGTTCCCCATGATGGGGAACCGCCCTTGAGCTGTCTATAAGTCTAAATCTAGGGTTTAGCTTTAGTCATACCATAGCGCGCGCTCTTAGAGGGAGCGAGCAACCTCATCGTGGCTGAAGCGTGCACCGCGCGGGTATGCGGGAGCCTCACCGTGGCCGATGTTGACGATCAGGAAGGGGATCTCTGCGTTGTCCGCGAAGAATTCCTTCTTGATGCCGGCGAAGTCTGCGCCAGTCATGGGGCCAGCATCCAGGCCGAGGGCGCGGATTGCGGTGATGAAGTAGCCTGCCTGCAGGTGAGCGCTCAGCTCAGCGGCGGGGGTGGCAAGCTCCTCGGTGGTGTAGAAGCCCTTGATGAAGCCGGCAGCGTTGGGGTTGAAGGTGTCAGCGTGCTCTACCCAGTTCGCGTCTGCGGAGAGGATTGCGGTCACCGGTGCCGCCTGGGTCTTAGCCTTGTTGCCGTCTACCAGGTGTGCGACGAGGCGCTCGCGTGCCTCGGGGCTCTTGACCCAGGTGATGCGCAGGGGCTGGCTATTGAAGGCGGTGGGGCCATAGAAGGTCAGTTCCTGGATGCGGCGCAGCTGCTCGTCGGTGACGGGTTCCTCGGTGAAGGAGGAGACGGTGCGCGGCTCGTGGAAGAGGCTGATGAGCTGTTCTTCGTTCAGGCGGGTCATGGTGAGGCTCCTTTGGGTTGTTCCCTCAGTCTATTACTTTACAAGTAAAACATTACATACTCTGTAGAGACACTGTCAAGCACATCTTCCTCCCCCAACCCCCAACAATTCAAGAGGCGCACACCATAAACCCCGCCATAATAGATACATGACCGACGCACTCTCCCACTTCTCCGCCCCCGTACGCGACTGGTTCCGCGCCACCTTCAGCGCACCTACCGCCGCCCAAGAAGGCGCCTGGGAGAGCATCCGCAACGGCAACAACACCCTCATCATCGCCCCCACCGGCTCCGGCAAAACCCTCGCCGCCTTCCTCTGGGCACTCGACGCCCTGCACCGCGAACACGAAGCCGGAACCGTAGGCGGCACGCGCATCCTCTACATCTCGCCCCTCAAAGCACTCGGCGCCGACGTCGAACGCAACCTGCGCGCACCGCTGACCGGAATCACGCGCCTGAGCGAAAACAACACGGGCGAACCGAACATCAGCGTGGGTGTGCGCAGCGGCGACACCCCCGCACGCGAACGCCGCCAACTCATCAGCAACCCGCCCGACATTCTTATCACCACCCCCGAATCCCTCTACCTCATGCTCACCAGCGCCGCCCGCAACACCCTCGCGGGCGTCACCACCGTGATCGTGGACGAGATCCATAACCTCGCCGCCACCAAACGCGGCGCGCACCTGGCAGTCTCCCTCGAACGCCTCGACGCGCTCCTCGAGAAGCCCGCGCAGCGCATTGGGCTCTCGGCAACCGTCGAAAACCCGGAGGCGGTCGCCCGGTTCCTCGGCGGCATTCAGCCGGTGACCATCATGAGCCGCCCGGTCGCCAAAGAATGGGACCTGCGTCTGAGCGTGCCCGTACCCGACATGGCGGCACTCGGAGGCGCCAACGACTACGGGCAGGGGCTCTACGCGCCCTCAGAATATGCACCCTCGGAGGTGCCAGGCGGCGGGACTGCACACTCCGCTTCTGCCGGCTCGCCGGTAAGTGCGGCGCAGCCTATCTCTAGTGCAGCAAGCATCCCGGCAAGCGCACCCTACACGCTCGAAGATGCCATTGGCGTATTCCCCGGGCAGGAAATCGAGCAAGCAAACCCAGCTCAGGAACCCGCGCAAGCAGACCCGGCACGACAGGGCGATACCGCCGCGCCCAAAAATACGCTCACCATCCCGGAAGAGGCATTGCGCGAGGGAGCGCTGCACGAAAAGGCGTTGCGAGACACCCCCGATAGCGAGCGCCCCGAGACCTCCATCTGGCCGCGTGTGCAGGAGCGCATCGTCGATCATATTGAGAACAACCGTTCTACGATTGTTTTCGTGAACTCGCGTGGACTAGCGGAAAAGCTCACCGCGGCACTTAACGATATTCACCTGCGCCGCGTCCTCGCACAGCAGGGAATCGACCCCGAAGACTACGCGGCAGGCATCTCCGACATTGCCGAGGTGCCGCCGCTCGCCCGCGCACACCACGGCTCCGTGTCCAAGGAACAGCGCACCCTCATCGAGGAGGCACTCAAGGGCGGAACCCTGCGCTGCGTGGTCGCCACCAGCTCCCTGGAGCTGGGCATCGACATGGGTCACGTGGACCTCGTCATCCAGGTGTCGGCGCCTCCCTCGGTCGCCTCCGCACTGCAGCGCGTGGGTCGCGCTGGACACCGTGTGGGCGAAATTTCGCGCGGATTCTTCTATCCCAAGCACCGCGGCGACCTGCTCGGCGCAACCGTCACCCTCGCCGGAATGCGCAGCGGAACCCTCGAGCCGCTTGCCATCCCCACCAACCCCCTGGACGTACTCGCGCAGCAGACCGTCGCCGCCTGCGCGTTGGGCCCCATCAGCGTGGACTCCTGGTACGAGGCGCTACGCCGCAGCGCACCCTACGCCGAACTGCCGCGCGCCCTCTTCGACTCCGTACTCGAAATGCTCGCCGGACGCTATCCCTCCGACGAGTTCGCCGAACTGCGCCCGCGCATCATCTGGGACCGCACCCCCACCGAGGAAGCCCCCTCCGGCAGTATTGAGGGCCGCCCGGGTGCGCAGCGCCTCGCCGTCACCAGCGGCGGCACGATTCCCGACCGCGGGCTCTTCCCCGTCTACCTGGTCAGCGGCGATGAAGAGCGCGGCCCCAAGCGGGTGGGTGAGCTCGACGAGGAAATGGTGTACGAATCCCGTGCCGGCGAGGTCATCACCCTCGGCGCGAGCAGTTGGCGCATTGAAGAAATTACGCACGACGCGGTGCGGGTCTCCCCCGCTCCCGGTCAGCCCGCGCGCCTGCCCTTCTGGCACGGCGACCGCATGGGCCGCCCCTACGCCCTGGGCGTGCAGACGGGTGCGTTCACGCGCGCCCTCTCCAGCCTGGACGCCACCGATAGCGCCGCCGCCCGCCAGCAGCTCGAACAGCTCGGACTGGACACCTGGGCGGTCGATAACCTGCTCGCCTACCTGCGTGAGCAGCGCGAATCCACCGGAGCGGTCCCCTCCGACACCCGCATGATTGTAGAGCGGCACCGCGACGAACTGGGCGATTGGCGCGTGGTCCTGCACTCGCCGCTCGGCTACGGGGTGCACGCGCCCTGGGCGCTGGCGGTGCGCGCCCGCATTGAGGAGCAGTACGGGGTGGACGCCTCCGTCATGGCGAGTGATGACGGCTTGATTCTGCGCCTGCCCGCCATGGAGGATGTGCCGCCCGGCGCTGACCTGTTCCTCTTCGACCCGGACGAGCTGGAGGCGATTGTCACCGAGCACGTGGGCGATTCGGCGCTTTTTGCGTCTCGGTTCCGTGAGAATGCGGCGCGTGCCCTGCTGTTGCCGCGCCGTAATCCGGGTAAGCGCACCCCGCTGTGGCAACAGCGTCAGCGTGCAGCGCAGCTGCTGGATGTGGCGCGTAAGTACCCTGATTTTCCGGTGCTTTTGGAGACGGCGCGCGAGTGTCTGCAGGATGTGTACGATGTTCCGGCGCTGGTTCAAGTGCACCGTTCGTTGCAGTCTCGGACGGTGTCCATGCTGGAGGTTGAGACGAATGACCCTTCGCCTTTTGCGCGCACCCTGCTCTTTGAGTACGTTGCCGAGCACCTCTACGACGGCGATGCGCCCGCCGCCGAACGTCGCGCCGCCGCGCTGTCGCTGGACCCGGCGTTGCTGGCTGAACTACTGGGGTCGAGCGGTCTGCGCGACCTGCTGGATCCGGCGGTTCTGGTGCAGACTCAGCAGCGTCTGCAGCGTACGGGTGAGCGTTACCGCGCCTGCGGCGTGGAGGGTGTGGCGGATCTTTTGCGTCAGCTGGGTCCGTTGAGCGCGCGGGAGTTGAGTCTGCGCTTGCGTGCCGACAACCCGCGGACTGCGGCACCTGACGCCAAGCATGAGGACTCCGAAGATTACAGCGAGGAGTACGGCGCGCACGCCAGCACGGATCAGGCGCGCGCCCTGGCGGAGCAGCTGGTGCGCTCGCGCCGCGCGTTCTCATTCATGGGAGCTGCCGATGGTTCCACCGAGCCGCAACTGTACTATGCGGCGGTTGAGGATGCCGCGCGCCTGCGCGATGGACTGGGCATTATGCCCGCCGCGGCGCTTCCTGCTGCCCTTTTGGAGTCGGTCGCGGAGCCTTTAGAGGACCTGGTTTCTCGCTATGCGCGCACCCATATTCCCTTCACGGCGCAGCAGGCGGCGGAGCATTTTTCGCGCCTGACCCCGGTGGGTGTGGGCGTGCTGACCCCGGTGTTGCAGCGTCTTCAGCAGCAGCGCCGCCTAAGCTCTGGCGAGTTCCTGCCCGAGGTGCTGCGCGCCTCCGGGGCGGTCGGTGTTGAGTGGGTGGATACTCAGGTTTTGCGCACGATTCGTGCCCGTTCTCTGGCGGCGCTGCGTGAGGAGATTGAGCCGGTATCGGTGCAGGTCTACGGCGTTTTCCTGCCTTCGTGGCAGAACGTTCGTTCTTTATCCGTGCGGATTGCGCAGACCCTGCCGGAGGCGAGCGCCTACGGTGCGTTCATACCCTCCCGCCGCGCCGCCACAGTGGTGGGCGAGAGGGTGGCACCCCTCGGCTCGGCATCATTCAATCCGACGGCAGAAAACGGCACCATCCATGCGAGCCAGGACTCCACCTCCGCCACGGAGGATTTGCTCACCGCCATCGACCAGCTGGCGGGTGTGCGCGTACCGGCTTCCGCGCTGGAGACGCTGATTCTTCCGGCGCGCGTGCCCGGCTACCAGCCGCACATGCTGGACGAGCTCATGGCCAGCGGCAGGGTGTTCTTCACCGGCGCCGGTCAGCTCGGCGGCGGTAGCGCACAGAAGTCTGACGGCTGGATTCG
Source organism: uncultured Rothia sp. (assembly GCF_963555405.1). GTDB lineage: Bacteria > Actinomycetota > Actinomycetes > Actinomycetales > Micrococcaceae > Rothia. Next base: position 75,861 of record NZ_CAUVVO010000009.1, on the reverse strand, counting down.
CCTGCATTTGAGCGAGAGTTCTTCGCTGACCCTGGGCGAGGACTACCCGGAGCAGCTGGTGCGCGCGGAGAACCCGGAACCCTGGGAGGCGCTGCAGACTCCGGGCACACTCGAGCACGCCATCTATGAGGCGCTGGCTCACGGCGGCCTGTTCGTGCCGGCGCTGCGTGAGCGGGTGGCGCAGCTGATGAGTGCGGCTGCACCCGCCGGTCAGGTGGTGACCTTCCCGGATGCGGCGGAGGTTTCGGCGGCGCTGTGGCGTCTGGTGTGGGCTGGTGCGGTGACGAACGATAGTTTCGCGCCGGTTCGGGCGATGCTTGCGGGCGTGCGCAGTGCGCATCCGACTCCGGCACCTGCCGCGCGTCTGTCGCGGGTGGGTCGCCGCGGTGCGGGTCGTATTGCGGCGGCGCGCGCCTCCATGGGTAACGGCATGGCGGGCGGCTACGGCACTGACGGTTATAGTTCCGGCAGCTACTCTGCGCCTGCCGCCGGGCGCGGTCTGCGTTCCCTGCGCGGTCATTCCCTGCGCGGCGGGCTCCATGCCGCCGCTCCCGCCGTTGCCCCGCAGGATAGCGGCCGTTTCTCCCGCGTGGACACGCTCCTGCAGGAGCCCGTGGAGGCGACGGTTGCGGCACTCGCACGCGCCGACCTGCTCTTGGACCGCTACGGTGTGCTGACTCGCGGGTGCCTGCAGGTGGAGGATTCTACCGGCGGGTTCTCGCAGCTGTACCGGATTTATTCGGCGGCTGAGGATCGTGCGCTGGTGCGTCGCGGCTACTTTATTGAGGGTTTGGGTGCGGCGCAATTTGCTGCCCCGGCGACGGTGGATCTGTTGCGTTCCGCCGCCGATAATCTCAGCATTCACGCAGGTCCGCAGGCTTTTGGAGCGAGTGTCTACACCCCGCAGCGTACCGATACCGAGCAGGTGTACGGCACGTTCACAGTGACCCTTCTGGCGGCGACCGACCCGGCGAACCCTTACGGTGCGGCATTGAGCTGGCCCGCAATTCCCTCCTTTGCGCACGAGGGCGAGGGCGCCGTGAAGCACCGCCCGGCGCGTAAGGCGGGCGCCTGCGTGGTGCTGGTGGACGGCGCCCCGGTGCTGTACGTGGAGCGCGGCGCGAAGACCCTGCTGGCATTTACGACCGACCCGGTGCTTCTGGAGGCGGCGGCCCCCGCCCTGGCGCGCCTGGTGTCTGCCGGTGGTGCGGAGAAGATTTCGGTAGAGAAGGTCAACGATGTGGAGCTTTTGGGCACCCATACTTTGAGCGCCTCCGGTAGCGAAATTGTGGAGCATCCGGTGGAGGCACTGCGCGCGGCGCTACAGGCGCAGGGTTTCTATGCGACGGTTCGCGGACTGTCGTTGCGACGCTCCATTTAGCGCCCTCCGCGTAGAGCCTCAGGCTCAGCCTCAAGTTAAGCTAATTCCTTCACCCTCAACCTGAACATCACAAAATCTGAGCATCATAATGCCCCGTACCCTCACGGAAAGGGGGTACGGGGCATTATGTTTCCCTACTCACGAACCGGGTGGTGTTCCCGGAGTCCGCCACGTCGCAAGCGGCGCGGCGGAGGAATAACCGCCCGGATGTCCACGTCGCCTTTGCCGTGGAGCACGTAACCAAACATCGGAGCGGGAAGTCCTACGTTGACCTGTCACTTCTTGAGGCAGCTAGTAGCCGCCGGTGAGGGTGTCCACGGCACCCAGGCACAGGTCGATGGCTTCTTCGAGCCCGAGCCCGCGGGAGCGAACGGTACGCTGATCGCGGGGGTTGAGCTGCACGACGTGCAGGGCGAAGTAGTCGACGAGTTGCAACCAACCACCGAGGATGACGCGGGTGCGGTCATTAATCGGCATGCCGGTGTGCTCGAGCATCCATTCGAGGTAGTCGGTGGGGTTGTTCGGGAAGTCTTCCCCACCGGGGGTGGGGACACCGGCTACGACGAGGAAGTACGTACGCAGTGCATTGCGCAGGGCCTCTTCGGGGTTTTCGTGGTGCTCGCCCAGGGCTTCGAGGACTGCTTTGGCTTCGCGTCGGGTGACGGCTGCCGCCAGGGAGTCCTTGCCGGGGAAGTAGTGGTAGAGCAGGGCTCGCGTGATGCCAGCGTCGCGGGCAATAGCACTCATGGAGGCGCCGAGCACGCCGCGGCGAGCGAAATGTTCTGCAGCAATTTTCAGAATTTGCTCTTCGCGTTCGTGCGGTTCCATGCGCAGGGCACCGGTGCGAGGCTCTGCATTCTTTTGTGAATGTTCCATAACCTCTCCTGCTTTATTTTCCGGTATTTTAGAATTGTCCGATTGCATCGCTGTCATCGGGGCTGTTCCTTTAATCTCTGCATCCTTGCGCTGTTTCTGTCCCATTTCGACCCCTTCGTTCGACATTTCGAACTTCTGTGTCTTAATCGTACCGCTTTAAGGCGGTTTCCAGCCTTTATTAAGGTGTTTATGACGTAGGATGCCCAGGTTAGCAGGTCTTTAATTGCTTTACATCTTTTATACTTAGAAAAACCACAGGGGCTAAATTGAGGGTTATTAGTTTCTGATTTGACAGCATTTTCGAAAATACCGCACTTAAACGCTGTTTTTTGTAAAATTAATGCAGTTTTTTTAAATTAAATGTCCAATAATTTCAAAAATTTGTGAAGTTTTCGTTTTTTGTTCCACACATTCACACATACGTGCATGAGTGTCAGACAAATCTGATTTTCGCAACCCCACAGCCAGACCCACGGCAATATTTCCACCCGCCTCATCCGGTAGACAGCCCGGTTCAGCCCGGCTCATCTGAGCCGCCACCGACCGGCCCCGCGAAGACGGTAGAGTAGAGCCATGCCCACACAGAACACCGCACGCCCGCAGTCCAGCTCTCAGCCCGATACGCAGCAGGGAATACAGCCCGACACCGCCCACCAGGCGAAGCCTGCACGCCGCACGCATCGCCGTCTGCTGACCCCTCCCCTGGCGCAGAAGAACGGCATTGACCCGATTCAGCTGATTCTGCCGTACCTAGAGGAGCTCCCCGCCGAGCTTGCCCCGAACGGTAGCTCCGCGACCAGCACCACCCCGAGCAGCACCGCCCCGGCGACCATTGCGGACTATCTGATTGCGCGCTTCTACCCGAACGACCCGCAGATTATTCACGCCCGCTTTAATACTGGCGAGGTGCGTCTGGATGACGGCACAATCCTGACCAGCGATAGCCCCTACATGCCGGGCGAGCGCATCTGGTACTTCCGCGAGCTTGCCGATGAGCCGGAGCTGCCCTCCGATATGCCGGTGCTCTACGAGGACGAGCACGTGCTGGCGATTGATAAGCCGCATTTTCTGCCGACGACCCCACGCGGTTCCTATATTGCGCAGACCGCGCTGACCAAGTTGCGGGTGCGCGAGCAGAACCCGCTGCTGATTCCGATTCACCGTCTGGACCGCCCGACCGCGGGCGTGCTGCTTTTTGCTAAGACCGTGGAGGCGCGCCGTCCCTTCCAGATGATGTTTCAGCACCGCCGGGTGTCGAAGACTTACCGTACCGTGGCGCCGGTACCCGCCGATATTGCGGCATTCGAGCAGACGTTGAGTGCGGAGGGTCTGCAGGTGCGTTCGCATATTCAGAAGATTCGTGATCGGTTGCAGGTTCAGCAGCTTTCTGAGCAAGAGTGCGCGGCGCAGGGCGTGGAGCCAAATACGCTCACGACCGCGAAGATTCTGCGGACTTTCACCCCGAGCGCGCAGGCGGTCGAGAGTTGGCGCGCGGAACCGAATAGAGAATGGGCGCTCTATGATTTGGCTCCTCACACCGGCAAGACGCACCAGTTGCGGGCGCACCTGAACCTGCTGGGCTCACCCATTCTGGGCGATGTGCTCTACCCGCAGGTACTCCCCGATGCCCCCGACCGCCCCGAGTACCCGCTGCAGCTGCTGGCGTATAGCCTGCGCTTTGAGCACCCCATCACCGGTGAGCGGGTGAATCTGTACAGCGGACGTTCGCTGGCTGCAGCCGCCTAAGCGGTTTTTGAGTGGCGTTCATCCCGTTCCCTGCGGTGCATCTTCTTGGCGGGCTCTCGAAGAGGGATCACACCCGAGAGCCCGCCCACAGCATCCGGGCGCTCAGAGGGCAAAAAGTGGGATAATTTCAGACGTAATACTTCACCGCAACTACAGAGGGTCCATGAATTCCCAGCCGTCTTCCCACAACGCGCAGTCTCTGGAGTCGATTAGCGAGTACGCCGAGCGCACCTCCTCGCATGCCGCTGCCGCAGCCGCCAGCGTCACCGACACCTTCGCGCACCGCATCCTTGGTGTTCCCGGCGCCCTCATCGGTTCGGTGCAGGTACCCGACCCGCGCCCGCTGAGCCAGCGCCTAAACATTTGGCATTACTGGTGGCAGGCGCACCTGCTGGACTGCGTGATTGATGCCGGCCAGCGTCACCTGCGCGAGGGCGATATCACCGCCGCTCAGGAGGAACTGCACCGTGCCCGCGCACTGTTGCGCGGCATTAACGTGCGTAATTACGGCCGCTTCGCGAACGACTACTTTGACGATATGGCGTGGCTGACCCTCGCGGTGGGTCGTATGAACTCTTTCTGCATTGAGCTGACCGGCGCGAACGATGTTGCCGCCCAGGATGCTGGCGCGGCTCTCTTCGAGCAGCTGGCAAAGGGTTTCTCCCCGGTGGGTGGCATGAGTTGGCGCAAGTCCAAGCGTGATTTTGTGAATGCTGCGGCGACCGCGCCGACCGCCCTGGCGTATGTGCGTGCGGGCGACCCGAAGACTGCCGCCGCGCTCATGGACTGGATGAACGAAACCCTCTGGGATGCAGAACGTTCGCTCTATATTGACGGCGTGAACGTGCGCGGCGACGAGTACGACTACGAACGCGGCGAATACACCTACAACCAGGGAACCGCCCTCGGCGCCCTGCTGAGCCTCGCCGCCTCCGGCGTGCCCTGCGAGGTGGACCCCGCCGAACGCGCCGAACGCCTCATCGTCGGCATCGTCAAGCACATGACCGAAGAGGTGGAGTTCCTCTCCGGTGCGCGCCGCCGCATCCTCATCTCGCACGGCGACGGCGACGGTGGCCTGTTCACCGGCATTCTCGTACGCTACCTGGGCATGGCGGCATCCTCGCCGCTGCTCAGCGATGAGGCGCGAGCGCTCGCATCCACCCTGGTGTACTCGACCGCACGCGCCCTGTGGGAGGGCCGCCGCGAGTTTGACCCCGACCTTCCGATGAACGAGTACGGCATTGATCCGAACGAGATTCGCGGTAAGGCGCTCGTGCAGTTCTCCCCGCGGTTCACCGAGCCGATGAGTAAGGTCGTGAAGCCCGGCGCGCCGGTGGAGCTGTCCACTCAGGTGCAGGCGTGGACTATTTTTGAGACGGCGGCACGTCTGGCGCATGCCCGTGACCTCGCCTCCCACGGTTTCTAAACACAGCTTTTATATTCCATAGCGTTGATACCAGCCCTAGCCTTCTCTCAGCAGCGCAGAAGGTTAGGGCTGGTTTCATTGCGGGGGCTTGCAGGCAGGCGTACGGTGAATTTTATGCTTGCTTCAGAATCACAACAGGTCACTGCCAGCCCGAACGCTAACACCATTTTCATGGTGTGGAAGTTCAAGGAAGGCGTCTCCCAGGACGCGCTCATTGAGGGGTTCCAGAACCTCTGCGGGCTCGTCATTAACCTCAACCACACCGCCGCTAACCGCTACTCGCCCGAGAACGCTAACGTCGTTCTGGGTATCAGCCACAGCGCGTGGCTGACCCTGGATCTGCCCAAGCCGCTGCCGCAGGAGCTTGTGGAGTTCGAGGAGATTAGGGGCCCCAAGCACACTGCAGTCTCCACTCCCGGCAATCTGCACTTCCACATCCGCGCGACCCAGCCGTCGGTTGCCTACGATATGGCGTCCGCTATTACCGCGGCTCTGCGCGATATTGCCGAGGTGCTCGAGGAGGTGCACGGCTTCCGTTACTGGGACGGCCGCTCCATCATCGGTTTTGTGGACGGCACCGAGAACCCGCAGACCCCCGCGGCACGCGAATACTTCGGCCTCATCGGTGACGACGACCCCGCGTACAAGGGCGGCAGCTATCAGTTCGTACAGAAGTACATTCACGACATGACCGCGTGGAACGCCCTGCCCGTCTCCGAGCAGGAGAAGGTCATCGGCCGCTCCAAGCACGACGACATCGAGATGAGCGAGGACGAAAAGCCCGCCAACTCGCACTCCGCCATCGCCAATATCGGTGACGACTTCAAGGTTATTCGCGACAACATGCCCTTCGGCACCGTGGGTAACAACGAGCTGGGCACCTACTTCATCTGCTACGCCAGCACCTTCTCGACCGTTCAGAAGATGCTCATGAACATGTTCATGGGAGTGGACGGCGCCAACTACGACCGTCTGCTGGATTTCAGCACCGCGGTGACCGGCACCCTCTTCTTCGTGCCGACCGTGGATATGCTCGGCGACTTCGCCGGCTAAGCTTGGCTGAACCCAGCTGCGCCCGGCTAGCTTCTTGCGAACCCCGCCTCCGGCAAAGGAGGCGGGGTTTTCCGGTAGGCTAGGGTGTAGACATTCAGACGGAAAGCAAACAATCGAGAGAAGAATGAGCGTTCTAGATAACTCTTTCCCCACCGAGGACTTTGGCTTCACCATCACCAGCCGCCTGGCGGACACCGCCTCCCCCAGCGCTGAACGTGTAGAAGCCAACGGCGGACAGTTCCGCGGACGCACCGGTGTCATCACCACCCCGCACGGACAGATTCAGACCCCCGCCTTCACCCCCGTGGGCACCAAGGCAACCGTCAAGGCGGTCCTGCCCGAATCCATGAAGGAGCTCGGCGCTCAGGCTCTGCTCTCCAACGCCTACCACCTGTACCTGCAGCCCGGCCCCGAAATCCTGGATGCGGCAGGCGGCCTGGGTGCCTTTATGAACTGGGACGGCCCCACCTTCACCGACTCCGGCGGCTTCCAGGTCATGAGCTTGGGTTCCGGATTCAAAAAGGTTATCGACATGGGTACCGTCGCGGGCGCTAAGGGCGCCGACGGCCGCCCCCTCGGCGACGACGACGTGGCGAAGGGCAAGGAACGCCTCGCTCACATTGACGACGACGGCGTAAACTTCAAGTCGCATATTGACGGCTCGATTCACCGCTTCACCCCCGAGGTGTCCATGCAGGTTCAGCACCAGATTGGTGCCGACGTCATGTTCGCCTTCGACGAGCTGACCACCCTCTACAACTCCCGCGGCTACCAGGAGGAGGCTCTCGAACGCACCCGCCTGTGGGCGCTGCGCTGCATCGCTGAGCACCAGCGACTGACCGCAGAGCGCGTGGGCAAGCCCTACCAGGCGCTGTTCGGCGTGATTCAGGGCGCCCAGTACGAGGACCTGCGCCGCAAGGCATGCCAGGACCTCGGCTCCATGCCCTTTGACGGTTTCGGCATCGGTGGCGCGCTCGAGAAGGAAAACCTCGGCACCATCGTGCGCTGGTGCGCCGAAGAGCTGCCCGAATCCAAGCCCCGCCACCTGCTCGGCATCTCCGAACCCGACGACATCTTCGTCGGCATCGAGAACGGTGTGGACACCTTCGACTGCGTCTCCCCCACCCGCGTGGCACGCAACGCAGCCGTCTACTCCCCCACCGGCCGCTACAACATCACCAACGCACGCTTCAAAGCAGACTTCTCGCCCATCTACGAGGGCTGCGACTGCTACACCTGCACCCACTACACCCGCGCCTACCTGCGCCACCTCTTCAAAGCGGACGAGCGTCTGGCGGCGACCCTCGCATCCATCCACAATGAGCGTTTCATCGTGCGCATGGTGGACGACGCCCGCGAAGCCATCAAGGACGGCACCTACTTCGAGTACCGTGACGAGTTCCTCGGCAACTACTACTCCGGCAAGAAGCCCTAAACCCGCTCTTCAACCCGTTTAAGGAGAACCCTATGAGCATCACTCATGTTCCCGATGAGGAGCTTCTCGTCTTCGACCACGAGATTGCCGCACCGGTCGAGGACGTCTTCGGCGCCTACCTGGACCCCGAACTGCTGGTCCGCTGGTACGGCCCCGCCGGCTGGCACGTGCGCCCCACCGACGTTGTCGTGGAGCCCGTCGTCGGCGGCATGCAACGCCTGTCCATGATCAACGAGGTTGACCCCTCGGTGTCCTGCATTCTGCAGAGCCGCTTTTTGAGCATTGAACCGTTCAAGGAGCTCGAATACGCCGAGCAGCTGCCCGACCACCTGGGCAACCCCGGTAGCGTGCTGGTGTACCAGCGTCACCGTTTCTTCCCCGAAACCGTGATTACCGCCGACGGCGTGGGTTCCGGTACCCGCATCGTCATTGAGATTGGTCCCATGCCCGCCTCGGTCCACGAGGAGGTGCGCACCACCTGGCGTTCGACCTTCGCCCGCCTGGATGACGTGCTCGCCGCCCGTGCCCGCGGAGAGCTCTAAAACCCGCCGCGCCAGCTGCCTGAGATAGCTTCGAGACACGAAAGCGCCGCGTTGACGAATCATTCGTCAACGCGGCGCTTGTGTTTAACACCCGTGCTTTGCGGGGGGGGTCCTTCTGGGGTGTGCCCTGCCGGGTGTGAGTCGTAAACTAGTTGGTCAGCTTCACGGTAATGACGGTGCTGCCACCATCCAGGGACACGCACTCGGGGGTCGCACGATCCGCGCCGTCGCCCGGCTTCCAGTAGCAGCGCGCCGACATGACGGTACGCTCACCATTCGCCTTATCGGTCACCTCGGCGGGGTTCTGCACCACAAACTGGCGGATCAACTCACGCGCAAACAGGCAATCCACCGCACCCGAGGCCACCTGAACCGTAGCATTGTGCTTCAGGTAGCCGGTAGCGTCCATGCTGCCGCAGCTACCGCCCGCAGACTGAACATCCGAGCTGGACAGGCTTGCGGTGCTCGACGCGCTCGCCGAAGTATTCGCCTTAGCCGATGCGGAGGAGCTCGCCTTCGCGCTCGCCTGCGCGGTCGCTGCGGGGCTTACGGTAGTGATGGTGCCGGGGGTGACGGTAGCCGCCGCGCTGGGGGTGTGCACAGTACCGGCGGTCGGAGTGCTTTCAGTGACCGTTGCGGTGCGGGTGGGGCTGGCGGTTGCCTTCGCGCTCGTAGCGCTCGGGCTCGGGGTCGCAGTAGCGCTCGGGGAGGCGGTAGTGGCGCCTCCGGAGCACGCCGACAGCGCCAGCAGGAGCGTGGCACCGAGCGCCACGGGGCTGTAGCGCTTAGCGGTGCGGAGAGTAGTAGAAGAAGTCTGGGTAGAGTGCTTCTGTGCCGGATGCATGGTGACCTTTCTGCGTCATCGGTTCGGGTTCCTACCCAGTATTCTAAAGACGCTACCTGTGAGCTAGCTATACGCCTACTTAGGAGCCCGCAGGGTAGCCCCCTAAAAACACCGCAGGAAGAACGCACCAGGCAGAAGAACACAGCAGGAGGGGCTCCCCGGCATTGCAGGGAGCCCCTCCCGAGCTATCGACAAACCATTATGCCCGCGCGCTCCGTTTTAGAACTGACCGCCACCAATCGGAACCGAGTAGGTTCCGCCGTCCTGGCAGGTCATCATGCCGTCCTCCGGATCACCGTAGCAGGTAATCTGCTTACCGGAAGCCGCAGGGAATGTCGTCACATTATTCGGGCGCAACATGAGCGTGTTCGCAGTCGTGCTCTCGGCATGCAGAGTCGCGGGGGCAACATCCTCCACGCGCTCATCGTAGGCACCCGTAGCAAAATTCATGCGGGTGATGCGCACCGGCGCCGAGAAGGTACGACCCACCGCGCCGTTACCATCGGTGAGCTGACCGCCCAGACGACGCTCACAGGTCAGAGTTGACTCAGCGGGATTCAACTCGCAGACGGTGCGCTCATCGTAGCTCTTGAAACGGTAGTAGCCGGCACCGGAGTCGTACCGGGCAGGATCCATGAGGAACGGGATCTCGGGAGCGTCCGGGTTCTGCAGGCGAGCCACGAAGGCGGCATCCTCGCCAATAGTGCATTCGGGGGCGCCGCGGTCCTCGCGACGGTTCTCAGCCATCTCGTACTGCGGGTTCCAGTAGCAGGTGGCGTCCTGAACCTTCGCGATCTGGTGCTGGGTCAGGTTGTCGTCGGCACGCGGGGTGGTGACGTACTCGGTCAGCACATCCAGTGCGTGGGCGCAGTCCACGGTACCGCGCAACACGATGATTTCCGCGCCACCCTTCAGGTAGCCCTTGCGCCCGATGTGTCCGCAGCGCTCGCCGGCGGAGGCGCGTTCAGCCTCCACCTTTTCGGGCGCGCGAGGAGTGTCACCGGTAGGAGTCGCTGCCGCGGTGGGGGTTTCCTTCGCCTCAGCGGGTGCGGAGGATTCGGACGCCTTCGCCTCGGTGCTCTCTGCGGGGGCGGGCACCTGGGTTTCGGTGACCGTCGGCTCGGTACTCTTTGCCGGCTCAGCGCTCTTCGTCGGCGATGCCGTCGAGGACGGTAGCGGGTACTTCGAGTGGTTAGCCGTGCCGGAGGCGCTGGGGTTCGACGAGGAGTTTTCGCTCTGAGAACCGCCAAAGCAGCCAGTCAGGGCAAGGAGCAGGGCGGCGGCGCATCCGGTGGCGCGCATCGTGCGGCGACCCCAACCGGCAGGGCCTGCCTGAGTGTGGTGAAACGACATTGTTATCTCTCCCGGGAATGAACCTTTTGCACCCTTTGCAGAAGGTATTTAAAGCATACGCTTAACCCCGTTCAAGACCGGTTTATTACAGCAGAGCGCCAGCCCCTACTTCTGCGGCAGGTAGGAGCTCAGCAGGTCACGCTGCTCGGGGCTGAGTCGGGTCAGCCGCCCCGCCACGGAATCCCAGAACGCCAGCACGGTGAAGGCACGCACGCATTCGCGGCCGTCCACCGGGGAGAGAATCGAGTAGCCAATCCGCACGGAGGCGGCGCTGACCTTCTCCACGCGCAGGCGCACGGGTACGGGCTCGCCGGTGTAGGGCAGCTGCGCGAGGTAGCGGATGCCGTGCTCGGCAATGAGCGCCTGCACGCCCTCGGTGACCAGTTCAAAAAGCGGAATGGGAGGCTGTGGTGCCACGGCCGGCTTCTCACCAGATGACGGGGGCGGGCCGAAGAGCGCCACGCGGGCTTCTTCCATGAGGGAGAGGATGGCGACGTTGTTGACGTGGCCGTAGGCGTCCATGTCGCCCCAGCGGGCAGGAACGTGAACCAGCAGTTCGTCGGTGGTAGCTGCCTCGGAGGCGGAGTTCTTTTCGGGGGTGTTTTCGTGGCTTTGCATGGTTTTAACTCTACTCCCCCGCCGCTTTGAGGGGGCTGTTCACACAGGTTCGCACTATAAAGCAAATGAACACATTATCTAGGTTTAATGCTCTAAAAATATGTTTGGAAATTAAAATGATGAGGCTCGAAAGCTACGATGCTTTCGAGCCTCATCCAACACACAGACATTTGAACGCATACAAGATCATACGGTTCACTGTCTATCATAGACCCGCTCTGAGAGCCCACGGTATTTTTACGGGTTTATTACGAGGAATTCCGAAAAGTTTCCGTATTTTTCGTTTATTACCCGCGCTAGCCCCCGGCTACCCCGTGCGGGGCTCCAAGGGGACAAACCCCAGGGCGCAGAACCGTAAACCCTAGCGGCCCAGCTTCGCCGCGGTCTCTAGAGCATGGTCGGCGTCGTACTGCATAGCGTCATACTCACCGGTTGCCTTCTGAGCCTCCACGAAGGTCTGCTCATCAATCACGTGAGTGTGGCGGATACGAGCAAAGTACAGCAGGCTCAGGACCACAAAGTAGCCCACACCCACCACAGCCGGAATCATGGAACCGCGCACCATGAAGAGCGCAACCCACACCGCGAAAAGCAGCAGAACACCGACCGCGGCAGTGAACTGGCCACCCCACAGGCGGAAACCATCGGTCGCCGGCTCAACACGCTTGTATACGATGTAGGCGAACAGAATCAGAACCCACACGGTCAGCGCGCACACCATGATCACGAAAATCATGGAAAGGAATGCTTCCTTCGGGCTGTACAGCGCCAGCAGAATAGCAATCACCATGCCGCTGGTCGACAGCCATACTGCACGAGCCGGAACGCCGGCGCGGTTCACCTGAGCCAGCTGGCGAGGCGCCATGCCGTCAGCCGCCAGGGAGTGCAGCAGACGCGCACCCGCGTACAGGTTCGCGTTCGCGCTCGACAGCGCCGCAATCAGCACCACAAAGTTCACGAAGTGCGCCACACCGTGCACACCCAGCTGCTCAAAGACCAGAACGAACGGGGAAGCATCCACCGCATCGCCCAGGCCCGACGCCGAACGCCACGGAATGACGGCAACAACAATCAGAACCGCCAGCACGTAGAAGGTCGCCAGGCGAACCATCATCGCCTTCGCCGAGGAGCTCACCGAGCGGGAGGGATCCTTCGCCTCCGCGGCAGAAATCGAAATCATCTCAATACCGCCGAAGGAGAACATCACAACGGCCAGCGACAGCCACACCGACTGCACACCATTAGGCATGAAACCGCCGTCATTGAAGAGGTTAGCGGTACCCACCGCGGCGTGACCGGGCAGACCGAAGAAAATCAGACACAGACCCACCAGCAGGAAGGCAACAATCGAAATGACCTTAATCGAAGAGAGGAAGAACTCCAGCATGCCGAAAGACTTCACGCTCGTCAGGTTCAGCACAATCAGCGCCACACCAAACGCGGCAATACCCGTCCACAGGGGAAGCTGCGGCCACCAATAATTCAGGTAGGTCGCCACCGACACCAGCTCAACGCCGGCAATCAGAACAGTCGCCGTCCAGTAGGCGATGCGAGTCAAAAAGCCCGCGAACGGGCCCAGGTAGCGGGTAGCAATAGTGCCGAAACCGCCGCGGACAGGGTAGCGAACCGCCATTTCACCGGTTGCTGCGCCAATCACCGAAGCGAGCGCAGAACCAATAGCGTAAGTGAGAATGACCGCAGGACCAGCCATCGCAATAGCGGTGCCCGAGCCCAAGAAGAGGCCCGTACCAAGCGCGGAACCCATCACAATCATGGTCATCTGTCCGTGGGACAGAGAACGCTTCAGGGTGCGCTGCCCGGCGGTCCCCGCTGCAGCCTGGCTGCGGGTATCGTCGTTGTGGGACACGAAGGTGCCTTCCGTCAGTACGCCTTAGGGGCGTGATGTGTAATGTGTGCTCGCACCCGGCTCCTGCGGCTTCTAGCCTCGTTGACGGGTACGAATAGTTAACTATTCTACGGGCACGCCCGAGCTGTTCAGAACGGCGCCGTCTAGAGCACAAAAGCGAAAAGGCACCGAACGGGGTTGCTCCCCCATCCGGTGCCTTCTTATGTTTTAGCCTCGCGAGGCTTTCACGCTATTTAGTGCTGTGCCGCGTTGGTGTCCTCGTCGGCGTGCATAGCGTCCAGGTCGGGGCGCTCATAACCGCCCTTAACCTTCGAGGAGATGGCGTAGCCAATAGAAATCAGCACGAAGAAGACGATGCCGACCATGATGGATTCCTGAACACCCGAGCCGGGCAGCATGAACATTGCCGCCAGGGTCGCCAGAACACCCGCCAGAGCCAGACCAGCGGTGACGCGACCACCCAGCACGGTGAAGGAGGATGCGTTCTTCTGGTCCTTCTTGTATGCCTGGTAGGTCAGCAGAATCATGATCCACACGATCAGGATGCACAGGGTCACCAGCGCCATGAGCAGAGCGAAGATGTCGCCAATCTTGGCAACAGCCATCACGGTCGCCACAACCACGCCGGTGAAGGAGATCAGGAGAGCCACGACCGGCACGCCACGCGAGGAGGTGCGGGCAGCCACAGCGGGAGCCATACGGTCAGAGCCCAGGGCGTGCAGCAGGCGGGTTGCCGCGTACAGGGAGGCGTTAGCGCCAGAGAGCGCAGCAACGAGCACCACGAAGTTCATGATGTCCGCGGCGAAGGGGATACCCAGTTCAGAGAAGACGAGCACGAACGGCGACTCGGTCAGCTCCGAGTTCTGTGCGGCGGTCTGCCAGGGCACCAGGCAGAGAATAATCGCCATGGACACCACGTAGAAGGTGGACAGGCGCCAAATCATTGCCTTCACGCTGGTTGCGACCGAGCGTGCCGGGTCCTTCGCCTCCGCTGCGGAAAGGGAAATCATTTCCACACCGCCGAAGGAGAACATGACAACAGCCATCGAAATCCAGATGGATGCCGGGCCGTTCGGCAGGAAGCCGCCGTCGTTCACGAGGTTTGCGGTACCCGCCGCAGCGTGACCGGGCAGACCCACGAACACCAGCAGCACACCAATCACCATGAACACGATGACGGCAGAAACCTTAATCGAAGAGAGCAGGAACTCCAGGGCGCCGAAGGACTTCACGCTCACCAGGTTCAGCACCAGAATAATCGCGCCGAAGAGAGCAACGAACACAGCCAGGGGAACGTCCGGGAACCAGTACGCCATGTAGTGGCCAACCGCCACCAGCTCAGCACCGGCCAGCGGCACGGTGCACGCCCAATACGCCCAGCGAGTCAGGTAGCCGCTAAAGGGGTTCAGGTATCGGCTGGCAATGGTGCCGAAACCGCCCTGGACGGGGTGACGCACGGACATTTCGCCCGCGCACGCAGCAATGGTTGCCGCAATCATCGAACCAATAGCGTAAGAGAGGATTGCGCCGGGGCCTGCAATCTTAATGGCGGAGGAGGAGCCCAGGAACAGGCCCGTACCCAGCGCCAAGCCCATTGCAATCATGGTCAACTGGCCGTGGGAGAGGGAACGATTCAACGAGTCGTTCTTCTCCGACTGCTCGGGGGTGTTCCCCTGCAGTTTAGACATAACGTATCTCTTTCTTAGACATGCTGTGTATTGAACAAATCTGAAAAGGCAATGCCGCCCAGTCGTTAGGCCGGGCGGCTCTGCACATCAGCTGTAAGGAGGTTAGCTTATGCCACGTACTCCAGTTCGTGACGCTTGAACCAACCAATAATCGGGTAGCTGATCGGCATGAGGAGCACCTCGACCAGGCACTTATAGATATAGCCAATCAGCACGTAGTTGAGGAATGCTTCCATGCTGTCGATGCCGAGTACCGGTGCGGCGATCGAGCAGAAGATGAGGGTGTCGAGCAGCTCACCAACCAGGGTGGAGACAATCATGCGCAGCCACAGGAAACGGCCCTTGCTTGCCTTCTTCATCGCTACCATGACCCAGGCGTTCAGGGTCTGACCGAACAGGTAGCCGAGCAGGGAGCCCGCAAAAATCTGCCAGACCGGACCGAGAACCTGTGCGAACGAATCCTGGCCGGTGTAGAAGCTTGCCGGCGGCAGGTGCACAATCAGCAGGAAGCACAGGGCGGCAAAAGCAGCCGAGCTGAAGGAAGCCACAATAGCGCGGCGGGCACGCTTGAAGCCGTACACCTCAGAGAGAAGGTCACCAATAACGTAGGCGAGAGGGAAAAGGAAGAAACCACCATCGGTGACGATGGTGTTACCGATAAGGGGCAGTTCGAAGGGCAGCGGACCGAACTCCACACCCTTGGTTGCACCAATATTCGAAATGATCAGGATGACGCAGGACGCGCCCAGCAGCAGATCAAAGTAGCCGCGGCGACCAGCCCAGGGCACCTTGACGGTGCTCGTCTGAGCCTTAGATTCGCTAACGGGTTTAGCCATTACTTTCCCCAAGTCTTTCTTCATGCGATGTGTTTCTTCACGCGAGGGCACCGCCCTCACGCGTGGTGGGTGAGCGCGCTATGCAGGGCGCTACTCACCGGCTCGTCTGCCACCCGAGCCTATCTAATAGTACCTATATGCCGTGGCGGCGGCAGGTTTCTGCGCCTCTTTCAAGAGTGTGGACGCCTTTCAAGAGTGTGGACGCCGCATACACCCGGTTACCCGGCGTGGGATGCCTGCGGCACCATCTCATCCCGGTAGCGGCAAAACCCGCACATTTACAATGGAGATATGAAGAGACTGAGCCGCAGAGTTCACCGCAGCGGAGTTTACCGTAGCGGCGCTCACCGTACTGAGCAGGTCGCATCCCTGCTGGAAGCGGGTACGGGTCGTGCTCTACGCGCCTCGATACGACGTTCGCTACGGCGTTCTGCACGTCGAGCGCAGAAGAGGCGGCACCGCAATCAGCGTAGGCTCAGCGCACATATCCCGCGGTTGCATCCGGTGCTGACCTATGCGGCGCATGCGGTTCGTACCGGCATTTCCCTTCTTGAGCCGATGCTGCTGGCGTCCTCTGAGCTTCTCGGCTACCGGTCGTTTACGCATCGCGGCCGCAATATCTACTACCGGGTCGATAATCTGCACCTTCTGACCGAGTCTGATTCCGCGCCCGGTGTGCTGTTCTATTTTGATGGTGATCATCTCTCCCGCGCCGGTAGTCGTCTGCTGCGCCGCACTTCACCGTTGCGTGCAGAGTTGGCGCAGGTGGCGGCTGAGTTCAACATGCTATCCGTGCCGGTGCTTTCACCGGGCAGCCTGCGGGAGCCTCGGCTGAAGGATGTTGGCGCCTATGCCCCTCCGCTGACCTATAACTGGTGGGTTCGCGCCCGCTCGAACGGCAGGATGGTCCGCGCCCTCGTTGAGGAGATTGCCCTGGCGTACGGAGTGGATATGAGCCGCGTCTGGCTTGCCGGATATTCGGGCGGCGCGGAGTTCCTCAGCTATGAGCTGCTGTCGCACGATATTGACTGGATTCGCGGAGGCGGCGCCACCTTCATCGGTGGTGGCGGCGCTGACGGTGTGCCCGCGCGGGTGCGTGAGCGGGCTGCGCTGAATCCTTCTTCGCATGAGCGTCTGCTGATGAGCTGGCATGTGGGTGTACTGGATGGGCGTTCACCGTCGGGTCGTCGTCGTATGGCGACGAGTGCTGAGGGAAGCTGGTCGGCGCGTATTGCGGCGCAGGAGGGTAGCGCGTTCTACGAGAGTTTGGGGGCGCGGACTCTTCTGCAGGTGACTCCGGGGCGGGGCCATACGGGGTATCCGATTGCGTCGCTGGTGGGTGCTGATTTGGCGGCGGCTACGCGTTTGGGGTTCCTGTAGGGCCGGTTGTTTTGTCATAAACATGAAAATTCGCATGGATTGCGCAAATTTCTTGGTGACACATTCGATAAATTCGTCATTTGCTGACGATTTGGGGTAGAGTGTCACTATGCCTCGTATTTCTGCAGCAACCAACGCCGCCCAGCGCGAAAACACCAAGCGCGCCATCCTCAACTCCTTCGGCGAGATCCTCTACAACCGCGGCCTCTCCGGCCTGACCATGACCGACGTCGCCAAGAACGCCGGCATCGGCCGCACCGCGGTCTACAACTACTTCGCCGACATGGGCGAACTGCTGGTCGCCTACGCCCTGGACGAGACCGAACGCTTCCTCAACGAACTGCGCGTCGGACTGGAAGGCATCGAAAACCCGATTGACCAGCTCGCCGTGTACATTCGCCTGCAGATCAACGACCTGGCGCGCCGCCACCTGCCCCCGGGCCCGGCTATGCGCTCCATGCTCTCCCCCGAGTCCTACGCAAAGCTCGGCAAGCACGTGCAGGAGCTGCAGATGGTGCTGGCACACATCCTCTCAGCCGCGATTGCTGAGAACTACATTCCCAAGAACGACATTCGCGAACTGGCGATGCTCGTGCACGGTTCGCTCTCCTCAAGCGCTGGCCGCGCCGAGGACGCGCCGGACGAGGAGACCCGCGAGCGCCAGATTCTGAATACCATCCGTTTTATTCAGATGGGCCTGGGCGCGCGTTTTGACGCCGAGGGCAACCCTGTTCGCCTGGACTCCGAGGAGTCCCTGCCGGAGCAGTCCCCGGTGCAGGAGGCGGGCCTGAAGGTCGCATCCTAAGCGTGGCACCTCTGAATCGCGGAACCTGAACCGCGAAACGTAGCGCAGTTATACGTCACAAAAATGCCGCGGACCTGATGCTTCATTGCATCGGTCCGCGGCTTTTTCTGTATTCGGGGGGGTTTACGCGCCGGGCAACAGTGCCGGGGAGATGGAGTCCAGGTCCAGCACGCGCGCATACATGACGGCGCGGCGGTGCAGGGCGTTTCGGAGCGCGCGGTGCACGCCGTCTTCGAGGTAGAGTTCGCCACCCCATTTGACGACGTGCGGGAAGAGGTCGCCGTAGAAGGTGGAGTCTTCCGCGAGTAGGGTCTCAAGGTTGAGGGTCTTCTGGGTGGTGATGAGGGTGTCGAGGCGTACCTGCTGCGGCGGGATTCCTCCCCAGTCGGCGTGGGTCATGCCGTGCTGGGGGTAGGGGCGGCTGTCGCCTACTTTTTTGAAGATCATGGTGGTGCTTTCTGCAGGTGCGGGGCGCCTCGGTGGCGCGTGGACCCGTGGGGGTTCTGAAGAAATAGTACCAAGGGGTATAAAAAATCCCCGGTCTTAGAATCTAAGACCGGGGATCGGTGGCGGAGGATGGGGGATTTGAACCCCCGAGGGCTGTTAACCCAACACGCGTTCCAGGCGTGCGCCATAGGCCGCTAGGCGAATCCTCCAGCTATGTTTCCTGCACATTGTGTAGGCAACGAATAAAACTTTACTACGCTTTTGCTTGGCGCGCAAGCCCTAGGCGGTAAAAGTAACAGAAAGCACATTTGCGGGCGCTTGTACTCCTGTTTTTGGACAAAAAAGACCTCCTACGCACCCGTCATAGCTCGAATACCCTTGCTACCTTCCGGTCCTGGGGGAGTTTTCCAAGATAACGCCACGTAAGAGGCAAGAACCAGTGTACCGGATTTTTGGGTTCTTGGGAATTCGGTGCGTCCGCGGTATTTCTGTGAGAGTACATGCTACCCGAGTGAGCACTCGGGGTAGTGCCTATTGTGGTGGCGTGTTCGCCGGTGACTGGTGACCACTCGTGCCGGGGGTGGAGCGTCTAAAATGGTAGGGATTGTCCTATCCGCACCCCGAGTTGAAGAGGTTGCTGTGAGCACTGCCCTTTATCGTCGTTATCGCCCCGAGACCTTTGCTGAGGTTATCGGGCAGGAGCACGTGACCGAACCTCTTATGGTCGCTCTGGAGAAGAACCGTGTGAATCACGCGTACCTGTTCTCGGGTCCGCGTGGTTGCGGTAAGACCACGTCGGCGCGTATTTTGGCGCGCTGCTTGAACTGTGCGCAGGGTCCGACTCCGACTCCGTGCGGTGTGTGCGATTCGTGCCGTGAGCTCTCGCGTGATGGCGGCGGTTCCCTTGACGTGATTGAGATGGACGCGGCGAGCCACGGCGGCGTGGACCATGCCCGTGACTTGCGTGAGCGTGCGACCCTGGCGCCGGTGCGTGACCGTTACAAGATCTTCATTATTGATGAGGCGCATATGGTGACCCGTGAGGGTTTCAATGCGCTGCTGAAGATTGTGGAGGAGCCGCCGGAGCACGTGAAGTTTATCTTCGCGACGACTGAGCCGAATAAGGTGCTGGGTACGATTCGTTCGCGTACTCACCATTACCCGTTCCGTTTGGTCCCGCCGGAGGTGCTTCTGCCGTTCCTGCAGGGTCTGTGCGATCAGGAGCAGGTGCCGGTTGAGCCGGGTGTGCTGCAGCTGGTGATTCGTGCTGGCGGCGGTTCGGTGCGTGATTCGCTGTCGATTCTTGACCAGTTGATGGCTGGTGCATCGTCGCAGAACGGTATTGAGTATGACCGTGCGGTGGCGCTGCTGGGTTATACCCACGCGCAGCTTCTGGATGAGGTCATTGAGGCGTTGGGCGCGAAGGATGCGCCGACTCTCTTTGGCGCGGTGTCGCGTGTGGTGGCGACCGGTCAGGATCCTCGCCGTTTTGTGGAGGATCTGCTGGAGCGTCTGCGTGATTTGATTGTGGTGAAGGCTGTTCCGCAGGCTGCCGGTCAGATTTTGCAGGGTGTTCCGCAGGATCAGTTGGAGCGTCTGGGTCAGCAGGCGCAGGCTCTGGGTGAGCGTGAGCTGACGGTTGCCGCGGGCACGGTCAATGAGACTCTGAATGGCATGACGGGTGCGGCGAATCCGCAGCTTCAGCTGGAGTTGCTGTGTGCTCGTCTGCTTCTGCCTGCGGTGGAGGGTTCTGCCGGTGGCGCGGAGGTTGCAGCGTTGGCTTCGCGCCTGCAGGTTTTGGAGCGCCGCGTGGCTTCTGGTTCCGCGGGTTCTGCTGGTTCCGTTCCGGCGCAGGGCGGCATGTCTGCGGCTCGCGCGGCGGGTATGGCGGCGGCCGGTCTGACCCCTAAGACTCAGGCGCCTAAGAGCCCGGTTGCTGAAGCTCAGGCGCCTAATGCCCAGGCTCCTAGCGCACCTGTTCAGGAGGCGGCTCAGCCCGCCCAGCAGGCTGGTTCTCTGCAGACTAGTGCGGGTGCTCCCCCGCTGGCTGGTGCGCCTCTCGCCGCGGCTGCCCCGCAGTCTTCTGGCGCCCCGCTTAGCGCCGCGCCTCTGGCACCTTCAACTCAGGCTCCCGCATCCCAGGCTACTAATGCTCCGGCTGGCGCTCCCCTGGCGGGTAACGCTCCGGTGGCACCGACTACCCCGGCCGCTCCTGCAGCTGATGCCGCTCCGGCGGCTACCCCCTCCGCGCCTTTGAAGCTTAATCCGAATGATCCACTGTCGGCGGTTCAGGGTAATTGGCGCGCCATTCTAAACCGAATGAGCGTTCCCAGTGCGGCGGAGCAGCTGATGAAGGTTCGCCCCGCCCGCATGGACGGCGCGACCCTGTACGTGAGCGCCGACATTGCGACTCTGCGCGCGGTCAAGGGCTTTGTACCCGAGCTGACCGCCCGCGTGAGCGAGTTCCTGCGCCGTCAGGTGACCATTCACGCTCAGGTGGCAAAGCCCGGTGAGCAGGTCACGCCCGCCCCGGAGGCGGCGCCTGTAGCGCAGCCTACCCCCGTACAGCCCGCAGCTCCGGCGGCTCCTGCACCGCAGGCACATCAGCAGCCCGCTCAGCCGGCACCGCTGGCTGATGGTCCGCGCGGCGGTGAGGATGCCTGGCGTCGCCACGGTCAGCCGCTGACCGGCGCAAACAGCCCCGAGTCCACGAGCGTGGATGCGCCCCTGGGCGCGTGGGAGGTCGCCCCGATTCCGCAGAGCACCCCCGAGGAGGCACCTCAGCAGGCTGCCCCGGCTGTCTCGGCTGCACCGCAGGCGCCGATTCAGGAAGCACCGGTTCAGGAAGTCCCGGCTGGCCCGCTTGCGCCTGAACCTCCGGTCGCTCCGGCAGCTCAGCAGACTCCGACGGCTCCGGTGGGTGGTTTTGGTGAGCGTGATTCCTTTGCTGCTTCCGGTAGTGGGGTTCCGCAGCAGGAAAGCGCCCCGGCGCCCCAGCGTGCACAGGAACCCCAGCATGCCCCAGATTCCCAGTATGCTCAGGAGCCCCCGTTCTCGCAGGAACCCCCTCATGTGGAGGAACCTCCCTATGAGGAGGAGCCCCCTTTTGAGGATGAGCCTCCCTACGTTGAACCTGTAGCGCCGGCTGGTCCGCTCGCGTCTCCGATTGAGCCTGCAGGCCCGCTTGCACCCGCAGCACCGATCGCTCCGGCGGGTCCGCTGGCTACTCCCCCGCAGGCGGCTCAGGCTGATAACGCGCCGGTCGATAACGCGCCGGCACGCGATGAAAAGCCCGAGCAGCCCGCTGCGCCGACTGCGCCGGAACCTGTAGCACCGGCGCAGCAAGCAAAGCCGGCGGCACGCGCCGCATCCGATGAGGACTACGTCTCTGAGGATGACGAGAAGGTCGAAAACAGCACCTTCATCGGCCTGCGCGCTATCGAAAAAGTTATTGGTGGCACCGTCATTGACGAACGCCCCCTGCACCAGCCCTAATCCGGGGTTCTAACACCCGGCAGCCGCCGCGCCCGCCATCGCACCGATGGCGGGCGCACTCATTCCCGCCGCATACTCGCTACGCGAAACGCCCCTAAACTGTCAGGGGTTGGGTGCATACTCATAACGTCGCCCAAAAGCAACGCACCAGCACATCACACCGCATCAGAAGGAGAAGCCATGTACGAGGGAGCAGTTCAAAACCTCATTGACGAGCTCGGCCGCCTGCCGGGTGTGGGCCCCAAGTCGGCTCAGCGCATCGCCTTCCATATTCTGAATGCGGATGCGGCAGATATGGCGCGCCTAGCCAACGCGATTTCCACGGTGAAGACCAGCGTGAGCTTCTGTGAGGAGTGCGGTAACGTCTCCGAGACGGAACTGTGCTCCATCTGCCGTGATGAGCGCCGTGACCCGTCCGTGCTGTGCGTGGTTGAGGAGTCCAAGGACGTGGTCGCGATTGAGCGCACCCGTTCCTTCACCGGCCGCTACCATGTGCTCGGCGGCGCTATTAACCCGCTGGCTGGTGTGGGCCCGGAGCAGCTGCGTATTCGTGAGCTGGTGTCCCGCCTGGCGGATGAGCGTATCCAGGAGATTATTCTGGCGATGGACCCGAACCTTGAGGGTGAGGCGACCGCCACCTACCTCTCGCGCATGCTCGTGCCGTTGGGTGTGCGCCTCTCGCGCCTGGCGTCTGGTCTGCCGGTCGGTGGCGATCTGGAGTACGCGGATGAGATTACCCTGGGCCGCGCGTTGGAGGGTCGCCGCGTCATTAGCGAGGGCACTGCGGTGGCGCATACTGCCGCCGAGGATTTTGAGCGCGTGAACCGCGAGGAGGAGCAGGAGCGTGAGCAGGCGGCTCAGGTTCAGGCTCAGGAGGCGAAGCAGACCCGCCGCCGCTGGAATTCGAGCATGTTCGACGACCTGGATTCTGAGGATTCTGTCGTTTCCACCCCGCAGGCGGCTGAGGGCGTGCAGGGTACGGTGGATGAGCAGCTGATTGAGCAGGTTCTGCAGGGAGCTGAGGAATCCCACGACGAGGGCTCCCCTGCCGATCCTGAGCCCACCGCAGAATCCACCCCTGACCTGGGCGAAGACTCCGCCGAGGAGGCTCCGGCGAGCGCCGCCCCCGAACCCATCTCCGACCCCGCTGAGGCGCCCGCGTCCGAGCAGTCGGAGGATGCTCCGGAGGTGTTCCGTACCCCCGATTACGAGGAGAAGATCCGCTCGATTCAGAACGCCCCGTTGCGCACCCCGAAGCCGGATGTTCCGCCGCTGCCGGGTGTCACCTACGTGAACCCGTGGACCTAAAAATCTGCCTCCGCAGGCTCTTGGTACCTGCTCCCGCGTGCGAGCCATACCCGCCTCCGCACCCCGCATCGCTACCGCGTAATACTACGTAATATTTCACGGGGCAATACATACGGGGGCGCAGTTCGCCGCTTGCACTGAACGCCGTCTACTATAAATGAGGAGCCGGCGTCTGCCGGTAGCACACAAAGTAACTGACCTGGAGATATCTATGAGCCTGATCGTCCAAAAGTTCGGCGGTTCCTCCGTAGCGGATGCGGAGGGCGTCAAGCGCGTTGCCCGCCGCGTCGTGGACACTCAGAAGGCAGGTAACGATGTGGTCGTCGTGGTGTCCGCTATGGGTGACACCACCGATGAGCTGCTCGACCTTGCCGCAGAAGTCACCAGCAATGTCACTCCTTCCCGTGAGCTGGACATGCTGCTGACTGCCGGTGAACGCATTTCGACTGCCATTCTGTCGATGGCTATTAACGACCTGGGTGCTAAGGCTCAGTCTTTCACTGGTTCTCAGGCTGGCATGATTACCGACGGCGTACACGGTTCTGCACGTCTGGTGGAGGTCAACCCGGACCGTATCCGTGAGTCGATTGAGGCTGGCAACATTGCGATTGTGGCTGGTTTCCAGGGCATGAACCGTCAGAGCGGCGACATTACCACTCTGGGCCGTGGCGGTTCCGATACGACCGCTGTTGCGTTGGCGGCTGCTCTGAAGGCTGATGTGTGCGAGATTTACTCGGACGTGGACGGCGTGTTCACCGCCGACCCGCGCATCGTGCCGACCGCGCATAAGCTGGATACCGTCACTAGCGAGGAGATGCTGGAGATGGCGGCGAATGGTGCGAAGATTCTGCACCTGCGCAGTGTCGAGTATGCTCGTCGTTTTAATTTGAAGCTTCACGTGCGTTCTTCGTTCTCGAACCTTGAAGGCACCATTGTGATCCCGGAGGAGTCCGCGGAACTGACCCCCACCCATCTGAAGGAGATTCCCTTGGAACAGCCCCTGATTTCTGGTGTTGCGCACGATCGCACCCGCGCAAAGATTACCGTTGTTGGTGTTCCGGATGTTCCCGGTTCGGCAGCGAAGGTGTTCGGCCTGCTGAACGAGGCGAAGGTGAACCTGGACATGATTGTTCAGAACGTTCCCACTGACCGCCCGGGCGTGACCGATATTTCCTTCACTCTGGATCAGGCACAGGGCCCGACCGCGCTGAAGGCGCTGGAGGATGCTAAGGCTGAGCTGGGCTTCCAGGAGGTTATTTACAACGAGTCTGTTGGTAAGCTGTCGCTGGTTGGCGCGGGTATGAAGACCAACCCGGGTGTTTCGTTCACTTTCTTCGAGGCGCTGTCTGCTGCTGGCGTGAACATTGACATGATTTCGACCTCTGAGATTCGTATTTCGGTGATTACTGAGCTGAGCAAGCTGGATGAGGCTGTTCGCGCGGTGCACACTGCGTTCGGTCTGGATGCCGAGGGTGAGGCTACTGTTTACGGTGGTACTGGCCGCTAGGGTTTAGCTCGTTTGTGAGCTGCACGCTTCGGGAGGGGCAGTGCTGGTTTATTCCAGTACCGCCCCTCCCCTTTTTCTGTGTATGTGTGGGCGTGCGGGTGCTCTACTCTAGAAGCATGAGTAGTGTTGTGTTTTCCCAGGTGATGGATGGCTCCGAGTGGCGCGCCGCAGAGGCAGCGCATGAGGCGCGTGCCGGCCGCTACGCCGACCCGTTTGCGCAGCGTCGCGCCCGCCACGAGGTGCACCCCGTGGAGGATTTCCTCTTCACCTACTACACGCTCAAGCCCGGCCAGTTCAAGCGCTGGCACCCCGGCGCCGGCATCATTCTGCTGGACGCTCCCGAGCGCGCCTCCTGGCGTTTCTACCGACCCGCCACCGAGCAGGAGCTCCTCGAGGCGGGTTGCACCCCCGAGGTGGCGCGCGCCCAGGTGGATGCCGCATCCGCCGTCACTGTGGACGTCACCGATTTTGTGGAGCGCCGTGCCACTGCCCTCGCCTTCACCCACGAGATTCTGCGTAACACGGCGGCGAAGAAGGGCCAGTTCGGTTGCTTCGGCATGCACGAGTGGGCGATGGCGTACAAGTCGGTGGAGAACAATATCCGCCACGACTACCTACAACTGCGCCTGGGCGCAGACGGTACGGACCGCGTGGTGGAGGAGCACCGCATCCGCTGCTCGCACTTTGATGCGTTCCGTTTCTTCATGCCGCAGGCGGCACCGATGAACGAGCTGCAGCCGACCCGTGAGACGCAGCGCGTACTGGAGCAGCCGGCGTGTCTGCACGCGAACATGGACGTGTACAAGTGGGCGTACAAGCTGCTGCCGCTGGTTGATTCGACCCTGGTCATGGATTGTTTTGACCTGGCGTGGGATGCGCGCGAGCTGGATATGCGCGCGGCCCCCTACGATATTCGTGACTGGGGGTACGAGCCGATTCCGGTGGAGACTGCCGAGGGTAAGGCAGAGTACGTGCGTATTCAGCGTGAACTGTCGGAGCGTTCCATTGAGTTGCGTGAGCGCCTGCTGCAGGTGTGCGAGCGCTATCTTCCGCCCCTCGAGGCGTAAAAGACGTGATTCGAGCCTCTTAGGGTATCCACCAACCGAACGCATACCCCCGTTACGGTCGTTAGTACGGTAAGATGAGATACGGCTCATACAGAACCCACGCACCCAAGGAGTGCCCACACATGGCCCGTATTGTTGTTGATGTTATGCTCAAGCCCGAAATTCTTGACCCGCAGGGTAAGGCTATTTCTCACGAGCTGCCCCGTATCGGCGTTGATTCCTTCGTGGATGTTCGCCAGGGTAAGCGCTTCGAGCTGACCGTCGAGGGTGAGGCTACTGAGGAGCACCTCGCAGCTGCCCGTAAGGCTGCTGAAGAGCTGCTGTCGAACCCCGTCATCGAAGACGTTGTGAACGTTTCGGTTCTGGAGGACTAAGACCTATGGCAGAGTCCCTCGCACCTACTGAAGTCCCCCTGGTTGGCGACTTTTCTACTTACTCCCCGAATCCCGCCTTCGCTGATGCACGCGTTGGCGTGGTGACTTTCCCCGGCACCCTGGATGACCGTGACGCTGCACGTGCTGTCCGTCTGGCTGGCGGTACCGTCGTTGAGCTGTGGCACGACGACGCTGACCTGAAGAACGTTGATGCCGTCATCATTCCCGGCGGTTTCTCCTACGGTGACTACCTGCGTGCCGGCGCTATTGCTGCGAAGGCTCCCGTGATGCGTTCGGTGATTGATGCCGCTAACGCTGCTGGTACCTCCGGTTCTTCGCCCCTGCCTGTTCTGGGTATTTGCAATGGTTTCCAGATTCTGACTGAGTCTCACCTGCTGCCCGGTTCGATGATTAAGAACGATCACCGCAAGTTCATTTGCCGTGACCAGACTCTGCGCATTGAGAATAACTCCACCTCCTGGACGAGCGACTACGCTGCAGGCCAGGAGATTGTTGTTCCTCTGAAGAACCAGGACGGTCAGTACGTTGCTGATCCGAAGACCCTGGAGGCGCTGGAGGCTGAGGGCCGCGTGGTGTTCCGCTACATTGGTTTCAACCCGAACGGTTCCCGTAACGACATTGCCGGTATCAGCAATGAGCGCGGTAACGTGGTCGGCCTGATGCCGCACCCGGAGCACGCTGTGGAGCCGGGCTTCGGTCCTTCCTCTTCTGGTTTTGGTGAGGTTTCTCTGCGCGGTGGCGCCGATGGTCTCGGCGTGTTCACCTCGGTTCTTGCCAACCTGATTAACGCCCGCTAACGCACGACAAGGATTCTAAGAAGTTATGAGCGAAAAGCAGTTTAACCTCGACACCGTCGAGCACGCGGCGGCAACCCCGGACACCGAACTCCCCTGGGCTGAACTGGGTCTGAAGGAGAACGAGTTCGAGGACATTAAGGAGATTCTTGGTCGCCGTCCTACCGCGGCTGAGCTGGCAATGTACTCGGTCATGTGGTCCGAGCACTGCTCCTACAAGTCTTCTAAGGTTCATCTGAAGCAGTTCGGTGCGAAGGTCACCGATGAGATGAAGAAGGACCTGATGGTCGGTATCGGTGAGAACGCCGGTGTGACCGATATTGGTGACGGCTGGGCTGTTACCTTCAAGATTGAGTCCCACAACCACCCCTCGTACGTGGAACCCTACCAGGGTGCTGCGACCGGTGTGGGCGGTATTGTGCGTGACATTATTTCCATGGGTGCACGCCCGATTGCTGTGATGGATCCGCTGCGTTTCGGCGCGATTGATCACCCGGACACCGCCCGCGTTATTGGCGGCGTGGTTGCCGGTATTGGTGGTTACGGTAACTCCCTGGGCCTGCCGAACATCGGCGGCGAGGTTGAGTTCGATTCCTGCTACCAGGCAAACCCGCTGGTCAACGCACTGGCTGTGGGCATTATGCGCCACGAGGACATCCGCCTGGCGAACGCATCGGGTGTGGGCAACAAGGTTGTCCTGTTCGGTGCGCGCACCGGTGGCGACGGCATCGGCGGTGCGTCGGTGCTGGCGTCGGAGTCCTTCGACGACACCAAGCCCTCGAAGCGTCCTGCCGTTCAGGTGGGCGACCCCTTCGCTGAGAAGGTTCTGATTGAGTGCTGCCTGGAGCTGTTCAAGGGCTCCGTGGTTGAGGGTATTCAGGACCTGGGCGCTGCGGGTATTTCCTGCGCAACCAGCGAGCTGGCTTCTAACGGTGAGGGCGGCATGCACGTCGACCTGACCAAGGTTCTGCTGCGTGACCCCACCCTGACCCCGGGCGAGATTCTGATGTCTGAGTCTCAGGAACGCATGATGGCTGTTGTCTCCCCCGAGAACGTGGAGCGCTTCGAAGCGATCATGAACAAGTGGGGCGTGGAGTACTCCTTCCTCGGTGAGGTCACCAACTCTGGCCGCCTGGTCATCGAGTGGGACGGCGAGGTCATCGTGGATGTTGACCCCCGCACCGTCGCGCACGACGGCCCGACCTACGAGCGTCCTTACGCACGCCCCGAGTGGCAGGATGACGTCCAGGCTAACCACTTCACCGGTTCGGCTGCCGACGATTCCCGCCCGCGCGGTAAGGAGCTGGGCGAGGCAATCAAGGCGTTCATGGCGTCCCCGAACATGTGCTCCAAGTCCTGGATTACCAACCAGTACGACCGCTACGTTCAGGGCAACACCGCCCTGTCCATGCCGGACGACGGCGGCGTGGTGCGCGTGGACGAGAACACCAACCTCGGTGTTGCTCTGGCGACCGACGCCTCCCCGCGTTTCACCTACCTGGATCCGTACGAGGGTGCTCGCGCGTCCTTGGCTGAGGCGTACCGTAACGTTGCGACCGTTGGTGCACGCCCCGTGGCTGTGTCTGACTGCCTGAACTTCGGTTCTCCCGAGGATCCGGACGTCATGTGGCAGTTCGCTGAGGCTGTTCGCGGCCTGGCTGATGGCTGCATGGAGCTGGGTGTTCCGGTGACCGGCGGTAACGTGTCCCTGTACAACCAGACCGGTGGCAAGGCCATTAACCCGACCCCCGTGGTAGCGATGATGGGCGTGATGGATGACGTCACCCGCCGCACCCCTTCGGGTTGGGCTCCTGAGCATGACGGCCAGGCGATCTACCTGCTGGGTACCACCCGCGATGAGCTGGATGGCTCCGAGTGGGCTCGTTTCAAGGGTCACCTGGGCGGTCAGCCGCCGAAGGTTGATTTGGCTCTGGAGCGTCAGCTGGGTGACATGCTGGTGAACATGTCTCGTGACGGCATGATTGATGCCGCGCACGACGTGTCTGCTGGTGGTCTGGCTGCTGCTCTGTCGGAGGCTTGCCTGCGTTTCAACACCGGTGCCCGCATTGGTCTGGGTGAGGTTGCTGAGCGTGACGGTCTGGACCTGTTCACCCTGCTGTTCTCGGAGTCCCTGGGCCGCGTTGTGGTTTCGGTTCCGCGTTCTGAGGAGGTGCGCTTCAAGGATATGTGCACCGCTCGCCAGTTCCCCTTCGCACGTATTGGTGTGGTGGATGCTGCGTCGAACGCTCTGGACTTCCAGGATGAGGTTTCCATTGACCTGGATGAGCTGCGTGCAGCTCACGAGGGTACTCTCGCTTCTTACTTCGGTGAGGTTGCGAAGGGCTAGTCTTCGACTAGTTTGAGACTAACGCCGAAAGGGGCGGATGCTTGTGAAAGCATCCGCCCCTTTTGTTATGCCCGCAGGCTTGTGCGTTGAGGTGTTCGGTGTTTATGCCTCGGCGACCTTGCGGCCCAGCTGCGCGAACAGGGAGGCGTTGATGCGGAAGCCTTCGATGCACTCTTCAATGAGGGCTTCGCGCTGTTCGTCGGTCAGGGGTGCGTTGTCGAGCAGTTCGCGGTAGCCGTCCTTGAAGACCTTGGGCTTGGGCAGTTCGGTGAAGCGGTACATGCTCAGCGCTTCTGCGGGGATGCCGTAGTGGCGGGTGACCAGCGCTGCGACTGCCTGGCCGCCGGAGAGGTCGCCGAGGTAGCGCAGGTAGTGGTGTGCGAGGTAGCGTTCGGGGGAGTTGATGGTGGCGCGGATACGCTCTACGTATTCTGCGGTTGCGGGCAGGGGCGCGTCGATGTCGCCGTCCTGGCCGAGTGCGCGGATGTCTGCGCGGATGTATTCTGCACGGTCGAGGCCGGGGTGGGTGAAGGGTTCGGTGATGAGGCTGGGTTCTGCGCGGTAGTGTTCGGAGACTGCCTCGAGTGCTTCGTAGATGTGCACGTACTGGTTGATGAGGCGCAGGTATGCCTCGGTGTTGAGGGAGCCGCCCATGAGGTCTTCCATGAAGGTGGAGTGTTCGGCGTTGTCGTGGACGTGCTTGGTGCTTTCCTTCAGACGTGCGGAGAAGCGTTCCTGAGTGGTTTCGGGGGCGGTAATAGTCATGGTGAGTTCCTAAAGTGGCTTGTGGGTGGACAATAAAGGTTTTGATGACACCGTGTCACCAAACTGTTAATGACATATTGTCACCAAAAACCGGTTTTGGCAATAGTTCTCATAAAAAATTTGCTAAGGTAAACCTTATGAACAAGTCACCCTAGGCATTAAGTTACACAAACATAGGCTAATAGGGCTAGACTTGATACGAACACCACAATCACAAAATCCAAGGAGACACCGAATGTCTACCCCCTCTCTCACCAAGCGCACTTGGGCGTTCTTGGCTTCGGCAACCATCGGCCTCAGCGGCGTCGCCGGCGTACCCGCAGCCTTCGCAACTGAAACCAACTCCCACGTCAGCGCCGGTGAGGTAGCCGCAGCCTCAGAGCAGAGCCTGCAGGACGTCACCGTCAACTGGGGCCTGAAGAAGTCCTTCCGTTCCTACATCAACGGTCCCTTCTCCCAGGGCTCCCAGGAACTGACCGGCGTCACCACCAACGAAGACGGCTCCTACCACTTCACCTCCGCCAAAGGCACCGTAGCCAACGGCGAATACTCGGTCACCTTCACCGGCTCCTCGATTCACTACACCGCTCACCACGGTCTGCTGGAAGTCATCATCTCCGACCTCTCCGTCACCATTAAGGACGGCGTGGGCACCGTGCGCGCCAACGTTCAGTCGCGCCCCTACAACGGCAACACCACCCCGAACGACCTGGTCGAAACCAAGAACATGACCCTCGGCACTTTCAATGCCTCCGGTCTGAAGGTTGAGGGTAACACCATCACCCTGCCCAGCGTTGACGAGGAAAACGGCACCCGCGTCAAGCTTTCCGAAGAGGCAACCGGCGCCTTCGCGGGCTTCTACAAGGCAGGTCAGGAGCTGGATGCGCTCGGCTTCTCCGCAACCATCGTGACCAAGGAAGCACCCGCGCCGAGCCCTGAGCCCAGCACTGAACCCAGCGCCGAGCCGAGTGCTGCGCCGACCGCAGAGCCCAGTAGCGAGCCCTCCTCCGCACCGACCAGCGAGGCACCCAAGCCCGCCGAGCCCACTTCTGCAGCACCGAGCGCGGCACCCACCTCCGCGGCACCCTCCTCCCCCTCCGCAACCACCGAACCCAAGCGTGAAGAGAAGGTCACCGGCAACGTCGTCGAGTCCGGCACCCTCAGCTGGGATATCCGCGAGTCCTTCCTGAAGTACCTGACCAGCTTCGCGCACGGCTCCGTGAACGTTGACGGTCTGGAGAAGACCGCGGCAGGCGGCCTGAAGTACACTCAGGCATCCGGCGTGTACAACCCCGAAACCAAGACCGGTCAGATCAACTTTGCGGGCACCGCAGAGTTCACCGGCCACAACGGTCAGCTCAAGAGCACCATCAAGAACATGCGCCTGGTCATCGTCAACGGCAAGGGCACCCTGGTCGCTGACGTTGACGCACTGACCCGCGACGGTAAGTCCGTCTCCAAGACCGGCTTGGCTATCGCCGAGGTGGACCTCTCCGGCGCGAGCGTGAAGGACGGCGTCTTCTCCGCACAGAACGCGGCAGTCGCACTCACCGATGAAGGCTCCGAGGTTCTCTTCGCGGGCCAGTACCGCGGCTCCGACAACGCCATGGCACCGCTGAGCTTCTCCGTGAAGCTCAGCGAACAGACCGCAGAGAACACCGTTGAGGTTCCGCGCGTCTCCGAGAACAAGGGTTCTGAGAACGGCTCGTCCGATAACGACTCCTCGAGCTCCACCGGCAACTCCGGTTCTAACGGTTCGGCTGGCGCCTCCGGCAGCGTTTCTAACGGCGGTTCCTCCTCGAATGCTTCTGTCAGCAACAACCCGGCACAGCCGGTCTGCGTACCCGTCACCCGCACCCGCGAGGTGCAGGAGCAGGGCGCATCCGATGGCACCATTAAGAGCGCTAACCTCGGCTGGGGCGTGCGTGATTCCTTCCGCAACTACGTGCGCGGCGGCATCGCGAACGGCAGCTGGGAGCTGAACGGCACCTCCTACTCTTCGGATGCGTTCAACTGGTCTAACGGCACCGGCACCTTCAAGGGCGGTAAGGGTTCCATCTCCTTCAGCGGTTCGGTTCGTTTCACCGGCCACCACGGCATTCTGGACACCACCATTGCGAACCCGCGCCTTGAGATTAACGGCAATACCGGTACTCTCTACGCGACCATGACCAGCAATGACCCCTCCGGCAAGGCAACTAACTACGGTGAGGTGGCACTGCTGAAGGTGGATCTGTCCGGTCTGCAGAGCTCCGCTGACGCTGTGAGCGTCAACGGTGCGGCAACCACCCTGACCGCTGAGGGTGCGAAGGCATTCGCTGGCTTCTACGAGGCCGGTAAGGACATGGCTCCGCTGAGCTTCTCCGCTGCGATTAACGGCGCTAAGACCACCACCAAGACCGTGACCGAGACCGTCTACGAGGGTGAGGGTTGCGACCCGGTCACCGGCAAGCCCCTGGCTTCCACCGGTGCGTCCGGTGTTGAGGGCACCCTGGTTGCTGGCTTCATCGCTGTTGCAGCCGGTGCGGGTACCGTCGTGTACACTCGCCGCCGCAAGAAGGCATAAAGGCACCTCACGAGGATGCCCACACTGTCGGCTCGCCTGTGAGGCTCAACCATGAGGTTCACCAGTGAGCTGACACGGTCCGTGCGGGGGTGCAGACTTTCACTGCACCCCCGCTTCGGGTGCCAGGTTTTGCCCCGGCGCCTACCCCAGTTTTTCTAGCTCCCTTTTTCTCTGCGAGACGACGATGTTTTCTTCCCTTTCTTCTTCTGCCCTGAACCGCCGCGATGCAATGAAGTATGCAGCGTTCTCCATCACCTCCGCGTTCCTGCTGAGCTCTTGCGGTGTGGGTACTCAGAACCCGGCCGCTTCTTCAAGCACTTCGCAGGCTGTGGTGGATGAGCAGAGCACCCGCACTGTTTTGGAGAACCTGGCGGATCAGCTGCGTTCTTCCATTGCCCCTGATCAGAAGGCTCTGCGCGGCCCCAATAGCGCGGCGGATACCCCCGAAATTCAGCCGATGGTCGATACCCCCACTCCCGCTTTCCCGGTGACCTTCAAGGATTTCAACGGCACCGAGGTGACCGTTAAGTCCGCTGACCGTGTGCTGGCTCTGGACCTGTACGGCACTCTGGCTCAGCAGATGATTGCGTTGGGCTTGGGCGGCCGCCTGGTGGGTCGCGTCACCTCCTCGACGGAGCAGTCGCTGGCTCATCTTCCGCTGGTGACTCAGAACGGTCACGATCTGAACGCTGAGGCGATTCTGGCAACCTCCCCGGACCTGGTGCTGTGGGATAAGAGCAACGGCCCGATTGAGATTGTGGACCAGCTGCGCGCTGCGGGTGTGACCGTGGTGGTCTTCGACCATGAGCGCCGTATGGATAAGATCATTCCGCAGCTTAAGGCTGTGGCGCAGGCGCTGGGCGTTCCGGAGGCGGGCGAGCAGGTTGCAGCCCGCGTGCAGAAGGACCTGGATTACGCTCTGCAAGTGCTTAAGGATGTTGCTCCGAAGGGCGATCAGCAGGTGTCGTTTGCGTTCCTGTACGTGCGCGGTACCGCTGGCGTGTTCTTTGTGCTCGGTAAGGGCTCGGGCGCTGATGATTTGATTCAGGCTATTGGCGGCAAGGACGTGGCGTCTGAGCAGAACGCGACGAACATTATTCCGGCGACCAGTGAGGCGCTGGTGAAGCTGAACCCGGACGTCATTCTGACTATGAGCGGCGGCATTAAGTCCACCGGTGGTTTGGATGGTTTCTTGGCTCGCCCGGGTGTGGGTGAGACGACTGCTGGCAAGAATAAGCGCATTATTGATATGGGTGACGGCCAGATTCTGTCCTACGGCCCGAATACTCCGGCTGTGTTGCTGTCGCTGGCTAAGGCTGCGTACTCGACTCCTGCGGGGGGCCAGTAGTGGCTGCCGTGAAGGGTGCGGCGGGTGCGCGGGATTATCGTGCTTCGCGTCGGCGTCGTGCCGGTCTGACGTTTACGTTTTTGGCGGTGGCGCTGTGCGCTGTGATGGTGTTGTCGGCAGGCTTGGGTCAGTACAATATCCCGATTGATCAGGTGGTTTCTTCTGTGGGCCGCCGTCTGGGTTTTGTGCCGGAGAACCCGGCGATGCAGCTTGCCGATAGCACCCTGTGGAATATCCGCTTCCCGCGTGTACTGTTGGGCGTGCTGGTGGGTGCCGCTTTGGGTACTTCCGGTGCGGTCATGCAGTCGGTGTTTGGTAACCCGCTGGCTGAGCCGGGCGTGATTGGTGTTTCCTCGGGTGCGGCGGTTGGCGCGTGTTTGTCGATTGTTTTGAACCTGCAGTTCTTCGGTATTTTCACGACCCCTGCGTTCGCGTTTGTGGGTGCGCTGGCGGCTACTGCGCTGGTGTATTTCCTATCGCGTTCTTCGGGCCGTGCGAAGGTCCTGTCAATGATTTTGACGGGTATTGCGGTGACCGCGGTGGCGAATGCGATTATTGCGTTCCTCATGTTCATTGCTGATACGACGAGCCGTGATCAGATTGTGTTCTGGCAGATGGGTTCGCTGAACGGCGCCACGTGGAAAGCTGTTGCGAGCGTGTGGCCGGTTATTCTCATCGGCTTGGTGGCGTGTTTCGTGATGGCTTCTTCGCTGGATGTTCTAGCGTTGGGTGAGCGCGCGGCGCAGCATTCGGGTGTGAACGTGGAGCGCCTACGTGCGGTGTCTATTGCGGCTACGGCTTTGTTGACCGGTGCTGCGGTGGCGTATGCGGGCATTATTGCGTTTATTGGCCTGATTATTCCTCACCTGTTGCGCATGATTTTGGGTCCGTCGAATCGCGTGCTGTTGCCGGCATCGGCGTTGGGTGGCGCACTGTTGATTGCGCTGTCTGATTTGGGTGCGCGTACGCTGGTGCCTTTTGCTGATTTGCCGATTGGTATTTTTACGGCTCTGGTGGGCGGCCCGACGTTCTTTGTGCTGTTGCGTCGTTCCCTGGGCCAGGGCGGAGGTGCTTCGTGAGTGAGTTGTTGAGCCTTTCTGGCGTGTCTTTTAACGCTGGTGGGCGCCAGATTCTGAATGATGTGTCTCTGTCGGTTTCTGCGGGCGAGGTTGTGTCACTGATTGGCCCCAATGGTGCCGGTAAGTCCACTCTGTTGGGTGTGATTGCTGGCGATATTGCCCCGAGTAGCGGTGAGATTCTGCTGGATGGCGCCCCTCTGGGTTCGATTCCTGCCCGTCAGATGGCTCGTCAGCGTGCGATGCTGCTGCAGAAGTTGAATGTGGCGTTTTCGTACACGGTGCACGAGGTGGTTCAGATGGGCCGCACCCCGTGGAAGGGTACGGAGCGCGCTGAAGAGGATGATGCCGTGGTCGCTTCGATGATGGAGCGTACGTCGGTGACTCATTTGTCGGATCGCGATATTACGACTCTGTCCGGTGGTGAGAGTGGCCGCGCGCATTTGGCGCGTGTGTTTGCTCAGCAGACTCCGCTGATTCTTTTGGATGAGCCGACTGCGGCCTTGGACATTACGCATCAGGAGCAGACGTTGCGGGTGAGCCGTGAGTTGGCTGCTGAGGGTGCCGCGGTGTTGACGGTGCTTCATGACCTGGATGTGGCGGCTGCGTATTCTGACCGTATGGTGTTGTTGCGTGGTGGCGAGGTGGTGGCTTCGGGCACCCCTGAGCAGGTGTGTTCGGCGGAGTTGTTGTCTGAGGTGTATCAGCATCCGATTGAGGTGTTGAGGCATCCGGTGACGAATCGTTTGTTGATTCTGCCAAAGCGCTGACCTGCCGGAGCGTTAATCCTGATTGCGTGCTGATTCTACAGAAGCGTTAGCGAACCGCTCCGCAAACACTTTCTACCTCAAAATATGCCAGTATTCGCATATATTAAATCTCCGTTCTGGATTGGCTGTAACTATCAGCTCATTACAGGGCGGAGATTATCTTTATCCCCGCTTGCACGGATACACTGAAAGGTAGTGTCCGCAATGCTGAACTATATTCAGTTCTGCATTCCACCCATTCGAGAAAGAGACCCCTGCATGGATCCTCAGCAGAAAACGGCAACGGCTGCCGTTGCCGGCTACATTCCCGAATATTCTGAAACACCGCATAGCGGATCTTTCGATATTGCCCAGCACGGTTTGAGTAGCGATGATGTTGCTCGCCTGACTGCTGAGGGTAAGGTCAACACCCAGAACAATAAGTCTTCCCGCACGCTGTGGAGCATTATGCGTGCGCACCTGTTCACGGTCTTCAACTTTGTGTTGGGTGCCTGTGGCGCTGTGGTAATCATGTACCAGCGTTGGGCTGATTTGCTCTTCCTGGCGGCTGTGATTGCTAACGTGGTGATTGGTTTTGTGCAGGAGTACAAGGCGAAGCTTGAGCTGGACCGCATCTCTCTGCTGGACCGCTCCCCCGCGACCGCTGTGCGTGACGGTAAGAGCGTTGAGGTTCCGATGGAGCAGCTGGTTGAGGGTGACGTTGTCATCCTTAAGCGCGGCGATCAGGTTCCCGCGGACGCTATTGTGCTCACCTCCGATTCTTTGGAGCTGGATGAGTCCCTGCTGACCGGTGAGAACGACCCGATTGCTAAGCGCCCCGGCGATATGGTGCTGTCGGCGTCGAGCGTGCTGGGTGGTACCGGCCGCGTCCTGCTGTCGCATGTGGGTGCGAATTCTCGTGCAAGCAAGATTTCTGACGAGGCGCGCCAGTTCTCGCGTATTCAGTCTGAGCTGCGTGATGCGCTGAACCGTGTGGTCCGCTGGATTACGGTGGGTCTTGCGGTCATTATTCCTGTGGTGTCGTGGGGTCAGATTCAGGCCGCTGGCGGCCTGGAGACCGTGCAGCAGAACCACCTGTGGGAGCAGGTTTCTATTGCTGTGGTGTCCTCGGTTGCTTCGATGATTCCGCAGGGCCTGGCACTGATGACTACTCTGGCGTTTGCGGCGGCGGCTGTGGCGCTGGGTCGTAAGCACAACATCCTGGTGCAGGAGCAGCCTGCGGTTGAGGTGCTGGCTCGTGTGGACGTGGTCTGCTTCGATAAGACCGGCACCTTGACTGAGGGCGGCGTGATTTTTGATTCGGTGCGCCCGCTGGACACCGTTGCTGAGGCTGAGGGCCCCGACGCTGACTCGGCTGAGCACACTTCCTGGCGTGCTTCTCTGCCTGCCGGTTGGAATGAGGCGCTGGCATGGTTCGGTCACGATGAGAACGCAAACCCGACCGCTGCGGCTCTGACCGGCGGTTTCCCGGATGCTTCCTCGGCGTCGGTGAGCGGTATTGTGCCGTTCTCTTCGGCTCTGCGTTTTAGCGCAATTGAGTTTAAGGATTCGGGTGCGTGGCTTCTGGGTGCTCCGGAGGCGCTTCTCGCCAAGGGTAGCGCTGAGCGTGAGCGTGCCGCCGAGTTGGCGGCGTTGGGTCTGCGCACGATGGTTTTGGCGCATGCTTCTGCGGTGGTTCGCAATGAGAAGGATGAGCCGATCCAGAAGATCCCGTCGGATGCTGCCCCGGTTCTGTTCGTGATTTTCCGTGAGAATGTGCGTGCGGATGCGCCTGAGATTGTGGAGTATTTCCACCGTCAGGGCGTGACCCTGAAGGTCTTCTCGGGTGATAACCCGTTCACTGTGGCTGCGGCTGCGAAGACTGCGGGCATGGATACTTCCGCTGGTGCGGTTGATGCGTCGACTCTGCCTGAGGACGGCCCGGAGCTTGCTGAGGCTGCGGCTACCCACAATATTTTCGGTCGTGTGTCGCCCGAGCAGAAGAAGAACATGGTGATTGCGCTGAAGGAACGCGGCCATGTGGTGGCGATGACCGGTGACGGCATTAACGACGCTCTGGCGCTCAAGCATGCAAGCTTGGGTATTGCGATGGGTAACGCGGCTCCTGCGACGAAGGCTGTTTCTCGTCTGGTTCTGCTGGATGGTAAGTTCTCGTCGCTGCCGGCTGCTCTGGAGCAGGGCCGTCAGGTCATTACGAACATTGAGATGGTGGCGAACCTGTTCTTGACGAAGACCGGTTTCGCGATTCTGCTGGGTGTTCTGTTCAGCCTCTTCGGTTTGACCTTCCCGTTCTTGCCGCGTCAGTACTCGACCGCTGACTTCTTGATTGTGGGTGCGTCGTCCTTCGCGTTGACTCTGCTGCCGAATTCGCGCCGTTACGTGCCGGGCTTCTTGCGCCGCGTGCTGAATTACACGGTCCCGAACTCGATTATTGTGGTTGCGATGCTGTTGGCGGTGACGTTCACGGCTCGTGGCATGGGCGTTGAGGATATCCGCCAGATTCAGACGGCTTCGTTCATCACTCTGGTGATGATGGGTCTGTGGAACTTGGCTGCGGTGGCTCGCCCGTTCAACCGTGCTCGTATTCTGCTGTTTGGTGCGTTGCTGGCGGTGTTCTTCGCGGCGCTGTTCGTGCCGGTTCTGGTGGAGTACCACCAGTTCGTTACGGTGCTTCCGCATCTGCTGTGGACTGCGATTGGTGCTGGCGCCCTGGGTGCGGCTCTGATTGAGGTGAATGCGCATCGTAACCGCCGTTGGCAGAAGCGTCATTACCCTGAGCTGGAGGTTGCTCCGCTGAATTTCTTCCCGGCTAAGTAGTTAGTCGTAAGGTAGCTGCTTCGGTAGCGTGT
Organism: uncultured Rothia sp.; assembly: GCF_963555405.1. Taxonomy (GTDB): domain Bacteria; phylum Actinomycetota; class Actinomycetes; order Actinomycetales; family Micrococcaceae; genus Rothia. Next base: position 37,277 of record NZ_CAUVVO010000009.1, on the reverse strand, counting down.
GGGCCCCGTATCCTGTGGATGCGGGGCCCTTTCGCGTCTTTAGGGGCACGCGGTCGGGCGCGTGCCAGAGCGTTCCGGAGCCAGCTGGGGCACCCCTACTAGCACTACCGGTGGTGTGTCCCAGCTATCACTTGAGTGAAACATTTAACAGGTTCTGATAGCTTTTCTCTCTCACCTTGCTCTTAACCTGGGAAAACCCTTAGAGTTACAGGGAACTATTTGAGAAGGGAAACCTTCTTCAGGGTTGTTACTGGTTTGGCAGGCAAGACCTGAGTTACTCAACACCGTATGGGACGGCAGTTTGTATCTGCCGATAATCCCCTCTATTTGCTGTACCGAAGCTCCATAGTGGGCACGAGTGTAGTGCTTCCGGTGGTCGAGAGACTCGGGTCTTTTGTGTTTTCTGGACGTGTTTTCCGGGGCTTTTTCGGCTACCGCAACGTCAGGTAGGCACAGCCTCCGGCAACAACCGTATAGACATTGACCGCATATCTAAGGAAGTATCGTGAATAACCGCGAACTTGGCGAGAAGATTCTTGACGGCCTGGGTGGCCCCGAGAACATCGCGCACATTACTCACTGTGCAACCCGCCTTCGTGTCACTCCTGTGTCTAACGATGCAGTGCAGAACAAGAAGATTGAGAGCCTGCCCGGCGTTCTCTCTGTGATTGAGCAGTCCGGCCAGACTCAGGTTGTTCTGGGCGAGCGCGTTGAGGCTGTGTACAACGAGATCAACGCTCTGCCTTCTATGTCCGGCCACGCTGAGGGTGACACCAAGGTTGAGGCTGAGGGCAAGAAGTCTGGCTGGCTTACCAACGTCTTCGACGTTCTGTCTGACTCCTTCCGTCCTCTGCTGTGGGCGCTTCTGGGTACCTCGATGATTCTGACCCTGATTGTGTTCCTGCAGCAGCTGGGCTTCTTCGGTCAGTACACTGACTTGACCGGTCAGAGCGTGAACATCGACATCATTAACGGTGCTCGTGTGGCTGACCCGGAGGCTGCTAAGGCTCTGAACACCCAGTGGATGCAGCAGTTCGCTTTCTGGTACATCCTGAAGGCTGCTTCGCTGTCGGTTCTGAACTTCATGCCCATCATGCTGGGCGCTACCGCTGCTAAGCGTCTGGGCGCGAACATGTGGGTTGGTGCGGCTATCCCCGCTGCGCTGATGACCGGTACCTTCACCGATCTGACTGCTCTTGCTGACCCCGCCACTAAGATTCTGAACGTTCCGTTCTTCGGTATGGATTTGCCGCTGTACGCATTCAGCTACACCGGTCAGGTCTTCCCCCCGCTGCTGGCTGTTGCTCTGCTGGCTCCGTTTGAGCGCTTCCTGAAGAAGGTTATTCCTTCGATGCTGCAGATGGTGTTCGTGCCGATGATTTCGGTCATCGTTCTGGTTCCGGTGACCGCGTTCCTGGTTGGCCCCATCGGTATCGGTGTTGCTATGGGCATCTCTGACTTCCTGAAGATGGTTAACGACCAGGCTCCGGCTCTGGTTGGTGCTCTGATTGCTGGTCTGTACCTGTTCATGGTTCCGCTGGGTCTGCACTGGCCGCTGAACGCTGTCATGATTAACAACCTGCAGACCATGGGTACTGACTTCATTCAGTCCCCGATGGGTGCTTACAACTTCGCTGTGTTCGGTGTTGTGACCGGTGTGGCTATTAAGGCTAAGCACGACCGCGAGCTGCGCCAGACCGCTGTTGGTGCGTCGATGTCCGGTCTGCTCGGTGGTATTTCTGAGCCGTCCCTGTACGGTGTTGTGCTCCGTTACAAGCGCGTGATTCCGATTATTCTGGTTCCCGCTGTTATTGGTGGCGCTACCATTTCCTTCCTGGGCGTTAAGTCCTACGCGTTCGCGTTCACTTCGCTGCTGTCGATTCCGGCTATGCAGCCCTCGTACCTGTACGTGATTGGTCTGGCTATTGCGTTCTTCGGCGCTATGACCGGTGTTCTGCTGTTCGGTTACGAGTCGAAGGCTGACGCTGTAAGGCACGCTGCGGAGCGTAAGGCTGAGGATGCTGAGGCCGCTCCTAAGGCTGAGGCTGTTGCCGCTAAGGCTGCTCCGGCTGCTGCCGCTACTGCGACCGCCGCTGCTGCACCCGCTGCTTCCGCTGGTGAGGTCATTGAGCTGCACGCTCCGATTGAGGGTACTGCTGTTGCTCTGTCTGATGTTCCGGACCCGATTTTCGCTGCTGGCAAGCTGGGCGAGGGTGTGGCGATTGAGCCGACCGGTACCACTGTTGTTGCTCCCGCAGCCGGTAAGGTTGCTGCAACCTACCCCTCGGGCCACGCTGTGGGTCTGAAGCTGGAGAACGGCATTGAGCTGCTGATTCACGTTGGTCTGGATACCGTGAACCTGGACGGTAAGGGCTTCAGCGTGAAGGTTGCTAAGGGCGATGTTGTTGCTGCTGGCGACGCTCTGATTGAGTTCGATCCTGAGGTTATCAAGGAGGCGGGTTACCCGCTGATTACCCCGGTTATCGTGACCAACACCCGCAAGTTCGCTGAGGTTAAGGGTCTGCCGGGCGTTGCTCACCAGAACCTGAGCACTGTCCTGAAGGTGACCACTAAGTAGTTCGCTTTCTAGGCTCTAAGGGGCCCCACCATTGTGGTGGGGCCCCTTTCCTTTATACCCTGCTTCCTGATGTGCTGTTTCCTGATGTGCTGATTCTTTGGGCAGGGTTTGCTGGGGTTTAGGCACTAGCCGGGGGGGTATTTCTGCTAATGTAAGAATACGCTCAACAAGGAAGTTCTCAGGTGATATGGAGTACGATGATGTCTTCTGATACTAGGACGTGGGATACCGGAGTGTGGGAAGAGCAGCAAAAAGAGCTACGCGCTCTTTCTCCTGTTCGGCGGCTGATGCGCCGGCTCAATCTTGAGGCGCTCGTCTATGAGTCCGCGCCGTTCCCGGTTCTGTTGCGTAAGCTCTCCGCGCTGGTTCCCGCGTGCCTTCTGTGGTGGGTTATCTACGAGCCGCACCGGCTTGCTTCCTCCACCAGCCTCCCCGAGGGTACTCACGCTATTACACTGCTCCCCGGAGCCTGGGGTGACCCCGCTACGGGGGCTTATGGAGGTCTTCCTGAGCTACCGGGAGTCCTCGTGCGCTGGGTGCTGTGCATCGCGGCAATGGTGGCTGTCGTTCATCTCTGTGGCGTCAAGGCGAAGGGCCAGAGCTTCACCATTCCTCACGATGCGCGTTCACGGTTGATTGCGCTGATGCAGGCTCTGGGCATTTTCGGTGCCTTTGCGCTGGTCGTCTGGATTGAGTACATGATGACTCCGCTGACCCTCATGTTTGAAACCGTGTACGCGGGCCCCACCGCAGCCTATAGCGGCGACGGCATGATTCCCCTGCACCTGTTCCTGTCCTCGTCGTTGAGCGCTATTTTCTTGGGCTATTTCTGCGTGAACATTCTTGCCTCGCTGAATATCCCCGGGTACCTGGGCATCCCCGCAATTATTTACGTGGGGGCGCTTCCTTGGGCTCAGGCGGAGCGGCACCAGTTCACGTTGGCGCTGGCGTGGGTCATTGCGGTGACGCTGGTGAGTTGGCTTGTGCGCGGCATGTGGGGCACTCTGCTCGCCTGCGTGGGCTATTCTCTCTGGATTGTGCTGGTGGCAACCAGCGGTGATCCTTTTGACCTGTCCGCCAATATGAGCCGTGTGCTCGTGATTTTGGGTTTCCCGCTGGCGTTTATCGTTGCTGGAGGCGGCATTTACCGCATCTTCTATCTGCGGCAGAACCCGAAGATGCTGAGGTACCTGCAGGAGCGTGCCCTGTACCTGGGCGAGTGGTAGCAGCCAGTTAGAGTGGCGCTCCCCTAGTTTTTGTAATTACATATCCCGCTAATGTATCCAGCTAAAGGACGCAGAACAAGCGGGACAGAAAAATCCCGGGCACTCTCTCGTGAGAGTACCCGGGATTCTGTTGTCCTACAGGACGGCTAGAGCGTTACCGTAAGCGGTACTACTCCTGCCAGCCAACGTTGACCCAGTAGTCAGCGCTGGTGTAGCTCTGCTTGAACAGGGACGGACCGTAGTTCGCAACCTTAGCCTTGACAGCGGCGTACATCGGGCCGTTTGCGTAGGGCAGGTACACTGCGACCTTCTCGTAGTAGAGCTTCTCCGCCTCGTTAGCGATCTTGATGCGCTCGTCTTCCTTCTCGGTGTTCTGCAGCTTCTCGATGAGCTTATCAACTTCGGGGTCACCGACTCCGAACACCTCGGTGGTGAAGAAGTAGGGTGCCGAGGAAGCCAGGTCGGGCAGAACGCCCCAACCGGTGAAGATTGCTTCGTAGCTCTTCTGGCCGAGCACGGAGTTGGAGTTCGACTGCGGCTGGTTGTCAGCGCTCAGGCGGATACCTGCGGACTTCAGCTGCTGCTCCAGAATCTGGTAGACCGCCTGGTAGACAGCCTCGGAACCGAAGGAGGTCAGGGCGAAGCCAGCAACCTTGCCGTCCTTAGCGTAGTAGTCGCCGGACTTGGAGTAGCCTGCTGCCTCCAGAATCTTGCCAGCTGCCTGTGCACCGGTGTCACCAGCGTAGTTGTTCTGGTAGCCCTTCTGGAACGGCATTGCGATGATGGAGCCGGGCAGCGGCTCGGTCCAGCCGAGCTGCGAGAAGTATGCCTTAGCAATCTGCTCGCGGTCCACAGAAGCGAGGATTGCGCGGCGCAGTGCCAGGTCCTCGATGCGCTTGGGGTTCAGCTGAATGATGTTGACGTTGGTGTTCTGGCTCTGGCGAATCTCGGTGCCTGCCTGGCCCTTCACAGCGTTGTAGCTGGTTGCGCCAACGAAGGTGAAGGCGTCCAGTTCGCCGTTCTTGAAGCTTGCACGGATTGCTTCGGAGTCCATCTGACGCCAGATGATGCGGTCCAGCACCGGCTTCTCGCCCCACCACTTGTCGTTCTTGACCAGGGTGAGCACCTTCTGGGAGGAGTTCCACTCGCCAACCTTGAAGGGACCTGCCCAGTACTGGTCGAGGGGCTTGTCAACGAAGCCTTCGTTGAAGAGGTTGACGTCTTCCAGGGCGGGGTGGATTGCGAAGGCGCACAGACCCTCGGAGGGGTAGTACGGAGCCTTCATGGTGACCTTGACGTGGAAGTTGTCGCCGTCCACAGCCTCGATGCTCTCAACCTGCTGCCACATGGTGTTGTCGGTGATGTGGTAGGGGTTGTCGGTGGTTGCGCGGTAGACCTTCCACACGGCGCGAACAGCGTTCACGTCCATGGGGGTGCCGTCGTTGAAGGCAGCCTTGGGGTTGATCTTGAAGGTCGCGGTCTGCACGCCATCGACGGTCTCGGTCTTGTGCTCGGTGCAGAACTCGGGGTTGAGGGTACCTTCGCCTTCGGGGCTCATGGTGTAGAAGCCCATCACGGCGGGAATGTTGCAGGGTGCCAGAGCGTCCAGGTTGCTGGAGGTGTAGCCGCTCTGGGTCTGCAGGTTGAAGTTGGGGCCCAGGGCGGTAGCCGCGAGGGTCAGGGTGCCACCCTGCTTGAGGGAGGAACGGTCCTGCTTGTTGACCTGAAGGTTCTTCAGAATATCTTCAGCGTTGTTAGCGGCGCTACCGCCAACCTTTTCCTTCGAGCTGCCGCAGGCAGCCAGTAGACCAACGGTGCCGAGGGCAACGGTGCCGGTCAGGAGGGTACGGCGAGAGACAGACATGCTCTTCATGGAATTTCTCCTAGAGTATTCGCAGTGTTGTGGAGGCGGTACGCGAACGGTGCGTAACCCACACTCCAACCCGGCGGGAGGACAGTCTCTGCCGGGGTTGCGGGCAGAATGCCCACATTTGTTTTAAGTATATCCGTGCGACTCTCTTAGGAACGGGAAAGCGGCGTGCTACAGAAGGTTTTAATCCTTTTGTAACACGCCGCTGTAGCGCTTTTACCCCTTATGGAGTGTGTGAGCGGTGCTCAACGCTTAGTTTTGCTTCTCCCAACCGACGTTGATCCATACGTTCGGGTTGTAGTAGGGCAGGCCGAAGAGCATGGGGCCGTAGTTCGCCAGGCCCTTACGGCACGCCTTGAAGTTCGGGCCGTTGTGGGTGGGCACGTAGATGGCGACCTCGTCCAGGTGGCGCTTCTCCAGCTCGTTCATGATCTTGAGCTGTTCCTTCGGGTCCTCGGTGGACATCATGGTTGCTGCCAGCGAGTCCAGATCCTTACCGTGACCGTTGTTGGTCTCGGAGATGTAGAAGTAGTTCGCCGCATCCACCGGGGAGGTGGTGATGCCGTAGCCACCGGTCTTAATCGCGAAGTTCTTCGAGGAGATGATGCTCGACATTTCAGAGGCACCGTGGTTCTCGATGGTCAGTTCAACGCCGATTTCCTTCATCTGCTGGACGAGGAACTGCGCGGTGGAGCTGACAACCGGGTCGCTACCGAAGGTGATGACCGGGTAGGAGACCTTAGCGCCGTCCTTGGTGTAGTAGTCACCGGACTTGGTGTAGCCTGCGTCCTCAAGGATCTTGGTAGCGACGTCCTTGCCGAGCTTGGTCGGGTAGTTGTCCTGGTAGCCTTCCTGCATGGGCAGCATGCACATGGAGCCGGGCAGGGTTTCCTTCCAGCCGAGCTTCTCGTAGCGCAGCTTCTGCAGCTGCTCACGGTTGAGGGCTGCAACGAATGCGCGGCGGACGGGCAGGGGCACCTTTTCGGGGTTGATTTCGTAGTTGCCCACGCTGAGAGCGCTACCCTTGCGAATGTCGGTGTTTGCCACGCCGGAGAGCTCGTTGTAGGAGCTGAGGGTGCTGGCATCCACGTAGTCGATTTCGCCGTTCTTGTAAGCTGCCTGCTCTGCCTGGGAGCTCATTTCACGCCAGGTGATGCGCTCAAGAGCGGGCTTGGTGCCCCACCACTTCTCGTTGCGGACGACGGTGAGCACCTTGGAGGAGGAGTTCCACTCGCCGACCTTGAAGGGACCTGCCCAGTACTGGTCGAGGGGCTTGTCGTTCAGGCCGTCGTTGAAGAACTTGGGGTCGGCGAATGCCGGGTGCAGGAACGAGGTGAAGCTGCCTTCGATGGGGTACCAGGGCTTGGACATGGTGACCTTCACGTGGCGGGTATCGCCGTCCACAGCCTCGACGCTTGCGACCTGTTCCCAGATGGGCGAGGGGGTGATCTGGTAGTCCGAACCGGATGCCGCGGCGGTGTAGATGGTCTGGTAGCTCTTGACGGCGTTCACGTCGATGGGGGTACCGTCGTTGAAGGCTGCCTTGGGGTTGATCTTGAAGGTCACGGTCTGCACGCCGTCAACGGTTTGCGCCTTGTATTCGGTGACGTAGTCCTTGTTCATGTGCGACTCGCCGCGGAAGTCAGCGTAGAAGCCGCCGGTGAAGGCAGAGTTGATAGCCGCCTGAATATTCAGGTTACCGGCGGTGTAGCCGTTGGTGTTGAGGATGTTGAAGTTCGGGCCGATGCCATCAGCGCTCAGTCGCAGCTCGCCGCCGTCCTTGAGGGCGGAGCGATCCTTCTCGTTGTAGGAGACTGCCTTGGACAGGTCGTCACCGGCAGAGAGAGCGCTGGTTTCGTTCTTGGAGGAGTTGCCGCCGCAGGCTGCGAGCAGGCCGACGGTACCCAGGGCAACGGTGCCGGTGAGCAGGGTACGACGGTTGAGAGTGAAAGTGGTCATTAGTTTTCCTCGGTTAGGTGAGATGCTGAATTTTTGTACGCGGGGGAACACAACCCGCACATCTTTGTGACAGCACGCACATTTTGCATTGAGATTAGTATACACACATTTCCCACGCACTATGACCTAGTTCACCGTTTTAGGGAAAATATTTCAGCCAATCCCCGAAACCACCCCACCACAAACCCCCCATCAAAAACACAGAAAAGCCCCGCAGTACCCCGCCGCTGAGGCGGAATACCGCGGGACTTTACCCTCCAGAGCCTTATACCGGCGCCTCCGAAAATTCAGCAACTACCGAATAGGAATCCAGAAAATTAACATGTGGCTTTAGTTCTGCCAACCCACATTGACCCAGCGCTTGGGGTCGGTGTAGCTGGTTGCGAAGAGGGAAGGACCGTAGTTAGCCAGCTTCTCCTTCACAGCTACGTAGCTGGGGCCGTTAGCGTAGGGGAAGTAAATAGCGACCTTCTCCATGTGCTGCTTCTCAGCCTCAGCAGCCATCTTCAACTGCTCCTCGTGGGATTCCTTCTCGTAAATGGACGCGATGAACTTATCCAGCTCAGGATCGCCCACACCCTCGTTAATTTCGCTGGTGTAGAAGTACTGAACGCTGTCGGCGGGGTCAGCACCAATGCCCCAACCGGAGAAGGCGCAGTCGTACTGCTTAGCGCCCATCACGGAGTTGAACTGGGACTGCGGCTGGTTGTCCTGCTCGAGCTTAATACCTGCCGCCTTGAGCTGCTGCTCGAGGTTCTGGAACTGAGCCAGAGAGGTTGCATCCGAACCGAAGTAGGTGATGGAGAAGCCTGCAGTCTTGCCGTCCTTGGCGTAGTAGTCGCCGGACTTGGAGTAGCCTGCTGCTTCCAGGATCTTTGCCGCAGCCTCGGCGCCGGGATTGGACGGCATGTTGTTCTGGTAGCCCTTCTGGAAGGGCATAGCAATCATGGAGCCAGTCAGCGGCTCATCCCAGTTGATCTGGCCGAACTTGACCTTAGCCAGCTGGGAGCGGTCAACCGCGGCGAAGACTGCACGGCGCAGGGCGGTGTCGGTCACGCGGGTCGGGTTAAACTGCAGGTTGATCACGCCGACGCTCTGGCCTGAGCGAATCTGGACACCGGGCTGACCCTTGACAGCATTGTAGGTTGCCAGGCCAGCAAAGCCGATGCTGTCCAGCTCGCCATTCTTGAACGCTGCGCGCTCTGCTTCGTCGCCCATTTCACGCCAGATAATGCGGTCCAGCAGCGGCTTCTCACCCCACCACTTGTCATTGGGCACGAGGGTGAGGGTCTTAGCCGAAGAGTTCCACTCGCCAATCTTGAAGGGGCCGGACCAGTACTGATCCATGGGCTTGTTCACGAAGCCGTTGTTGAAGAGCTCCTTGTCGGTCAGTGCGGGGTGCAGACCGAGCAGGCCGAGGGTTTCGGCAGGGTACAGGGGCTTGGACATAACAATCTTGACGCGGGTCTTGTCGCCATCCACGGGGTCGATGGACGCCACCTGCTGCCAGAAGGGAGCGGCGATAACGTTGTAGCCGTCATCGGGGTTGCGGTAGACGGTCCACGCGGCGCGGATTGCCTCAACGTCAACGGGGGTGCCGTCATTGAAGACAGCCTTAGAGTTGAGCTTGAAGGTAATGGTCTGCACGCCATCAACAGTTTCAGCCTTGTAGTCGGAGACGTAGTCGTCATTGAGGCTGTATTCGCCAGCGGGGCTCAGGGAGGTAAAGCCGATGGCGGAGGGGATGTTGCAGGCGCCACCGAACGCGGTGAGGTTCTCGGTGGTGTAGCCGCTCTGGGTCAGAATGTTGAAGTTCGGACCGACTGCAGAGACGCTACCGCGGAACTCGCCACCCTGCTTGAGGGAGGAGCGGTCCTGCTTGTTGATTTCGATATTCTTGACGATTTCCTCGGTGCTTGATGCAGCCTTACCGCTGATCTTCTTGTCAGAGCCGCCACCGCATGCAGCGAGCAGGCCGACGGTACCCAGGGCAACGGTGCCGGTCAGGAGGGTACGGCGGTTAATACGTAGATGAGTCATGTGTTCTCCTCGTGCCGGAGGGCTCAGGTGCTATTCGATAAGCGCACCGTGTTGTGCGCCGATTTTTCGGGAGCGCCGAAGCTCCCGCCCATCACCTTTGTGAGAGCCCCCACATTGTTTGTGGTTGAAACACAGTATACCCCCAAAAGAAGCGACGCAGACCACAGTCCAATCCGTGGAAGAACTATACACCGTCTAAAAATCACGGGTTCAGCGCCTAAACCCGCATTATCACGCGGAAGCCGCGTGCGAAAACTAAAAAATGAAATATTATGTCGCATTAGCGCGCGAGCGCGTCACACCCGGTGCTTTGAGAGTCGTTACAAGTTACAAGCACAGCGTCGGGGCAGCTAAAGCGCGCTGAACCCTCCACAAGAAAAAGCTCCCCACCCCTATACGACACTGCGAAAACGTATAGGGGCGGGGAGCTTAAAACTGCGGCTTATGCCATCCAGCCAACCGTAGACCAGTCGGTGGTCTTGAAGAGGAACGCACCGTAGTTAGCGAGCTTCGGGCGGCATGCCTTGAAGTCCGGGCCATTGAGGAAGGGGATGAAGAGGCAAACCTCGCTCATGTGCTTCTTCTCAATTTCGTTGCACTTCTCGGCGCGCTTAGCGTCATCGAGGATGGTAACCATCTCGTCGACCATAGCGTCAATTTCGGGGGTTCCGACGCCGTTCCAGTTCTTCGAGGAGTAGAAGTACTCGGCAGCGCTGGTCGGATCGGAGGTCACACCGAAGCCCGAGATGCTCACGTCGTACTCGCGGTTACCGACAACCTTCGAGAATTCAGACTGCGCACGCGAATCGAGCTCGAAGTTAATGCCGATTTCCTTCATGCTCTGAATGAAGGTCTGTGCCTGACCCTTGGTGGTGGCGTCATCACCGAAGGTAGTCAGCTTCAGGGTGATGGTCTTGCCATCCTTCGCGTAGAAGTCGCCAGACTTGGTGTAGCCTGCGTTCTCCAGGACCTTGCGTGCTTCCTCCGGGCTACGTGCCGGGTAGTTGTCACGGTAGTACTGGGAGGAACTCAGCAGAAGCATCGAGCCGGGAACTTCTTCTTCGTAGGGCAGACCCTGGAAGCGAATCTTTGCCAGAGCACCACGGTCGATACCCAGGAAGATTGCCTTACGGACAGCAACATCGGTGATGTGCTGTGCGTTCAGGTTCATACCGCCGGCGAAGAGGCGGCGACCGCGGCGAATCTCAGAGTTCGCAACGTCCTTCATCTCGTTGTAGGCGCTGAGGGTACGTGCTTCCACGACGTCCAGTTCGCCGTTCTTATAGGCGGCGCGAGCTGCAGCGTCTGCCATTTCACGCACGACGATGCGGTCCAGCTTGGGCTTGTCACCCCACCACTTGTCGTTGGGCACAGCGGTGAAGGTCTTCTCGGAGGAGTTCCAGCCGTTGGGTGCCAGGGTGAAGGGGCCGCAACCGAGCTCGGGGTGGGGGTTGTCCACGAAACCTTCATTGAAGAGGTTTATGTCAAGCATTGCCGGGTGCAGGATTCCGCCGAAGAGCAGACCCTTGACGGGGTTGTGTGCGGTCTTGAAGACAACGCGTGCGTGGTAGCGGTCGCCGTCGATAGCTTCAACGCTTTCGATAAACTCGTAGATACCTGCAGCGCCAATCTTGTACGCCCCCTCGGGGTCACGCTGAATCTGCCAGGTTGCCTTGAGAGCGTCGATGTCGATGGGGGTGCCGTCATTGAAGACTGCCTTGGGGTTCAGGCGAACCTCGGCGGTGATCTTACCGTCTACTTCCTTCGCTTCAAAGCCGAGGCAGTAGTTGGGGTCGAGCTCATCTTCACCCTTGAAGGTGCTGCGCCAGATGCCGGCACCGGCGATAATGCCCATAGTTTCGGAGACGGAGGTGCTGGAGCCGTTCTGGGAGAAACGGTTGAAGTCCGGGCCGAGGGAGTAGGTGCTCAGGTTTAGGGTACCGCCCTGCTTGAGCTTCGAGGGGTCCTGCTCGTTGATTTCATAGAACGGGGTTTCGCTTGCCTTGTGCTCGGTCTTGGAGGATGAGGATCCACAAGCGCTCAGTACGCCGGCAGCAGCGACGGCGGTTGCGCCGCCGAACAGTACGCGGCGGCTCATGATGGGGTTGAATCCGGAGAGGGAGGGGAGGGACTGGGGGCTCATGACGGGCTCCTTGTGGGTGTGGACTGCGTTGATGCAGTGTTGGCAGTGTGGGTGGCTCCGCATGCTCGGGAGGCGGGGTGTCCGTCTGCAGGAGCGCCTGCTATCTGCGGTGATGGGCGGGCAGGTGAAGCCATGCAAAATAATGTGACTTAAAGCTATGTCCTAAGCCACATTTAATATTTTTAGTAGTGTACACCACATATCTCACCGCAGGTGCGCAACACGATAAATATTTCTAAATTATTACGCCCGAGCATATATCCACACCGCCAGAGCACGCTGCCAGAGCCTCCTACATCTCTGCACACCCGCCCCTCCCCCGCCTCCCAAAATAGCCAGCGGGCACAACAAAGCGGGCCGAATGCGCGCATACGCATTCGACCCGCTCATAGGGCAGAACCGATTAGGAGTTCATCCAACCCACGGCGGTCCAGTCCGTAGTCTTGTAGAGGCTCGGACCATAGTTAGCCAGAGTCTTCTTGACCATCACGAAGTCAGGACCGTTCGTAATGGTACCCAGGAAAGCAAACTCGGCCATGTGCTTCTTCTCAATCTCGTTGCAGGCGAGGTTACGTTCCTTATCGTCTTCCATGAGAGTCATGGCGTCGATCAGGTCGTCAATTTTCTTGCTACCGATACCCTCGCTGTTCTCGGAGTAGTAGAACTGCTTGGTACCCTCGGTGGCATCCGGGCTAGAGACCGAGTAGCCACTGAAGGAAATATCGTAGTCCCAGTTACCCAGAACGGTAGCGAACTCGCTATCAGCGTGCTGGTCAATCCGGATTTCGATGCCGACATCCTTCATCTGCTGAGTGAAGGTCTGAGCCTTACCCTTGGTGGTCGGGTCATCACCGAAGACCACCACTGCACAGCCAGCCTTCGCGCCGTCCTTCTCGTAGTAGTCGCCGTTCTTGGTGTAGCCGGCAGCTTCCAGGATCTTCTGAGCCTCCGAAACACTATTATTCGGGGTCGGGTAGGAGTCCTGGTAGTAGGGCGAGAAGGGCATGTGAATCATCGAACCGGGGATGGTTTCCTCGTAGGGCAGGCCCTGGAACTGAATCTTCGCAAGCGATTCACGGTTGGTGCCGGCAAAGATTGCCTTACGCAGGGCGGCATCCTTCACGCGGCGGGGGTTAATATCCAGACCACCGGCATAGAGGCGGGTACCCTTACGCAGTTCGGTACCTGCCACATTCTTCACCTCGGCGTAAATAGAGGAGGTGTTCGCACCAATAGCGTCAATCTCGTCATTCTTGAAGGCTGCACGCGAAGCGCTGGACTCCATCTGAGTAAAGACAATCTTGTCCAGCAGAGGCTTGGTGCCCCACCACTTCTCGTTGGGTACCACGCTGAAGGTCTTCGCGGTGGAGTCCCAACCCTTGTTAGCCAGAGTGAAGGGGCCCGCCCAGTACTCGGGGTGGGGCGCATCCACAAAGCCGTTATTGAAGAGCTCGACGTCTTCCAGAGCGGGGTGCAGAATCACGGAGAAGAGACTCTGCAGCGGGTAGTAGGGCTTGGAGAAGGTGACGGTTGCGCTGTAGTCATCTTCACCCTTTTCGACGGATTCAACGAATTCGTAGATACCGGGAGCAACGATGTTGTAACCGTTATCCAGGCTCTTGAAGACGTTCCAGGTGGACTGGAGCGCCTTGTAGGTGATGGGAGTTCCATCAGTGAAGACAGCCTTGGGATTGAGCTTAATCGCAACCTGAATCTTATCATCCTTCTTGCTGTGCTCGAAGGAGACAGCGAAGTCGGTGTTCAGCTTATAGGTACCGTCAAAGTCGAGGTTCCACAGGCCCGCCTGGCTAATGGTGCTCATAACGTTGACGTTATCGGTGGTGTTACCGCTCTGGGTGTGGAAGTTGAAGTTCGGGCCGATGGCACCGGCGGGCAGGCGCAGGGTGCCGCCCTTCTTGAGGCTGCTTACGTCCTGAGCGTTGATGTTGTACAGGTCTTCAATGTTGGCACCGGCGCCTGCACCCTTGGTCTTTTCGGAGCTTGCGCTGCCGCTGCCGCAGGCGCTAAGCAGACCGACAGCTCCCAGAGCCGCGGTGCCGCCAATAAGGGCGCGGCGGCTGAAGCTGTTCTTGGTCGCTTCGTAGCTACTCGCGGCGTATGCGGTGTTGGCGGTCATGGGAGTTGTTTCCTTCTGTTGTGAGCGGGCGGGTATTCCCCGTATTCCCGAAGTGATGATTATTTATGCATGACACTGCATAACTTTGTATAACTCCACTGTAACGCCTACCCGAGACAAAAACCAAGCATTTTCACAATATTTCTTAATATTTATCGTGCTTTTTGAATATTCATACTATGCATACGCTGTTTTTGTGCGAATTTTTCGGATTTTATCGGATAGCTATACTTCCGCTCCCCCGCATCGGTACATAAAAGCACCCAAAGCACCCCCTCCAGAAATGCAAAAAGTGTCCACCCGGATCATCCGGGTGGACACTTTCAATAGCTCTAGGCTAATCACCTAGTAGGTGAAGGGAAGAGGACTTACTTAGCCCAACCAACCTTCTCCCAGTGAATGCCGGTGCCCTGGAAGAGGGACACACCGTAGTTGTGCAGACCCTTCTTCACGAACTTGTACTCGGGGCCGTTGATGAGCGGAATCAGCACTGCGAACTCAGCCAGGTGCTTCTTCTCAATCTCGTTGCAAGCCAGGTTGCGTTCCTTGTTGTCAGCAATGAGCTTCATCTTTGCAATCATCTCATTGATCTCATCGGAACCGGCTTCCTCGGGCTTACGGCGCATGTAGAACTGCTCGGTAGCCTCGGTAGCATCCGGGGAGCTCGGAGCGAAACCGGAAGAGGTTGCGTCGTAATCCTTGGAGGCCATGGTCTTGTTAAACTCGCTAACAGCACGGGAGTCAAGCTCAGCATTAATGCCTGCAGACTTCAGCTGCTGAACCAGGGTCTGACCGACAGCCTTGGAGGTGGGGTCCTCACCGAAGATGGAGAACTTGAAGGCAGCCTGCTTGCCGTCCTTCTCGTAGAACTCGCCGTTCTTGGTGTAACCTGCCTCTTCCAGAATCTTGGCAGCTGCAGCAGCATCGTTGTTCGGAGTCGGGTAAACGTCCTGGTAGTACTCGTTGAAGGGCATGTGAATCATCGAGCCGGGAAGCTTCTCTTTGTAATCCAGGCCCTGGAAACGAATCTTGGCGAGAGCCTCACGGTTCAGACCAGCAACCACAGCACGACGCAGAGCAACATCCTGCATGCG
The DNA here is from genome assembly GCF_963555405.1 of uncultured Rothia sp. GTDB lineage: Bacteria > Actinomycetota > Actinomycetes > Actinomycetales > Micrococcaceae > Rothia. The sequence goes on along the minus strand of NZ_CAUVVO010000009.1, from coordinate 22,230 downwards.
GGCGGGGTTCATGGTCACGCCACCGGAGAACAGGCGAGCGCCTCGGCGAATCTCGGTGTTAGCAACTTCCTTGAGCTCATTGTATGCAGAAACAGTAGTAGCACCAATCGCATCAAGCTCATCGTTCTTGAATGCTGCGCGCTCAGCAGCGGAATCCATCTGACGGAAGACGATACGCTCCAGAACGGGCTTCTCACCCCACCACTTCTCATTGCGGGTCAGGGTCAGGGTCTTTTCGGTAGAGTTCCAGCCACCCTCGGCAATGGTGAAGGGACCAACCCAGTACTCGGGGTGCGGCTTGTCCACGAAACCAGTGTTGAAGAGTTCCTTGTCCAGCAGAGCCGGGTGCATAATGCCAGCGAAGAGGGTCTCCAGCGGGTAGTAAGGTGCGGAGAAAGTTACCTTCACCTTGAAGTCATCACCGTCGCGCTCCACGGAAGCAATGCTGCTGTAGATGCCGCTGGTACCAATCTTGTAGCCGCCATCGGTGCTCTTGAGGACCTCCCAGGTAGCCTGCAGAGCCTTGTAGTCGATGGGGGTACCGTCGTTGAACTTAGCCTGGGGGTTCAGCTCAATGGAGACAACGGGCAGACCGTTTTCTTCGGCGACATCGAAGCTCTTCGCAAAATCGGGAGCCAGAGTGCGCTTACCCATGGGGTCACCCTGCCACAGGCCTGCGTAAGCCACGGGGCTCATAGCAGTCTGGGTGTACAGGGAGTTGCCGTCCGCGCTGAAAAGGTTGAAGTCCGGACCAATACCGGGAATAGCCAGGCGCAGAGTGCCGCCATCCTTCAGCTCAGAAACAGCAGCCTCACCAAGGTCGTAAAGCTCCTTTGCATCGGTGCCCACGGTTGCGCCCTGGGTGGTTGCCTTGGAGTCCTTGGACGAGCCGCACGCAGCCAGTACGCCCACGGTACCCAGTGCTGCAGCGCCACCGAGAACGGTACGACGGTTCAGGATGAAATTCTTCTCCATGAGAGTGTCCTCTTATACGTTTGACCCTCAATAATCCCGCAGGAAAGCGTCAAGGATTCCCTGCTCATGCGCCGCCCAAAGGGTGCGGTGAGCGATGAATTAGTGCCGGTCTATGAATGTGTTCCTTCGGGTACGCCCCTAGCGGCGCGCCCATGGCTTAATTATGGCTTACAGCCCGCAGGAAAGCCCGCCCATAAATATTCATATCTTGAATGGTGAGAAAGGTTATACCTAGTCAGGGCGGTTTTGCCTGTTTCCTGGGGCGTTTCAGTGCCTAGCGCCACATTCTGCGGCTCCCAGCGTCTCACTAGGTGACAATCTCGAACAACGTACAAGCCCGCCGATACCGGGCATAAAAAACCCGAGGGGCGAATATTCAACGAATATTCGCCCCTCGGCACACATGCGACTTATTCAGCCGACTCTAGAGCTACACCGTAGCGGCCTCAGCCTCCGGGAAGTAGCAAGCATAACCGTGATCCTCACCCTCAACGTGGGTCAGTTCCGGCATCTCCTCCAGGCAACGACGCTTCTTGTCCTCAGGCAGGAGCTTGAAGACCGGGCAGCGGCTCGAGAAGCCACAGCCCTTAGGCGCGTTCACCGGAGTGGGCAGGTCGCCCTCAAGCATAATGCGGTGGCGCTTTGCCTCAACCTCGGGATCCGGAACCGGAATTGCCGAGAGCAGTGCACGGGTGTACGGGTGAATCGGGTTGTCGAACACCTGGTCGACGTCACCAATCTCAACAATACGACCCAGGTACATCACTGCAACGCGGTCGGACGCGTGGCGAATCACCGCGAGGTCGTGAGCAACCATCAGGTAGCTCAGACCCAGGTTTGCACGCAGCTCCTCCAGCAGGTTGATCACGCCAGCCTGCACGGACACGTCCAGTGCGGACACCGGCTCATCCAGAACCACGAGCTTGGGGTTCACAGCCAGCGCACGAGCAATACCGATACGCTGACGCTGACCGCCAGAGAACTGGTTCGGGAAGCGGTTCACGTGGTCAGGCTGCAGACCCACAATGTGCATCAGTTCGATGACGCGCTTCTTGATGTCTGCCTTGTTCATGCCCTGGTTTTCCAGGGGCTCAGCAAGCACCTCGTAAACGGTGAAGCGCGGATCCAGAGCACCGGTGGGGTCCTGGAACACCATCTGCTGGTTCTTACGTAGCTCAAGAATCTCACCTGCGGACTTGCCGTCCTTGGTGGAGGTTCCGTTGATCAGAATCTCACCGTCGGTGTTCTTGTTGAACTCCATGATTTCCAGCAGGGTGGTGGTCTTACCACAACCGGACTCGCCCACGATAGAGAAGCACTCGCCTTCGCGAATGTCGAAGGACAGGCCGTTCACAGCCTTCACAGTGCCCACGCGGCGCTTAATCAGCGCACCCTTCATGAGCGGGAAGTGCTTCTTGACGTTGCGGACCTCCAGAACGGGGGCACGCTCCTCACGCGGAATACCGTCGTACTTCGATACCGGGGGTTCCGGAACCGGGTACAGCTCGTCAGCGGTCTTACCGACCAGCTCCTGAGAGATGGTGCAGGAGGAGTAGTGGCCCTCGCCAACGCCTTCCAGCAGCTGCAGATCGGGCTCGCCGTTGGAGTCCTGGCAGCACTGGCCACCGCTTTTAGCGATGGGGCAACGCGGGCGGAAGGAGCACGCGGTCACCGGGTTAATCAGGTTCGGAGGGGTACCCTCGATGGGTACCAGGGAGACCTTCTCGGAACGGTCCACACGCGGGACCGCCCCCAGCAGACCGATGGTGTACGGGTGGGAGGGATGCTTGTACAGGTCTTCTGCCTTAGCAATCTCCACCGGCTTACCGGCGTACATCACCAGAATGTCGTCAGCCATACCAGCCACAACACCGAGGTCGTGGGTAATCATGATGGTCGCTGCGCCGGTCTCTTCCTGAGCCTTCTGCATAACCTCCAACACCTGCGCCTGAATGGTCACATCCAGTGCGGTGGTGGGCTCATCGGCGATGAGCACGCGGGGGTCATTCGCAATCGCCATAGCGATCATGATGCGCTGACGCATACCACCGGAGAACTCGTGCGGGAAGGAACGCAGGCGGTCAGCCGGCGAAGGAATACCCACCATACGCATCAGTTCGATGGAACGGTCCTTGATAGCCTGCTTGCTCATGCCCTTGTTGTGGACCTTGAGCACCTCAGCAATCTGGTCACCAATGGTGTACACGGGGGTCAGCGAGGACAGCGGATCCTGGAAAATCATAGAGATTTCCTTGCCGCGGTATGCGCACATTTCCTTATCGCTCAGACCCAGCAGCTCGGTGCCGTTGTACTTAACCGAACCGGTGATGTCAGCGGTGGTCGGGTGCAGGCCCATGATCGCCATGGAAGCAACGGACTTACCGGAACCGGACTCACCCACAATACCCAGGGTCTTACCGGGGTACAGGTCAAAGTTCACACCGCGAACAGCGTGCACGACGCCATTCTCAGTGTTGAAGCGGACGTTGAGGTCCTTAACGCTCAGAACGGGAGAGGTACTCATTAGTTCTTCGCCTCCTTTGCAGCGGCAGCGGGTGCCTCTGCCTTCTCGTTCTTCTTGGACTTCTTGATCTTACCGACCGACATCGAAGTCGGGTCGAATGCGTCACGCAGACCGTCGTTCATGAGGGCCAGCGGACCAACCAGCAGGAAGAAGAACAGAACCGGGAACCAGAACATGTGCGGCAGGGTGTTAATCTGCTGCGAAGCATCCGAAATCAGCGAGCCCAGCGAGTAGTTGGGGTACTTAATACCGATGCCGATGAAGGAGTAAGCGACCTCAGAGAGCACAGCGCCCATGATGCCGCTGGTGAAGTTCAGAACCAGCAGGGAGCCAATGTTCGGAACCAGGTGGCGCATCACAATCTTGAAGGGGTGCACACCCATGTAGCGTGCAGCCTTCACGAAGTCGCGGTTGATGAGGGACTGCGCCATTGCACGAATAACACGGGCGCTACCCATCCAGCCGAAGGCAATCAGCACAGCGGAGAGCAGAACCCAGGTGGGGACGCTCTTCTGAATCTGCTTACCAACCTGACCGTTAATCAGAATTGCCAGAATCAGCAGCGAGGGAACCATGATCAGGGTCTCGAGGATGAACAGCATAATCTTGTCAATCCAGCCACCGAAGTACGCCATCACACAACCGTAAACTGCGGAGATGAACACAGTGGCCAAACCGACGACCACACCAATCTGGAGAGAGGTCCAGACGGCCTCAGACATCATGGCGAACACGTCATTACCCGCGATGGTGGTACCGAACCAGTGCTCGGCCGAGGGGCCTTCACCCAGCGCCATGTAGTCAATGTCGTTGGGCTTGTACTTGGTCAGGTACTTACCGAACAGACCGAACAGACCCATGCCGATGAACACGCACAGACCGAAGACTGCAGCCTTGTTACGCAGGAAGCGGCGCAGAATAATAACGCTCTTGTTGATGACCTTGAAGTCACCGTTCTCCTGTACCACCGGTACGGAGGAAGTTGCAGTTACCTGACTCATGAGATCCTCACTCGGGGGTCGACGATGGTGGTAGCGATATCAGCGATGATCGCACCGACAGCGAACAGTGCAGAACCGTACGCGAGGGTCACGGTCGCAGCGTTCACGTCCTGCGCGGAAATGGAGTCAATCGACCACTTACCGATACCGGGCCATGCAAAGACGGTCTCGGCGAAGAATGCACCCGCAAAAATCATCGGAATCTGGTACGCGATGGACTGTGCCACGGGGATGAAGGAGACGCGCAGTGCGTGGCGAGTAATCGCCTGGTTACGGGTCAAGCCCTTAGCACGAGCGGTACGCACGAAGTCAGCGTTCACGTTATCGAGCAGGTACTGACGCTGTGCAATCTGGTAACCAGCCCAACCGAAGATGGTCATACAGAAGGTCGGCACGACGTAGTGCGCCGCCATATCCATGGTGATTTCCCAGAATCCGGTCAGACCCGGAGTCGAAATACCGGTCACATAGAAAATCTTCTCTCCACCATTAGCAACGGCGATGTTGTTGATAGTGGTCGCGCCCTGCTGCACCACGAAGTAAGCAACGGGAGCGGGGATGATGTAGACCAGGTAGGAGTAACCGGTGATAACACGGTCAGAGAACTTGTACTGGCGAGCTGCCGAGTACACACCCAGGGCAATACCAATCACAATCGAGAGAATGGTAGCCACCAGCAGCAGGCGGGTAGAAACCCACACGCGCTGGCCAAATTCCTGGTTAATGTACGCGCCGTTGGGGCTACGGCCCCAATCGAACTTGGTGACCACATTGGTCAGCCACTGAACGTAGCGGTCCCAGGGGTTCATTTCGGGATCGAGACCCAGGGATGCGAAGTTACGGTTCACCTGCTCGGGGCTAGGCTTCGGAACCTTTTCCTGCTCCAAGAGGGCAGGCTTCAGGGCAGTAACCGCTGCAAAGTAACCCATCGTGGTCGTAATAAAGACCATGACGAGGTACGTCAGCGATCGCTGGAGGATGTACCTAAACATGGGACGGTTCCCCTCCTTGTGTAGATGTCGGTGTTAAGGCATGTGTGTCATGCTGTCCTAGCGCACTGCTTCGTGATGACTGTCACTAGGAGCATATGTACTTTATCTTATATAGCCTGTAACACTTCCACCAAACCCACATTGGGCACTTTCACCCCTTAGAACAGCCTGTATGCAAGCTAAAAGGGAGCTGGGTAAAAAAATGCCCCGGAATACCGGGGAAAAGGGGCGGATTAACAATTTTTACGAAAATTTTACATCGGAAACAATTCTCTCGACATAGGGACGTAATAACCTTTTCGATAAGCGCTTTAATGGGGCAAAACACCACGTAAACCCACTATTTAAGGGACTAAACCAACACTTCCAACCCCTAAACCAAGCACTAAGGCACACCTCTTAAGCGCGCTATTTAAGGCAACTCAGCCAAAAACGGCGCCCCGGCACGAGCACACGACTCGCACCGGGGCGCCGCTTATATAGGAAGGCAACGCCTCCGCATCTAGTGCTAAGACCCTAGCTCTTAGCGTTAGGCTCCGAATCCGGCGAAGCCTCCGAGCTCAACGACTCATCAATACGAGCACGAGCAGAGCCGTGCATGCTCTTCAAAGCCTGCGCGTCCTTAGCAGCCATCTCCGGAGTAATCACCGGAATCGCGCCAGTCGCCGCACGAGCAATATCAACAGCCGGCTCAGTCTCCAGGGTCGTCGCCAGCGCATCCTCACGAATGAAGAACAGAAGCAGCGTAGACACCAGACCCAGCGGCACCAGGTACAGGAACAGCGGAATCAACGCATCGTTATACGCATTCACAATGATGCCGTGCACCGGCTCCGGCAAAGACGCCACCAACTCAGGAGTCAGAGACGAAGACGCATGGCTACCCGAAGACTGCAGCGCCTGCTGCGGCATACGCTCAGAAATCAGCGACGTCAGACGCGAGGTAAACAGACCACCCACCAGCGAGGCACCCACAGTAGCACCCACCTGACGGAAGAAGTTATTCGACGCCGTCGCGGTACCAACCACGCTCACCGGGAACGCGTTCTGAACAATCAGAGTCAAGAACTGCATGGACATACCCAGACCGGCACCCATCACCGCAAGGTACACACAGAACAGCCAGGTCGGAGTCTCAATAGTCACGGTCGACAGCAGGAACAGGCCCAGCGCCACAATCGCGGTACCGCTCGTCACGTAACGCTTGTAGCGACCGCTCTTCGACACCACGCGGCCCGTCACAATGGACACCACCAGCATGACGCCCATCATCGGGATCATCAGCAGACCGGCCACCGTAGCGCTCACACCCAGCGCCATCTGCAGATAAGTCGGGATGTACTCCACCGCACCGAACATTGCCACGCCCAGCGCCAGCGAAGCGCCCAGAGTCAGCAGGAAGTTACGATTCTTGAACAGGTACATGGGCATGACCGGCTCAGCCGCACGGTTCTCCACCGGGATAAACACCAGCGCAGCAACCACAGAGAAGACCAGCAGACCAATAATCTCGGGCGAGGTCCACTCGTACTGGTTGCCACCCCAAATCGTGGCAAGCACCAGCGCACTCGTACCCGCCATCAGAATCAGCGAACCAAGGTAGTCGATACTGTGCTTCTCACGGTCACGGAACGGGCGGTGCGGTAGCAAGAAAATCACCGCAAGAATCGACAGAATAGCCAACGGCAGATTAAGCCAGAACGCCCAACGCCAACCCGGACCCTCAGTAATCCAGCCACCAATCAGCGGACCAGCCACCGACGAGAAAGCAAAAACGCCACCGATAATACCCATGTAGCGGCCGCGGTCGCGGGGAGGGATCACGTCAGCAATCACAGCCTGAGAAAGAATCATCAGACCGCCACCGCCCAGACCCTGCAGGGCACGAGCAAAAATCAGCCAGTTCATGTCCTGAGCGAGCGCACCAACAATCGAACCCGCCATGAAAGCAACAATCGCAAAAATCAGGAAGGGCTTGCGTCCGAACTGGTCAGAAAGCTTGCCGTAGACCGGCATCGTAATCGTCGAAAGCAGGATGAAAATGGTAATCACCCAGCTCATGTGCTCCACGCCGTGAAGCTCACCAACGATCGTGGGCAGCGACGGCGCCAGAATCGTCTGGTTCAGCGAGGACATGAGCATCACAATGACCAGGCCCAGGAACATGGCGCGGATGCGGTTTTTACTTTCCTGCTTAGCCTCACCGGCTGGCGGCTGAGGTAGATTCTTTTCCTCTGTACTCATCGTTTAATCCTTAGTTACGTTCTATATATGTCTGTTGTGAGTATCCGCCGGGCTCTGGATTCGGTTACCTCGATTCGGGGCCTCCGATTCGGTTTCCGGCGGGCTTTTGTCATTTGTAGCAGTGAACCGCCGCTAGATTGCCGGTCGGTTCTGCTCAAAAAGCAGGAACTGGAAGGTCTTCACCGTCTGGCGGATATGGCGGGCGATATCCTCTTTGTCTTCCAGGTCGCGGGCAAACTCCAGCTGACGAAGCACCGCGGAGGCAAGCTGGACCTTTGCGCGCGATCGCTCGCGGAAGTGATCGGTCAGCGGGTCAGCCGGGTTTCGGCGCGGGAAGGGGCCGCGGCGACCAGCAGCATCAAAAGCCACCCAGTCGATGGTGTTCAGGTACTCGGTGAGCACCTGTTCGCACTTCATGTAGTGCATCTTCATTCGTTTCGCGGACTCGGGGAACTCCTGATAGGGAGCTCGAGGGTCCTTGCCCTTGGCGTAGTGGAAGCTCTGGAAAATGACCTCCCAGAGAAGGTGGGTTACACGAATGATCGTGTTGTCATCCTCGTGGGCACGGTCTGTTTCGAGGATTTCCTCGCTGACCACCGGTTCGCGCAGACCCAGGACGGCATCCTCTTTAGAGGGGAAGTAGTTGAAGAAGGTACGCGGGGAGACGCCCGCCTCCTGGGCGATTTCTTCAACGGTGGTTCCGCGCATCCCGTGTTCGCGGACGCGTTTGAGGGCTGCTTCGTGGATTGCCGTCCAGGTTTGTTCGCGGCGGCGTTCGCGAAGGCTCTGTTCCTTTTTCTGCATAACTGCAATTATTTCATCACTGCACACAATGCTCAAGTGCATTTTTGGCGTTAAGGCCCACAGCATAGCCAGCTAAGCTCCAGCCCCACACAAAACATCGGCATAATAGAGGGATGAACTTGTTTGCCCCCGCCTATCTCGATTTCCTGCCAGACTGGCTACGCCTCGCACTCGGCATCGCCGATATCCTCATCCGACTCGCAGCCCTCTGTTGGCTCCCCTACAACCGCAAACCCGTGGTTGCCCTGGGCTGGCTCATGGCCATCTTCTTCATCCCCTTCGTAGGGTTCATCGCATTCCTCGTCTTCGGCTCCTCGCGCCTGCCCGCCTACCGCCGCGCACGCCAACACGCCATGAACGACTTGATCCGCGAAGTCAGCGAGAACAAGCCCTTCCTCACCCGCACCGACGACCTCTCCGACCCCGCAAAGGCAGCCAGCCAGCTCAACTACACCCTGGGCTCACTCCCCCTGGTCGGCGGCAACCAATTCACCCTCCACACCGACAACCACGAGGCAATGGTCGCCATGGCGGAAGAAGTCGACCGCGCCACCAAATACGTGCACTTCGAGTTCTACATCACCGCCTACGACGAGGCGAGCGCAGTCCTCTGGGACGCCCTCTTCGCAGCCCACGAACGCGGTGTACAGGTGCGCGTACTCCTCGACCACATCGGCTCCCGCAAATACCCGTCCTATAAGAAACTCGTGAAAATGCTCAACGACTCGGGTATGCAGTGGCGCCTCATGCTGCCGCTCAAACCGTGGAAACTCAAGTGGCAGCGACCCGACCTGCGTAACCACCGCAAGGTCCTCGTCGTGGACGGACGCGTCGCGTTCTCCGGTTCGCAGAACGCTATTCACCGCTCCTACGACATGCCCGAAAACATTAAGAAGGGCTTGGAGTGGAAGGACCTGACCTTCTCCTGCACCGGCCCCATCGTTGAAGAGCTCAACGCCGTTTTCGTCTCCGACTGGTACTCCGAAACGAACCAGCTGATCCTGGCAGAAATTAACACCAATATCCCCTACTACAAGGATGGGATGCGCGCCCAGGTTGTGCCCTCCGGCCCCGGTTTTGAAACCGAAAACAACCTGCGCCTCATTAACTACCTGATCTACAACGCCGAGCGGCGTATTACCATCTGCTCGCCCTACTTCGTGCCCGAAGAGACCCTACTGCAGGCACTCACGAACGCCGCCTACTCCGGTATTGAAACCACCGTGATTGTGTGCGAGAAGGGCGACCAGTTCCTGCCGAACATGGCGCAGCGTTCCTACTACGAGCAGCTGCTGCAGGCGGGTGTGCGTATTCTGCAGTACCCCAGCCCGACCGTGTTGCACTCCAAGTTCATGATGGTCGACGACGAAATTACGTTCATTGGCTCGTCCAATATGGACCCGCGTTCCTTCTCACTGAACATGGAAGTGTCAACGTTCGTCATTGACCGCGGCATGGTCGCGATGCTGGATGAAGTATGCGCCGAATACGAGCAGGTCTGCACCGAGCTGCTGTACACCCAGTGGGCGGAGCGCCCGCGCCGCATCAAGATGGTGGAGAACCTCTGCCGACTGTGGTCATCGCTCCTCTAAGCTATTTGTCACACACTCGGGGGTCTGAGTTTTCATCCCCGCACCCGCCAAAGGACTATCGAATGCCCCTTCTATTCCGTAAAGCACGCCGTAAATTCGCTGAACTCGATGCGCACGACGTTGCTCACCGTATCTCTGCGTACACCTACGGTAATTTCTTGGTGCTGGCGGCTCTGCTGAGCATTCACGACGCGAACGCGATCTTTGACGGCACCGCAATCCTCTACATTACGGGTACCGGTCTGACCACCTACATTGCCCACGTCATCTCAGAAATGCAGGAGTACCGGGTGCTGCACGGCGGCACCCCGCCGCGAGATTTCGTCAAGCACGCGCTGGGCAACGCGAGCCCTATTCTGGGTACGACCGTGTACCCCGTGGCGCTCCTGATTCTGGCGACATTCCTACCGCCCGGCGGCACCTACGACATCATTTTTGACTGCACTATTATTCTCTGTCTTGTGACCGTGGTGTGGCGTATTTTTACCCTCAACTTCGCGATTGCTCGCTACCGCGGCGAGCCAATCTGCTGGCGTACTGTCCGAAGCGCCGTGTGGCTCACCCTCGCCGTTATTGTTCTTGCGATTGTGAAGATTATGTTCACCCACGCTGGTAAATAACCTAAAAGCTCCCCCCCCCCTGAGTTCGATTGATTCGACGCTCAGGGGGAGCTTTCGTTTCCCCCGCATTCTTTTCCCACGCACCATTGCAGGATGCGCGGGGCTACAAGCTAGAGCAGCGCTACAGGTGAGCCTCGTAAAAGCGCATGCGGAGAAGGCAAAAGGGCAAAAAGAAACACGCGACACCTCCGACATCGCATACCTTCGTATGCAGCGAATGTATCGCGCGTTCATTTCTACCCTGGACTAGTTTAGCGCCATAAACGGTTTCCCGTGTGGATTGAAGAAGGTTTAATCTGCAACCACTCCGGCGCAAGCAGGCGAACAGCCTTCGCACAACCCGACAAAGCAGTAATAATCGACTCGCAACGCTGATTAAACTCGCTCTGGTGACGCTTATCCACAATCTGCCCCGGAAAATGGCGATGCATCTTCGACACAGAGTCGCTACTCTCCTGCAAACCGTGGCCCGTATGGCCCGGAACATGCTTCACCAGCACACGCTTCTCGCGGATAGCCTCCGTCAAAGCACGCATCTGAGCCACAACACGCTCATCCTGAATGCCCTCAGAAACCCAGGCTTCAAAAGCCCAACGGCTATGCGCCAAACGCAACACAAACGTCAACGCACCCAAAGAATCCGTATGAATAATCAGGCGGCGCGAACCGCTATGGAACACCGTATAAGCCGCCAACATTGCAGACAGCTCACCGGTCATAATGTTCACGCCATCATAGTGGGCATGAAAATAGAAGCCGTCCTCACTCACGCCGGCGATACCCATACGGCCGCCACGCTGATACTTCTTATTGTGAGTCGAACGGAACGAACAATCCGTGAAAACGCTATAGTCCTGCAGCTGATCCAGCGGACGAGGGGTCAGTGCCTCCTCCACCATCTCATCCACAGCGGTACGTGCCGCGCACACCTCAGCCTGCATCCGCTCATACGCGGGCGTGCCAGCAAGCTTCACATGCACTTCACCCAAAGAATGGTTATCGTACGGGTCCAGCACCTTCTCAAAGGCGCGGTACTCCATAATCCCCTTCAACTGGTCGCAATCACGGAAAAGATGCTTCAAATTCTTACGGTCAGCAGCAATCGTGACCAGGTTCTGACGGTACTGCTCAGGAACCACATCCCACGCAGAAAGCACGGCACGGCCCAGCAGACGCGGATGCACCTCATCGCAGCACTCCATGAGGGAATGAACGTGAGTGAAAAGCATCAGCTCCTCATTCACCACCGTGCGGGTGCCGTCCTGCTTAGAAATAAAAACCACCGTCGACAAGGCTGAATAGCAAAAACCCTGCGCCGTACGATGCTCCTGAGCCACCGCAATCACAGCAACGCCCTGATTCGTGTACCCGGCAGGGTACGAGGCGCTATAGTCGGGAGCCTCCCAAGTCAGGGTGCATCGTTTGATATGCGCCGGTGAAAATCCCATGAGTGTCACCCCCCATGTGTGCCATACCGCTTCTCCTTCCATTCATGCGGTGTATCGTCCTCATTCTTTTATAGGTCGAAAAGAAAGGGGCACGCAAATATAAAACACCTTTTTTACAGTTAGCGAATGGAATAACCGCAGCTCCTCTCACACGCCGGCATAACACAAAACCCAGCACAGAACACAGCGCACAACACAGCGCGAGAAACCCCCACGCATACCTCACCGAGGCGCAGGGAAAGGTGTACGGTAAAAGAGTCATATACGACGCGGCAACCGCCGCACCACCCCACAAGGAGAGCCCCATGATTGGTGTTTACGCCGGAGTATCCGTCAAGCCCGAGCACGTCGAAGAATTCCTCAAGACCATCGAACCGCTCGTGACCGCAAGCCGCCAGGACGAAGGCAACGTCAGCTACGACTTCGGTGCCGTCTCCGACACCGACTTCGCATTCATCGAGCGTTGGGAATCCCAGGAACTGCTCGAAAAGCACATGGGCACCGAACACTTCCAGAAGGCTGTCGCCGCATGGGAGCCGCTGCTCTCCTCCGAGCTGGACGTTCGCATCGTCAACTTCCGCTAAACGACGTTAAAGACCGAGGTGCCCGGCACCCCCTAAGTGAGGGGTGCCGGGCACCTTCGTATATTCGTATATCAGCCTTGGAGGCGAGCGCTGCCACTAGCGGCGCGCCCTGTCTATCGGCGCTCTACGCCAACCTCCACCGAGTCAAGGGTGAAGCCATTCGTCGCACTCACGCAATGCACCTTACCGGTATTCACCGACTTGCAGGTGTAACCGTACGCGGTCACCACCTGACCGGCAGGCAGCGCAGTAATGCCCTCAGTATTCACCGGCTCCGGGGTGGCGGTCTGACCGACCAGGCTCACCTCGGGCGCCTGGCCCTGCGCCATGTGCACACGCTGCTGCGCCTTACCGGAGGCGGCATCCCAGCCCTCCAGGGTCACGCCCACCAGCGCCTGACAATCCACACCCGACGGGGTCACCGAGCACGCAACCTTAGAGTCCGGGCTGGTGAAACGCAACGCCTCAACGGTCTTTGCCGAATCGCCCTGACCGAACGTGCCGCCGCCGTACGCTTCAGCGAAGGTCAGCACACCCGAGAGCATGCGGGTCTGCGCCGGAATCAGCGCCAGGCGAGGCTTCTCAACACTACCACCCTGAGTGAAGCAGGCACCCGTAATGTAGTCGCGGCCCTGCACCTTCGTAGCGCACTGGTACCACTCAACGCTCGCCGCGCCATCCTGGTTCTTGCGGCTGTTGAAGAGGCGCACCGCCTCCTGAGCCTTCGCGCAATCCGAACCGTCATACACGTAAATACCGGCGGAACCACCCAGCTGGCTGGTCAAGCCGCAGCGGGTACCCGCATCGATAGTGTTCGCGGAACCGCTCGCGGTGGCGTAAGCTGCCTCGTATTCGGCGTCGGTGCTCGGCTCGTTCGTGGGGGTTGCTACCGAGTCGTAGGTCGCCGGGGAATCCAGACCGGCAGAAATCTGCACAGTATTCGGCTTCCAGGAGCCGTCCGCCGCGTGGAACAGGGTCTTCGCGTCAACAGCCGCAGAAGAAGTCGCCACCTTCATCGGGGCGGTCTCAGAATCATCAGCCTGCGGCTGAGCAGAGCAAGAACTCAAAGCGAGTGCACCGATGCAGGCAAGAGCCGTCAGGGCACGACGAGTAAAGGCACGCTGTGCGCGCGCGGGCAGGGTAACCATGAATGCGTCCTCGTGAGGGTTGCGAATTGCGTTGTGTTTGAGTGGTTGTGCTGAGTCGGTGAATCGGGTACCTAAATACCTCCTTACACCCTACTGCAACACCACTGACAAGGCAATACGCCGCACCGGGTATCCCACGACAGTAGACAGAGACGCAGGCAAAGACGCGGATAAAGAACAGCGCCCCGTCCCGCAGAAAAACCGCGGAACGGGGCGCCAGCCCACAGGGCAAGAATATTAAATTCTCAGAAAATACGTGAGGGGTTTATGCGTCCTCGGGCAGGATGCGCACGCCACCCTTATCAGCCGAAGCAGCCAGCATGCCGTACACCTTCAGGGCGTTCGACACCTGACGTTCACGCGGCTTGGTCGGACGCCACGGTGCAGCGCCCTTCGCCTCGCGGCGAGCAGCCAGCTCCTCATCCGAAACGTTCACACGCAGGATGCGGTTGTTCACGTCAATCTCAATCTCGTCACCGGTCTGCACCAGGCCGATCGCGCCGCCAGCAGCCGCCTCCGGGGAGACGTGACCAATCGAAATACCCGAAGTACCGCCGGAGAAACGACCGTCAGTAATCAGTGCACACTTCTTACCGAGGCCCAGACCCTTCAGGTAGGAGGTCGGGTACAGCATCTCCTGCATGCCGGGGCCACCCTTCGGACCCTCGTACTGGATGACGACAACGTCGCCTTCCTTCACGTTCTTCGACAGAATCTCGTACACAGCCTCGTCCTGCGACTCGACCACGAAAGCGCGACCCTTGAAGTGGAACAGCTCCTCATCAATACCAGCGGACTTGATGATTGCGCCATCCTGGGCGATGTTGCCGTACAGGACCGCCAGGCCGCCGTCCTTGGTGTACGCGTGCTCCACGGCGCGGATGCAACCGTTCTCGGAGTCAGTCTCGTGGGACTCGTACTTGTTAGCGGTAGAGAACGCATGGGTGGTGCGCACACCACCGGGAGCCGCGAGGAACAGGTCCTTCGCCTTCTCGCTCGCCTTGCCGCTGCGGATGTCCCACTCGTCCAGCCACTCGTCCAGCGAGTCAGCGTGAACAGAATGAACGTTCTTGTGTAGCAGGCCGGCACGGTGCAGCTCACCCAGCAGGGCGGGAATACCGCCGGCACGGTGCACATGCTCAATGTGGTACTTAGTGGAGTTCGGGGCGACCTTCGCCAGGCAGGGAACCTGACGCGAAATGCGGTCAATATCCTTCAGGGTGAAGTCAGCGCCCGCCTCATGAGCAATCGCCAGGGTGTGCAGCACGGTGTTGGTCGAACCGCCCATCGCCACATCCAGCGCCATAGCGTTCTCGAACGCCTCCTTGGTCGCAATGGAGCGGGGCAGAACCGACTCGTCATCCTGTTCGTAGTAGCGCTTAGCCAGCTCAACGATGCGGCGGCCAGCGTCCAGGAACAGCTCCTTACGAGCCACCTGAGTAGCCAAGGTGGTGCCGTTACCCGGCAGTGCCAGGCCAATCGCCTCATTCAGGCAGTTCATGGAGTTTGCGGTGAACATACCCGCGCACGAACCACAGGTCGGGCAGGCGTTCTTCTCAACCTGAGCGAGCGCCTCATCGCTGACGCTGTCGTTAACAGCCATCACCATGGCGTCAATCAGGTCGAGGCGGTGCTCGACAACACCCTCAATGCCCTCGCCGGACTCCATCGGACCGCCGGACACAAAGATAGTGGGGATGTTCAGGCGCATAGCCGCCAGAAGCATACCGGGGGTAATCTTGTCACAGTTAGAGATGCAGACCAGCGCGTCGGCACGGTGCGCGTTAACCATGTACTCGACCGAGTCAGCAATCAGGTCGCGGGAAGGCAGCGAGTAGAGCATACCGTCGTGACCCATCGCGATACCGTCATCAACAGCGATGGTGTTAAATTCCTTGGCGACGCCGCCAGCCTCACGGATAGCGCCGGCGACCAGTTCACCCATGTTCTTCAGGTGCACGTGGCCGGGCACGAACTGGGTGAAGGAGTTCGCGATAGCAATAATGGGCTTGCCGAAATCGTCATCGCCCATGCCGGTGGCACGCCACAGGGCGCGGGCACCAGCCATGTTACGGCCGTGAGTTGAAGTACGTGAACGCAGTTCTGGCATTGTTTTACCTTCCGTAGTGATGCAAGTACTGATTTTACGCGCGGCGTCCAACGCTCTTCAGCTCAGGGTCACTTTGGTTTCATGCATCGAAACGCGCACGAGCCTGCAACCGCCTATCGGTGGGAGGGCTGAGGCCACGGAGTTGTGCCGGATCTGCGGCAGAATTGCCCCCTTTGGGGTAGATGGGGGACATCACCCCATTATGCCCCCTAATCTGGAATGAGCCCAGGCTGCGGGCGGCGATATTCAAGCGGCGAACGCACCGGGAAGCGGCAGGCGTCTGTGTCTGCCGCGTACGGGCCTCGCTGCGCATACGTAGCACCATACGTAGCACCGGCGCGGTTCGTTTCTAACGCACTGATTTATACACGCTTTCACAGGCACTGAACCCAGTTCACGTTTCAGAAGGTTTCCATGACACAGGCACCCACCGCATCGCTCACCCCGGCAGTCGCATCGGCAGCTGCCCCGGCAGGCGGCAAGGACTTCGCGTCCTCCGTCATCTACCAGGTGTACCCCAAGTCCTTCTACTCCTCCGCCGGTGGCGCCTACGGCGACCTGCGCGGCGTCATCGAGAAGGTGCCCTACATTGCCTCCCTGGGCGTGGACATGGTGTGGTTCAACCCGTTCTTCGCCTCCCCGCAGAACGACAACGGCTACGACATCTCCGACTACTACGCCATTAACCCCGACCTGGGCACCATGGAGGATGTCGAAGAGATGATCGCCGCCCTCGCCGAGCACGGTGTGGGCGTCATGTTCGATATGGTCCTCAACCATATTTCGACCGAGCACGAGTGGTTCCAGCGCGCCCTCGCCGGTGAACGCGAGTACTGGGACTACTTCTACATTCGCCCCGGCAAATACACCGAGGACGGTCAGCTGCGCGAACCGACCAACTGGGAGTCGAAGTTCGGCGGCCCCTGCTGGTCCCGCTTCGGTGAGTACACGGATGAGCACGGCACTCCCCTGTTATACATGCACCTGTACGACCGCACCCAGGCGGACCTGAACTGGTACAACCCGGTTGTGCGTGACGAGCTGTTTAAGGTCGTGAACTTCTGGTACGACAAGGGTGTGCGCGGCTTCCGTTTCGACGTCATTAACGTCATCGGCAAGGGAGAAGAGCTGCTCGACGCCCCCGAAGGCACGGTAGACAAGGCACAATACACCGACACCCCGATTGTGCACACCCGTATTCAGCAGCTAAACCGTGCCTCCTTCGGCCAGCATGACGACACCGTGACCGTGGGCGAAATGTCCTCGACCAGCATCGAAAACTGCGTGGGCTACTCCAACCCGGCAAACGGCGAGCTGGATATGGTGTTCAGCTTCCACCACCTGAAGGTGGACTACGAGAACGGCGAGAAGTGGTCGAAGGTGCCGTTCCGTTTTGCCGAGTTGAAGCAGATTCTGAACGATTGGGCGCTGGGTATGCAGGCTGGCGGCGGCTGGAACGCACTGTTCTGGAATAACCACGATCAGCCGCGCGCCCTGAACCGTTTTGGTGACGTTGAGCGCTACCGCGCCGAGTCGGCGACCATGCTGGCGACCGTGATTCACCTGCTGCGCGGCACCCCGTACGTGTACCAGGGCGAGGAAATCGGCATGATTGACCCGGTCTACTCCTCGATTGAGCAGTACGTGGATGTGGAGGCGCACAACGCCTACGCGATGCTGCGTGAGCGCGGACTGAGCGAACGGCAGGCACTGGAGATTGTGGCGTCGAAGGCTCGCGATAATTCGCGTGTGCCGATGCAGTGGACCGCGGATGCGGCAACCGCCGGCTTCGGTTCGGACTCGCCGTGGCTGGCTCCCGCCCCGGTGCGCGATGCGGCGACCGGCGCCGGCATTTCGGTGGAGGATGAGGAGCGTGACGGCGTAATCCTGCCCTACTACCGCAACCTGATTGCCCTGCGTAAGCAGTACCCGGTGATTGCGTACGGCTCGTACGCCCCCTACGCGCTGGATCATGAGCGCGTATTCGCGTACCTGCGCGAGCTTCCTGCCGAGGCTGGTGCTGAGAACCTCCGCCCGGCGCAGCGTCTGCTGGTGCTGACGAACTTCTACGGTGAGCCGACCGAGGTTGAGGTTCCGGCTGAGTTTGTTCGTTCTGGTCGCGTGCTGGTGTGTAATTACAAGAATTCTATGGTGGATTCCACTGCGGCAGATTCCGCTGTATCTGATTCGGCTGAGACGGTGACGCTGAGCCTGCGCCCCTACGAGGCTCTGGCTCTGTTGATTGAGGGCTAAAAGCGGTTCTGCGGCTCTCCCCTAGCCTGTGGGGCGGGATGATATAAACCGACCTGGGAATATTCTATTTCTAGAATATTCCCAGGTCGGTTTTGTTTACACCCATTCCTATAGCGGAATGTACAGTGGGATATTAGAAGCCGTGCTCGTCCAACCAGGTAGCCGCAGCCTGCGCGGGCTCCTGCTTAGAAGTACCTGAAACGCGGTCGTTCAGGGTACGCAGATCGGCAGTAGTCAGCTTCGCCGAGACACGGTTCAGAACCTCCGCCGCGGAGTCAGGAACTCGCGACGTATTGATGATTGGCAGCACCTGCTGAGCCAGAATCATGTTCTTTGGATCCTCCAGCACCACCAGCTTATTCTGCTCAATCGCGGGGGTGGTCGAGTAGAGGTCAACCACCTGCACGGTGTCATCGAGTAGGGCCTTGACGGTCAGCGCACCGCCACCGTCCGATAGGGGCACGAACTCGGCGGGAACACATCCGTACTTCTCCTTCAGACCGGGGATGCCGTAGGCGCGCTCGGCAAACTCGGGGGCCGCGCCGAGTTTCAGGTTGGTACAGTGGGCGGCCAGATCCTCCAGGGTGCGCAGGTTGTAGGTGCGCGCGGTCTTCTCGGTCACGACGAGGCTGTCCTTATCCTCCGCTTCGGAGGCGTTCAGGGCACGAATTTCTGCCCCGGAGTCGCCCGTCTTAAGGGTGCCAAGGGCGGCGGGTAGCGCCTGCAGAATCTGCTCGGCGGTCGAGGCGGTTGCCTTCGGGTCCAGGTAGAGCAGCAGGTTGCCGGAGTAGTCCGGGATAACGTCCACCGCGCCGGAGGCGAGTGCCCCCAGGTATGCCTCGCGGGCGCCGATGCTCAGCTGGGTGCGGGCATTGAATCCCGCCCGGGCGAGGGCTCCGGCGTAGATTTCGGCGAGGATCTGGGATTCGGCGAAGGCTGCTGAGCCGACGATGATTCCTTCGTGTTCGCCACTGAAGACTTTGTCGCCGCTGAGCCCGCAGGCGCTGAGGATACCCGCCATGCCGAGTGCTCCGGCGGCGGTGAGTACAGTGCGACGCGAGACAGTATGACACGAGAAGGTTTTAGGTGCCTGATTCATCGGGTTCATGCCTTCTTCCGGTTGATGGTGAGCCCTGCGGGGGTGAGCGCGCGCTGCACAAGACCCATGAACGCATCCACGGCGAAGGCGAGAAGCGCTACGAGCAGGGTTGCGACGAGCATGCGCGGGTAGTCACGCACGGCAAGCCCGTCAAAGAGGTACCTGCCGAGGGTTCCGCCGCTGAGGTAGGCGACGATGGTCGCGGTTGCGATAACCTGCACGAGTGCGGAGCGGAGCCCGCCGAGCATCATGTTGGCGGCGAGCGGGATTTCAAGCCGAGTCAGAATCTGCCATTCGGTCAGTCCTTGGGCGCGGGCCGCATCCACCAGGTCTTCGGGTACGGCGGCGAGTCCTTCAAGTACTCCGGCAAGCAGGGGCGCAGCCGCAATAATAATGAGCACGATGAGGGAGGGCAGGGTCGAGACGCCCAACCAGAGCGCGAGGATAGTGAGCAGACCGAGCGCGGGCAGCGCGCGGGTGGCGGCAACGGTGCTCATGAGCAGGTTGCTGCGGCGACGATTGGTGCCGTAACCCGGGCGGTGGTGCCCAGCCCAGAGACCGAGGGGCACAACGATGAGTGCTGCGCAGGCGGTGGCGAGGGCGGTAACGCCCACGTGTTCGAGCAGGCGCACGAGGATTCCGGTGCTTCCCTGCCAGTTGGCGCTGTCCATGAGGTAGGCGAGGGTTCGTTCTACGACGTTCACGGTTTATGCCCTCCTCTCGGGGCTTCGGTGGCGGATGGGCGTTCCTGCTTGCCAGGGGGTAAAGACCCTGGTCAGAAGGATAAGGAGCAGGTCGAGGACCAGCGCCAGCAGCAGGCTGAGAACCACGCCAGCGAGAATCTCCGAAGGGATATTGCGCGCGAGGCCGTCGGTGAAGAGCGTGCCGAGCGAGGGCACACCGATGAGGGCGCCCACGGACACCATCGCAATGTTGGCGACGGTTGCCACGCGGATTCCCGCCATAATGACGGGCGCCGCGAGGGGCAGGTAGAGCTCCATCAATGCCTGTCGGGGCGTGTATCCGAGGGCGCGGGCGGATTCGTGCACGCTATCGGGTACGGAGTCGAAGGCATCCACGCCGGAGCGCACCATCAGAGAGAAGGAGTAGACACTCAGGGCGACAAGCACGTTCAGCGGGGAAATAATCGAGGTTCCCAGGATGAGCGGCATCAGCACGAACAGCGCAATGGAGGGGATGGTGTACAGCAGCGAGGAGAGGTGCATGAGGGTTCGCGCACCGAGGCGGCGTTCGGAACCGCGGTCGCGGCGGCGGCTCGCGTAGTAGGCAACCGGCAGCGCGACGATGGTGCCGATCGCAACGGGCACGACGCCCTGGTAGAGGTGGCTGAGGGTCAGCTCGAGGATGCGCTGGCTGTTGGTGGCGACCCACTCCCAGTGCATATCGATTGCCGCCAGGGGTGATGCCAGTAGGGGCTGCGCGGCGAGAGGTGGTGCCGCGAGCACAGTATTTTCTAGAAGGCTCATTCGCTTTTCTCACCTTCTACCGCGCTATCCTGTGCTTCTCGGAAGTCTGCAAGTCGGCGCGCACGTGCCTGGCGCACCGTCTGTTCATCCAGCAGACCGGCAACGGAGCGGCTCACGAAGGAGCGCACAAAATCATCAGCAGGGCTGTACAGAATCTCTTCGGGAGTGCCGAACTGGGCGAGGCGACCACCCTCCGCAAAGACGGCAATGCGATCTCCCAGCAGGAGCGCCTCGTCGATATCGTGGGTGACGAACACAATCGTCTTGGCGAGGCGAGCCTGCAGGCGCAACAGCTCGCGTTGCAAGTCGGTGCGCACCACCGGGTCCACAGCGGAGAACGGCTCGTCCATCAGCAGGACGGGTGCATCGGCGGCGAGAGCACGCGCCACACCGACGCGCTGCACCTGGCCACCCGAGAGCTGGGCGGGGTAGCGCTTGGCGTAGGAGGAATCCATGCCGACCACTTCAAGCAGTTCGAGCGCGCGAGCCTGCGCCTCCTTGCGGGAGGCACCGAGCAGGCGCGGCACGGTGGCAATATTCTGCGCGACGGTGCGGTGCGGCATGAGCCCGCCCTGCTGCATCACGTAGCCGATGCCGCGGCGTAGCTCGTAAGGGTTCTTCTCGTACACATTTACGCCGTCAATGGTGATGGTGCCGCTATTGGGCTCCACCATGCGGTTAATCATGCGCAGACTAGTGGTTTTACCGCAGCCGGAGGGGCCGACGAACACGGTAATCTGCCCGGCGGGGATGTGCAGGTTCAGGTTCTGCAGCACCGTGGTGGGTTCACCGGTTCGGCTCGGGTAGCTCTTGGTAATATTTTCGAAGCGGATTCCGCCTGCGGGGTTGCTTGCTGCCTGAGCACCGCCGGTGGCAGGATTTTTTGCCCAGGGAATCTGAGGCGAGTCCTCTTGGTGCGGGTGAGTTGAATTTTGCGCGGCTGAATTTTGAGCGGTCATGGGTGCGGTGGTGCTTTCTGCAGTGACTATAGGACAGGTCCCTCTATATACAATCTGTATACAAAAAGGCGGCATCTCGGGGTTTTATTCCCAAGATACCGCCTTTTCGACGGGCTTGCAGTATCTGCAACCGCAAAGTTTTTTTAAAAACAAAACCCGCCCCACTGTAGAAGCCTGGAGGCGGATTTCGTGGCTCCGACCGGCGTCGATCCGGTGACCTTACGATTTTCAGTCGTACGCTCTACCAACTGAGCTACAGAGCCTTGCGTATTTACTTTTAGATACGCAATGACCGCGTCTTCGGATGAACAATCATCTGAACTTACGCGGCCAGAGCGACCCCGACGGGACTTGAACCCGCGACCTCCGCCGTGACAGGGCGGCGCGCTA
>NZ_CAUVVO010000008.1:0-108134 GCF_963555405.1 uncultured Rothia sp. | reverse complement strand
GATTGGCGCAGTGGTAGCGCGCTTCGTTCACACCGAAGAGGTCACTGGTTCGAACCCAGTATCACGCACCAAAGAACCCCCGTTTCAAGGAACGGGGGTTTTATTATGCCCACCGGGTCAAACCCACCGGCAACAGTCCACCGCAGCGGACACAACCACCCGAGAATGAGGTACCCCGTGACAACACCCGAACTCGCCGCAGCCACCGACTACGGACGCATGTACTCCCGCAAACGCGGAGGAGAACTCCTCGTCCCCTCCATCACCACCGTCATCGGACAGCACGCCAGCGACCTCAGCGGCTGGCACGGGTACATGGCAGCCAAAGCCGCCCTCGAAGACCAGCGCGCCTACCGCGCCACCGGATCCCACGGCCTCAAATTCGCCATCATCCGCGACGCAGCCAGCGCCTCCGAACGATACCGCGACGCAGCCGCCGCCCGAGGCGACCGCGTCCACAACTACGCCGAAGCCGTCGCCCTCCGCGCCATGGGACGCGAACACAACCTCGACGAAAGCCGCGAACAGCTCATTAAGAACGGCGAACAGGCCTACGCCGACCGCTTCGACGAATGGTGGGAAGCGTTCAAGCCCCGCCCCCTCGCCGCCGAAGTCACCATCTGGAACGACACCGTCGGCTACGCGGGCACCCTCGACCTCGTCGCAGAAATCGCGGGCCGAACCTGCATCATCGACTACAAAACCAAAGGCACCGACAAACGCGGCCGCGTCAAAGCACTCGACGAGAAGGTCGTCATGCAGCTCGTCGCCGGGCTCAAAGCCGAAGAATCCATCGTCGACCCCGACGAGGGCACCTGGGAACCCTGGAAATACGGCGACGCGCCCGTCCTCATGGGCGTGGCACTCGGCGAAACCCAAGTACTGCCGCAGCAGGCAAACCCCGCCGTGCTCGAACGCAACTGGTACAAGTTCTGCGCCCTGCGCCGCGTCTGGGAATTCGACCGCCAGGTCAAAGAATTTGAAGACCCCGCGCTCATGCCCGTAGTACCCCCGCCGGTGGCATAGGGGAGAGGCAACAAGCCCCGGGGAGGTGAGGCTCAGCCCTCACCCCAACCCCTCGATTCGTTCTAGATTCGCGCTACCGAATCGGCGACAATAGAACAAATAGGCAGAACGGCGCCCACGCGCCCGCTGTGAAGAATGCGCCTGCTGGGAAAAACCGCCAGCGCAGTTCTGCCACCACAAAGAAATCCGTAAGCACATTCCCGGCACCCGCCGGCAGAGGAGAACCATGACCATCCTGAGCATCCGCACCGTGGGCGACCCGGTGCTCCGCAGCGTCTGCGACCCCATCACCGTCTTCGACGACGACCTGGCACGACTCATCGACGACATGCTAGAAACCATGTACGACGTGGGCGGCGTGGGCCTCGCGGGCCCGCAGGTTGGCATCTCCAAGCAGATCTTCACCTTCGGCGGCATCGACGACCGCGAAGGCTACATCATCAACCCCGTGCTTGAGGTCGGCGAAGAAGACCAGGAAGGTGGCGAAGGCTGCCTGTCCGTGCCCGGTCAGAAGTCCGCGACCCCGCGCAAGAACTGGGCGCGCGTGACCGGCGTGGACCGCCACGGCGAACCCCTCGTGCTGGAGGGTGAAGGCCTGTTCGCGCGCATGCTGCAGCACGAAACCGACCACCTGCACGGCAAGCTTTTTATCGACCGCCTCGTGGGCGAAGACCGCCAGCGCGTGATGCGTGCCCTGCGCGCCGCAGATTACAACACTGTCGCCGCGAAGACCGTGACCGAACGTGCAACCCGCGTGGGCGGTGCCTTCGGCGCAGGTGGCGCGTTCGGTGCAGGTTCTGCAGGTTCCTTCTTCGGTAGCTTCGGAAAGTAGGCTCACATGCTCAACATTATTTACGCAGGCACCCCCGATGTCGCCGTGCCCCCGCTCGACTACCTCGCGAACTCCGATAAGGTGCGCGTGGTCGGCGTGCTCACCCGCGAGGACGCCCCCGTGGGCCGCAAGCGCGTGCTCACCCCCTCCCCGGTCGCCCAGCGTGCCGAAGAGCTCGGCCTGCCCATCGTGAAGGCTAACCGCTGGAACGACGAAGCCGCCGCGGCCATCGCCGAACTGAACGCTGACGCAGCTGCCGTGGTCGCCTACGGTGCCCTGCTGCCGCTGTCCGCGCTGGAATCCCTGCGCTACGGCTGGGTCAACCTGCACTTCTCCAAGCTACCCGCATGGCGCGGCGCCGCCCCCGTGCAGCGCGCCCTCATCGCCGGTGAGCAGGAAATTTTCTCCACTACCTTCCTGCTCGAAGAGGGCCTGGACACCGGCCCCACCTTCGAACAGGAATCCACCCCCGTGACCGCCGACGACACCGCAGGAAGCGTGCTGATGCGCCTCGCCATCAGCGGTGGCGCGCTGCTTGAACGCACCTTCGAACGCCTCGAGGCTGGCGAGAACGGCACCGTGCAGGTTGAGGACGAGTCGGTCAGCTACGCCTCCAAGATGAGCATTGCCGACGGCCGCCTCACCTGGACCGAACCCGCCGAGCAGATTCTGGCGCGCTTCCGCGGCGTGACCCCCGAACCCGGCGCATGGTGCGAACTGGGCGAAAACCGCTTCAAGATCGGCGGCCTCGCGGTCGCCGACGAGCGCCTGGTGCAGTCCCTGAGCGAGGCAAACGGCGGCCCCCTCGCACCCGGTGCGGTGCGTCTGCACGCGAAGAAAGTACTGGTCGGCACCGGAACCGAACCGCTGATGCTGCTGCAGGTTCAGCCTGCCGGTAAGAAAATGATGGATGCGCCCGCGTGGGCTCGCGGCGCTGGCAAGGACATGGCGGAAGGCCTGGTGGTACTCGCATGAGCAACGAAAAGCGCCCCTACAAGGGAGGACACGGCAAGCCCGGTCACGCTGGCAATGGCAAGCCCGGTCACTCCGGTAAGCCCGGCAACGGCAAGTTCAGCCAGGGCGGCGGTCAGGGTAAGTTCAATCAGGGCAGTGGCGAGGGCGGTGCGAAGCGTAAGCGTCGCCGCCGCTCCGGCTCCGGTGCTGGTGTGAACGAGCAGAACCGCCAGCAGAACCAGCGCTCCCAGAATCAGCGCTCCCAGGGCCGCCCGCAGAAGTGGGATGACAACTCCCGCGGCGACAAGAAGCGCTTCGAACCGCGCGGCGAAAATCGTCATGAGAACCGCGCAGAGTCCCGAACCGGCCGCCGCTTTGACGGCCTGACCAGCGTCGAACGCGCCGCACGCCGCGCCAAGACCGCACACGACGACACCAAACGCGGTGGCGGTGGCACCTCCCAACGCAATAAGAGCGGCCACGAACGTAACCGCCGCTCCATGTCCGCCCGCGAATTCTCCGCGGCGGCACCCTCCGCACGCTCGCGTACCGCAGACACCGCACGCGCCACCGTCTTCGAGGTGTTGCGATCCGTTGCCGAATCTGACGCCTACGCGAACCTCGTGCTGCCCAAGGCGATCCGTAGCCACCGCCTCGACCATCGCGACGCAGGCTTCGCCACCGAGCTGACCTACGGCACGCTACGCCACCAGGGTACCTATGACGCGATTCTGCGCCACTGCGTGGACCGCCCCCTCGAGAAGGTCGGCACCACCACACTGATTGTGCTGCGCATGGGCGTGCACCAGCTGCTGAACATGCGCGTACCCGCCCACGCGGCGCTGAACCAGAGCGTGTCCCTGGCACGCGAAAAGATCGGTGCGGGCCCGGCAAGCTTCATCAACGCGGTGCTACGCCGCGTCTCTGAGCGCACCCCCGAAGAGTGGTACGAACTCATCATCGAGGACGCGAAGGACGACACTGAACGCATGGCTCTGCTCGCTTCGCACCCCGCCTGGATTGTGCGTTCCATGCGTCAGGCACTCGTCGCGCACGGTCGCCCCGCCACCGAAATTGAGCAGCTGCTCGAAGCGGACAACCTCGCCCCCGTGGTGAACCTGGTGGCGTTGCCCGGTCTGGGTAGCCTCGACGAGGCGCGCGAACAGGGCGCCGTGGACGGTGAACTGGTTGAGGGCTCGGCGCTGTACGCCTCCGGCGACTTGGCGCGCCTCGAATCGGTGCGTGAAGGCACCGTCCGCGCCCAGGACGCCGGCTCCCAGCTGGTAGCACGCGCGCTCGCCGCAGCACCCCTGGACGGCACCGACACCGCATGGCTCGACCTGTGCGCGGGCCCCGGCGGTAAGGCGGCGCTGCTCGGCGCTATCGGTGTTCAGCGCGGCGCATCCCTGGTCGCCAACGAGGCGGCACCGCACCGCGCCCAGCTCGTGGAATCCTCCATGCGCCCCCTGCCCGAGGACAGCTACACGGTGCTCACCGGTGACGGCCGCCAGATTCGCGAGACCCTGCGCAAGAACGCCTCCGCACTGCCCGGATCCGTTGAACCCGGCCAGCTTTTCGACCGCGTCATGGTGGATGTGCCCTGCTCAGGTCTGGGTGCCCTGCGCCGCCGCCCCGAGGCGCGTTGGCGCAAGTCCCCGCGCGATATTGCCGAGCTGCTGCCCCTGCAACGTCAGCTTCTGGATGCGGCCATTGAGGCGACCCGCCCCGGCGGCGTCATCGCCTACGTGACCTGCTCCCCACACGCGGCAGAAACCCAGAACATTGTTGCCGAGGTGCTCGAAAGCGGCGCGGTCAGCCTGCTCGACTCGGCTGCCGCACTGCGCGAGGTCGCCCTGCACACCGAAGGCGCGAACGGCGAGCCCGTGAGCGTGCTGGCGGGGGAGAAGGACCCCGGCCACACCCCCGAAATCAAGGTGAAGAAGGGCGCGCCGGTTGTGAAGGCTTCGGAGAACCCGACCACCGCGCAGCTGTGGCCGCACGTGCACGGAACCGACGCCATGTTCCTCGCCCTGCTGCGCAAGAACTAACCTCTTATCCACCCGGTGCCCCGCTCAACCGAGCGGGCGCCGGGGGAGTGCAACCTAAGGACAACACACATGGGTATTGCCATTAACCCCTCCATCCTCTCGGCAGATTTCGCGAACCTGCAGCGCGAGCTGGAGCGCATTTCCACCGCAGACGCCGCGCATATTGACGTGATGGATAACCACTTCGTCCCCAACCTCACCTGGGGCCCGCCGGTGGTCAAGCGTCTGCGCGAAATCTCCCCGGTGCCGTTCGACGTGCACCTGATGATTGAGGACGCCGACCGTTGGGCACCCGAATACGCCAGCATGGGCTGCGAGTCGGTGACCTTCCACGCGGAGGCGGCTATCGCCCCCATCAAGCTGGCACGCACCCTGCGTGCTGAGGGCGCGAAGGCGGGTATGGCGCTGCGTCCGGCAACCGCCGTGGAACCCTACCTGGATATGCTCAGTGAGCTGGACATGCTGCTGATTATGACCGTGGAACCCGGCTTCGGCGGTCAGGCGTTCCTGGACGTGACCCTGCCGAAGATCGCCCGCGCCGCCAAGGCGATTGAGGGCGCGAACCTGCCGGTGACCGTGCAGGTGGACGGCGGCATCACCGAAGAGACCATCCTGCGTGCCGCGGAGGCTGGCGCAACCTGCTTCGTTGCCGGCAGCTCGGTCTACGGCGTGGACGAGGCGCTCGGCGGTCCGGAGGCTGCCATCGCCTCCCTGCGTGCGGCGGCTGCTTCGGTCAAGCGCACCGGTTCTGGTTGCGGTTGCGGCCACTAGCGGTCCACGCGGGGAATGATGTACGCCGGTAACGGCGCCCCTGCGTTCTGAACCCGGTGCCCTGATTCGGCGCCTGTACTGAATAAACCTCATACGCCCCGTTGCGGATTCTCGCGGCGGGGCGTTGTGCGTGCCCGGGTGTTGTGTGTGCCTGGGCGCGTGCCCGGGTGCATATATGAGGTCACCGCCGAGAGGGCGTAGGGCGGGGGAGAATCACCCCTTTTAAGTGACATAATGTCAGCAAGACTATGACAAAGCGTGAAATATGTTAACCCGCGGAATTCCGTGGCAAAACCGGGCATTGCGACGGCCAGAGAAGCCAAACTGAACCCGCCTTGATGTAACACTCAGATATCTGTAAGGTTAGGTATAGTTTAGTCATTTATAGGGGGAACTATGTCTTTCAACCGAACCGAGCTGACCGACGCCGAGAACCACGGCGCATCGGGCGTTAACCGCCGCGCCTTCTTCGGCCTGGCGCTCGCCTCCTCGGCAGCTCTCGCCCTCGCAGCATGCAGCAGCGAGACCACCACGACCACCACTTCCGGCGGTTCCACCTCGGGCGGCTCCGGTAATGGCGGCACCCGAACCATCAAGGATATTGACGAAGAGAACGTAGAAGTTCCCGTCAACCCGCAGAAGGTCATCGTCCTCTCCGAACCCACCCTCGACGGCCTGCTCGCCCTCGGCGTGACCCCCGTCGGTTCCGTCTCCGGCCGCGGCCAGTCCGGCGTGCCCAACTACCTCGCCGACCGCGCCAAGGGCGTGCAGATCATCGGCACCGTCGCGCAGGTCAACTACGAGCAGATCGGCAACCTCGAGCCCGACCTGATCCTGGTCGACTCCACCGGCGTGGACAAGCGCTCCGACGCCTACGAAACCCTCAAGAAGATCGCCCCCGTCGTCTACTGCGGCTACGCGGGCGGCGACTGGCGCATCAACTTCCGCAACGTCGCTAACGCCATGAACATGGTTGACAAGGGCGAAGAGGTCATCAAGGCATACGAGTCAAGCGCCGCAACCCTGAAGGAACAGTTGGCCCCCAAGTACGGCGACAAGACCTTCTCCATCGTGCGCTGGGCAGGTAACGGCCCCGCCCTGATTCTCAAGGAGCTGCCCGCCGGTCAGGTGCTCACCGACCTGGGCCTCAAGCGCCCCGAGGCGCAGGACCGCAACGGTCAGGGCCACTCCGAGCCTGTCTCTCTGGAGAACCTGGCAACCATCGACGCGGACTACATGTTCCTCGGCACCCTCGGCGGTGCAAGCCAGCAGAACCCGAACGCGCAGGGTACCGCGGGCCTGCAGGGCGCCGAAGAGGCACTGAAGAAGGCGAAGGAAACCTCCGGCTTCACCAACCTGAAGGCAGTCAAGGACGACCACGTCATCCTGGTTGAAGGCTCCAAGTGGACCTCCACCGGCGGCCCGCTGCTGCTCAACGGCATCATCGAAGACGTCAAGAAGGCGCTTCCGCTCTAAACGCCCCGCGTGAAGTAATCACCCACCGAGGCTTCCTGAACCCCTGCCCGCCGCGACCTAAACTCGCGGCGGGCAGGGGATGCACGACCCACCACACCATCCTCAAGGACCACAATGACCGAAACCCGACCCGCACGCACCGCAGCCCGCTACGGTGCCGTCGTGGCGCTCGCCGGCGCGCTCATCACCCCCGGAGCGGCACTGACCGGCACCACCATCGCATTCGCGGACACCCCCGCCGCTACCCAGCAGGACGCTAAGGCTGCCGTGACCATCTCCACCGAGAAGTGGCGCGAGGGCAAGCTCGTGCTACGTGGAACCGGCTTCACCAGCACCGCATCCGGCCGCGGCGCAGTGTTCGCTGTGAAGTTCCTCGACGCCGTGCCGGATGAGGCTCACCAGGCGATTAACCCGCTCACCAAGCAGGGCGGCAACTCGCCTGCGAACTTCATGGCAATCGCCAAGGAGGACGGCACCTTTGAGGTTGAGGTTGCTCTGCCGACCCCTGAGAACACCGGTCTGACCGCTGAGCATCTCAAGAGCAAGGGCTGGACCGTGGAGGGTACCAGCCACCGTATTCAGGTGCTTTCCGGCTCCTTGGGCGGTACCGACGCTGACGGCAACACCTACGACCGTCGTGCATCTGTGTCGCAGAATATTACGCTGAGCGACCCGGCTCCGAGCCCGGCACCGACCGCTGAGCCCACTGCTGACCCCAGCGCCACCGCTGAGCCTTCTGCAACTGCCGAGCCCAGCGCAAGTGCAGACCCCTCTGCTACTGCTGACCCCAGCGCAACTGCAGAACCCACCCCCGCGCCTACCGCGGAGCCGACCCCCGAACCCAGCGCAGATTCGAAAACCTGCGCCCCCGCTGATGGCTCCTTCACCCCGCGCCTGACCATCGAGAACCCGAAGGCTGTTCAGGGCGGCAAGCTGCACCTGACCGGTGACGGCTGGTGCAACCCCGAAGACAAGAAGGCGTCCGTTATCGGTCTGAAGATTGACGACGGCAAGGTGTCCCGCAACGACGCCACCGCAGTCAACGACAACCGCACCATCTGGGCTATCGTCACCCCCGATGAGAACGGCCATATCGATGCCTGGATTGACCTGCCCACCCGCGACAACGCAGCCTTCAAGAATGACGAAGACGCCGCAAAGTACGCCTCCGGTGAGCACACCCTGCGCCTGCTGACCGGTAGCCTGCGCGACGGTGACCGCTCCGGAACCTACGGCGGCGCCAACAGCCAGGGCGGTATCAACACCACCTTCACCATTGGCGAGTACGCCCCCGGTGACGCGCCCGAGCCGATTAGCGCCTCCGAGCTGACCGACGGTAACGGCGTGCAGGTGAGTCGCGAGGGCTCCACCGTGACCGTGACCGTGCCGAATGCAGAGCCGGGCACCTGGGTGTACGCCGCGACCTACCTGGGCAACTCCCCGCAGACCCTGTACGGCTCCGGCTGGAAGCGCCTGGACGGTAACCGCAGCTTCAGCTACGAAACCAGCGTGAGCATGCCCGCTGCCACCTACCGCGTGGTCGTTCACAACGGCAACCAGGGCGCTGAAAATGCTGTGCTCGGTTTTGCCGACATGACCGTGGAGCGTGCCGTTACCCCTCGTCAGGAAGTTTCCCGCGATGAGCAGGACGCCAACGACCAGCTGGTCGAAGAGCTGAACGAGGACCCCGCAACCAGCACCTCTACCGCGCCGGTTCCCATGCGTAACGCGGGCGGCCGCATCAGCACCCGCGCCACCGACGTGGACGCATCCCTCGCCGCGCTCTCGCAGAGCACCGCTCCGGTCGTGAACCGTGTGCAGGCTAAGGCGAAGGTTCAGAGCGCGCAGAAGAACCTGGCATCCAACCTGCAGAAGACCGAGGCTAACGCAAAGAAGGCTGTGAAGGCTGCGGGCGTATCCGGTTCGAAGAACTCGCAGAACACGCAGGGCTCCCAGAACTCTGCCGCAGGCACCAAGGCTCAGGGCCCGGTCATTGAGGGTACTGAGCTGACCGGTCTGACCAAGTGGCTGGTCAACAACGCCAATAACCTGTTGCTCTCGGCGGCTGGCCTGGTGGTTTTGGCTGCGGCTCTGCTGTTGCGCACCTCCAAGAAGTAAGCTCTCTGACCACATATTCACATCGGCACCGGTCCACGCTCCACACTTTTGACCCTGCACCCTTGAACAGGGGCGTGGATCGGGTGCCTCCAACCACTCGGGTCACGACCCGCTGAACTGCACCTCCACGAACCCGGTAGCGTTCAGCTTCGACCCCGGTAATTTTGAAAGGACCACCATGCGTGCACCTTTTTCGGGAGCCCCGAAGGCATCCCTGACCTCTAAGGCGCTGACCGCCTGCGCTGCCGCAACCCTGGCGCTGGGCTTGGGTGTTGGCACCGCATCCGCTCTGCCTCCGGGCGGTGCAAAGGCATCGACCCCCGGCACCTCCTCGACCGTTTCCTCTTCTGTGAACGAGCACGGCGTGATTTCCTTTAGCGTGAGCGGCTTCCCCGCGAACACTGTGGTGTCCGTGAAGGTGGACGACGGTAACCTGTGCCCCTCCGATGCGGCTCAGGGCGCTTGCGTGGTGCACCAGCAGAAGACCGATGGTAACGGTAATGTCTCCGGTTCCTTCGTTCTGCCGGATGTTGGCGCTGGCACCCACACCCTGCGTTTCCTTGCAACTGGTGAGAAGCGTGACAAGGACGGCAAGTACCTGGGCACCGAGGCGTACAGCAACCGCAGCCCCGAGTTCACCGTGGTGGGTGAGGGCGGTTCGGATAATTCCTCCTCGAACTCTTCGGGCTCTTCCTCGAACCGCGGCTCTTCCAGCTCGAAGAGCAACGGTGGTTCCTCGAACGGCGGCTCGAACTCTAACAACTCAGACTCTGCAGACGAGGCTCAGGGCTCTAACGATTCCAACGAGTCCTCATCCAATGGTGGCTCGAACGGTTCCTCGAATGGTTCTGCAGGTGGCGCGGCTGACGCTGAGACCGTGTACACCGACGCTGACGGCAACACCATCACCAAGGAAGAGTACGACCGCCTGAATGCGGAGGCTGACTCCTCCGGCACTACCTCTGGTTCTTCTAAAGCTTCCGCTGCACCTTCGGCTTCTGCTGCTGCGGGCGAGAAGAAGGCGACCGCTTCGGCGAGCGCGTCCTCTTCGGCAGTTGCGCGCGGTACTGCGTCGAACCCGAGCGCTTCGGCTTCGAACTCCGCTAACACCGCATCCACCGTTCAGACCGTGACCTACGGTGCTGCGTTCCCGTGGATTGGTGTGGTGGTTCTGGGCGTAAGCATTGTGGGTGCCGCTGCGCTGCTGCTGGCCCGTAAGCGCTAAGACTTAACGTCGGATGTGGGTGGGGGAGTGCCCCGCCCGCTCCGGCGTTTCTCTCGTTATCTATCGGTGTGCCGGGTGCCCCTCTGGTGGGGTGCCGGGTGCGCCTCCCCGTTTTCTTGTATCGAGCATAAGGAGCATAGTGGCCCGCACGAGCTCATTGTCCCGAGGTGTTCAGCAGGAGAGTACGTCCCGTCAGGGCTCTGTGATTCAGGGGCAGAAGCTGGGTAAGCGCCTGGCTTTTCTGTTCTTGTTTGCGGTGCTTTTGGTGGGTGCTGTGGCTGCTTCTTTGCTGTTCGGGTCGAATAACCTTCCGCCGGATCAGGTTCTGGCTGTTTTCAATGGCACTGCTTCTGAGCAGGCGCAGACGATTGTGATGGAGCAGCGTATTCCGCGTACCCTGGTGGGTCTTGCTGCGGGTGCGGCGTTGGCTATTGCCGGTTCTCTGATGCAGTCGTTGACTCGTAACCCGTTGGCCGAGCCCGGCCTGATGGGTGTGAACGCCGGTGCTGCGGTGGCTGTGATTGGCTCCGTGGTGGTTTTTGGCGTGATGGGTATTTGGCAGTACATGGTTGCTGCGACGATTGGTGGCGCGTTGGCTGCGGTGCTGGTGTACACGCTGGGTCGTGGCCGTGATGGCTCGATTGTGAAGCTCGCTTTGGCGGGTGTGGCGATTTCTGCGGCGCTGTCGGCGATTGCGCAGGGCCTGATTTTGGCTGATCAGGATGCGTATAACGAGTTCCGTGTGTGGGTTGCCGGTTCGCTGGAGGGCCGCGGTATGGATATCGCGTCGACGGTGGGTCCGGTGATTGTGCTGGGTATGCTGGTGGCGTTCTTTGTGGCTCCTGCGATTAATGCTTTGAGTATGGGCGAGGAGGCGGCGACCAGCCTTGGCGTGAGTGTGCGTACGACCCAGAATCTGACGTTGCTGGCGGTGACGGTGCTTGCCGGTGCGGCGACTGCTGCGGTGGGTCCGATTGGTTTTGTGGGTTTGGCGGTGCCGTTTGTGGTGCGTGCCCTACTCGGTAATGATGTGCGCTGGGTGAATTATGGTTCGGCGCTGTTGGGTCCGGTGTGGCTGCTGTGTGCTGACGTGTTGGCGCGTGTGCTGGTGGCTCCGCAGGAGACTCAGGTGGGTATTGTGGCGACTCTTGCCGGTGCCCCGGTGTTCTTGTTCTTGATGACTCGTCGTAAGGTGGAGGCTCTCTGATGTCGAATTCTTCCGCTGTTTCGACGGCGACTGCCACCAGCTCCGCTAATCGTTCTGCGCGTCGTAGCGGCCGCGATTTGGGCGGCCGCCCGGTGTTGACTGTGCGCGGTCCGCTGAGTGCTCAGGTGCCGTGGCGTGTGCTGATTTTGAATGTGGCGTTGGTGGTGCTGATTGCGGCGCTGGCGTTTTGGGGCATGTTGCAGGGTGATTATAAGCTCGCCCCGGAGAAGGTCATTCCGGCGTTGATGGGTGAGGGTAAGCAGATTGCTGTGACTTTCGCTCAGCAGCGTGCGGCGCGTATTGTGGCGGCGCTTCTGGTGGGTGCGGCGCTTGGTCTGTCGGGTGCGATTTTCCAGGTGATTTCGGGTAATGCCCTGGGTTCGCCGGATATTATCGGCTTCACGAATGGTGCTGCGACCGGTGCGCTGTTGCAGATTATTGTCTTCAATTCTGGTCCCGTTGAGGTTGCTCTGGGCGCTGTGGTTGGTGGCTTGGCGACTTCGGTGCTGGTGTGGTTGTTGACGCGCCGTACGGGTCTGCATGGCTTCCGTCTGGTGCTGGTCGGTATTGGTGTGGGTTCGACCCTGGCGGCGTTCAATGCGCTGCTGGTGGTGCGTGCTTCGCTGACTCAGGCGCAGACTGCGGCGTCCTGGCTTGCCGGTTCGCTCAATGACATCACGTGGGAGCGCACCTACGCGCTGCTGGGTCTGCTGTTCGTGGTAACTCCGCTGCTGCTGATGCTGGTCCGCCCGCTGGGCGCGATTCGTTTTGGTGATCAGGTGGCATCCGGTTTGGGTGTGAGCGTGAACGCGTACCGTGTGGCGGCACTGTTTATTGGTGTGCTTCTGGTGTCGCTGGCGACCGCGACGACCGGCCCGATTGCCTTCGTCGCCCTGGCGGCACCGCACATCGCGAAGACCCTGTCTCGTAGCGGCGGGGTGGGCTTCACCTCCGCGGCACTTATGGGCGCGCTCATGGTGCTCGGCTCCGACCTAATCGGCCGATTCGCCGTTCCCGGACGCATCATTCAGGTGGGTGTGGTGACCGGCGCGATTGGCGGCCTGTACCTGATTTACCTGATTTACCTCGAAAGGAAGAAGGGCTAGTGAACACTAGTGTGACGACCCGCCTTGAAGGCGAGAACATGGTGGTTGCCTACGGTGAGCATACGGTGCTCAACGGGGTAGATTTTCAGGTGCCGGAGGGGGAGCTGACCGTTATCCTGGGCCCGAATGCCTGCGGTAAGTCGACCACCCTGAAGGCTCTTGCCCGCGTGAACCCGCTCAAGGAAGGCGAGGTGCGCCTGGACGGCACCCCGCTGCCGCAGATGAAGTCTCGCGCTATCGCAAAGATTCTGGCGATGCTGCCGCAGACCCCGGAGGCGCCTAGTGGCGTGACCGTGGCGGATGTGGTGGCGCGCGGCCGCTACCCGCACCAGTCGCTGCTGCGTTCCTGGTCTGATGAGGACGAGCGCGCCTGTGTGGAGGCGATGCAGGCGGCGAACGTACTGGAGCTTGCGGAACGCCCCATTGAGGCGCTCTCGGGCGGTCAGCGTCAGCGTGTGTGGATTGCCATGACCCTGGCGCAGCAGACCCCGCTGATTCTGCTGGATGAGCCGACCACCTACCTGGACATCACGCACCAGATTGAGGTGCTGAACCTGACGAAGAAATTGCACTCCGAAGGTCGAACGGTAGCCGTGGTGTTGCATGACCTGAACCTTGCTTTCAGGTATGCTACTCATGTTGTGTTAATGAAGCAGGGTCGGATTATCGCTCAGGGCGATCCGCGTGCGATAATTACACCGGAACTTATCCAGGAAGTTTTTGACCTGCAATCGGTCATTATTCCTGATCCATGCACTGGTACTCCTCTGGTGATTCCTAAGGAGAACCAAACAATTCATATTGCCGCTGACGCTATTTCGGCGGCCCGCGAAAGCAAATAAGTTTTCGCCCCTAAGCCGCGTGGGAGTTTGCGCCACCTGTCTCAGTACGGGTGGAAAAGCTCGGCATTGCGCCAAGCAGCGAACGTTAGGATCTGAGGGACCCAGGATCCCCTGCGCGTAGGGCGCCTACCCGGTGCTCGCCCGTCTTTGACGCATGAACGGAAACGAGCACTGGGTAGGTTCCATTTTGGGAACCCGCAGATGAGGCACCGAGACTGCCGCATGAGACCTTGAGAGTTGCGACTTGAGAGGTTTGATGTACGGTCTCGGTGCCTCATCTCATTTAACCGCCCGGTTTGTGTCGCCTATTCGTGCAGCCTATTCTTGGCGCCCCAAATTTCGACCCCATTTTTTTGGGGGGGGGAGGCGAGAAAAATGCCCGCGCTCGCTGTCATCTTGTCATGTTTTGGTTCTTTCGCTTTTTCCTTTGGCTAGAATTTGGGTAAGGGATACCATAGAGTGAGGTAGTAGAGGCTAACTAACGATAATGCGCCTCCTCACCGATTCTCACCGATTGAGTGTTTCCACAGACCAAGGAGGAACCGTTGGGCAAGCACGAACCCACCGCGACCGTTCCCGCACAGGCTACTTCTGTGCAGACTGCTTCTGCCCAGGCTACTTCTGCGCAGCCGCGTACCGTTGCGCTGGCTGTGCGCCCGACCCCTCCTAAGACCCCGCGCCCTGTACCGGCACCGCGCGTGGACAGCCCCCTCATTAGCGCCCTCATTGCTGAGGCGGTCAGCCCCGAAGAGCTGAACGCCCGCATCCTTGAGGTAGTCTCCGAAGGTACCCCCATTATTGAGCCGGTGCACCTCGAAGACGGCAGCATCAGCGAGAACGAGCGCATCGTCACGTTTCTGTACCACAATGAGCAGGCAGAGCAGGTGCTCATGTTCATCAACCGCCTGACCGATGAGAAGAACCTCGACCGTTCCCTCATGACCCGCATTGAAGGTACCGGCTGGTGGCAGCTGAGCATGCAGATGGAAACCACCTGGCGCGCCTCCTACAACTTCTTGCCGGCGCTGCCCGGCGAGCGCCCCGCCTGGCTGGGTGACGACGACCAGGTGCGCCTGCGTGCTGCCCTGGACTCCGGCGAGGGTGACCCGCTGAACCCCGAGACCGTATGCAACCGTATTGGCCGTTGCATGGGCGTGGTGCAGCTTGAACACGCCCCGGTGCAGGAGTTCATCCTGACTCAGGAAGAGATTGACGCGTTGCCCGCCCCCGAGTGGATGCAGACCTCTGACGGCCACCAGTACGTGCTCGGCCGCGTGGGTGACCCCGCCCCGGACGCGCCGCTGTTCATCCAGTTCGACGGTGAGATGTGGTTCAGCCAGGGCATGGAGCAGACCCTCAACCGCGCCCACGAGGCGGGCCGTATTCCGGCGATGCACGTGTTCTTCCTGCACTCCGGCGGCCGTGAAAACCGTTGGAAGGAACTGAACGGCGACAACCCGATTGCCGACTACCTGGTGAAGATTGCGTTCCCGCACCTGGAGGCGGTGCACGGCATTAAGACCGACCCGCAGAACATTGTGATTAACGGCCAGTCGCTGGGTGGCCTGTCCTCCCTGCTGGCGGTGCTGAGCCGTCCGGAGGCGTTTGGCGGCGCGATTGCGCAGTCTTCGTCGCTGTGGCAGCCGCAGGTCATGGACCGCTTGGACGAGCTGGAGGCGGCGGGCGAGATTGACCGTCTGCGCCACCTGCAGCTTGAGATTGAGGTGGGGGAGCAGGAGTGGATTCTGGTGCCGCCTCACCGCGAGTTGAAGGCGCGCCTGGAGAAGCTGGGCCTGGAGAACGCACGCTGCACGACCTTCAACGGTGGACACGATTATGCGTGCTGGCGCGGCGCGATTGTGCCGGCACTGGAGCGCATGATTGCTTCTTGCCGTCAGGAGACTGACGCTGAGCGGGGCTCCGCGGAGGATCAGCGAGATGCCGCCTAAGCTTCTACGGGGTGGGTCCCCCGCTGGAGCCGCCCCGCATGGTGGGCGTGCGGGGTTCCCGTTAGGGTAAACACCGCCTCGCCCGTATCCTAGAGAAGTACAGCCTAAGAGATGTGCAGCACTACCGAGCCGCGAGGGGTACCGAAGGGTACCCGGCGTAGGTTGCGCGCCCGCCCTCATTGACGAGATGGCATCACGCTGCGAACACAACGTGAGCGCTATAGAAATCGCAAACGACACAGAAATCGAGAGAAGATGACCGTAGAACGTAGCCCCCTGGCCCCCACGCCGCTCATCCCCGAGTCTTTTGCCGCGAAGTACCGCGAAGCCGGCTACTGGATTGACCAGACCATCCCCGAGTTCCTGCTGGACGCCTGCCGCGCGAAGCCGCACTTCCCGGCGCTGGTGGCGCTTTCGCACGCGCAGCTCGATGAGGACGGCAAGCCCCAGCAGATTCGCCTCTCCTACGGTGAGCTGGAGGCGGCAGGCCGTGCCGCTGCGGCGCGCCTCGTGAAGGCTGGCGTGCAGCCGGGCGACCGCGTGCTGTTGCAGTTGGGCAACACCGCCGAGTACCTGGTGTACCTGCTGGGTATTTTCTGGGCGGCGGCGCTGCCGGTGTTCTGCCTGCCCCAGCACCGCACCACCGAGCTTGTGCACTTTGCGACCCGCACCGACGCGGCGGCGCACGTGTTCTCTTCGCTGACCCCCGGCGCGGATTTCACCGCCCTGCACGAGGACGTTGCCGCCGAGCTGCGCAAGAACTCCCTGGAGCCGCCGGTTGCTATTGACGTTGCGGAGCCGCTGACCCCGCTGACCGAGGAGGAGCTCGCTGAAGAGTTCGTGCCCGGCGTCATCCAGAACACCGAGAAGACCCGCGCGAGCGAGCAGGTGGCGTTCTTGCAGCTCTCCGGCGGTACCACCGGCATTTCGAAGCTGATTCCTCGCACCCACGCCGCCTACCTGTACTCGGTGCGCGGCTCGGTCGACATCTGCAAGCTGAACAACAACACGACCATGCTCGTGGTGCTGCCCGCCGCGCACAACTTCACGATGAGCTCGCCCGGTATTCTGGGCGTCATGTGCGCCTCCGGCAAGCTGGTGTTTGCGGCGGATCCGTCCCCGCAGACCGCGTTCCACCTCATTGAGATGGAGGGTGTGACCACCTCCGCGCTGGTGCCGCCGCTGGCTCAGGCGTGGGTTGCCTCCGCAGAGAAGCGCGGCGTGTCCCTGCCCTCTCTGCAGACCCTGCAGGTGGGCGGCTCGAAGCTGGCTCCGGCGGTTGCCGGCAAGATTGAATCGGTGCTCGGTTGCACCGTTCAGCAGGTGTTCGGCATGGCTGAGGGCCTGGTGAACTACACCCGCTCGACCGACCCGATTGAGCTGCGCCTGCGGACCCAGGGCTACCCGATTAGCCCCGACGACGAAATCCTGATTGTTGATGATCAGGACCAGCCGGTCAAGCGCGGCGAGAGCGGCCACCTGCTCACCCGCGGCCCGTACACGATTCGCGGCTACTACCTGGAGGAGAACGCGAACCGCTACGGCTTCACCGAGGACGGCTTCTACCGCACCGGCGATATTGTGCGTCTGGTTGCCGGTAAGTACCTTGAGGTGACCGGCCGCGCGAAGGACCAGATTAACCGCAACGGCGAGAAGATTGCCGTGGACGAAATCGAAGAGCTGGCGCTGACCCACCCCGACGTTTTTGACGCCGTGGTCCTGGGCATCCCGGATGAGACCGTGGGCGAGCGCGCGGGCCTGGTCATCGTGCCGCAGGAGGGCGCCGACCTGGGCGAGAACCCTCGCCGCACGATGCACGAGTTCTTCACCTCGAAGAAGCTCGCCGACTTCAAGATCCCCGAGCGCGTGCAGGTTCTGCAGGAGTTGCCCACCACGAACGTGGGTAAGATTTCCCGCCGCGAACTGCGCGCCAAGCTTGCCGAAATTTTCGGCTAAACCCTACGCCCCCTACCCCTATTGAGGAGAAAAATGTCCGCACTTGAGACCCTGCGCCCCATCATGGAGAAGTACATCGTCGAGCCCGACTCCCTGCAGGCCGCTTTTGACGAGCCGACCACCGACCTGTTCTCCCTGGGTCTGGACTCGATGGGCTGCTTCGCCCTGCTCGACGACCTTGCCGCTGAGGGCGCCGTGATTGAGTTTACCGAGCTGGTGGAGAACCCGACTGTGGAGTTCATCGCCTCCCGCCTGGGCTAAATACGTGTAGCGCCCCGGAGGCTCGTCACGCCGGTAGGCACTGTAGGGTGCCGCCGGTTCTGCGAGTGTCCGGGGCGTTGAGCATGTACTCCGCCGTGATTGGCATTGCTATCTGGTTCGGCGCTGCTGCCGGATTTAGCGCTTTTGCAGGCGCAACCTCGCGCAAAACTGTATGGACTTGCGCAAACCCACACATTCAACGTTGAGACCCCCTCAGAGAGGCCACCATGGGCGTAGCTGATACTATCGCACCCGCTAGCTCCGAGACTGCTTCCGATACTCGCACCGCCGCGACTCACCCCGCACCGCACAGCGCTGACAGCCCCTGGCTGCCGCTGACCACCAACGCGCGAGGTATCTATTTTGCCGCGGCGATTGACCCGTCGAACCCCTGCTACAACACTGCGGAGGTTCTGCAGTATCCCGCGGACACCGACCTCACCCTGCTGCGTGAGGCTTTTGAACAGCTCTACCGTGAGAACGAGGGCTTCCGCGTGCGCACCCGCATTGCCGATGGCGCCGCCTCCCAGCAGATTCTGCCGCTTGAAGCATTCCTGGAGGGTATTGACCTGCTCGTGGACGGGGGTGAACTGGAAGAGGGCGAGCTGAACGGCTCCACTGAGGCGGAGGAGAACGCCTCTGACCTGCCTGACTCTGATTTGCCCGCGCCGGTGCGCGCCTGGGTGCAGCGCCTGCTCGCTCAGCCCCTCGCCACCGATGAGGGCGTGACCGTGCGCAGCGCCGCGGTGCGCTACGGCGGGTTCCTCTGGGTCTACCACTCCTTCTCCCACGTGGTTGCCGACGGGTTCGCCGCGTTCAACGGCCTCTCCCGCGTCGCCGCTATTTACCGCGCCCTGTCCGCCGGTCAGCCGGTTCCGGCAACCCGCCGCATGAGCCTGCAGCAGTTGCTCGATGCTGACGAAGCCGCCTCCGCCGCCCGTGACGAAGACCTCGCATTCTGGGAGGCGAGCGGCGCCCTGGAACAGGAAGACACCTCCCTGGCGGGTCGTACCGCCTCCCCGTCGGCGCAGTCTGTGCGCCTGGCGTTCAGCATTGATGTGCCCACCCAGCAGGCTCTGCTGGATGCGGCAAAGCAGAACGCCGTCTCCTGGCCCGTGCTGGCGACCGCCGCCGTCGGCTCGTACCTGGCGCGTGTGGGCGGCTACCCGCAGGCTTCATTCGGCGTGCCGCAGATGAACCGCATGTTCGCCCGCACCTTGCCGGAGGCGACCCGCGCCCTGGGTGCGGCGAGCGCGCAGACCGGCTGTACCGCGGTGAACGTTC
Source organism: uncultured Rothia sp. (assembly GCF_963555405.1). GTDB lineage: Bacteria > Actinomycetota > Actinomycetes > Actinomycetales > Micrococcaceae > Rothia. The sequence goes on along the minus strand of NZ_CAUVVO010000008.1, from coordinate 89,079 downwards.
TGCCGGTGCAGGTTGCGGCGACCGGCCCCATCGCGGAGTCCCTGCACTCGGTGAAGGAGCAGTACGCCCGTAACGCCGAGCATCCGCTGGCTCGTCAGGAAGACCTCGAACGTACCGCGCGTAACGCCCAGTCAAGGCTGTTTGGTGCGCAGATTAACGTGGTGCCCTTTGACGCGGTGCTGCCGCTGGCGGCTCCCTCCAAGGGCGGGTCCGGAGCCCCGGTACCGACCGCGCGCATTCACAATATCTCTGCCGGTCCCGTTGCTGACGCGACCTTCACCCTGCGCGGCATGCCCGGCCGCGGCAACAGCATCTCCTGCGAGATTGACATGAACCCGGCGCTCTACACCGCTGAGGAGCTGGAACGTCACGCCGCCCGCCTGAGCGAGTGGCTGCCCGTCTACGCGGCGGAGGCGCAGCGCGAGGGCGCCTCCCTGAACAACCTCGGCTTGGCGACCGAGGCGGAGCTTGCGACCCTGCGCGAGCTGACCGCCCCGGCGCTTACCGAGCACCCGATGGAGTACAAGACCCTGCTGGGTCGCTTCCGTGACGCGGTGGCGGCGCATCCGCAGGCGCTCGCCGTGCTGGATTCTGCCCCCGCACCCGGTGAGGTACTCACCCCCGAGTCGGAGCGCGCCTACGCTTTTGACCGCGCCCTCACCTACGCCGAACTGGACGAGCGAGCTCGAGCCCTTGCCGCGCAGCTGCTGGACTGGGGCGTTCGCCCTTCCGACGCGGTGGGTCTGCGTGTGCACCGCGGCGTGGAGCAGTACGTGGCGCTGTACGCCCTGCTGTACGCTGGCGCCACCTACGTTCCGGTGCTTCCTGATCTGCCCGCCGAGCGTGTGGGCGTGATGATGGAGGACGCCGAGTGCTCCCTGCTACTGCACGGCCCCGGTCTGCAGCCGCTGAGCGCGCAGGAGCTGAACCCGCAGGAGCCTGCGCGTCACGCAAACCTGCCCCAGCACACCCTACCGCAGCTGAGCATCGAGGAACCTGTACAGGCACCCGCCGCTGAGGAGCTTCCGGGCGTCAAAACCGGCCTGGACGAGGACGCTTACGTGCTCTTCACCTCCGGCTCAACGGGCAGGCCTAAGGGCGTTGCCATCAGCCACCGCGCGATTGATAACCGCCTGCGCTGGCAGCAGCACCAGATTCCGGTGGAGGAGGGCGACCGCGTTCTGCACAAGACCCCCATCTCCTTTGACGTGCATGTGTGGGAGCTGTACTGGCCTCTCGCCGAGGGCGCCGCCGTGGTCATTGCCGCCCCGGAGGGTCACCGCGACCCCGCCTACCTGGCGCGCGTGATTGCCGAGCAGTCTGTCACGGCGGTGCACTTTGTGCCGACCATGCTGTCGGCGCTGACCTCTTCGCCGGCGGCGCGCCGCATCCTGGCTGATGCTGGCTTCGGTCAGGACCGAGAGCAGCCCCTGCGCTACGTGGTCTGCTCGGGTGAGGCGCTGCAGAAGGACCAGGTGCAGGCTGCGGGCGAGGTCCTGGGCGTGTACCCGCTGAACCTGTACGGCCCGACCGAGGCGGCGGTGGACGTGACCTTCTGGGAGACCTCCACCGACCCGCAGCGCGAGAGCGTGCCCATTGGCGAGCCGGTCTGGAACACCGGCACCCTGATTCTTGACCCGACCGGCCACCCCGTGCCGGTAGGTGTGACGGGTGAGTTGCACCTGTCGGGTGTGCAGCTGGCGCGCGGCTACAAGAACAACCCGCAGGCGACCGCGGCGGCTTTCGTGGAGCAGGCTCCTGACGGTGCGCTCGCGCTGCTGAACGGTGAGAGTCAGCGCCTGTATCGTACGGGCGATTTGGCGTGCTGGGAGATTCTTCCCGATGGCCGCGCCGTCATTGGCTACCGTGGCCGCACGGATTATCAGATTAAGGTGCGCGGTCAGCGCCTGGAGCTGGGCGATATTGAGATGGCTCTTGCCGCGGTTGAGGGCGTGAGCGCTTCGGTGGCTCTGCTGTACCGCGGCCTGCGTGAGCCCGCCCTGGCGGCGGTGCTGGAGGTGGGCGATGTGCCCGCCGAGCGTGCCGAGCAGCTGGTGGAGGCGGCGCGCGAGCATTGCGCGCAGGTTCTGCCGGACTACATGGTTCCGACTCTGTGGCACACCCTGCCGGCTCTGCCGGTGAGCCCCTCCGGTAAGGCGGATCGTAAGCTGTTGGCGACCCTCGACCTGACCCCGCAGACCTCTGACGCTGAGGGCCCGCACGGTCTGCTGGAACAGCAGCTGTGCTCGATTATTGCGGGCGTGCTGGGGCGTGAGCGTTTCGGCGTGGACGAGGATTTCTTCGCTTCGGGCGGTCATTCGCTGGCGGCTCTTGAGGTGATTGCCGCGGTTGAGGAGCAGCTGGGTCTGAGCGTGAGCATCGGCGCGCTGTTTGCGCATCCGACCGTGCAGGCTTTGGCGGCGTCTATTGCGGGCGAGCGTGGCGAGGGTGCGGAGTTCGCGCCGGTTCTGCCGCTGCGTGAACATCCTGCCGCGCACGACGCTACCGATGCCCCCGCGCCGCTGTTTATCCTGCCGCCTGCGGGTGGTTTGGGCTGGTGCTATGGGGGGTACCTTTCGCATCTTCCGGCTCAGCAGGGTGTGTATGCTTTGCAGGCTGAGGCGTTCTCTGACCCGCAGGCTGGGTTCGCGTCGAGCCTGCAGGAGCTGGCTGAAGGCTACCTGAAGCTGATTGAGAAGACTCTGGCGGAGCGTTCGTTGCCGCGTCGTTTTGCCCTGATGGGCTGGTCTGTGGGCGGTACCGCCGCGGTGCAGGTGGCGGCTTTGGCGCAGGCTGCGGGTGCGCAGGTTGAGCGTGTGGTTCTGTTGGATGCGTATCCTTCGGAGCAGTGGCAGGGCGTGCCTGCGCCGGATGAGCAGGAGAGCTTCCGCGCGCTGCTGCGTATGGGCGGCCTGCCGGAGCCTGCCGCTGATGAGCAGCTTGATTTGCCGGGTACGTTGGAGCGTCTGCAGAGGGCAGGTTCGGCGATGGGTTACCTGCCGGAGGAGAAGTTGGGCGTGTGCCTGGGTAGTATGCGTGCTTCGGCGGCACTCATGCGTGGTGCTGAGCAGGCGTTCTTTGATGGTGATGTGTTGCTGGTGGGTGTGCCGCACGAGGATCAGCCGTACCTGGATGCGGCGGGTTGGGCGGCGCATGCGTCGTCGTTCCGTTCGGTGCTGTTGGAGGGTACGCACCCTGATCTGGTGAACCCGGCGCGTCTGGCGGAGGTGACCGGCCACTTCGCCAGCTAGCCTCACCGGCGCCCCAATAACTGAAGTAGTCCGGAGGTAATAGTCGTTACCTCCGGGCTACATCGGTTAAAACATGCGGTTGAGTTAAAACACGAATGCCCCCGATTGATGAATCATCAACCGGGGGCATCGTTTAGCTTTTACCGCAGAACCGGGGTTCTACCGCTAAATGCTTAGTGCTGCTCCAGCTCGGAGTTAGCGTTCACGTTCAGCAGGTCGTACTTAGCGAATGCCTTCGCGGGAACGTCTGCTGCAACCTCGCCGCGCTTTGCCAGCATCTGCAGGGTGCGGACAACAACCGACTCTGCATCGATGTGGAAGAAGCGACGTGCACCCGGGCGGGTGTCTGCGAAGCCGAAGCCGTCAGCACCCAGGGTTGCGAAGTCGTTCGGAACGAACTGGCGGATCTGGTCGGGAACATCCGAAGTGAAGTCGGTGGTCGCGACAATCGGGCCAGCAGCGCCAGCCAGCTTCTGGGTCACGTAAGGAACGCGAGCGGGCTGGTTCGGGTTCAGCAGAGCCTCTTCCTCAGCGGCAAGGCCGTCGCGGCGCAGCTCGGTCCACGAGGTGACGGACCAGACGTCTGCGGAGACGCCCCAGTCCTCAGCCAGCAGCTGCTGAGCCTTCTCAGCCCACGGAACAGCAACGCCGGATGCCAGCAGCTGTGCCTTGGGGCCGGAGGTCAGCGGGGACTCGCTGATCTTGTGGATACCCTTGATGATGCCCTCAACGTCAACGTTTGCCGGCTCAGCAGGCTGGTGAATCGGCTCGTTGTACACGGTCAGGTAGTACATGACGTTGTGGTCTTCGTCCTTGGTGCCGTACATCTGCTCGATACCGCGCTCCACGATGTGAGCAATCTCGTAGCCGTATGCCGGGTCGTAGATCTTGAACGCCGGGTTGGTGGACGCCAGGATCGGGGAGTGACCGTCAGCGTGCTGCAGACCCTCACCGGACAGGGTGGTACGGCCTGCGGTTGCACCGATGACGAAGCCGCGGCACAGCTGGTCGGCAGCAGCCCAGAAGGAGTCGCCGGTGCGCTGGAAGCCGAACATCGAGTAGAAGATGTAAATCGGAATCATCGGCTCGCCGTGGGTGTCGTAGGACGAACCCAGAGCGATGAATGCAGCGGTTGCGCCTGCCTCGTTAATACCCACGTGAACAATCTGGCCCTCGGGGGACTCGGTGTAGGTGAGCATGAGCTGGTGGTCAACGGGCACGTAGTTCTGGCCGTTGGGGTTGTACAGCTTAGCCGAGGGGAAGAAGGAGTCCATACCGAAGGTACGTGCCTCATCGGGGGTGATGGGAGCGATACGGTGACCGAAGCCCTTCACACGCATGAGGTCCTTCATCAGGCGGACGAACGCCATGGTGGTAGCAGCGGTCTGCTTGCCGGAGCCCTTCTTGGTCTGTGCGTAGACCTTGGACTCGGGCAGGATAATCTCAGGCTGGGTGTTTGCACGGCCGGGGATGTAACCGCCGAGTTCCTTACGGCGTGCCTGCATGTACTGCAGTGCCGGGTGGTTTGCCTCGGGCAGGTAGTACGGCGGGTTGTACAGATCCTTCTCCAGCTCCTCGTCGGAGATGGGGATGTTCAGGTGGTCACGGAAGCCCTTCAGTGCTTCCATGGTGAACTTCTTGATCTGGTGGGTGGAGTTACGTGCCTCGAAGAACGGGCCGAGCTCCGCACCCTTAATGGACTGTGCCAGGATGACGGTGGGCTTGCCCTTGGTCTCCATAGCTTCCTTGTAGGCTGCGTAGAGCTTCTTGTCGTCGTGGCCACCCAGACGCAGGTTGAAGATCTGCTCGTCGGTCAGGTCTGCAACCAGTTCCTTGGTTTCGGGGTACTTGCCGAAGAAGTGCTCGCGGATGTAGCCACCGTCTTCACCGCGGAAGGTCTGGTAGTCACCGTCGAGGGTCTCGTTCATCAGCTGGATGAGCTTGCCGCTCTTGTCCTTCTTGAGCAGCTCGTCGTAGTCGGAGCCCCACAGGACCTTGATGACGTGCCAGCCTGCGCCGCGGAAGAATCCCTCGAGCTCCTGAACGATCTTGCCGTTACCGCGAACGGGGCCGTCCAGACGCTGCAGGTTGCAGTTGACGACGAAGGTCAGGTTGTCCAGGTGCTCGTTTGCAGCCAGCTGCAGTGCACCACGCGACTCGGGCTCGTCCATTTCGCCGTCGCCCAGGAATGCCCAGACGTGCTGCTCGGAGGTGTCCTTGATCTTGTGGTTGTGCAGGTACTTGTTGAAGGATGCCTGGTGGATAGCGTTCAGGGGGCCCAGACCCATGGAAACGGTCGGGAACTGCCAGAACTCGGGCATGCAACGGGGGTGCGGGTACGAAGGAATACCGTCTGCGCCCTTGGTCTTCTCCTGACGGAAGCCGTCCATCTGGTCTTCGCTCAGGACGCCCTCAACGAATGCGCGGGAGTAGACACCGGGGGAGGAGTGACCCTGGAAGAAGACCTGGTCACCGCCACCGGGGTGGTTACGGCCGCGGAAGAAGTGGTTCTGGCCCATTTCGTAGAGGTCAGCCACACCTGCGAAGGTGGAGATGTGACCGCCAACGCCGATGCCCTTCTTCTGGGCACGCTGAACCATAATTGCTGCGTTCCAACGAATCCATGCGCGGTACTGGCGCTCGAGTTCCTCATCACCGGGGTACTCGGGCTGCTGGTCGACGGGGATGGTGTTGATGTAGTCGGTCTTGACCAGAGTGGGGACCTTTACGCCCTTCTCGCCAGCCTCCTTGAGCAGTGCGCGAAGGATGTACTCTGCACGCTCGGTGCCGTGAGTCTTGATAAGGTCCTCGAGGGACTCAGCCCATTCCTGGGTCTCTTCTACGTCGATGTCCTTCAGGCCATCAAGAAGGGTGCTCAGGGAGTGCTCGTTCGGTACGTTAGCCAAACTAATCCAACCTCTCTTCTGTGCGGTTGTGAGATCGCCCGCCCCGCGATGTTGCGTTGTCGAACAATCTTTGTGTTTAAGCGCTATAGGTCTGTAAGACCCACATCGCTTCTTATCTCTACTATCTTAGACCTAAAGGCGCCTCTCTTGGTCTCAAATGAGGGTTTTTGTGATGTGGGTTTCGCATTGTGACTATCTGAGTGGAAAATATACGCATCAAAAGTACTAGTTAGGGTCTTTTTGTACCTAAATAGCGCGGAATGACGGGGTTGGCGGAATGGCGCGGAATGAAGGGGTATGACCTACCTAAAAGGTAATGGTCCAACATGACTTGTTGTGGCTTAGTGTGGGGTGCAGTGGGAAAGTGAAAAAAATATTGAGACATAGAACACGTGATGTGGATTTGCATGTCGTGCCAGAAGCCCGTATAGTTTTTTCTTGTGTTCGCCACTGGAACGAAAACGAAACAGTGAGAACTACGGGTCTTTAGCTCAGCTGGTAGAGCGCCACGTTTACACCGTGGATGTCATCGGTTCGATCCCGGTAGGACCCACCGATTACCCCGGTACCGCAAGGTGCCGGGGTTTTTGTTTACCAAGTTTTGTTTACCCGGTTTTTCTTTACCCATTACCCACCGCGAGGTGCCCGGCGGGAAGCTCACGAAGATAATCCAGCCGGAACTGTGATTCCTTCGGGCATAAAACTGCAGTCCACCTATATATAGCCTGCCCTAAGCGCGTATCCTTATATACATGACTGAAAACAAGAAGGCACAGATTGGTGTCACCGGCCTTGCTGTCATGGGCGCAAACCTCGCCCGCAACCTGGCACGTAACGGCTACACCGTGGCACTGCACAACCGTTCCGTAGAGAAGACCGACGCACTGCTGGCTGAGCACGGCGCAGACGGCGACTTCATCCGTACCGAGTCCCTGCAGGAACTCGTCGACTCCCTCGAGTCTCCCCGCCGCATCCTAATTATGGTCAAGGCGGGCGCACCCGTCGACGCAGTGATCGAGCAGCTCACCCCCATGCTCGATGAGGGCGACATCATCATCGACGGCGGTAACTCCCACTTCCCCGACACCATCCGTCGCGAGCACGCCCTGGCTGAAAAGGGCCTGCACTTCGTAGGCGTTGGCGTCTCCGGTGGCGAAGAGGGCGCTCTCTGGGGCCCCTCCATGATGCCCGGCGGCTCCGCAGAGTCCTACAAACACCTGGGCCCGCTGCTCGAAAAGATTGCAGCGAAGGCACCGCAGGACGGCGCACCCTGCTGCGCATGGATCTCCACCGACGGTGCGGGTCACTTCGTGAAGATGGTCCACAATGGCATCGAGTACGCCGACATGCAGGTGATTGGCGAAGCTTACGACATTCTGCGCTCCATCGCAGGCATTGAGCCGGCACAGCAGGCAGAAATCTTCAAGACCTGGAACGAAGGCGACCTGAGCTCCTACCTGATCGAAATCACCGCTGAGGTGCTCGCACAGGTAGACGCAAAGACCGGCAAGCCCCTGGTCGACGTTATCGTTGACGCAGCGGGCCAGAAGGGTACCGGCCTGTGGACCGCTAAGGCTGGCCTGGATCTCGGTTCCCCCGTCTCCGCTATCGCAGAGTCCGTGTTCGCACGCGCTCTCTCCTCCTCCGAGCGTGAGCAGCGCGAGCAGGCACAGCGCGAACTGCCCGCAGGCCTGATCGCAACCACCGGCATCGGTGCAGGCGACCCCGAGTTCGTTGAGGATGTGCGCCGCGCACTCTTCGCATCCAAGCTCGTTGCGTACGCACAGGGCATGGACCTGCTCACCCGCGCAGGCAAGGAATACGGTTGGGATCTGAAGCTGGACACCATCGCATCGCTGTGGCGTGCAGGCTGCATCATCCGCGCCGAGCTGCTGGGCGACATCATGGCCGCCTACGCAGACGAGGCTCCCGCGAACATGCTGCTGGCACCCGCCTTCAAGAACCTCATGGAGGAGCTCGTTCCCTCCTGGCGTCGCGTGGTGGCTAAGGCAACCGCACTGGGCATCCCCGTGCCGGTGTTCGCTTCCGCACTGTCCTACTACGACGGTCTGCGCCGCGACCGCCTGCCCGCATCCCTGATTCAGGGTCAGCGTGACTTCTTCGGTGCGCACACCTACGGTCGTATTGACGAAGAGGGCGCCTTCCACACCATGTGGAGCGGTGACCGCTCCGAGGTGAACGCAGCGGACATTCACGTTCACTAAGCTCCCGTAGCTGAATACGTAAAAGCCCGCCCCGGCTGGATGAGAATCCGGTCGGGGCGGGCTTTCGTTATGTCTTGATAGGGCAGTCCCCGAGGTATCTCACGATATATCTCAGGAACGCGGCGGGGGAGAGCGCTTGCAGAGTCTAGCCAGGAAGTTACCCAGGAGCCACCAGGCGCGCCTCTACGGACCCAAAACGCCAGCAAGCACTAAATCCACATGGCGGGGTCAATGTACTCCACAGCGTCCACCAGCGGCTTCTTCTTCTCCGGAGTGCGCGGGCGGTGCTTTGCGGGAATGCCGGTAATAATCGAGTCGGCGGGGTGATCGTTGACGACCACGGCGTTCGCGCCAATCGCGCTATCGGCACCAATAACCACCGGACCCAGAACCTTCGCGCCGGCACCAATGGTCACGCGGTCACCAATCGTGGGGTGGCGCTTCACCTTCTCCAGGGAGCGACCACCCAGGGTCACGCCGTGGTACAGCATTACGTCGTCGCCAACCTCTGCGGTTTCGCCAATCACAATGCCCATACCGTGATCGATAAAGAAACGGCGGCCAATGGTCGCGCCCGGGTGAATCTCCACGCCGGTCAGAAAACGCGCAAACTGAGAGAGCGTACGCGCCAGCGACTTCGTCTCTTCCTTCTGCCAGAGCTTATGGGTCAGGCGATGCACCCAAATAGCGTGCATACCCGAATAGTTCAGAGCAATCTCGACAGCGCCACGCGCAGCAGGGTCGTGCTGACGGACGTTCTCAATATCTTCACGCAGACGCGCAATAAAACTCATTGGGTTCCCTTTCCCTCATCGGTCGTGCTCTGTATGTGTGCGACCTTTCCAAAGGTACCAACAATGAGGCCCATTCACCTATTCCCGCGCCCTCAGCTGTCATAGTGGACGCCCCCTCCGAAATCTCAGTCACAATTCCGTACAGAACGTAATATTTACGCCCCGTGCGGCCCCGCCAAGAGCCTCCACCCGCAGATGCTAGATTGGGGCACGCAAAACGCCCCGCCTGCCGTGTATGCAACCGGCAGACGGGGCGTAGCACTATAAACTGATGCCTCCCACTAACGGGGGGGGGCTCAGAAGCTCAATTAGCCGCGGATGTCCTCGTACAGAGCGGTAGAGATGTAACGCTCACCGAAGTCGGGAACGATAGCCACGATCAGCTTGTCCTTGTTCTCAGACTTCTTAGCCTCCTCCAGAGCAGCCCACACAGCCGCACCGGAAGAAATACCGCCCAGAATACCTTCCTGGGTAGCCAGCAGGCGGGAGGTGCGCATCGCGTCCTCAGCGCTGACCGGAGTCACCGAATCGTAGATGCCGCGGTCCAGGGTGTCGGGGACGAAGTTAGCGCCCAGGCCCTGAATCTTGTGGGGGCCAACGCGACCCTCGGAGAGCAACGGGGAGTCCTTCGGCTCAACCGCAACAACCTTCACGTTCGGGTTCTGCTCCTTCAGGTACTTACCGGTACCGGAGATGGTGCCGCCGGTGCCAATACCCGCCACGAAAATGTCGACCTTACCGTCGGTTGCTTCCCAAATCTCGGGGCCGGTGGTGTTGTAGTGAATGGTGGGGTTCGCCTCGTTGGAGAACTGGGACGCCAGGATAGCGTTCTCGGTGGTCGCAACGATTTCCTTAGCCTTCTCCACAGCGCCGCGCATACCCTCGGTACCGGGGGTCAGCACAATCTGAGCACCGTAAGCGCGCAGCAGCACGCGACGCTCAGCAGACATGGTCTCCGGCATGGTCAGGATGACGCGGTAACCGCGAGCAGCACCCACCATAGCCAGCGCAATACCGGTGTTACCGGAAGTGCCCTCAACAATGGTGCCGCCGGGCTTCAGCGCACCCGACTTCTCAGCAGCGTCAATGATGGCGCGACCGATACGGTCCTTAACCGAACCAGCGGGGTTGTAGAACTCAAGCTTGACCGCTACGTTACCGGGAAGACCTTCGTCCAGTCGGTTCAGCTTAACCAGGGGGGTCTGGCCGGTTGCTTCAACAATGCTGTTGAGAATCTTTGCCATGGGGGTGCTCCTTCATGAGCTTGGGGGAGGCCAGCCGCGATGGGGTCTCCGCAATGAATAATCGGTTACGTGGCAACTCTACTACGCCAAACGCGCCGGGGTAACCCTGCCGTTCACAGTTCGTAATAATGCCAGAGAAAAACCTCAGGGAACGAGGTTCAAAAAGAGGGTACAGAAAAGCGCCGCACAAACCCTTTCTCGATAAAGGATGATGAATGTGCGGCGCTCTCTAGAAACATTATGTAGCCCAAAAGACAACCTCTGTATATAAGAGTAGTGATGAACTCTGTTCACCGCAAGCTGGAGCCACAAATTTTATTGCCATCAATGGAAAAAACAGTGAAAAACCGCATCCTGAGATGGAAAAGACGCAAAAGCGGGGGAGAGAACCAGCCCAGAAGACTAGTTGATGTCCATGTGCAGGTCCCACTTGTTATTCAAGTAGCGACCAACAGCCTCACCGAACATCTTCACGTGACGCTTATCAGCCGCCACGGTCTGCTCCTTGCCGTCCTTGAACAGCTTCTCACCCAGATCCACGTTCAGAGTCACGGTCCAGTTGTACGCACCCTGCGCCAGAACCGGCTGCTTAGTGCCGATAGTCAGGGTAGCGGTCGGGTTCACGTACCAGGTCTTCTTCTCTTCAATACCTGCCTTGGTGGAGTCCGCGTACTTCTTCATCGCCGCCAGAGTCTCCTGGTCGGTGCTGACCTCGTTCATGTAGTGCATATCGCCGGTACGCAGCAGGTACTCAAACGCCGCACCGAAGTACGCCAGCGCCGCCGCGAAGCCAGCCACCGAATTCTGGTGCATAGCCTCCGGAACGATCGGGGACGGCACGTTCTGCGGCGGGTGCTCAGCGTTACCCGGCTGGTACTCGCCGTGCTCCTCCATCTTCTCCAGCTTCGCTACGCCGCTGTAATCCTTATTGTCGTTAGGCAGCGGAGAGCTCGACGCCGAAGCAGAAGCCGACGCAGAAGCGGAAGGGGAAGCAGACGCCGAAGCCGAAGCGCTCGGCGAAGCGGTAGCAGACTCAGAAGCAGCAGAAGCGCTCTCAGAGCCAGAAGCGGAAGCAGACGCCTCAGACGAAGCCTTAGAGCCACAAGCCGCCAGCAAAGCCATAGAGCTGACGCCCAGCACACCCAGCGCCGCGCGGCGGGTCAGGTTCTCGGACATAGTGATACCTTTCAGTCAGTCGGTGATTGCAACCAGTTTAGCCGCAAACCCAACAGGATACAGAGTTGAGCGGGCGAAGCGTGAGAAGCGCCTCGCAGATAAAAGCGTTATGACAGATTATGACGCCGCGGAGGTGGCGGACGCCTCAGCGGAAGCCTCAGCAGAAGCGGCGGCAGAAGAGGGCTCGGAAGTAGATGGGGAAGCCGCGCCGGATGCCGCAGTACTTGCGGTGGACGCGCCTCCCTGAATGGTGGCACCGTACGCCACGCTCAGCTCCCACATCTTCGAATCAGTGTGGTAGCGGCCGCGGAAATCGCACTCCTGAATCGTCACTCGAGAAGCCGGACCTGCCGCAGTCGCAGAGGCAGAGGCGCTCGGGGACGCCGCATCAGATACCAGCGCATCCTCAGACGGCTCAGTAGGCTCCGCAGAAGCCGAAGCGCTCGCCGAGGCGGCCACCGGCTGAATCTTGCCCTCAGCCACCGCCTCCGTACCAAAGTCCAGAGTGTACTGACCCTTAAACAGCAGGTTGCCATCGCTCATAATCGACGGCTGCGCGCTCGCCAGGGCATAAGACGCCGACGGGTTCACATACCAGGAACCCTTCTCCACACCCGCAAGAATAGACGCCGACAGGGCATCCACCTCAGAGCGAGTCTTCGAGGACAGCTGAATGCCGGTCGAGAACGCATCCGTGCTACCGGTCTTCACCAGATAATCCATAGCCGCCGCAAAATAAGCAACCGCCTCATGAAAACCCGTCACCGTATTCAACGAGAGCGTATCAGTCACCTTCGGCTTCGGAGCATTACGCGGCGGATGATCCACCGTACCCTGCTCATAATTCAACGCACCATCATAGTGGGTGTATTCCACCAGACCCGAATAGTTCTGACCATCATCGCTGTACCCATTCGGGTTAGCGCTCGACTTCGAACCGCTCAAGCTACCGCCCTGAGAGCCCGACTGCTGGCTAGAACCCGAGCCGCACGCGCTCAACAGCGCCGCAGAACCCGCAACAGCAGAAGCCCCCACGCCCAGGCGCAGCAGGGAGCGGCGAGAGAAAGACTGAGAAAAAGAAGACATACAAAAACCTTGAACTCGGGAAATGCCGATACTACTAGGGTAAAACACAACATGCCCTAACCCGAGGGAGAGTTAGGGCATGATGCCTGAGCAATCAGAAGACTTAGAGGTTGTCACCATTAGAGTTGCCGCCATTACCGCCGTTACCGCCACTGGTGTCACCAGAAGCACCGCCATTAGCACCACCATTCTTCGGCTGAGCCGACGCCTGCACCTCGTACTCATCCTGAATAGTCAGGGTCCAGTCATTATCGTGGCGCACACCGGTAACCACCAGGCCACGCTCCGTGCGGCGCACCTTCTCGGACATCTCCGCAGGAGCACCGTCAATCACCACGGTCGGACCCAAATCAATCACCAGGTCAAAGGTCCACTGAACGCTCTTCTTCACCAGCGCGGGAACAGCAGTGAACGCAGACATGGTTACCTTCGGCGACACAAACCAGTCACGCGCCTGCGAGCTCTCATTCGACTCATCCATAAACGACGAGAACGACGCAACGAACTTCTCATCAGCCTTCGACTCACGTAGCGGGCCGGCGTCACCGGTCAGCACCAGGTAGTTAATCGCCGCATAAACGAACGCAATCGAATCGTACAGACCCTGCACCGAGTTCTCCGAGGCGCTCGCCGGGCGCTTGGGGAACGGCACGTTCTGCGCGGGAGCAGACTCGGTCGCCGGAACGAAATTACCCTTCTTCTCATAGTTGTCGAAGGTAACCTCGCCGCTAAAATCGGTGCGCGCAGACGCCGACGGGGACATCTGAGGGGTATCCGCATCAACAGTCTCATTGCTAGAAGAACCACCGCCGCACGCAACCAGCAGGGCGCTCAAAGACACGCCCGCAACGCCCGCACCCGCGTAACGTAGGGCAGAACGGCGGCTGATGCCGGTAGTGGAACTGGGAAGCCCGGAGGTCATGGGGAAAAGCGCCACGGAATACCTTTCGAGTGAGAATCTCAGGTGAGAGACGAGTGAGAGAACGCCTCGACGAGCGGATATCACACGCGGACATCCCTCTAGAGACAGTCCTAAGTATAACGCGCCCCCGCCTTCACACCCGTGCGTACCAGCGCCCAAAGGAGCGTGATATGCCGCCCATCAGCGAACTTACCGCAGGTGGTGAACTTACGGTAACCAGGAACTTACTGGAACCAGCGGGTGCATCGCGCCGGATGGGGTATGGCGGGTATAGCGAAGGAGGGGACGCGTTCATCGTCTATAGAGATTGTCTATAGGGGAGGGGCTACTGGGCGCCCTCACCGGGAACACCGGCAGGTGCCTCAGCGCCACCAGCAGCACCGCCCGCATCGGGGGCGCCGGGTGCTACGGTCGGCTGAACCGTCGCGGCTGCAGGCTGAGTCGCCACGGGCTGCGCGGGAGCGGTAGCCGCAGGCGCCTGGGTAGCGGCAGGCTGAGGAGCCTGAGCCGCGCCACCCTGACCTGCAGAACCCTGACCGGCACCATTCTGTGCACCACCATTTTGGGAGCCAATGTACTGACGGGAACCGCCCTGACCGACACCGCTCTGACCTGCGCCATTCTGAGCGGCACCGTTATTAGCGGTACCCTGCGCGGCACCGTTACCCGAAGTGCTCGCACCAGCATTAGCCGCCACGGTGCTGTCATCAGTCACCGTCGGAGTATAGGTCGACGAAGGATGCGCGCGCGGAGTCTGAGTCGGCTTCGGAGTCAACGCCGGATCGTACTGCTGAGGCGCAATCACCAACCAGCGCTTCGCCTCCTCATCGTACTCAGCGTAGAGAGCCTTAATCTCCTGCGCCTCAGTATCCTCCAGGGGCTTGGTCGTGTTGGTTGCCTTCTCAACCTGCAGACCGTGCGCCTGAGTCACGGTGCACGCCCACGAATACTTGGTGCCGCGGGTCGTCGGCTGCTTATCGGTCAGGCGGAAGGTCCACTCACCATCAACCAGCCAGTTCGTGCCGGGCGCATAGAAGGCGCGTAGCTTCTCCAAAGAAGCACGCTGAACAGAATTATCCTGATGAACCACCTGCAGAGCTGGACCGGGATCACCGGTCATGCGGGCGTAGTTCACCGCCGCCGCAAAATACGCGAAGGTGGCGCGCAGGCTGCGGGCGTTCTTCTCGTACATGGTCTCATCCTCAACCGGGATGGGCACGGCGCTCGCCTTAGAATCAACGCTCGCGGGGCCGGCGGTCGGCTCAATCGTGTAGACCTGACCGGTCTCCGGGTCGGTGCTACTCATCGGAGCAGCACCGGTACCGGCAACGTACTTGGTCCACTTCAGCTCGCCCGACAGGTTATCGTAGGCACCCGCAATCGAAGCGGAAGGAGTGGGGGAGGCGGTCGCCTCCGCAGTCTTTTTGGAACCGCAAGCGGCAAGCATCGCACCCAGGGCGGCAGTGCCCGTGAGCGCAATAAAGTGGCGGCGGCTGTGAATCATAGTGATCCCCTTGAATGTGCTGTGATGCGGAAGTATCGGTGATAGGTGAAGAGCTCACGCCCTAATCCTCAGCCTAACATCACGCCCCCATCAGAGGGCGTGAAGCAGTCACCCGCGGGGCGGGTAGAGGCGCATTGAGGCGAAAATGGGCGGACCTCATCTAGCCCTAGCCTATAGATTTCACGCGTGGCACACAAATAAAAGCCCTCATCCGTGCCTCATATCACCCAATATGACGGGATCTTTGAGGCACGGATGCAAAGAAGCTTTAGGCTGAGCCTCGAATGTAACGAGCCGCCTTAGAAGAGGTGCTCTCATTCGGGGTCGGGAGCGCACTCGGAGTATTCGCGGACGGTTCAGCGGTAGCCGCCGGGGTGGCGGTAGCGCTCGGGGAAGATTGCGGATCCTCCAGCATCTGCCAGCCCTCTTCGCCAAAGTAGACGTAAGCGTCCGCCTTCTGATTGCTGCCGTAGATACCGGTGAGCTGCTCACGCTGACGGGTCTCATGGTTGAACAGGAACGCGTTCTCATCCACCTTCAGGGTCGCCTTCCAGCAGTAGACGTCCTGCTCGGTGGCGGGTACCGGCTGCGGGGAGCTCAGATTGATGCACATGGGGTGGTTGCTCTTAGAGACCAGCCAGCCAATGTTGTAGCGGTAAATATCGCGGTACATATTCGCCATGTGGCTAAAGTGCTCCTGTCCGGGCAGGTTCATGAAGGGGTCGGTATCACCGGTGAGGAGCATGTAGTTCTGCGCCGCACCCCAGTACTGCAGGAAGGCGTGCAGACCCTCAACGGTACGTTCCTTAGCCTCCGGAGGCATGATGGGTCGGGGGACATTGACGGCACGGTGACTGAGAGTGCCGTTCGAGAAATTGCCGACGCGCTCAAAGAACTGATCAGGCAGAATCGCCGGGCCGCGGCCGTCCAGAGCGGATGCGGGCAGAGGCTCGGCGTAGGTGATGCTGCGCGTGGTGGTCGCAGATTTAGTCTGGGTGCTCTGAGGTGCCGGTGCGGCATCAGTAGGAGAGGGTTCAGTGAGTGGTTGAGGGCGAGAAACTGCGCTGGGGCTGCAGGCGCTTGCGAGTGCACTCAATGCTGCTCCGGAAGAAAGAGCAAGAAGATGGCGACGTGACAGCGAACCGAACATACGCAACCTTTCGCAAGAGTAAAGACGGGCAGGCAGTAACGGGTAGCTCGAATGCAGTTGAGCGAGGGCTCTGTGAGCGTTCCCGAAGGGTGTGGCATACCGCGGTGAGTACGGATGCGATAGAAAGGGCAGGCCAGAAGCCTCCTGAGGGAATCGGTGTGGGTTATGACCTGCCTGGTTGTCGTGCTCAATGATTCTAAGCGTACTTTCAGGTTCGAAACGACCATATCTGCGCTTGAGCGTAAAAAGTTATCAAATCTTAATATTTGCCCGTTTTATGCGGGTTATAAAACGTACCAATGTGTTCGGGATAACCGCATTAAAATCTGTTGTTTCCCCTAGAAACTTAGGGATTTTTCGGCTTTTTCTTGATATGAGTAAATCGTAAATTGGAGTTGTTGCACCTTGTGTGTAAATAGTAATTCAACCTCTCCACGTTGTCCGAACACCCATCAAAAATGCCTCTGCGTGAGCCACCAAACTCCCCGCAGTCGCAACGTGCCCACCGCAACGCCCACACATGGCATGAAGCGGGTTCACCCTATGGGACAATAGCGCTGTGACTACCACCGACTATGCGCAGCTCAAAGCAGCTCGCGAACTGCTCACTCGAATCCCCCTCCCGCTCGACGTAGAACCCGGCGAAACCCCCGGCACCCCCTACACCGTCACCCACGACGGCACCGCAGAGCACGGCACCGCCTCCGCGCGCACCCTACTCGCCGCCATGGCACGCCAACTCGACGACTACATCCTGCCGCGCAGCGCCAGCGTCGATAACCCCCTCACCATCGTGGTCGGCGGCTCCACCGGCGCCGGCAAATCCACCCTCGTCAACACCCTGCTCGGCGAACCGCTCACCCAGTCCGGCGCGATTCGACCCACCACCCGCCACCCCGTCCTCCTGCACCGCGCAGAAGACGAGGCAGCGCTGTCACCCGAACGCTTCCTGCCCACCCTGCCGCGCACCCGCACCTCCGGCATGAACGCCGGATCGCAGGCACTACCCGGCCTCGACCCGAAGATTGCGCGCGCCCTCATTCCTATTACTACTTCGGCGCTGCCGCAGGGCATTGCGCTCATTGATGCGCCCGACATCGACTCCGTCTCCGAAGAAAACCGCACCCTCGCCAAGGAACTGCTCTCCGCGGCCGACCTCTGGCTTTTCGTCACCACCGCCAACCGCTACGCCGACGCCGTGCCCTGGGAACTGCTCCACGAGGCCGCCGCACGCTCCATCGCAATCGCCGTGGTGCTCAACCGCGTGCCCGAAGGCGACGAAGAAGCCATCGAAAACGACCTGCGACGCATGCTCGACGAGGCGGGAATCCACGCCGTGCTGATTCACACCGTCACCGAGCAGCCGCGCGACGAGAAGGGCATGCTCGCCCCCGTCAGCCTCGCACCGCTGACCCTGTGGATCCGCGAACTCGGCGCCGATGCGCCCGCCCGCGCCGCCATCGCCCGGCAGACCCTTGCCGGTGCCGTCGAAACCCTCGCGGGAAACCTGCAGGTTATTGCTACCGAACAGGCGCGCCAGCAGGCGGCGCACCAGTCGCTTGCCACCATCGCCGCCGAAGAATACGAGGACGCCCTGACCACCATCGACGGGGCGCTCTCCGACGGTTCCCTGCTACGCGGCGAAGTGCTCTCGCGGTGGCACGACTTCGTGGGAACCGGCGACTTCTTCCGCTCCCTCGACAGCACCATCGGTCGCCTGCGTGACCGCGTCGGCTCCGCCCTGCGCGGCCAGCCCGCCGCTGCCCAGAAGGTTGAAGACGCCCTCGAAAGCGGCATTCACGCCGTCGTGCTGGATGCCGCCGCCCGCGCCTCCGAAAACACCCGTACCCGCTGGCGTGCCAGCCGCGCCGGACGCTCCCTGTTGGCGCGCCTGGATGCGCCGCAGGCTACCTCTGCCGTGTCCGAATCCGCTGCGCCCGAACAGAACGCAGAAGCTAAGGGCGAGGTGCAGTCCGCCGAGGACATCTTCTCCGTAGCCGTAGCCGAACAGATTCGCCTCTGGCAGGGCTCCGTGCTCGAAATGATCCGCGAAGAAGGCGCCGACAAGCGCAAACGCGCCCGCTTCCTCTCCCTGGGCGTGAACGCCACCGCCGTGATGCTCATGGTCGCCGCGTTCAGCCTCACCGGCGGCATTACCGGTATTGAGGCGGGCATTGCGGGCGGTAGCGGCGTGGTCGGCACCAAGCTGCTCGAGTCCATCTTCGGTGAAGACGCGGTGCGCCGCATGGCAACCCGCGCCCGCACCGACCTGCTCGAACGCATGGCTGGGCTGCTCACCGAGCATGCCCAGCCCTTCACCGCCGTACTCGAGGAAACCGATCCGCAGGCTGTCGCCGACGAGATTCACCGCGCCGCCGAACAGGTGCAGGCAATTGCCGCAGAAATGAGCGCGCAGAGCCACGCTGCAGCCCACGCTAACGGCACGGTTGCCCGCTAAACCACTCCGGACAGGCACCCCGCACCACAGACGAAGAAAAACGCACTATGACTACCCCCGAGAACAAACTCGAGAACGCCAGCGTAGAACGCAACAGCGAGCGAGGCGCCGCCCCCGGCGTGGCGACCTCGCCCTTCGCGCGCTCCGTCGCATCCCTCAAGGAAGCCATCAGCTACGGCGAAGGACGAGTCCCCGAGACCGTGCTGCTCGACGCCGCCGAAACCCTCGAACGCCTCAGCCAACGCCGCGAACTCTCCACCGAACACACCGTCATCGGCTTCTTCGGCGCGACCGGCAGCGGCAAATCCACCCTCTTCAACGCCATCGCCGGGCAGAACATTGCCCTCTCCGCACCCACGCGCCCGACCACCTCCACCGTGCAGGCGGCAATCTGGGAGGCAGAAGGCAGTGAAGAACTGCTCGACTGGCTCGGCATCGACAAGCGCGTCTACCCGCAAACTCAGGCGCTCGCCGCCGAAGGGGAAGCAACCGAGGGTAACGGGGCTGGCGGGGAAGTAGCGGCACCCAACGCCGTCACCGAACCCGCACCCGGACTCTTCAACCGCATCCGCCGCGCCGTTGGCGGTCGCGGCGAAATGCGCACCCGAACCGGCGGACTGATCCTGCTGGACATGCCCGACTTCGACTCGGTCACCACCACCAACCGCGACCTCGCCGCCCGCATGATGCGCTACGTAGACGTGCTCGTCTGGGTCGTCGACCCCCAAAAGTACGCCGACGCCGTCATCCACCGCGACTTCATGGTGCCGCTCGCCGCTTCCGGCGCGCAGGCGCTCTGCGTGCTCAACCAGGCGGATAAGCTCGCACCCGCCGAGGTGCCCGCTGTGCTCGCCTCCCTCACCCGCCTGCTCCAGGCTGAGGGCACCGAGGCGCACCTGCTCGCCGCACCCATCGCCGTCTCCGCGCGAACCGGCGAAGGCGTGGACGCGCTCCGCGACCTGCTCGCGCAGGTAGCCGCCGCCAAGAGCCTGTCCTTGCAACGGACCGACGCTCAGCTGCATGCCACCGCCTCCCAGCTACGCACCTACGCCGGGGGAGAGGGTGCCGTCCTTGCGGGAGCCTACGCCCTCGAAGCGGAACAGAAGCTCGTGAAGGCATGCTACGCCTCCAGCCATGCCGAGCAGGTTCTGGAAGCGGCAACCGCCTCCTACCGCCGCGCGGCGGGTCAGCACACCGGCTGGATTCTCACCCGCTGGATGAGCCGACTGAAGGCCGACCCCCTGCGCCGCCTGCACCTGGGACAGCCGGACGAGAAGAAGAGCGAATCCAAGGCTGAGAAGTTCGCGGGAATGCTCGGCCCCGATAGCGAGAATGCACCCGAGCTGGTAGCGTCCTCGCTACCTCCGCTGAGCGCCGCACAGAAAGCGGGCATGGCAAACGCCGTGCGCCAGTACAGCAAGCAGATGGCGAACCGTATCGACGAGCCGTGGAAGCGCAGCATGAAGGAAGCCGCGCTCTCCCGCGAGGCGGAGCTACCCGAACTGCTCGAACGCGACATGATGCGCATCGACTACGGCCTGGGCCGCACCCGCGCCCCCTGGGTCATCTTCAACGCCCTGCAGTGGATTGCGCTACTCAGCGCCCTGGTAGGTGTCGCCTGGCTGACCCTGATCTCCGGCATGGCGTACCTGCAGATTCAGCTGCCGCCCGCCCCGACCCCCGAAGGCTCCCCGGTGCCCCTGCCGACCCTGCTTCTGCTGCTGGGCGTACTCCTCGGTATCGCCTCGGCGGGCGTGGGCAGGCTGCTCACCGCCATGGGCTCACGCTACTACGCACGCAAACTGCGGGGACGCCTGCAGACCGGCGTGGAGAAAGCAGTACAGACCTGCGTGGTCTCACCGGTACAGCAGGAGGCAAAGCGCCTGAACGCCTACCGCAAGGCGCTGGATATCTAGCGAACTAGCTTCCAAGAAGCCGTATCAATCTAGGAACACACAAAAGAATCCCTCCCCACCTCAATCGAGGCGGGGAGGGATTCTTCCATTAAATCTATTCGCTACTGAAGCCTAGTCTTCGTCAGAAGCCTCAGCGCAGGGAGCCTGCTGAGACGCCGCAAGCTCACGCAGACCGTCCGTAATCGCCTGAGCAGCCTTAACGACCAGCTCGGGGTAGTTGCGGTTCGGCTGGCGGGTCATGCGGTCAATCGGGCCCGAAATGGACACTGCCGCAATGACCTTGCCGCCGGGGGCGCGCACCGGAGCAGAGACCGAGGCGGTACCGCGCTCGCGCTCACCCACGGACTGTGCCCAGCCGATGCGGCGCACGGCCGCGAGCATGGCGGCGCTGAAGTGTGCATCGCGCAGGCCTTCAACAATGCGGTTCTGGTCTTCCCACGCGAGCAGAACCTGAGCGGCGGAGCCAGCCTGCATGGACAGCTGGGTACCGACCGGAATGGACTCGTGCATGCCGGAGGGGCGTGCCGCGGTCGCAGCGCACACGCGCCAGTCGCCCTGGCGGCGGTACAGCTGGGTGGACTCGTCAGCTTCGAGGCTGAGCTTCTGCAGAATCGGGTCGGCCACGGTGATGAGCTCATCAGAAATAGTGGCGGATGCCAGCTCGGTCAGGCGGGGTCCGAGCATGAAGCGTCCCTGCACGTCGCGGGCTACGAGGCGGTGGTGTGCCAGTGCCACGGCGAGGCGGTGCGCGGTCGGTCGCGCCAGACCGGTTGCCTTGACGAGGTCGCCCAGGGATACGGGGCCTGCCTCGAGGCAGTCAAGGATGAGGGTTGCCTTGTCGAGCACGCCAACGCCGGAGGAGCCGTGGGAGTGTACCTCTACCATCTGCTCGTCGGCGGCCATGTGTTCGGGCGGCTTGACGGGGTCAACAATCGGTGCGTTGTGTTGTGTGGATGCGTTGGGGTGACGCATTCCGTGTGCGTTAAAACGTGATGCGGAAGGAGTCATTCTTATATTCTATCTCAGAATATGAAAGATACCCCGGACTTCATGGACTCTTTGGAGTGCAGAGCTGAAGATGGAATCACCCCCTACGGGATAAATTATGAGTTTTTCATAATAAGTGTTTATGTGGGTTTATGGGTGAAAATATGCGAAAAACCGCGCAAAAATGCGGGTAATCCCGCAAAATCACCCTGGAGTCATAGAATAAACCCACACAAAAACACTTGCTGGTTCGGGGTGCTTCTAGGCCGTCTCATAGGCTAAGAATCCGCGAAAAAATATGCGACACGCCGCAGGGAAATACCGATTTGAGGGTCCCATCGGGTACATAATCCGCCCCTCAACCCCGCAAACTTGCGGCACGCACCACACCGAACGCATCCACCGTAGGAACGCATCAAGCAGGAGAAAGCATGACTAGCGAACAGAACGCAACCACCGCGGGCACCCGTCCGCGCACCCTGGCAGAAAAAGTCTGGGACGCACACGTCGTCGTCCCCGGTGAAAACGGCAAGCCCGACCTGCTCTACATCGACCTGCAGCTACTGCACGAAGTGACCTCCCCCCAGGCATTCGAAGGCCTGCGCATCGAGAACCGCCCCCTGCGCCGCCTCGACCTGACCATCGCCACCGAGGACCACAACACCCCCACCGACAACATCTTCGGCACCATCGCCGACCTGACCAGCCGTACTCAGATTGAGACCCTGCGCCGCAACGCCAAGGAATTCGGCGTGCGCATCCACTCCCTCGGCGACGAGGAGCAGGGCATCGTGCACGTGGTCGGCCCGCAGCTCGGCCTGACCATGCCCGGCATGACCATCGTCTGCGGTGACTCCCACACCTCCACCCATGGTGCGTTCGGCGCTCTCGCGTTCGGTATCGGCACCTCCGAGGTGGAGCACGTCATGGCCACCCAGACCCTGCCCCTGGCACGCTTCAAGACCATGGCAATTAACGTTGAAGGCACCCTCAAGCCCGGTGTGACCGCTAAGGACATCATCCTCGCCGTCATCGCGCAGATTGGCACCGGCGGCGGTCAGGGCTACGTGCTCGAGTACCGCGGCTCCGCAATTCGCTCCCTCTCCATGGAGGGCCGCATGACCATGTGCAACATGTCCATTGAGGCGGGCGCACGCGCCGGTATGGTTGCCCCCGATGAGACCACCTTCGAGTACATCAAGGGCCGCCAGCACGCACCCAAGGGCGAAGAGTGGGACAAGGCAGTCGAGTACTGGAAGAGCCTGCCCACCGACGAAGGCGCCGTCTTCGACAAGGAAATCTTCATCAACGCTGACGAGCTCGAGCCCTTCGTCACCTGGGGCACTAACCCCGGTCAGGGTATTCCGCTGAGCCACGCCGTTCCCTCCCCGGACGACTTCGAGGACGAGAACGACAAGGTTGCAGCAGAACGCGCCCTCGAATACATGGGCCTGGAGGCTGGCACCCCCATGAAGGACATCCCCGTGGACGTTGTCTTCCTGGGTTCCTGCACCAACTCCCGCATCGAGGACCTGCGCGCCGCAGCCGACATCGTGCGCGGCCGCACCATCGCCGAGAACGTACGCATGATGGTCGTGCCCGGCTCCCAGAAGGTCCGCGCGCAGGCAGAAGCAGAGGGCCTGGACAAGGTCTTCAAGGACTTCGGTGCCGACTGGCGCTTCGCCGGATGCTCCATGTGCCTGGGCATGAACCCCGACCAGCTGGCACCCGGTGAGCGTTGCGCCTCCACCTCGAACCGTAACTTTGAGGGCCGCCAGGGTAAGGGTGGCCGCACCCACCTGGTCTCCCCGGTGGTTGCTGCCGCAACCGCTGTGCGCGGTACCCTGTCCGCCCCGTCCGACGTCGTGGCCTAGCACGCCGCTATAGCTAAGGAGCCATTATGGAACCCATTATTAAGCACACCGGCATTGGCGTGCCGCTGCGTTCTTCGAATGTTGACACCGACCAGATCATTCCCGCCGTCTACCTCAAGCGAGTGACCAAGACCGGCTTTGATGATGCCCTCTTCGCGAACTGGCGTAAGGATCCCGAGTTCATCCTGAACCAGGAGCCCTACAAGCACGGTAGCGTGCTGGTTGCGGGCCCGGACTTCGGTACCGGTTCTTCCCGTGAGCACGCGGTGTGGGCGCTGCGCGACTACGGTTTCAAGGTCGTTATCTCCGCTCGTTTTGCTGATATTTTCCGCGGCAACTCGGGTAAGCAGGGCCTGGTCACCGCGCAGGTTGCACAGGACGATATCGAGCTGATCTGGAAGGCGCTGGAGCACGAGCCCGGCACCGAAATCACCGTTGACCTGGAGTCCAAGACCGTAACCGTGGGTGCGCTGGTTGTTCCCTTCGAGATTGACGACTACGTGCGCTGGCGCCTCATGGAGGGCCTGGACGACATCGGTCTGACCCTGCAGAACCTCGAGGCTATCGAGGCGTACGAGGCGAAGCGCCCCTCCTGGATGCCCCGCACCCAGGAACTCTAAATAGGGGGAGCTCTAAGCCGAGCGCTCTAAACGCGGAGCTCTAAGGCATAGATAAAGCTCGAAGGCGGCGACTGAATCAGTCGCAGCCTTCGAGCTTTTCTGTATCCTGAGCTTTTCTGCACCTAAAACCTTGGCACGCATATAAAAGCGCCTCCCCTGAGCATTAGCTTCCGGGGAGGCGCATTTATTGACTAGCTAGAGAGCACCCTCAGTGATGGGGGTGTTCAGGGTTGCGTTCTCGGTGCAGCTGTACAGTGCCGCCGAACCGGGGGAGCGCACGCCCGCGGTCGGGTTTGCATTCTGCGCGGTGGCAAGAGCGAAATCAGAAACCACCTCGTGGTTAATGTAGCTGCCGCCCGCGCCGCCGCCGCTGCTCAGGGCGCTGAGCGAGTAGATGTTGCCTTCGTTCTCAAACTGCACCTGGCGGCCGAAAACGCCCTCGTAGTATGAGCCAACGGTCCAGATGTTCAGGCCTGCGCCGCCGCCGCCGTAGCCGGCGCCACCACCGGATGCTACGGAGGTGAGGGAGAGCTTGCCCTGGGTTCGGGAAAGCAGTGCGCCCGAGCCGCCCTTACCGCGGTAAGAGCCGGTTGCGTTCGCACCGCCGGTGCCCTTTTCTCCCTCATGCACGGAGTCGCCCCCGTAGAGGTAGTAGCGCGGGAAATCGTACGACTCAAACCAGGAGGTAGACATGGGCATGAGCTTCAGCTCGTTGTTCTCGTCGAGGATGCCGATCATTGCCTCGCCGAGGGTGCCCGCCACGCCGGAGCGGCCGGCGGTACCGCCGGTGACCATGAAGCGCATGTCGAGGGTCTTGTCGTCCTCGTCGAGGGGCTTGAATTCCTGGTAGGGGCTTGCCATGAGCATGCCGCCCTGGCCGGGGTTGTCGGTGCCCAGGTCGCCGCCTGCGCTACCGCCCGCGGTGCTGTTGGCATCGCTGTGTTCCATGGCGATACGCAGTGCCGGGTTCAGCTGATCCTTGGGCTGGGCGTTGAAGAGGCTCTGGTGGGTGGTGAGGGTGCCCAGCTGCGCGCCGCCGCCGCCAGCACCGGCAACGGCTACGACGGTGACTGCGCCGTCGCGGACGAGCTCGACTGCGGAGGAGCCGCCGCCGGACGCGCCGTACACGTAGCCGCTATCGGTGCCTACTACCTGCGCTGCGCCGGTTGCGGTGCTGGAGCCGGTGGAGTCGCCGCCTGCTGCGTAGCCTTCGCCACCGAGTGCGGGCTGTGCGCCGGCTGCGGAGCCGACGCCACCGTTACCCGCCCAGACGCGCAGGATGTCGCCGGACTTAACCGCCAGAACGCCGCTGAGCTGTGCACCGGCACCGCCGCCAGCCAGGGAGGCGTTCGTGACGTCGGTCAGGTAGCGGGGGGTGAAGGAGGTTGCGGCACCGCCGGCACCGCCTACAAGGTCGAAGCGGACTCGTCCAACGCCTTCGGGGACGAGCCATTCGGTGTATGCGCCTGCCTTATCGTCGTAGCCGGTTGCGGTCGGCTTGAGAGTCAGGGCGGGGGAGCAGGTGGGCTCGCCGCTTGCCGCCCATGCGGGGACGGTTGCGCTGGCGAGGATGACGGGGGCACTCCATGCCGCACCCTGTACGAGGCGACGGCGCGAAATGCGTGATGCAGTGTTGTGATGTGTCATTTTTGGGGTCCTCCGGTAGTTCGCGGATGCAGCCGCGAAGTAACCTGTGGTTGGTTGCGATGCGCCGTGGTTTTCGGTTGACTTTCGAATATTTACGGTGATGTTGAAGTGAATTTTTGAAGTTGAAGTGAACCAGGAAGCCGAACCGTTTTAGTTGGGCATCATCGCAAGGTTGTATGCAGTGAATGCACGCCCGTTCCCTGCCATGTGGCCCCGTACTGCGTGGAGCAACGGCAATGCCGGCGCCGATGCCGCAGTTGAGAGCTGGTTGGCTTCTCCTTGAGAGTGGAGGTGCCGCTCAGCGGGCACGCGTGTGCACGTTATTGTAGGGGTGAGGTTGCTCTCAAGTTCAAATTCGTGCGTCAAAAAGACGAAACTAGCGTCAAATTTCGGTGAAGAACCTAAAAATGTTTGCATTAGTGTGAATGTTTGTGTATCTTTTTGTTTTTTCTGGCTCTGAATCTGAGGGTTCAGACCGGTTTTTCATATACACACCAGAGCAAAATCCCAGTCACGAGTTCCAAAGGCTCTTCAGTGTTTGGAGCACCTTTACGCAGGGCTTAGAATAATGATGAATATATGCGCCCGTTTCGCCCTGCTACCGGCAGGGGCGCGGCACGACAGAACGCGGCGTATCGGCACACTGTTAAAGTTCGGCGTACACCAGCCGACTCCACAAAGGATTTTTAATGACTGAGAACATCAGCAAGCTTCGCATTGAAGGTGGCACTCCGCTCGTTGGTGAGGTTCACGTTCGAGGCGCCAAGAACCTGGTGCCCAAGGCTATGGTCGCAGCACTGCACGGTTCGACTCCCTCGACCCTGCGTAACGTTCCCGACCTGAGCGATGTTGAAATCGTTACCACCCTCGTGGAGCTGCACGGTGCGAAGGTTGACTACGACCGTGAAGCCGGTGTTCTGACCCTTAACCCCGCACAGGACGCAACCACCGCTGCAAAGAACGCAGAGGAGATTCAGCTCTTCGGTGGTAACTCCCGCATCCCGATTCTGATGGTGGGCCCGCTGCTGCACACTCTCGGTACCGCGCGCATCCCCAACCTGGGTGGCTGCAAGATTGGTGACCGACCCATTGACTACCACATGTCTGCACTGCGCAAGTTCGGTGCAGTCGTTGAGAAGGACGACGAAACCGGCACCACCCTGATTGTTCCCGAAGAGGGTCTGAAGGGTGCAGAGATTGTGCTGAACTACCCCTCCGTGGGTGCTACCGAGCAGGTTCTGCTCACCGGTGTGCGCGCTAAGGGTAAGACCATCCTGCGTAACGCCGCGATTGAGCCCGAAATTATTGACCTGATTGCTGTTCTGCAGAAGATGGGCGCAATCATCTTCATCAACGAGGACCGCACCATCGTCATTGAGGGCGTGGATGAGCTGACTGGCTACGATCACGCGTCCCTGCCCGACCGCAACGAGTCCGCTTCTTGGGCTTCTGCGGCGCTGGCTACCGGCGGCGACATTTTCGTTCGCGGTGCAGCTCAGAAGGATATGACCGCGTTCCTGAACCAGTTCCGTAAGATGGGCGGTCTGTACGAGGTGACCGCTGATGGTATTCGCTTCACCCACCCGGCTCAGCGCACCCCCGGTGCTCAGCTGAAGCCCATCGTTTTTGAGACCAACGTGCACCCCGGCTTCATGACCGACTGGCAGCAGCCCCTCGTGGTGGCGCTGACCCAGGCTAAGGGTGCGTCCATCGTGCACGAGACCGTGTACGAGGAGCGTTTCGGCTTTACCAACGCCCTGAAGCAGATGGGTGCAGATATTGTTGTTATGCGTGACTGCGTGGGTGGCGCACCCTGCCGTTTCGAGGGCAAGGGCTACGGCCACTCCGCTATTATTTCTGGCCCCACCCCGCTGACCGGTGCCGACATTGAGGTTCCGGATCTGCGTGGCGGCTTCTCCCACATCATTGCTGCGCTGGCTGCTAAGGGTACCTCTCACGTGAGCGGTGTTGAGCTGATTGCACGCGGCTACGAGAACTTCGAGCAGAAGCTCAAGGGCCTGGGTGCCAACTTTGAGGTGCTGGCACGCAAGGCAGCCAAGGCTCCGAAGCCCGATGCAGCAATCGTTGTTGTTGAGCCCGAGGAAGTTGAGGTTCAGGGCTAATGAGCGGACAGCAGGGAAAGCAGGCTCTGCCTGAGATTGAGCCCACCGCCTACGGTGACGCTCTGTATAAGGTGCTCGGCAACGCTGCGCGTGGACTGTATAAGCTCATGGCGCGCGTTGAGATTACCGGCCGCGAGAACCTGCCTAAGAGCGGCGGGTACATTATCGTGGCTAACCACACCACCGAACTTGACCCGGTGACTGTGGCTTTCCCTGCCTTCGTTGAGGGCGCCCTGCCGCGTTTCTTGGCGAAGGATTCGCTCTTCCGCGCCCCCGTGCTCGGCTACATTATGCGCAAGCTCGCGCATATTCCGGTGGTTCGCGGCTCGGTGGATGCGCGTAAGTCCCTGATTACTGCCCGCAAGATTGTTGAAGCTGGCGGTGCCGTCGTGATTTTCCCGGAGGGCACCACCACCCACGATCCGCAGCTGTGGCCCATGCAGGCGCGTACCGGTGCGGCTCGCCTGGCTCTTGCAACCGGCGCGCCCGTCTTCCCGGTAGCGCACTGGGGCGACGAGCAGATTCTTGGTTACGTGGATGAGCCCGGCGAGGACGGCCGTATCAAGGAGAAGCGCAAGATTTCGCTGTTCCCGCGCAAGACCGTTCGCGTGAAGGTTGGCAAGGCGCTGGATATTGCCTCCCTCGTTGAGGATTCCAGCCCCGAGGCTAAGCACACCCGCACCGAACTGAGCGTGGTCACCGACGCAATGCTGGACGCTATTACCGCCGAGCTGGAGAAGATCCGCGGCGAGAAGGCTCCGGAGGGTCGTTGGAACCCCCGCACGAAGCGTCGTGAAGCCCCCGGTACCCCCTCGGGTCCGGTCGGTGGCGCGCTTGGCGAACCGGACGAAAAGTAGCATCCCAGCTGGGAAAATCGTAGAGGCCCTGACAGATGCCGCGGCTATTCGCTGAGGCGCCTGTCAGGGACTCGCACAATAAGCTCGCAAGGAAGAGAGGCAGGTGTTTTCGTGACCTTCTTTGGACGCACCCCCGCAGCAAGCCCTGAATTTACCCCTCCGGCAACCGTGCAGTCGATTGCGGTGCTCGGTGCCGGTAGCTGGGGTACCGCTTTCGCGAAGATTGCGGCTGACGCTGCCCGTGAGCGCGGCGATGACACTCGCGTGACCCTCATCGGTCGTGATGAGCAGGTGATGGCTGAGTGCGAGCGCACCCGCGAGAACGCCCGCTATTTTCCGGGAATGAAGCTGCCGGATAACATGCACTTCACGGTGGAAGCCCCCGCGGCGCTGACCGGTGCCGATATCGTGGTTCTTGCCCTGCCCGCGCAGGTTCTGCGTTCGCAGCTGCAGAGCTTCGCCCGCTATATTGAGCCGAACGCCATGCTGGTGTCTTTGGCGAAGGGCCTGGAGACCGGTACGGGTCTGCGCATGTCGCAGGTCATTACCGAGGAGCTGGAAGAGGCTATGGCTCTGCGCGGCGCTGATGTGCGCGCGATTGGCCATATTCCGCACCGCGTGTGCGTGCTGTCGGGCCCGAACCTGGCGAAGGAAATCATGGGGGAGGAGCCTACCGCCTCCGTGGTTGCGGCTCGTACTCTGCCGGTGGCTGAGGCTGTTGCTCACGCGATTGCGTGCGGTTACTTCCGCCCGTACACCAACACGGATGTGGTTGGTACCGAAATTGGCGGCCTGGTGAAGAACGTGATTGCGCTCTGCGTGGGTATCTGCGAGGGCCGCAATTATGGCGATAACTCGAAGGCGTCCATTATGACGCGCGGCCTGGCGGAGATTACCCGCCTGGCGGTGGCGTTGGGTGGCGAGGCTGCGACCATGAGCGGTCTTGCGGGCATGGGCGACTTGATTGCGACTTGCTCTTCGCCGCTGTCTCGTAACCACACGGCGGGTCGTCTGCTGGCTCAGGGTATTACCCCTGACCGCCTGCACGAGCACATGAGCCAGACCGCTGAGTCGATTAAGTCGGCGCCGGTGGTGGCTGAGTTGGCTCGCCGTCACGGCGTGGAGATGCCCATCGTGGAGGCTGTGGTGGCGGTGCTTTCGGGTCGCATTGGCATTGAGGAGCTCGCCCCGAAGCTGCTGGGCCGCCGCCTCAAGCACGAGAGCCACTAGGTTTTAAAGCTTTTCTGGTGTGCTGGCACCCCTTGATTCGGGTTGTGTGCCAGGACATACTAGAAGAAGATTGAATGTAGACATCCAAGGACGGATACCGTTGCGGAAAACCGGCGCGTGAGAAACGCATCAGTGACCGCGACGGTATTCGTGCGTTAGGATTATTGACGCATTGCCGTTCCACCTTCCGGACCTGAGGGTAGGGGAACCTTGACTAGGAGAAATATATGACCGAGAAGAAGACCGTCGCCCTGCTGTGCGGTGGCCGCTCCTCCGAGCACCCGATTTCGCTCATTACCGCTGCCGGCGTTCTGGGCGCTATTGACCGCACCGCCTACGACGTCATCACTATCGGTATTACCCGTGACGGCCGCTGGTACCTGACCGATGAGCAGCAGCTCGCCGAGCTGACCGCTGGCACTCGCGGTACCGCAGAGTTTCCCGCGGGCACCCAGCAGGTGTTCCTGCCGATGGGTGCTGGCGATTCCCGCCTGACCCTGATTGACGAGGACGGCAACGTGACCCGCACCGCGCCGGTGGATGTTGTCTTCCCGCTGTTGCACGGCCCCTTCGGCGAGGACGGCACCGTGCAGGGCCTGCTGGAAATGGCTGACCTGCACTATGTGGGTTGCGGCGTGACCGCATCCGCTGTGGGCATGGATAAGCACTTCATGAAGGTTGCCTTCGAGTCCGCTGGCCTGGAGGTCGGCCCCTACGAGGTCATCACCAACCGCCAGTGGGAGCACGAGGACCGCGAGCAGATTCTGGAGCGCGTGCTGAAGCTGGGCTTCCCCATGTTCGTGAAGCCGACCCGCGCCGGTTCCTCCTTCGGCATTACCAAGGTGGATTCGGTGGAGGAGCTCGTGCCCGCGATTGAAGAGGCACGCCGCCACGACCCGAAGATCATCATCGAGGCGGGCATCGTGGGCCGCGAAATCGAGTGCGCCGTGCTGGACGGCCACCACGGCGAGATGCCGCGCGCATCCTACCCCGGCGAGATTGAGGTTGTGGATGAGGATCATGGCTTCTACGACTTCGAGGCCAAGTACGTCTCTGAGTCCTCGGCCGTGACCGTGTGCCCGGCGAACCTGCCGCAGGATGTGCAGGATCGTCTGCGTGAGCTGGCTGTGAAGGCGTTCCTGGCACTGGACGGCGAGGGTCTGTCTCGTGCGGACTTCTTCTACACCGAGGACGGCCGCCTGGTCATCAACGAGGTGAACACCATGCCCGGCTTCACCCCGATTTCGATGTACAAGACCATGTGGGAGAACACCGGTATCTCTTACACTGATCTGATTAGCGAGCTGCTGACCCTGGCGATGGAACGCCCCCTGGGTCTGCGCTAATTCATAGGCTGGGCTAGTTCTTGAGGCTGGGCTAGTTCTTGAGACACCGCTAGTTCTATAGTTTGCGTTCAGACATTGAATGCGTAGCGGCGGGGGAGTGGCTCCCGCTATGTAGCACCTGCTGCGAGGCGCCTCGGCGCGGATTCTTGAGGGGTTCGCGCCGGGGCGTTTTTTGCGCGCTGGGGCAAGTTAGTACCTTTGTGGGAGGGGTAATTGGTACGTATTCAGCTCTAAGTGTTGATGAGAATCGCTCGTTTTTCACTCATGAGAAAAATCACTTGCTTTGACTCCGAGGGCACTCGAAGCGCGGGATGGGTGTTCTAAAACGACCTTGATAAGGTAAAACATAATTCTGCCCACAAGTGCATAAAGTGATGCTTCTAAATCATGAAACGATTCGTTAGGTGGTCGTTGCACATCTTGAAGCTCAAAGATTGGTATGAAAGCGCTAAAATGAGTAATGAAGAAAAAGCCGATTCGGTAGAATAGATGAAGGTATATCCAATCTGCCCTAGCGATTGGGTATCTATTCACTCACAACGTATCAGAAAGTCAAGGACAACCTTTGGGAAAACGAAACCGTAAGGTGGTCTCTGCGAGTCTGGCGACAGCACTGGTTGCTTCCGGAAGCCCCTACGTAGCCTCATTTGCTCAAGATGTGCAGGAGGCAGCGTCTCAGGTTCCGCCCAACCCTGTCGGCACCGCAAGCCAAACCCTGGACCCCACCGCTAACGCGGCATCTTCCTCTCAGGCGGCAGTACCCACGCTCGCAACCGTGAGCGCATGGCCCACCGCTCAGGGGGACAATAAGACTGACAAAGCGCAGGCAGAGCCCACCGCTCAGCCTAGCGCTTCTTCGAGCGCTCAGCCCACCGCTAGTGCTGAGCCTTCCGCAAGTGCTGCACCCACTCAGGACGCTACGCCCAGCCCGGACGCGACGCCTACTCCGAACGCTACCGCGCAGCCCACTGCTGAGCCTTCTGCAACCCCGAGTGCTACCGCTACGGCGAGTCCTAGCGTAGAGCCTTCCAAGGATGCGACCGCTGAGCCGACTGCAGCACCCACCGCTACTCCCACGGTTGAACCGACTGTCGAGCCCACCGTAGCTCCCACTGCGGAGCCTAGCGTTGCGCCTACTGCAGAGCCGACCCCTGAGCCCACTCAGGACCCGACTCCTGAGCCTACGGTAGAGCCCACCCCGGAACCTACTCCCGAGCCGACTAAGGATGTAACCCCCGAACCGACTCCGGAGCCCACTCCCGAGCCGACGAAGGACGTAACTCCCGAACCGACTCCGGAGCCTACTCAGGACCCGACTCCCGAGCCCACCCCTGAACCGACCCAGGATCCCACTCCGGAACCTAACCCGGAGCCCACTCCTGAGCCGACGAAGGATGTAACTCCCGAACCGAACCCGGAGCCTACTCAGGATCCCGTCCCGGTTCCCGAGCCGACGAAGGATGTAACTCCCGAACCGACCCAGGAGCCCTCTCAGGTTCCGGTCGTTCCGGCCCCGGTTCAGGATCCGACTAACGAGCCGACCAAGGACGCGGTCATCCCCGTGATTCCGGTAGCTCCCGTAGCTCCGGTAGAGGATAACAAGGGCAGCTCGGACTCCAAGTCGGTTACCCCGATTGAGACCGAACCTGTTGCTCCGATTCCTCCGGCGAACAACCCGGTGACCGTCCCTGGAAACCGTCAGGAAGTCTCTGGGGAAGATGTCATCATCTCCATTGAGCTTCCGCGACCGGGCAACTCCTCTGAATCCTCAAGTTCCTCTTCGGGATCTTCGAGCTCTTCACCGAGCAAGGCACCGAGCGGCAGGCTTGATGGCGAGGATGACGATCCGTTGCGTTCTGGCGGTACCACCCTCGGACGAATCGCAGCTAATAACGGC
The DNA here is from genome assembly GCF_963555405.1 of uncultured Rothia sp. Lineage (GTDB taxonomy): Bacteria > Actinomycetota > Actinomycetes > Actinomycetales > Micrococcaceae > Rothia. The sequence continues at coordinate 55,866 of NZ_CAUVVO010000008.1, read as the reverse complement.
TCGAATGACTCCATTCCGGGTGCGGCTGACTGGGTTGCTGGATACCTCTCGCGCAATAAGACCGACGAGGACCACTCCCACGAGGCAAGCCCCTCGAGCTCCTCAAGCTCGGTATCGGCTTCGAAGTCGCCTAGCTCCTCCTCCACCTCGGCTAGCGCCAGCCGCTCCGCAAAGAGCGTGGCAAAGGCTGACGGCGCGAACGCCGCCCAGGAGCAGGCCGTGAAGAATGCGGACGCGGACGATTCCGGACTTTCCGGTATCGCACCGCTGATCCTCTTCTCGCTCATCGGTCTGGTGCTGATTGCTCTGGCAATCCGCTACTTCAGCCGCGGAGCCTAAGGCGAACATAACGCGTGGAATACGCGATAATAGAGGATGTGAATCCTCAGACTTTTAGCGAAACGCGGGACAACCCCATGCGAGAGACACCTCTCTCAAAGCTGGGCGAGTCCCGCGTTCTGCGCGCTTTCATGCCGATTATCAACGCCCACAACGAGCAGGTTGCCGCTGCGGCACGCCAGGCGGGGCATATCGAACCCCTGGAGGTGGGTCCCGGTGACGACTGCGCCGTCCTCGCCGCGCCCGCGCCCGGTCAGCGTACCGTGGTCACCACCGACACCCTCGTTGAGGACCAGGACTTCATGAACCTGTGGCCCGGCGGTATTGCCCAGGTGACTGAGGGTGGTGAGTTCATTCTGGAGCCCGCCCGTAGCAGTGGCTACGATGTGGGGCGCAAAGCCGCGACCCAGAACCTTGCCGACGTTGCCGCCATGGGTGCGCGCCCGGCAAGCCTCTTCATCTCCCTGAGTCTGCCCGGCAGCACTCCTTACGGCTGGATTGACGGCTTCGCCCACGGCATTGTGGACGGAATCAACGCTTGCGGAGCCACCGAATGTGTGATTGGCGGCGGCGATATTGGCGACTCCACCGAAATGTCGGTGACCGTCACCGCCCTCGGCTACACTGATCGCGCCGTGCTGCGCTCCGGTGCGCGCCCCGGCGACACCATCGCCCTGGCGGGTCGTACCGCCTGGTCTGATGCCGGTCTGCGCCTGTTGCTCAACCCGCTCTCCCTGCCCGCCACGGCGCTGTTGCGTGCCATTGCCGCAGGTCAGGATGTAGAAGTAGCTCTGGACGCGGTGGCTCAGGCGTGGGCTAAGAAACAGGCTGAAAAGCATCCCGAAAAGCAGGGGCAGGAGCAGAGCGAAGGCTCGGCTGTTGCTCTTCCCGAAGGTCTTATCGAGCTCGCCCGCACCCTCAGCCCCGAAGACGCTGCGCACATGCTCGCGGTCTGCGAGCGCGCCGTCGACTCGCAGCACCACCCGGTCAGCCCCATCCCCGCCGGTGAAGTGGCACGCCAGCATAGGGCGAGCTCCATGTTGGATCTCTCCGACGGACTCGTGAAGGACGCCGGGCGAGTTGCCGCCGCCTCCGGGGTGCAGATGCGCCTCGACCGCGCCGCCGTGGATGCGTTCGCCGAACCGTTGCTGCCCCTGGCGCGCCTGTTGCTGGCGATTGGTGAGCGCAATGAGGCGGGGGAGAGCCCCGCATCCCTGGCGCGTACCTTCGTGCTGGTCGGCGGAGAAGACCACGGCCTGCTGGCGACCTTCCCCGGTGAGGTGCCCGAAGAGTTCGTGCCCCTGGGAACCTGCGTGGCGGACGCCCCGGAGCGCGGCCTGAGCGCTGAGCTTTACGGTGCCGAGCGACGCCACAATGCGGTGACCGGCGCCGCGGTGGTGATGGACGGCCGCTCCCTGGACGGTATGGGCTGGGAGCACTACGGGGCTTCCGCGTAGAAGCCTAATCGGATGCCGCGGGGTGTTTTAGCCGGCATTTTCAGCTAGCGGGATAGATGTCGGACAATACCGTACATTTAACCGAAATTAACTAGAATAGAAGTACGAAATACATTGGGCTGGCTCGAGGCGCGGGTTGAGAACCGCACCGAGAGTGCCGCGAGAACTGCACGAAGCTAGAGCGAGGAGGGTAGCGTGAACGCAGAACAGAACCAGCGCACCGAAGAGCGCGAGATTTACCGCCGCGCCTGCGTGCGCGCCTACCGCTTCGGCGTAGCGTGGTCCACCGCCGCCCGCACCACCATCGAACGCTACCGCGAGGCGCTCAACGAGCTCAACGGGTTCCCCGTGCCCGATAAGGACACCGGCTCCAATATTGCCCACACCCTGCTGACCCTGACCGAGGAATTTGAGCGGGGCATGGAGCAGGTTCTGCCCAACGGAGATCTACCCAACGGGGAAAAATCGTACGCGCCGGAAGCAGAGCCGGCGGAAAGCCCCGAGGAAGAATCCCTCGCTCACCTGTGGGTTCAGCTCGGCGATATTTACGAGCACGCGATTATGCGCGCGTCCCGCGTGGCGCGCGGCAACTCCGGTACCTTGCTTTGTGCCTGGGCGCTGGAGGCGGTGCGCAGCTACTGGTTCCTGCCCGGCAACCTCGCCCAGGAGCTTGGTGAGGCAGCCGATGAGCTGCCGCTCGTGCGCGCCCTGGAGGCAGACTACGAAGCTGTGATTGCTGGCGGCTCCCTGCCTAAGCATCGTGAAGTGAAGCTGGAGTACGCCCATGCGGAGGCGCGCGCGATGGCGTTTGCGGCTGAGCGTATTCGTGCCAGTGTGGGGGAGCAGATGGTGCCCTCCACGATGCTGTCGGTCATGGTGGAGCTCGCCCGCCTGGACGCTCATTACGATGCATCGCAGGACGCAGAAGTTGCCGATGAGGCACTGAAAGAGCGTCGACGTGCGCTGATGCTTGCCGCACTGGAACGTACCGCACAGTTCCCGCCCTCGCCCGAGCTTGCCGGTTTCGTTGATGCCGGTGCGCTCGGCTTCTACCTTGCCGTGGTGCACTCCAACCCGCGCTGGGAAGGTGCAACCCTGAGCGAGGCGCAGGTGGAGTCCATGCTACGCGCGCCCTCTGCAGCTGGTTCTGTCGCGCGGGCGGCTTCTGCGGCAGGTTCTGAACCTGCCGAGCACGCAGAAAGTGAGGGGGAGAACGGCTGGGAGCTCATGGGTACCTTGACCTGCGAGCCTCTCGCCCTGGCGCAGCTGCGCCCCGAACTTGAAGCTATGGGCGACAGCCTGCTCATTACGCCCCTGGACATGGCGGCTGGACTCTGGGCGTTGCACGTGCACGTGCCCGAGATTGACCCCGCCCGTGAACTGATTATGGGCTACGGCCAGTGGGCCGACGAGCGTATTTCCTCCCTGGCGGATGGTCACCACGCCGACCATGCGTGCGGTGCGGAGGGTGGCGCATGAGCCCCGCCCGACGTTCCGTAAACCCGCAACAGGAAGCCCTGGACTTGGGGCTTCCCGAGCCTGCACCCGCTAAAGCTGTCCCGGTCAAAGCTGCACCGGCAAAGACTAAGCCTGCTAAGGCTGCGGCAGGGCAGTCTGAGGTAGCGCAGCGCGAACCCGTAGCCTCAACGACTGTGGAGCCTACCCGCGCCGCCTCTGTGACCCGTACTGAGCCTGTGACCCGAGCTCAGCGAGCGACAAAGGGCGCGCCGCTACTGAGCGATGAGCAGCTCCGCACCACCGCCGAGCTGACCGTGCGCGATCTTGCCGCCTACGCCCGAGGCGAGGTGAGCCGCGCAGAACTGAGCGAACGCGCGGCACAGCGCGCCAGCGCACCCTACCGTAAGGCACTCAAGACCCTCAAGCATTCGCTGGGCCCCGCCGCGCACACCATGACCGACGACGCTCTCTACGAGCTGGTCGATATTGCGTTGGCGGCACGACAGGCGGCTCAGCCGGACGTAAAACAGTCGGGTGCACATCAGCCAAAGGAACCGGTTCAGAAGAATCCTGTGCAGAAGGCACCCGCGCAGAAGAAACCTGCCCAGAAAGAACCAGCTCAGATTGAACCGAGCCCGCAGGAGAATGAAACTCCTGTTCGGGCTACTTCGGCTCGCCCGCAGAAGGTAGCGAAGGTGCGCGAAGAGGGCGAGCAGAAGCCTGCGCAGAAGATGCCTGATGCACAGAAGAGCGTGCCCGAGGTAGAAGCTGAAAAGCCCGCGACCCAAAAGGTAACAGCGAAGAAGGTGGCTCCCGTTAAGAAAGCAGCCGCCGCTCAATCTGCTACCGCAAAGAAGACTCCGGCAAAGCTGAAGACCGCTGCGCAGAAGAGCCCTGCCCCTGCTAAGAAGGCGCCCGCCCAGAAGACTTCCGCGAAGAAGGCCGCTACTAAGAAAGCTGCGGCTGAGAAGCCCGCTGTAGCCTCCGCATCTGCCGCCGCGGAGGCTAAGAGCCGTGCCCTGGCGCGCTATGCCTCCGAAGACCGCATCGAAAACGCGCCGCTCAAAAAGTACCTGCCCGCACCCAGCGCCAAAGCAATCGCCACGCACCTGGGCCTGGAGACCGTCGGGGAGATGCTCGAGTACTTCCCGCGCAAGTACCTGCCGCGCGGCGAACTCAGCTCCTTCGCCGAACTCGTCGAAGGCCAGGACGTCACTATCATTGCCCGCGTGGTGCACGTGAGCACCCGAACCATGGCGGCACGCCGCGGCAAAATCACGGAAGTGACCATCACCGACCGGCTCTCCGACGCAACCGGGCAGGACGCGCCCGCAGGCTTCGGCGCGGCTAGTTACGGTGCTACTGGTTACGGGACTGGCGGCCCCGTCTCCGTGGTGCCAGGGCGCGCTAACCGCCCCGGTTCCTCCGCTGCGCCCGCGCAGAATTGGCAAGCAACCGGGATGCACAACCCGCGCATCAACGCGCTCGCTAACGCCACTCAGAACCCCGCCGCGCAGATTCCCACCCAGGGCAGGGGAGCCCAGCCCGCCTCCTATAGCGGCTACGCAGACAGCTACGGCCAGGATTCGTTCGGCCAAGATAGCTTCGCACAGGATAGCTTCGTGCAGGGAGGCCTCTTTGGCGTGCCCGCACCCAGCCCGAGCACGACCCCCGGTGCGCTCATCGGCTCGCAGATGAAGCTGTCCTTCTTCAACGCCTGGACCGCCGCCCGCGAAATCCACGAGGGCGAAACCATGATGTTCTCCGGCAGGGTCGGCATCTACCGCGGCGAATACACCCTCACCAACCCGCACTACGCCCTGCTCTCGAAGGACGCCTCCGGCGCGGACGTCACCGACGCCGCCCCCGCCCCCGTGCCCGTCTACCGTGCCCCCGTGAAACTGCCCACCGACCGCATTAGCGGTTACATGGCGCAGCTGCTCGAAAAGGTTCCGCTCAAAGAGCTCGAAGACCCGGTGCCGTACACGATTCGTCGCGCCCGCAAGGTGCCGTCGCTGGAGTGGACGTACCGCGCCCTGCACACCCCCGACTCTGAGGACACGTGGCGTGCCGCGCAGGCGCAGATGCGTTACCGCGAGGCGTTCGTGCTGCAGAGCGCGCTCGCCCGCCTGCGCTCGGTGCGTGCCGCGCACCTGACTCAGCCGCGCCCCGCCGTGGAGGGCGGCCTCGCCGATCAGCTGCTTCAGGTTCTGCCCTACGAGCTAACCGAGGGGCAGCAGAAGGTGGGTGCTGAGATTGGCGCGGATCTGTCGAGTGAATCGCCCATGAACCGCCTGCTGCAGGGTGATGTGGGTTCCGGTAAGACCGTGGTGGCTCTGCGCGCGATGCTGCAGGTTGCCGATGCGGGCGGCCAGTCCGCGATGCTCGCCCCGACCGAGGTGCTTGCCGAGCAGCATTTGCGTTCGGTGCTGGACATCCTGGGGGATATGGCTGCGCCCGAAGATACTGATGCTGACGGCTCGACTGGCGGCAGGGAAGCCCCCGGCCGCGTGCGCGTGCGCTTGCTGACCGCCTCCATGGGTACCCGCGCTAAGCGCAAGGTACTGCAGGAGCTCGCCGACGGCACCGCCCAGATTGTGATTGGCACGCACGCCCTGCTCTCCGATGAGGTGCGCTTCCACGACCTGGGCCTGGTCGTCGTGGATGAGCAGCACCGCTTCGGCGTGGAACAGCGCGACGGCCTGCGCGGCACTGACGGTGCCCTGCCGCACCGCCTGGTCATGACCGCAACGCCCATTCCGCGTACCGTCGCCATGACCGTGTTTGGCGACCTGGACGTGTCCGTGCTCGACACCCTGCCCGCCGGCCGACAGAAAATTTCGACCCACGTGGTGCCCCTCGCCGAGAAGCCTGCCTGGGCGTCCCGCCTGTGGAGGCGCGCCCGCGAAGAAATCGACGCGGGCCACCAGGTGTATGTTGTCGTACCCAAAATCGGGGAGGACGGCGACGGCCTGGAGGAAGGCGCCGCGTTCTTTGGCGCATCCAGCCTCAACGGTGCAGGCGCGGGCAGTACTGCGCAGGGCTATTTCGGTCAGGGCGGTAGCGCCAGCAGCGACGGCAAGGTGCAGCTGACCTCGGTCGCCTCCATGTACTCCTACCTGAGCGCAGAGGACGCCCTCGTCGGCGTGCGTATCGGCACACTGCACGGCCGCATGGACCCGGCGGAGAAGACCGCCGTCATGACCGCTTTTGAGCGCGGCGAAATTGACCTGCTCATCAGCACCACCGTCATTGAGGTGGGCGTGAACGTCCCGAACGCCACGCTCATGATCATCATGGACGCCGACCGCTTCGGCATCTCTGGCCTGCACCAGCTGCGCGGTCGTGTGGGCCGTGGCGGCTACGCGGGCACCTGCCTGCTCGTCACCCGCCAGGAGGAGGGCGGCGTGTCCCGCGAGCGTCTGGACGCGGTCGCCTCCACCACGGACGGCTTTGAGCTCTCCCGCATCGACCTGGCGCAACGCCGCGAGGGTGATATTCTGGGTGCTGCACAATCGGGTTCGAAGAGCACCCTGCGGTTCTTGCGGGCGCTCGCCGATGCCGACATTATTGAGCGTGCCCGCGAGGATGCCCGCTCGGTGGTGGAGAAGGACCCGACGCTGGCTAAGCATCCGTCTCTGGCGCGTACGATTGACCGTGCTCTGGATGCTGACCGTGAAGCGTTCCTCGGCAGGGGATAGGCGCCTAACGGGGGAGAACGCCCGCCCCTGCCACCACCCGCTGAAACCTCCGTCCACTAAAACCCTGACTTCAACACACCGCACTAGCTAAGAGGAGAGACCTATGAGCCGTATTATTTCCGGTGCCGCCGGAGGCGTTCGCCTTGCCTCGGTTCCGGGGGATAATACTCGCCCCACCACCGACCGGGTGAAGGAATCCCTCTTCTCCAAGCTGGAGAGCTACGACATTATTCGTGACGCCCGCGTGCTGGATGCTTTTGGCGGCTCGGGCGCGCTCGGTTGCGAGGCGCTCTCGCGCGGTGCCGCCTCCGTGACCCTGCTGGACACCTACCCGAAGGCTGTTGCGGTGATTCGTAAGAACGTTGCCGCGGTGGAGAAGGCAATGGGCCGCACCGGCTCTAGCTCTACGCGTGTGCAGCAGTCGCAGGCGCTGACCTACGTGAAGTCCGCCTCCGGCCCGTGGGACCTGGTGTTTGTTGACCCGCCCTACGCCATGCCGAACGAGCAGGTCAGTGAGCTGCTGGAGGCGCTGACCCCCAAGCTTGCCGAGGGCGCCGTAGTCGTGGTGGAGCGTTCTTCGCGCGACCCCGAGCCGGTGTGGGGCGAGGGGCTGTACTGTTTTTCGACCCGCCAGCACGGCGAGACGGTGCTCTACTATGTGGAGCCTGACGAGGTGGAGGAACAGGCGGGCGACGAGTCCGGCGAGGACGCTGAAGAGCTCGCCGCCTAATCGCACTGCCTCATTTCGCAGTCTAAGCCCGCGCTCGCGCATCCCCCGCGAGCTCAACCCCTCTAACCCACCCGCCCCTAGCCATTCCAACCTCTGATTTTTATTCGTGAAGGGACCGCCATGATTGCCCTCTGCCCCGGATCTTTTGACCCCGTGCACCACGGCCACCTGGAGATTATTGCCCGCGCCGCCCAGCTCTTTGACGAGGTGATTGTGGGCGTGGCGCACAATAGCGCCAAGAAGTACCGTTTCTCCCTGGAGGAACGCGTGCAGCTCGTGGAGGAATCTCTGCGCGAGCTCGGCATTGAGGGCGTGAGTGTGGAGCCAATTCCGCCGGGCGTGCTACTTGCCGAGTACGCGGCGGAGCGTGGCGCGAAGGTGCTGGTGAAGGGCCTGCGTTCGGCGACGGACTACAGCTACGAGGCGCCGATGGCGAGCATGAACCGCCACCTGGCGCAGGTTGAGACGGTATTCTTGGCGGGTGAGGACCGCTACGGTGCGGTGTCGTCCACGATTATTCGTGAGGTTGCGTCGCTGGGTGGTGACGTGACTCCCTTCGTGCCGGAGGCGGTTGCCCGCGCCCTGAAGAACGCCTAGTTAAGCCGGGTCTTGGGGTATTAACGGGTCCGCCTGTCCGGTGCACCCGCGCCACCGACCGGGAGCTTAACTACCTCTGCACCATCCCCGACCGGCCGGTTAAGTGCCGCACGGCGCCTCCTTAAGGGGATATTTAAGAGGTGAGCGCCACTTAACGAGATTTAAATGGTGCTTAATCTTGATTAACGGTGCGAATGACCCCTAAAATGGGACTTTGGTTTATACATTTCGTAAGGAGAAACGCCATTTCACGTGCAGACGCATCGCCGCTGGTGGTATCGGTCACTAACCTGATTCACCGCCCCGGCACCATGGAAACTCTCACTGAGGTTCTGCCCGCACCGGCAGACCTGGGTAACACGCTCATCGGCGTGGAAGAGGGTTCGGATATTGACCTCGATATTCGTATGGAGTCTGTTGTTGATGGTATCCTAGTTACCGGCTCCGTCGTTGTGGATGTACACGGCGAGTGTAGCCTCTGCTTGGATCCGATTGATTACGAGATGTCGGCCAATATTCAAGAGCTTTTCGTCTTTGAGAAGGCCCCGGCTGGCGGCCCCGAAGATGAAGTAGATGAGCAGTACGCCGTTGAGGATGATTCGATCGACCTTGAACCGGCTCTGCGGGACGCAGTAATCCTTCAACTGCCGTTCCAGCCTGTTTGTAGGGACACCTGCCAGGGTCTGTGCGCCGATTGCGGTGCGCGCCTGGAGGATGACCCCGGGCATCATCACGAGGTGTTGGATCCGCGCTGGTCGGCCCTGCAGGGCCTGCTCGGTGCAGATACCGAAAACTAAATTGTTGTTACTAGAGATTGTGAGATAGCTGTGGCTGTTCCCAAGCGCAAGATGTCCCGCGCTAACACCCGCGCACGCCGTTCCCAGTGGAAGGCATCCGTGCCCCAGCTGGTTAAGACCGTTGAGAACGGTCGCGTGACCTACAGCCTGCCCCACCAGGCAAAGGTTGTAACCGACGCTGCAGGCAACGCCCTGTTCCTGGAGTACAAGGGCCGTAAGGTTGCAGACGCCTAAGAAGCGGTGAATCCTTATGTTTGAATTTCCTAGTGTTGATACTAGGGAGTTGCGTAAACGTCTCGGGGTCGATATCGACGCCGAGACGTTTTTGCTATCCCTAACCCACCGCTCCTACGCCTTCGAGAACCCCGGGGTGGAACATAACGAGCGCCTGGAGTTCCTGGGCGATTCGGTGCTTTCCCTGGCGATTGCTGAAGAAGTGTACCGACGCTACCCCGAGCTGCCCGAGGGTGAGCTCGTGAAGCTGCACCACGTGGTGGTGTCGACTGTGGCGTTGGCGAAGGTGGCACGCGACCTGGATCTGGGCAAGTACATCCTGCTCGGTAAGGGCGAGATTCACACCGGCGGCGCCGATAAGGACTCGATCCTTGCCGACACCATGGAAGCGATTTTTGGCCTGACCTACCTGGAGTGCGGTCGCGAGGCGGCTCGTGACCTGGTGCTGCGCCTGATTGCGCCGCTGCTCGACGATGAGAAGGTCCTGAACTCTGGACGCGACTGGAAGACTGAGCTGCTGAACCTCGCCACCGCCCGCGGCTGGGGAGACGTGCGCTATGAGGTCACCGGCGAGGGCCCCGATCACGCGCGCGTGTACACTGCGGTCGCTATTGTGGCGAACCAGCAGGCCGGCACCGGTGTGGGTCCGAGCAAGAAGGAGGCGGAGCGCCTTGCCGCTGAGCAGGCGTACCGCGTTCTGGTTTAGGCTCATTCAAGCATCCTGCAGGCCTGTTAGCTCTGCGGGTTCTTGATTCTGCAGCCTCGCTGATTGGAGGGAATCATGCCCGAACTGCCCGAGGTGGAAACCGTTCGCGTGGGCATTGCCGACCATTCGTTGGGTCGGCCCGTGCGGGCGGTGCGCGTGGTCGATGCCCGTTCGCTGCGCAGGCACCTGCCTGGTCCCGCCCACTTTGAGGCGGCACTCACCGGCAGGGCGCTGCGCGGTGCCTACCGCCGCGGCAAGTACCTGTGGCTGACCCTGAGCGAGGCGGACGGCACGCTTGCCGACGAGGCGCTCGTGGTGCATCTGGGCATGAGCGGTCAGCTGCTCGTGCGCGATGAGCCGGGCGGCGACTCGGGCAGTGATTCTGTCAATGAATCGGATGGTGACTCGGGCAGTGAGTCGGAGGCTCGCGCGGCCTTTGATGAGCAGCCGCGGCACCTGCGCGTGGCGCTGGAACTAGGACCGGCGGGAGCTTCCGGCACCGCTGGAGCTGCCGGTGACACGGGAACTACCGGCGGCGAGGCGAGCGCTGGGCAGCGGTTGCTCTTCGTAGACCAGCGCATTTTCGGCGGCATGTTCCTCAGCCCGCTCGTGCCGGACGTACCCGCGGCGGTTGCAAGGAATGAAGTAGCGCCGGGTGAAGTACCCGAGCGTTTTCTAGTACCGGAAGCGGTCAAACACATTGCCCGCGACCCGCTGGACGAATTCTTCGACCCCGCGGCGGTGCGCCGCAAGTTTCTGCGCACCTCCAGCGGCATTAAGAAGGTGTTGCTGGATCAATCGGTAATCTCCGGCGTGGGTAATATTTACGCTGACGAGGCGCTATGGCGTGCGCGGCTGCACTACGCGAAGCCCGCACGCACCCTGAGCGCCGCGCAGACCCGCGACCTGCTGGAGGCGGTCACGGACGTGCTGCGCGAGTCCCTGGCGGCTGGCGGCACGAGCTTCGACGCCCTGTACGTGAACGTGCTGGGCGAATCGGGCTACTTTGAGCGCTCGCTGAACGCTTACGGGCGTGCCGGGGAGCCCTGCCACCGGTGCGCGGAGGCGGGTCGCACCTCCCTGATCGTGCGCGAACCGTTCCAGAACCGCTCCTCCTACCGCTGCCCGCACTGCCAGCGGGCGCCGCGTACTCGGTAGATAAAAGCGCACGCTAGATAAAGGCTCCATAAAGCATCACGCTAGATACGCAAATGACGGCGTAGCTACGTTCCTCTCGTACGGGGGATGTAGCTACGCCGTCATTTGTTTAAAACTGGGTTGGGAAAGGGCTGGGGAGCCAACCCGAAAAGAAGCAGCTAGCGGCTGTACCTATCGCTTGTACCTGTCCCCGTAGAACAGGCCCAGGCGCTCGTAGCCTTCCTCAATCGACACGGAGGGCTCCCACTGCAACAGCTCGCGGGTGCGGCGCTGATCGAACCAGTGCGCGGTCGACAGCTGCTCGGCAAGGAACTCCGTCATGGGTGGCTCGTCACCGGCGGTGACGTTCTTCGGCAGACGTTCCCACACGCGCTCAATGACCTTACCCGCCAGAGCCGCAACCTTCGCCGGAACCGAGAAACGCGGGGCGGGAACGCCGACCGCCTCGCAGAAACCGCCGAGCAGCTCGGCGATAGTGCGCGGCTGACCGTTCGTCACCACCAGCGCCCGACCCGCAAAAGCGTCGAGGCGCTGATATCCGCGCACCACGGCGTCGGCGGCGTTATCAATGTAGAGCGTGTCAATCAGGCCCGTACCGCCAGAAAGCAGCGGCAGACGACCCGCAGCGGAACGCTCCAGAATACGCTCGACCAGCTGGGTATCGCCAGGACCCCACATCAGGTGAGGGCGCAACGCACCCACACGCAAAACCCCGCCGCCGGGCAGGGGAGTGCCGTTCGCCTCCAGGGCAAGGAGCTCAGCGGCGGCCTTTGAACGCGCATAGTTACCGCGCGCATGCTCCGGGGACGCCACGCCGGCACCGTCACCCACAATCGCCGCGCCGGCATGAGCCACCGACGGCGACGAAATGTACAGGAACGAACCCACCGAATGGTTCAGCGCCGCCTGCAACAGGGTGCGGGTGCCCTCAATGTTGATGCGCTCATAATCAGCCCACTCGCCGCTGACCGAAACCTTCGCCGCAGCATGCACCACACCGTTCACACCGGTCATCGCAAGATCCACAGCCTGCGCGTTCGTAATATCGCCGCGCACCTGCTCAAAACGCGGGCGCACCGAATCGGGCAGAAGCGCCGCGATGCCCGAGTCGCCACGCTGAAAAACGCGCACATCATAACCGGCACGCAGCAACGCCAGCACGCTCTCACGACCCAGCAGACCGCTCGCACCGGTAAAGAGGATGCGCTCGCCAATACGCGGCGCGAAATCCGGCTCCTCAACCGGGCGTAGCGAACGCGGGGCGGGGTCGGTGTAGCGTGCCGCCAAAGGCTGCGCTGGCTTGCGGAACCGCGCCGTCGGGGAAGTCACTGCATATGCAGTCGACAGGCGGGACGCAGACAAACGGTGTGCAGACTCACGCGAAGAATGAGGGGACATCATACTCCTTAGACTTAGAGATCCGGTAGGCGCTTACGCCCCCGCAAGGACCTTCGACGCCCACTCACCCAGGGCGGGGCGGTCAATCTTCGAATTGTGGCGAATATCGGTCGGATGCTCGTGCACCACCAGCACCGCGGCAAGCTCCACGCCGGTATCCTCGGCAACCTTCTGACGCACCAGCTGCGACAGCTCGAAGGGAGCCACACCCTCGGCAATGGGGAAGCGGCCAACGCCGGGAACGCGGTCGAGCAGGGCGCGCTTGAACGCGGAGGCGGACTGGCGCGCCTCCAGGGCGGCGGTATTCGCGGAAGCCTCAATGACCAGCACCGGGGCGGCGGTACCAGCGGGACCCACCGCGACCAGGGCGGCGCGGCGCACCTCCGGCAGCGACTCGGCGGATTGCTCGGCAGCCACCGGGGTCAGCACGCCCTGGGAGGTCAGCAGCACGTGGGCGAGGCGACCCTCAACCCACAGGCGACCCGAAGCGTCCAGATGCCCGACGTCACCGGTATGATGCCAACCCGGAGTGCTAATGGACTGCTCCTCGGTGACCCACAGGGTGTCGTAGCGGTCCTTCACGTGCGGTGCCGACACCAGAATCTCACCGGTCACACCCGGCTCATGGGTCAGCTCATCCGCCACCGAACCGTCCTGCAACAGCGGCGCAATGGCCACCGCCGCGCCGTACACCGCAAAACCAACGCACACGCCGTCGCGGGCGAACGGGTCAAGCACCTCACCGTCGGCGTTCGGGGTGCCCTCGGCAATCGCCTGGCGAATCATCTCGAAGGACACATCGGTCACCGGCAGACCCTCGGTCATGCCGTAGGGGGTGTGCAGGGAAGCGTTCGGCACCAGGGCGGAGAGCGCCTCCAACAGGGGCACGGGAATCGGCGCGCCAGCGCTCAGCACGGTCTGAACCTTAGCCAACGCCGCACGCTGCTCGCCGCTCAGCTCGTCGGCGGTCGCCACTACGTTCACCAGGGCGGCGGGGGACGCAAACACGACCGAGGCATCGATAGCCGCCGCAGCCGACGCCAAAGCAGATGCCGTCAGAGTCTTCGGGCGGGTCACATCCATCGTCGGGGTCACGCTGGTAGCACCCAGCGCCGGACCCAACAGAGCAAACGGCGCAAAACCGGCAACCAGACCGCTACCGGGCGCGAAGCCGTAGGTGTTCGCGATGGCATCGCGCATACCCGCCAGCTGACGCTGCGTGTACACCACGCCCTTCGCCGGGCCGGTCGAACCGGAGGTGTACAGCACCGCCGCGTCGGCATCCGGCACGGGGGAGGGGAACTCCACCACGGTCGGGGTGGGCACAGGCGCACCCGGAGTACCATCGGCGGCGGGCGCGGTAAACACCGAACCGGCAACGCCCAGCAGCTTCTCCTGCATCGAACCCAGCGGCTCCACAGAAATACGCACACCCGGCCACAGCAGGGTACGGGCGGCACTCAGAGCGGCAGGAATACCCACCAGGAAGCTCGGGTTAGCGCCCTTCAACGCGCGAGTCAGACCCGGCAGACCCAGACCGGTATCAGCCACCACAATGACCGCGCCGAGCTTCATGCAGGCGTAAATCAGAGTGGTCAGGCGGGCACCCGGAGGCACCATCAAGTTCACGCGGTCACCCGGACGCACACCCAGGGCGTGCAGGCGGGTCGCGGCGGCGTTGACCTGCTGGTTCAGCTCAGCCCAGGTCAGGGTCACGGATACGGAGGTGCCGTCACCCTTGGGATCCATGTCCACCACAGCGGTGGAGGTGTCGTTGGCGCGTTCGGTGAGGGCGGCGAGCATGGGGCGGAACGCTGCGGGAATGGTGCCCTCAGCGGCGGTGCCCTCAGCGCCCTCAGCGGCAGCACCCTCGCCGGTAGTAAGACCGTGGCGGCGCGCGCGGGCGGCACGATGCTCTGCCTCCGCATTACGCGCCGGAACCAGAACACCGTCCTCCAGCGTGCCGAAGGTCTGCGCAAGCCACGAAATCATGGGGGTGGCAATGTCGTAATCCTCAATGACCAGGTGCGAGGCCTTCTCGTAGCGGTGCACCTTCGCCTGCGGCATACGCTCCATCAGGTCGAACAGGTAGCGGCGCTGGAACACCGGATCCTTCGTACCCCACTGGAAGAACGCGGGCACATCCAGGTCACGAATCTGCTCGGCAATACGCTGCATCGGCGTATAGGAAGGAATATCGCTGCCGGTGGGAATATCGCCCACAAAATTGCGTACGCCCTCGCGCCACGCCGAATGGGCGTACGGCGCACGGTAGGTGCGGTAAATCGCCTCGTTCAGCGGGCTCGGGTACAGGCGCTTGGGCTGCTTGCCCACCGGCTGCGGCAGGGCACCATCAAGTGCGCCGGCACCGGCAGAACCCGGCGCAGGCAGGCGACCCTCATTCTGAGCCAGGCCCAGGGTCACATCAATAAACGCGGTCGAATCATGCGTACCCCACTCGTGCACACCCAACGCCAGGCGCAGGGCGGCAGGGATATTCTCAATGCCATCATGGTAGACCGCGGTGTTCGTCAGCATCACGCCCGAAAGAATCTCACGATGCTCCAGCGCCCAACCGAAGGACACCAACCCACCCCAGTCGTGGGCGAGGGTCACGACCGGTTTGTCGGTCTTATCCAGACCCAGCGCCTTCGTGAAATCACCCAGGTCAGCGATACGGTCCTCCAGACTGCGGCGCTCACCCTCAAGGTCAAGATGGGTGCGCTCCGAATAACCCATATCAATCTGATCAACCGCAACCACACGCCACGGGGCGCGCTCATTCACACCCGCATCCAGCACGGTACGCCACAGGTACGACCAGGTCGGGTTACCGTGCACGCACAGAATCGTGCCAATCGGCTCCAAACCCTGCTCGACCAGCACCGGAAGGTTATCCAGGTAGTGCCAGCGGCGCGCGCCAGCCTGCTGCGCCCGCTGCTCAATGGGGGCGGTGGTGGGCACCTCCAGAAGGTGGGAGTAGCGCGGGTTCACGCCCGCCCATTCCTCCGGGTTATACGGGGGCTGAGCCTTAGGGAAGTTCAAATGGCGCATGCTGGGGGAATCCTTCCGGATCGAATCGGTGAATGTCTACCGCACAAAAGCTAAAGATTGCCGGCTAAGGGCTGCCGGCTAACGGGCTACCACTGAATCTCAAGCAGGGCAGTGTTCAGGCCAGAACCCACACCCATGCACAGAATACGGTCGCCGCTCTCATAGGTCGGCGCGCACTCGGCGAGAGTCATCGGCAGAGCCGCCGCAGCCACATTGCCCCACTTCGGGAAGGTCATGGGGATGCGCTCACGCTCAATACCGACCGCCTCAATAATGGCGTTCGTGTGGGCGTTAGAAATCTGGTGGGTCACGTAGGAGGTCATGTCGTTCCACTCCCAGCCGTCCTGATGAGCCTGCTCCCACGCCTGCGCCACCAGCTCCAGGCCGTGCTTCAGCAGACCCTCAGCGTCAGTGTTCATGCCCTGGTCAGCCTCGCCACCGATGCACAGGTTGCGGTGCTCAGTACCCGCGCGGGACACCGAACCGACGATGCGGTGACCCTCCGGGTGACGGTCAGCGCGACCAATCACAGCCGCCGCCGCACCCGAACCGAGAGTCAGGGTCGCAAACTGAGCCAGCACATCCTCGCGGGTCGAATCGGGGTTGTTCAGGATGCGCACCGCGGTACGGTGCCACGGGGAGGGGTCCTCACCAGCGACGATGAGGGCGTAGTCGATAGCGCCCGCATCAATCATGGTGGAGGCGACGGTCATCGCGTTCACGAAGCCCAGGCAGGCGTTCGTAATATCAAAGTTCAGGGCATGACGCGGCAACTCCAGGCGGTCATGCACACCCACCGAAACGGCGGGCTCAAAGTTATCGCGAGTCACCGAAGCATTAATCAGCAGACCAATCTGGGAGCGGTCAATACCCGCCTGCTCGATAGCCTTCTCAGCTGCGGCAACCACGCCGTCCTCAAAGGTCTGACCCTCAGCCCAACCGCGGCGAGTGCTAATACCGGCAAGACGCTCCAGCAGGCCCTTCGGCATGCGCAGACGCTTATAGGTTTGGGCCAGCTGCTCATCGAAGTAGTCGCTCGTGACGACCTCCGGAGGCAGCTCGTGGGTAATGGACAGCAGAGCTGCATTAGCGTGGCGAATGTCAGAGTTCGTGCCGACCTTATCGGCGGGTGCATTCAACAATGGTGTGGCCCTTGAAAATAGAAGTCAGTGGGATACATAGAAAAACCGCGGGGATGCGAATAGCGGCCCCGCAGAATTCGTGATGCTCATTCCAATCTACCGCACCGGTCGGGCGAACCCGTATCTGTAGACCCAATATGAACGCCCCCGTTCACCCCGCGCGTAAGATGATGCACAATGAAGAACTTTGAACCCTCTTCACCTCGTGCACGTTCACGCCGCCCGCTCGCCGCACCGCGTACACTAGAGGGATGCCGCCACGCACCACAGAACGTGCCCGGCACACACCAGTTCTTCTGCAGAAAGGCCCCTTGTGCACCTGATGTCGCTGACCCTGCGCGGGTTCAAGTCTTTCGCCTCCGCAACCACTTTTGAGTTCACCCCCGGCATTAACGCGGTGGTCGGACCCAACGGCTCCGGCAAGTCCAATGTGTTGGATGCGCTCGCCTGGGTTATGGGTGAGCAGGGCGCTAAGAGCCTGCGCGGCGGCAGCATGAAGGACGTTATCTTCGCGGGCTCCGGCGAAGCGGGTTCGGGCGACGGCGCCCAGCGTGCGCCCCTGGGCCGCGCCAAAGTCACCCTGACTTTCGATAATTCTGACGGCACCCTCAGCATTCCCGCTGATCGGGTACAGATTTCGCGCACCATGTTCCGCTCCGGCGGCAGCGAGTACGAGATTAACGGCTCCCCGGCGCGCCTCGCCGATATTCAGGACCTGCTCTCGGAGGCGGGCCTGGGTCAGCAGATGCACGTGCTCGTCGGCCAGGGTCAGCTGGATGCGGTCCTGCACGCCACCGCGCAGCAGCGCCGCGACATGATTGAGCAGGCGGCGGGCGTGGTCAAGTACCGCCGCCGCCAGGAGAAGACCAGCCGCAAGCTCGAGTCTGTGGCATCGAACGTTACGCGCCTGAGCGACCTGGTTGCCGAGCTGGATTCGCAGCTGCAGCCGCTGAGCGAGCAGGCAGAATCCGCCGCGACCGCGCGCCAGCTGCAGGCGCGTATCCGCCAGCTGGAAGCGGTACTTTTGGCTCGTCAGCTGGGCGTTCTGCAGGCTGAGCAGGCGCAGGCGCTCGCCTCCGAGGCGGAGGGTACCCGCCGTGCCGAAACCCTGAAAGAACAGCTGGAGGCGGCACGTGCGGCATCCGCTAAGCATCAGCAGGAGCAGAACCGCCTGAACGCCGAGGTCACCGCCTGCCAGAAGGCTGTGTCGACCCTTCGCGAGTCCGCCGCGCGCGTGCGCACCGTGCAGTCCATCGCCGCCGAGCGTGTGCGCACCTACCGTGTGGAACTGACCGAGGCGACCGCCGCCGCCCGCGCCGGATATGAGCGCGCCCTGGAGCTGCTGGAGGAGCGCCGCGAAGAGGCGGAGCGCGCCGTGGAAAGCTACGCCAGCTTTGAGGAGCGCTACGATGCGGCGCTGAAGAACGTTGAGAAGGCGGCAGGCGAGGTCGCGCAGACTGAGTGTGCCTCGGGTGAGGCGGCGCAGTCTCGTGCCCGCGCGCAGGCCCGGCTGGATGCCGCCCGCGCCGCGGCGGTGGAGGCGACTCGCGCCTACGCGGCGGCGGCTGAGCGTGCCGCAACCCTGCGTGAGGCGCTGGGCCAGAGCCTGGGTGAGGTGCCCGCCGAGACCGGCACTGAATCTGCCGAGGCGGTTTTCGACCCCGAAACCGGCGAGCTCGTGGAGACCCCCACCGAAGCTGAGGGCGCGAGCCTGTTGCGCGTGCTGGATGCCGTGCAGATTGACCCCGAGTACGCCCGCGCGGCGTCTGCTGCGCTGACCTCGTTGGCTACCGCGGCGTTGAGCGTGCCGGTTGAGGGTACCGAGGTGTCGCAGCTGCGCGGTGAAATGCGTGGTGATGCCGGCGAATCTGCCGCGGATCTGCCCGAATCTGCACTGCCTGAAACCACCCTGCCCGAATCCTGCGCCACCGAACTGCGCGAGCTGGGTATCCGCCCCGCAACCGAGATCATTGAACCGCTCAGCGAGGATGCCGCCGCGCTCGCCGGCATTGACGAGCACGCCCTGGCGCGCGTCACCGCGGCGCTGGGTGAGCGTCTGGCGGGCGTGCTGTTCGCGCCGGATACCGCCTCCACTGAGGCAGCCCTGCGCCTGCTCACCGACCACAACACCGCAGGTCAGCGCACTATCTGGCGTATTTTTGACCCCGCGGGCATCGAGCATACCCGCTACAGCCTGCTCTACCCGGCTGAGGGCGCCAGCCCCCTGGAACTTGCTGCAGCCTACCGTGCCGCATCCCAGGTCGTGACCCGCACCCGCGCCGAACTGGACGAAGCCGAGCAGGCGGTTCAGCAGGCGCAAACCGGGGCAGAATCAGCGGTTGAAGCCGAACGCGAGGCAGCGAAGGCGGCGGGTGTGGCGAGCGCCGAGCATGCCCGCGCCCGCGCCCAGGCGGAGTCCCTGGAGGCATCCGCGCAGAACATCCAGGCTGAGCGCGCCCGCCTGAACGAGCGCCTCGCCGCCGCGGAGGAATCCGTGGCGCAGGCGCGCACCGCCTACGAGTCGGCACGCACCCGCGAGGACGCCTACCTGGCGGGCACGGGGGAGCAGGCACCGGCGGCAAAGATTGAGCGCCGCGCCCAGCGTCTGGGCGAGGTTCTTGCCGAGCAGGTGAGCGAGCGCGAACAGCAGCTGCACGAGCTGAGCACCGCCCTGAAGAACGCCCAGGAGGGCCTGACCAGCACGAACGATGAGGTGCAGGACCTGCAGGCGGCACACGCGGCGGCACTGACCCTGCTGGCACGCACCCAGACGGAGGCGGCGCGCGTGCAGGAGCGCGTGCAGGCGCTGGCGGAGCGTGCCCGCCTGGTAACCGGTTTGACCCTGGAGCAGCTGGAGGAGGAGTACTCCGAGCAGCTGCCGGTTGATGTGCCCGCTGAGGAGGCTTCCGAAAACACTGCCACCGAGAATGCGGCATCCGAAAACTCCGCGCCCGAAACCGCGCCGGAGCCGGTATCAGAGACTGCCGAAGCCTCCACCGAGAGCGTCCGCGCTCGCCTCAAGGCGACCCGCGCCGAACTGGATGCCCTGGGCGCCATTAACCCGCTGGCGTTGGAGGAGTACGAGGCGCTGTCCGAACGCCATGCCTACCTGAACCAGCAGATTGAGGATTTGAAGGCGACCCGCCGCGACCTGAACACGGTCATGGACGAGGTCAGCAGCCACATTGCGGAGGTGTTCACCGCCGCAATGGAGGACATCAACACCCACTACCGCCGCATCTTTGAGACCCTGTTCCCGGGAGGCGAGGGCCACCTGGAGCTGGATGACCCGTCCGATCTGCTGAACTCGGGTGTGGAGATTCACGCGCGCCCGGCGGGTAAGAAGGTCAAGCGCCTGTCGCTGCTGTCCGGCGGTGAGCGTTCGCTTGCCTCGCTGGCGCTGTTGATCGCGATTTATATGTCTCGCCCGTCGCCGTTCTACGCCCTGGATGAGGTTGAGGCGGCGCTGGATGACCGCAACCTTTCGCGTCTGTTGCAGGTGATTGGTGAGTTGGGGGAGCGTTCGCAGCTGATTGTGGTGACGCATCAGAAGCGCACGATGCAGATTGCGGAGACCCTGTACGGGGTGTCGATGCGCGGTGGTGTGTCGACGGTGCTTTCTCAGCAGATGGAGGAGCTGCGCGAGCTGCTCTAGCCCGCCGCGCTCGCATCCTGGCACTGCCGCGCTCATGTGCCCCGCCTCGCCGCGCCTTCACAGCATCTAACCTTCCTAAGCGAGCCACCCACACCCGCGAGCGCCCGCTTCCCGGCGAACGTCACATGTCCTAGGAATGGTCATGCGCACCTCAAGGTATTGTTCACTGCCCGCGCCCGGGTACTATAGGGGGATATGCGTGAACACTGCCCGCCCTATTCGCGGTTGGCGTGGTGTTTCGTTGTGATCAGGCCTGATGCCCCGCCCTACCCGCGGCGCGTCCGGCGGCAACCATCCAGGGAAGGAATAGTGATGAGCGAGAACCTGGCAGAAGCTTTCCTCAACGGTGAGTCGTTGAAGAATGCCCCCGGCCCCTATTTTGGTGAGTACGGCGGGCGGTGGATGCCCGAGTCGCTGATTGCCGCCATGGATGAGCTGGAGGCGACCTTCAACGAGGCGAAGAACGACCCCGAGTTCATTGCCGAGTTCCAGCGTCTGTCTGCTGAGTATTCGAACCGTCCGTCGCTGCTGACTGAGGTTCCGAAGTTCTCTGAGCACGCTGGTGCGCGTGTGTTCCTCAAGCGTGAGGATTTGAACCACACCGGTAGCCACAAGATTAATAACGTGATTGGTCAGGCTCTGCTGGCTAAGCGCATGGGTAAGACCCGTCTGATTGCTGAGACCGGTGCGGGTCAGCACGGTGTTGCGACTGCGACCGCTGCGGCTCTGTTTGGCATGGAGTGCGTGGTCTACATGGGCGAGGAAGACACCGAGCGTCAGTCGCTGAACGTGGCTCGTATGCAGCTGCTGGGCGCGAAGGTGATTGCGGTTCAGAACGGTTCCCGCACCCTGAAGGACGCCATTAACGAGGCGCTGCGCGACTGGGTTGCGAACGTTGAGAATACCCACTACCTGCTGGGTACTGCGGCTGGTGCGCACCCGTTCCCGGCGATGGTGCGTTTCTTCCACGACGCTATCGGTGCGGAGGCGCGCGAGCAGATTCTGGCTGAGACCGGCCGCCTGCCCGATGGTATTGCTGCCTGCGTGGGTGGCGGTTCGAACGCGATTGGTCTGTTCCACGCGTTCTTGGACGATTCTTCGGTTGAGATTTACGGTTTTGAGGCTGGCGGCGACGGCGTGGAGACCGGCCGTCACGCGGCAACCATTACTCTGGGCCGCCCGGGCATGCTGCACGGCGCGATGACCTACCTGATGCAGGATGAGGACGGCCAGACCATTGAGTCCCACTCGATTTCGGCTGGCCTGGACTACCCTGGCGTGGGTCCGGAGCACTCGTACCTCTCCGATATTGGTCGCGTGACCTACGAGCCGGTGACCGATACCGAGGCGATGGACGCGCTGAGCCTGCTCTGCCGCACCGAGGGCATTATCCCTGCGATTGAGTCCTCGCACGCCCTTGCCGGTGCGCTGCGCGTGTGCCAGCGTTGGGCTGCTGAGGATCCGGAGGCGGCACGCGAGAAGACCATGATTGTGTGCCTTTCGGGTCGTGGCGATAAGGACATGGAGACCGCGCTGAAGTGGTTCGGCCTGGGTAAGGCGATTCCGTCCTCGACCCTGATGACCGGTAATAAGGAAGCTGCCGCATCCGCTGCGCAGAACGCACAGGCTGAAAGTGAGGCTAAGTAATGAGCTACCAGGACGCTATTTCTCAGGCGGCACCGTTTGAGGTGCTGGATGGCACTTTCCCGGTTGCTAACCCCGATTCGCCCCTGGCGGCTCGTCTGGCTGAGTGCGAGAAGCAGGGCCGTGCGGCGCTGATTGGCTACCTGCCGGTGGGCTTCCCGACCCTGGACGAGTCGATTGACGCGGCGATTGCTCTGGGCAATAACGGCGCGGACATTATTGAGCTGGGCGTGCCTTATTCTGATCCGGTCATGGATGGCCCGGTGATTCAGAAGGCGACCGGCGTGGCGCTGGAGAACGGCTTCAAGTTGCCCCAGCTGTTTGAGGCGGTCCGCCGCATTACCGAGGCGACCGACGCTGTGGTCGTGGTGATGACTTACTGGAACCCGGTTCTGGCGTACGGTGTGAAGAACTTTGCGCGTGACCTGGCGGCTGCCGGCGGTGCGGGCATGATTACCCCGGACCTGGTGCCCGATGAAGCATCGGCGTGGTTTGAGGCTTCCGACGAGTACGGTCTGGATCGTATTTTCCTTGCCGCGCTGTCTTCTTCGCCGGAGCGTTTGGCGACTATTGCGAAGGCGTCGAGTGGCTTCGTGTACGCCGTGTCGGTGATGGGCGTGACCGGTGCTCGCACCTCCGTGTCGGAGGCGGCTCGCACCCTGGTTGCGGACATTAAGGCTGCCGGTTCCGCTCGTGCGTGCGTGGGTCTGGGCGTTTCGACTCGTGCCCACGTTGAGGAGATTGGCGAGTACGCGGATGGCGTGATTGTTGGTACTGCGCTGGTGAAGGCTTTGGCTTCTGGCGGTGTTGAGGCGGTGGCTAAGCTGACCCGTGAGCTGGCGGGGCGTGAAGGCTAATGTCTGATGTGCTGTCGCTGGCGAGCGTGCCGGTAGCTAACGCGCTGGCTTCGATTCCGTCTCCGAGCGTTTCGTACCTGCAGCTAGGCCCGTTCCGTGTGCATTTCTATGCTCTGTGTATTCTTGCGGGTATGGCGGTGTGCTTGTGGTTGGGTTCTCGCCGTTGGAAGGCGGCGGGTGGTACCCCTGAGCGCGTTTTTGACGTGGCGATGTGGGCTATCCCGGCGGGCATTGTTGGTGCCCGCGCCTACCACGTGCTGATTACTGACCCGGGTAGCTATTTCGGTCCGAATGTTGCTGATCCGTGGGCTTTCCTGAAGATTTGGGAGGGCGGCATCGGCATTATGGGTGCCGTGTCGGTTGGTGCGTTGGGTGCCTGGTATGGTTGCCGCCGCTACGGCATGAATTTCCCGGCATTCGCGGATGCGGTAGCGCCCGGTATTCTGCTGGCTCAGGCGTTTGGCCGCTGGGGTAACTGGTTCAACCAGGAGCTGTTCGGCAAGCCGACGACTCTGCCGTGGGGCTTGGAGATTAGCGCGTCGAGCGGTAATTTCCCGTCGCAGTATCCGGCGGGTACGCTGTTCCATCCGACGTTCCTGTACGAGTCGCTGTGGAACCTGCTGGGTGTGGTGTTGCTGCTGTGGCTGGGCCGTAAGGGCGTGCTGAAGCTGGGTCAGACCCTGTGGCTGTACGTGTTCTACTACGGTGTGGGTCGCCTCTTCATTGAGATGTTCTTGCGTATTGATACCTCGGAGATGCTCTGGGGCGTTCGTATTCACGTGTGGACTGCTCTGCTGCTGGTTCTGCTGGGTGCCGCTGGTTTTGTGGTGGCTGGTCGTCGTGCGGCGGCGAAGGCTGCTGCGGGTATTGAACCGGCTCCTGCGGAGTTCGCTCCGAAGACTGCCGCAGATGAGAAGGCAGAGGACGCTGAGGATAAGGCATCCGAGAAGGCTGAATCTTCTGAAGACTCTGATTCTTCCGAAGACTCTGATTCTTCCGAAGCTGAGTCTTCAACTAAGAGCTCCTAGCTCAACTTCAATTTCATAGCTAAATTTCATAGAAAACCGCCGGATGGGGGAGCGCCCCGTCCGGCGGTTTTTTGTGTCCGCTATTTGTGCTCGCTGTCTGCTTCTTGCCGGTGGGTGTTCTTATGCTGGCGTGTGCTGGCGCCCTGTACGGATTTGGGCCGCTGAGAAGGCATAATAGAGATACTGCGTGTGGCGGGTGCCCATGAGGAATACGAAGCTCTGTGGAGTATGAGGCTCTTCGAGCGATGGTGCCTGCCGCGTCTGCGTTTAGAAACACCCACTCAACGTACAGGATTTTTATCGTGAGCTCTTCTTCTGGCGATTCTTCGCGCCCCGTTTCTTCTTCTTCTTCTTCTTCTTCCCGTCCCGGTCTGTCCCGTCGCCGCCTGGTGGCTGGTGCCGCGTGGGCTGCCCCGGTTGTGGTGGCGTCTTCGGTGATTCCCGCGTATGCGGCTTCTAATGAGGAAGGCGAGTGCACCGGTCCCTTCGAGGATTCGACAACGATTACCGCCGGTGACGGTGTGAAGAAGGTTGCCGTGCTGACGGTTCCTCCGGGTGCTAAGCGTATGCGTTTTGTGGCTGTGGGCGGCGCTGGCGGCACGAACTACACTGTGGCTGATGCCGGTTCCGGCGCCATGGTTGAGGGCTCTATGGCTGTGCGCGGCGGCCAGGTGATTACCCTGACTGCCGGTTCGGGCGGTATCGGTAATGGTGAGCTGAAGCCCGCTGAGGGTGGCGACGGCTACGGCGTGGGTGGTTCTTCGAAGGCTTCTTCGCCGGTTCCCGCGAACGTTGTTTCTGCGATCAATAACCTGACCCGCATTTCGGGCGGTGTGACCGGTCGCGGCGGCATGAGCGCTGTGCTGTATTCGGCGTCCGGCGGTGGCTCGTCCGCTATTGAGGTGGACGGCGTGCCGATGATTGTTGCCGGTGGCGGCGGCGGTGCCGGTGTGCTGGCGTCGTACGCTACGGTTCTGCCGAACCCCGCGAATGCGGGTGCTGTGCGTCCGACGGCGCACTATTCGCTGGATAGCTCCGGTGGTGAGCACCAGTTCAGCACCGGTGGCGGTGCCGGTTCGGGTGACGGCGACGGTTCGCCCGGTTTTGTTGGTTTCACCTCGTACGAGGCGCAGTCTAATCCGATTCTGACGGTGAACCCGGGTTCGGGTGCGGCCGGCGGCGTGGGTGGTGCTGGCGGCGAGAAGCTGAACCCGCCGACCGCCGATGGTCCGGTGATTGGTTTTTCGAGCACCTCCACTCAGAAGCTGGTGAGCACTGCGACTGCCGGTGCGGCGGGTGCGAGCGGTTTCCGTGCGAAGGGCGCCGACGGTGTGGCGAGCTATTCGTACCAGTGGGATCAGACTCCGGAGGGTGTCGACAACCGCCCGTCGAACGCTGGCGAGCTGTTTAACGGCTACCAGTCGGTGGTTTCTGGAGGCGGTGGCGCCGGTTATGGCGGCGGCGGCTCGGGCGCTGCGTTGAGCGTTTCAGCTCGTGTGGTGTCGCAGAAGTGGAATAATGATGCGGCTCGTGCCCGCTACGCGGTGGGTTCGGTGCAGCTGGCTGGCGGTGGCGCTGGCGGCGGTACGTTCATGGATACTACGGTGCGTGTGACGGATCTGGGCTGGGCATTGAACGCTCCGAATGGTCCGGGTGAGCGCGGTGCCGGCTATATTGAGGTTGCTTTCTGCTTCTAGGCTATTTCTGGCCTGCCGGTGGAATTTGCCGTGAATTGTATAGGTGCAGATTGAACCCTTTCTTTAGGGTGGTATGCGCCTCAAACTTAATATTTAAATTTTTTCTGAATGCCTCCCAAGCTACTGGTTTGGGAGGCATTCTCATCTTCTGTGTCGCTTCGTCATAGCGTCATTTCAACCTTTGGCGGTTTAGCGCATTGGTCGGAATAGACCTTATCGAAAGCTCATCCTCGCTCGCGTGCCGACCCCTAAATAACCCCTCTGTCATATTCGGGGATAGTCCTTTAGATTGGCGGCTCATCATTTTACGGTGGAAATGTAAAGAATACGCGCGCCCGCCCCGCTAGGTTGCAAAGCGCAAATTGCAGATTGCGGCTTGAGCGCGGCAACCAATGACTAAGGAGTTTTAGGTCATGTGCAAGGAAACCATGAAGGCTGTTGTTGTTCCTGAGAAGGTTGACGGTTCGGTTGTTGTCCGTGAGGTTCCCGTTCCGGCTGTTGGTCACGGTCAGGCGCTCGTGAAGATTGAGTACTCGGGTGTGTGCCACACTGACCTGCACGTGGCTTCCGGTGACTTCGGTGAGGTTCCGGGTCGTATTCTGGGCCACGAGGGCATCGGTCGTGTCGTCAAGGTTGGCGAGGGTGTTGAGTCGCTGAAGGAAGGCGACCGCGTGTCGGTGGCGTGGTTCTTCGAGGGCTGCGGTCACTGTGAGTACTGCACCTCGGGTCGTGAGACCCTGTGCCGTTCGGTGAAGAACGCAGGCTACTCGGTTGACGGCGGCATGAGCGAGTACACCCTGGTGACCGCTGATTACGCTGTGAAGGTTCCGGAGGGTCTGGACCCGGCACAGGCTAGCTCGATTACCTGCGCCGGTGTGACCACCTACAAGGCAATCAAGGAGTCGCTGGTTCGCCCGGGTCAGTGGCTGGTTGCGTACGGTGCTGGCGGTCTGGGTAACCTGGCTGTTCAGTACGCTAAGAAGGTTTTCGGCGCCAAGGTTATTGCTGTTGACATCAACGACGACAAGCTGGCTCTGGCTCGTGAGACCGGCGCTGACCACGTCATCAACGGCCGTGAGGTTGAGGATGTTCCGGCTCGTATTCGCGAGCTGACCGGCGGCGGCGCTCACGCTGCCGTGGTGACCGCAGTGTCGAAGGTTGCGTTCAACCAGGCTGTTGAGTCGGTACGCGCCGGCGGTTCCGTGGTGGCTGTTGGTCTGCCCTCGGAGATGATGGAGCTGTCCATTGTGAAGATTATTCTGGACGGCATCCGCGTGGTGGGCTCCCTGGTGGGTACCCGCCAGGACCTGGCGGAGGCATTCCAGTTCGGTGCTGACGGCATCGTGGTTCCGGTGGTTCAGCTGCGTGAGGTTGACGAGGCACCGGCTGTCTTCGAGGAAATGGCGGCAGGTAAGATTACCGGCCGTATGGTTCTGGACTTCGCTAGCCTCTAAGCTGGCGGATGGGTCGAGGCGCCCGGCGGGTCTTCAAGGTCTCACTCGGCTGAGGTCCTGCCGGTAGCTTCGATGGTTATAGCGCCTAAGGCGCATCCCGTGTGGCGGGGGAGTAGGGGTACTCTTTCTGCTGTGCATACGACGCGGGGTGCGCCTTAGTGTTTTTAATGCGGCGTTGTAGAGTTGCCGGGTTTTTGAGAGCCGTTATCGTAAGGAGCTGAAAACCTCTGTGAGTGCAATACACCTAAACGTAATATACGCGGGAATTTATTTTGAAATATCCGGTGGATTATCTCAAAAACTACACTAAACTAATTCAATACTGCGCTATGTTTGACATCTACATATCTCAAAATGCATTTTTTTGACACAAACATTCAACCACTGATTGAATTGTAATATTTCCGGAAAAGATGAGTTTCGCGGCCTCCTGCACCTACCCTAGATGTAACGGGATATGACGCGTGAAGGTTTCGGCCCTCCTAGATATCGATTCCTTCTTACGGAACGCCATACCCGGGTGAATTTCAGCATCTTCGTACCGTGCCGTTATTCACCGTTGAGTCCTTACTTCCGGTCAGGCGCCCCTCTAGACACCTTCGGGGTGAGGTCTCACCAACGATTAGTGTGGGCCCCACGGACATAGTCAATGGGGATTATGTCCGCCACACTAATCCGGGGCTTTTAGGACATTGCATGACTTCGTGGCGACTCTTACCGCCACGGCTAAATTTACCTGCCGGCACGGGTAACATAGCCGGGTTCTCTACTCACTCGGTAACCCACCCGCTGCAGAACGCATCTTAATTTTTGTGTTGTTCAGAAGATGCGCCCTGTAGCAAAAGAACGAGGGGCACCTCTGCCAGGTGCCCCTCGTTTTTGTATGCGCGTTTTACTGTTTAGTAGATGCCGCGCTATGAGTAGATTCCACGCTGCGCGGTCCATCGGATCGTGCCGCGCTCAAAGTCCATGTAGTACACGCCGTTCACGTAGGACTCGTCGCCGCGTGCCGCACCGTAGCGGGCGGTGTTCTTCTCCCAGTGCTTGAAGATTGCGCCGTTACCGTTGGTCTCGTACGCACCGTACGCATCCGACCAGAGCAGTACCTTGCCGGAGGCAAACTGAACCTGCGCACCCGTGGAGGTGACCGTTTCGTCGGTTACCGGTGCACCCCAGGTGCTACGGTGCTGTAGGAAGCGGTGGTAGAACGCGCCGCCGGTGTGCAGGCGGTGGGTGCCGGTCTGTGCGGACCACACGTAGGTGGTGCTGCCGGTGAATTCCTGCTTGATGATGCCGTTGCCCAGGTTCTGCTCGTCGGTGGTGGGTGCACCCTTCATGCCAGCTGCGCGCCAGGTCGCGTAGATTGCGCCGCGCTCGTTGATGATGTGGGTGCCGTACGCGTTGGACCAGTAGCCACCCTCACCGTTGGCGAAGGAGACCGCGATGGTGTCGGAGCGGGTTTCTTCGTTGGTGGTCAGACCGCGGAATCGTGCAATATCAGAGCGGAACTTGTGGTCCAGGCCGCCGTTGGTGACCAGCCAGTGCGAGCCGTGGGAGTTCGTCCAGTAGATGGTCTTGCCGTTGGTGAACTTCTGCGCGTACACACCGTTGCCGAGGTAGTATTCGGTGCCAATCGGGTCGCCGTAGAAGGAACGGTTCTTGTTCCAGAAGTTACCGATGCCGGTGCGAATATCAATGGAGCCGGTCGCGGTGGTCACCACGTTCGGGTCCTGGACGGCGCGGTCTTCTACTGCACGGTCCTCAACTGCGCGATCCTGGCCGTTCGACCAGTTGCGGTGCACAGCCTTGGGGTTCTTCGCCAGAACCTTCAGATCGTTCACGGTGCCGGGGAAGAAGTTCGAGTCACCCACGAACGGGCCCGAGTCGGTGAACTGCCAAATGTCGTAGCCGCTCCAACCTGCAGGGATAGCACCGACCACGGTGGAGTAGCTCGCCAGGTGCAGCGGCAGGGTGCCGAACTGCTGCGAACCCACGCAGTGTGACCACCAGGAGGTCGCGGTGTACACCATGGGGTCGCGTCCGGTCAGCG
Source organism: uncultured Rothia sp. (assembly GCF_963555405.1). Classification (GTDB taxonomy): domain Bacteria; phylum Actinomycetota; class Actinomycetes; order Actinomycetales; family Micrococcaceae; genus Rothia. Next base: position 26,710 of record NZ_CAUVVO010000008.1, on the reverse strand, counting down.
AACGGTAGGTGTCCACGAAATCGCGGGTCCAGGCGGTCAGCTGCGCCGGGGTCATGTTGTAGCAGGTGTTGCCGTAGGCGGGGTAGGGGTTGAACTCGATGTCCAGCAGGCCGGGCAGGGTCTGGCCGTCGGCGGTCCACGCGCCGCCGTTCTGCACGAAGTAGCGTGCCTGATCGGCACCCGAGGAGGTGCGGGGGTTCGCGAAGTGGTAAGCGCCGCGCACCATGCCGGACTCTGCGGAGCCGTTGTACTGCTGACCGAAGTAGGGGTTGGTGTAGTAGCCGCCCTCGGTTGCCTTCACGTAGGCGAAGCGGGAACCTGCGGCGTAGGCGCTCGCCCAGTCAACGTTCTGCTGGTGTGAGGAGACGTCCATGCCGAGGGTGCCGCCGGAGGGGGTCCACGCGGAGCGGCCCTGCGCCAGTGCTTGACCGGGTGCCAGCGCCTGAGTAGCCGTCACCCCCTGCGCTGAGCTGTGGGGTGCGGCAATACCGCTCAGGGTCGCGGTGGAGGCGGGGGAGGTTGCGCCGGTGCGTGCGTTGGCGGTGCCCAGGCGCTCACGCTCACCCGCACCCATGGCGGGGTTGGAGCGTTCGACGAGGGATGCATCCGGGGCAGGGGCGTAGGTGAGCTCCTCGTAGGATGCGTTGGCGTTCACCTCTGCCGCTGCGCTCGCGCTGGGAGCTGCAAAGGCTGCGGGAACGGAGGTGAGAGAGGCGGCGACCAGGGAGAGTGCACCTGCGGACGCCATGATGGAGCGGGCTGCCGCAGAGCGCGCGGCAGTCTGGAGTTTCTTCATAGATCTTGCCTGTGTTTGAGAGGTGGATGTGTCGATGCGGCCCTGTGTGGGGGCGTTTGGCATGTGTGTGCATGCCGGGTTGTTGAGTGATTCGTGTGTCGGATGCCGGGTACGTCAGTCGGCTGACACAGCTATTAGCGTACGGTACCTGCACCGCTGTGCGCAATGAATACGCGCCTCCGTTTGCGGGCGGGGTGGTGCGGGGTGCACAGTAGCCGGGGGTGTTGGGGGATTCTGCTCTGTTTTGTGGCTTATCGGTGCATTTATGAGCTCAAATTTTTGCCAAAAATTTTAGGCACGCGACACGCCGGGGCATTGCGAATTTCACTCTGTGGACTGTCGTGTCGTGGGTGCTATTGGGGCGCAGCTGAAGAGCACCGAGCGTAAGGCTCTAGGTATAAGGCTCTGTGCATAAGGACTTTTGTGCATAAGGAAAGGGGTGGGCCGCACACACAAAGACCCACCCCTCATGTTCCGGATACTGTAATTTGGCGCGGCCTCGCACCGGTACCCGGAGTTTCATGGTCGATGCAGGAGAGATGAAGAGTCATCGACCACGTATATGGTGCCTGTCGGCACGTTTTTCTCGACTCTTCCCGCCCGCTCTTTCAGGTTCTGGTGTCCGGCTGAAAGAGCGGGTGGGAAGAGGCGAAAGCTTATGTTTCCCGAAGGGCTTAGAGGAACTTGGCGATGTCCTCGATCAGCGGCTTGAGGGTCTCGCGATCGATGTACTCAGCCTTGCCGGTCTTGTAGCATTCGAGCATCTGCTTGATGCCCTCGTTGGGGTTCGGGTTCGCCATGAGCCATGCGCGGACCGGGCCCTTCAGGGCGGTCTTGTGAGCCAGCGAAATCTTGTCGAAGTCGATGCCGCCACGCAGGTGGTAGATGGGGCGACCTTCGGTCAGTTCGGGGGTGTAGCTCTTGGCGACGGCCTTGTCGAGCAGCTTCTTGGAGTACTCACCGGTGAAGGAGACGGTGAAGAACGCGGTGCGGTTCTTCTTGGGCGCAATGACCGGCAGGATCTTCTTGCGAAGTGCCGGTGCGCCGTTGAGGAATCCACCGTAGTCACTGCCGGCGATCACGAAGGCGTCGAATGCCTCTGCCTGCTCGGGGGTGACCTTGGAGGCGGGGACAGTCTCAACTTCGGGAGCCTGCGGGAGTGCACGCAGATCTTCTGCCAGCCAGGTGGCGTACTGTTCGGTGTAGCCGTAGGTGGAGCCGAAGATAATCAGCACGCGAGTAGTCATCTGTGAACCTTCCAGATATATTTCGCATTTCAAATACTAATTATGGGTTCCAATATAGGCTAGGCGCGCGAAAATGTGAAATCGCCTAGCTCTTGGAGCCCTATCTATCTTCTCATAGCCCACTCTGAGTGTCTCTATGTTTTTGAAATACGATCGAAGGTTCTCGAGTGTGACTAAATATTGCGCAGTGCCCATTTTCTATAGGTAAAAAGCACCCTAATTTACTTTCCGGGCGAGGTGGGGGTGGAGGGGATGGAAACCGACTTCTCGTGGTGTGCTCGACGGGGGAGAGGTGATGTTCAAAATGCGACGTGAAACACAATTTCTTCGATGGAAAGAGTTGGGAGAAACATACCCAAGAGGGCGTAAAACCCCTATAATTGAGAAAGAGTCCCACGCATCCGGCATGTGGTTACCTGTTAGAACGCGTGGGAATAATTGGGAATTTGACGTTAGTCTTCCCCGGAAAATCAGTGTGAACCCTCAGTGGTCGCACAAAACAACACACAAAGGTTAGGTACATGAGGCGCGCAAAAATCGTTGCAACCATCGGTCCGGCAATCGAGTCCCCCGAGAAGATCTCCGAGGCAATCAAGGCTGGCCTGAACGTCGCCCGTCTGAACATGAGCCACGGTGACCACGCCGAGCACCAGGCACGCTACGACACCATCCGTGAACAGTCTGCAAAGCTTGGTAAGGACGTTGCTATCCTCGCCGACCTGCAGGGCCCCAAGATTCGCCTCGAGCGTTTCGCAAACGGCAAGGAATACCTTGAGCCCGGCGCAGACTTCACCATCACCTCCGAAGACGTTGAAGGTACCGCAGAAATCTGTGGCACCACCTACAAGGGCCTGCCCGGCGACGTAAAGCTCGGCGACAAGCTTCTGCTCGACGACGGTAAGATCCGCCTCGAAGCTATTGAGGTAACCCCCACCCGCGTTCGCACCCGCGTGGTCGTCGGTGGCCCCATCTCCAACAACAAGGGCATCAACCTGCCCGGCGCAGCAGTCTCCCTGCCCGCGCTGACCGAGAAGGACGCGAACGACCTGCGCTTCGCACTGAAGATGGGTGCAGACATCATTGCACTCTCCTTCGTTCGTACCGGCGCAGATGTTGACCCCGTCCACAAGATCATGGAAGAAGAGGGTATCCGCGTACCCGTCATCGCCAAGATCGAGAAGCCCCAGGCAGTCGATAACCTGCAGGACATCATCGACAAGTTCGACGGCATCATGGTCGCTCGTGGTGACCTCGGTGTTGAGCTGCCCTTCTCCGAGGTTCCCCTCGTCCAGAAGAAGGCCATCGACATGGCACGCCGCTGGGCAAAGCCCGTCATCGTGGCAACCCAGGTGCTCGAGTCCATGACCGACAACCCCGTCCCCACCCGTGCAGAGGTTTCTGACTGCGCTAACGCAATCCTCGACGGTGCAGACGCAGTTATGCTCTCCGGTGAGACCTCGGTCGGTAAGTACCCGATTCTGACCCTGCAGGCTATGGCCGCAATCGTTCAGGACACCGAAAAGGGCGGCCTGTACCGCGTGCCCGAGCTGGACCGCAAGCCCCGCACCCGCGGTGGCGCAATCACCCGCGCAGCAGTGAACATTGCCGACCAGCTGGACGCAAAGCTCATCGTAACCTTCACCCAGTCCGGTGACTCCGCACGTCGTCTGGCACGTCTGCGTCCCGAGACCCCGATCGTCGCGTTCACCACCAGCTCGAAGGTTCGCTCCTTCCTGTCCATGCTGTGGGGCGTTGACGCTGAGCAGGTTGAGATGATCACCGACCAGGAAGGTCTGTTCCACTTCGTGGACGAGTACCTGCTGAAGAACGGTCTGGCAGAAGCCGGCGACCTGGTCGTCGTTGCTGCCGGTGCTCCCGCAGGTCGCGCAGGTACCACCAACATGGTTCAGGTACACCGCGTCCACGGTGCTGAGGGCGAGCGCGAGACTCTGCGTCCTTACGAGGAGAACGAGGTCAAGCGCTAGGCCGCTCACCATTCTTTCCGATGCGTAGCTGAGGGTAATCCTCAGCCTGTACGCTCGGTGTATAGAGACCGCCGCCCGGTCGTGAAACTCTCACGGTCGGGCGGCGGTTTTGTGTGTTGGTGTAGTTGCCCCATCTGATGCGCGGATAGGTGTATAAGTGGATACAGAAAAGCGGCGGGAAAGCTTGAAACTTTCCCGCCGCTTTTGCGTTGGTGCCCGAGGTGGGACTCGAACCCACACTCCGAAGAACCTGATTTTGAGTCAGGCGCGTCTGCCAATTCCGCCACTCGGGCGTATCACGCGTTTACGCGTAACACCTTTAGAATTCTAACCCAGGCTGTCTAGAAAATCTAATCTATCTGACGTGTTGGGAGCGTTGTGGCGGGGCGGGGAGCGTGTGCTGAACGCTTCCATCGGGCTCCCGGTGCGCCTCGGCTACAGGTGCCCCTCAGTGTAAATCCTCGGCGTAAATCCTGAGCTGAGGGTGAACCGGCGCGGCTTATCCACAGGTGGAGGCGGGGGAGAAAGCGCGCATCCTGTATCCTTAAAGACTGACTAACCATCCCCGTTCGCCTTCGCGGCTGGGGGCCACCTCAACGTTAAGAAAGTGATCACGGCTCGTGTTCAATTCTCTCTCCGACCGCTTGACGGCAACTTTTAAGAACCTGCGCGGCAAAGGCCGCCTCTCCGAGGCAGACATTGATGCAACCGTCCGCGAAATCCGCCGCGCCCTGCTCGACGCTGACGTCGCCGTCCCCGTGGTCCGCGAATTTACCGCCCACGTGAAGGAACGTGCTCTCGGTGCGGAAGTTTCCGAGGCGCTGAACCCCTCCCAGCAGATCGTCAAGATCGTGAACGAGGAGCTGGTGAGCATCCTCGGTGGTTCGACTCGCCGCATCAACATGGCGAAGAGCGGCCCGACCATCATCATGCTGGCGGGTCTGCAGGGTGCCGGTAAGACCACCCTGGCGGGCAAGCTGGCTCACTGGCTGAAGGGCCAGGGCCACACCCCCATGCTGATTGCATCCGACCTGCAGCGCCCCAATGCGGTGACCCAGCTGAAGGTTGTTGGCGAGCGTGCGGGCGTGCCCGTGTACGCGCCGCACCCCGGTGTGACCAGCGAGTTTGACGTACCCACCGGCGACCCCGTGCAGGTGGCACGTGACGGTGTGGCTGAGGCGCGCGCTAAGCTACACGACGTGGTCATCGTCGATACCGCGGGTCGTCTGGGTGTTGACGCTGAGCTGATGCAGCAGGCACGTAACATCCGTGACGCTATTGAGCCGCACGAAGTTCTGTTCGTCATCGACGCGATGATCGGTCAGGACGCCGTGAACACCGCTAACGCCTTCAACGAGGGCGTGGACTTCACCGGTGTGGTCCTGTCCAAGCTGGATGGTGACGCCCGCGGTGGTGCGGCACTGTCGGTGGCTTCGGTGACGGGCAAGCCGATTATGTTCGCGTCCACCGGTGAGAACGTCACTGACTTTGAGCAGTTCCACCCGGACCGTATGGCAAGCCGCATCCTGGACATGGGTGACATCCTGACCCTGATTGAGCAGGCTGAAGCTCAGTGGGATAAGGCTGAAGCCGACCGCATGGCGAAGAAGTTCATCGATCAGGAAGACTTCACTTTTGAGGACTTCCTGGCTCAGATGCAGCAGATTCGTAAGCTCGGTTCCATGAAGAAGCTGCTCATGATGATGCCCGGCGCGGCTCAGATGCGTCAGCAGCTTGAGGCTTTTGACGAGCGCGAGATTGACCGCGTGGAGGCGATTGTTCGCTCCATGACCCCGCACGAGCGTGTGGCTCCGCGCATCATTAACGGTTCTCGCCGTGCCCGTATCGCTAAGGGTGCTGGTGTGACCGTGTCTGAGGTGAACCAGCTGATGGAGCGTTTCGCTCAGGCTCAGAAGATGATGAAGAAGCTCGCTTCGGGCAAGATGCCCGGCATGCCCGGCGGTATGCAGATGCCCGGTATGGCGGCTGCGGCGGGCGGCGCTCGTAAGAACGCGAAGAACAACAACAAGAAGAAGAAGGCTCGCTCCGGCAACCCGCAGAAGCGTGCGGCGCAGGAGGCGGCAGCAGCTAAGGCGCAGCAGGCACGCGCCGGTGCTGCGTTCGGTCAGCAGGCTCAGAACCAGGAGATGGATCTGTCCAGCATGAACCTGCCGAAGGGCTTCGAGAAGTTCCTGCAGTAAGAGCAAATATGAGCCCCGCGAGGGGTGGTACGGGTGCGCACGTGGTGACGGGGCGCACCCGTACCGGTATGGTGCCCGGTTTGGGTGTGTGAAGGGAAGGTATCAATGGCTCAGAACGAGCAGAATTGGGATCGAGAGAACGCGGATGATCAGCTGAATGAGCAGGTCACGCCGTGGTCTCAGCGCGCCTTCGCTGATGATTCTGTAGAGGAACCTGCTACTGAATCTGCCGCCGAGTCTGTAGAGGAGTCTGCAGGCGAGCCTGTAGCTGAGGAGGGCTCGTTGGGCTTCTCCGAAGCTTCCGCAGAGGATCTTGATGATGACTTTTCGGATGACTTCGCAGGCGACCTTATGGGCGACTTCGACGATGATTCGAGCATCCTTCCCGGGTACACCCCTGTCTGGGCGCGCATCGCCCTCGAGTACGGTGAGCACTCCGCCGAGCTGGCGGGCGACCTCGTCTACTCGAGTGAGAGCGATGACCCCGCCGTTGACGACGTTGCCGCAACTATCCTGAACCTCATTCGTGAAGCCCGCAGCATGCACGATGAGGTGAAGGCGGAAGACCCCGATAAGCAGCGCGCCTGGAACGACCGCACGAAGGTTGACCGCCTCGCCGCCGCCCTGGAGAGCGAAGAGTGGACCGTCGATAAGCTCACCGACATGTGGGAGGACGCCCCCGCACCCGCCGGTAGTGGCGAATCGGATAGCCCCGAGTACCTGCGCGCCCAGGATGAGGAGCGCACCGCCGAGAAGCAGCGTAATGAGCGCATCGAGCAGACCATGGAGCTGGAGGAGAAGATTCAGCGCCGCCGCATCATGGCTCGTTCCACCACCGATGAGGAGCTGATTGCCGCCCTCATTGAGGCGACCGCCGCCTCCCCGGAGCTGATTGCCTACGAGATGGGCGAGCATCAGGTGCAGCTCTACGTGCTGTGTGCCGTGGACGATGAGGGCTACATGAACGTGCTGGAGGTTGCTGATGGTCACCTGCACGTGGGTACTCCCGTTGAGGATTATGTGGCTCAGCTGGTGGATCAGCTGCCGGTCACCGGTGCCGCCCTGGAGGGTGAGGCGACCGTGTGGGAGGAGCTTCCCGGTGGACAGGGCGAGCTGGAGTTCCTGGTGGACGGCGACGCCGCCATGCTCGTTGACCTGCCCATTGACATGATTACCGGGCTTCTTTTGGCGTACCTTCCTGCCGGTACTCGGCAGGTTGTTGCCGCACCGGCGGGGGAGTGGACCCTCATTTCTGCCGACCCGGTGGACCTCATGGCTCTGCTGGGCCTGCTGAACTGCAACGCCCTGATTGCTGAGGGCAACGCGAACCAGCAGCACCTGGTGGTGTACGAGGAACCCGCCCGCGAGCCCTACTCCGATGAGGAATGGTACCTGGAGGCGTTCGGTGAACCCTACGAGAATATCGTGGAGGAGTTCACCTGGCAACGCGTGCCTAAGCGCCTGAACCGTGCCCTCAGCCGTGAGGAAGTCGCCCGCTTTGGCGGCGTGCTTGAGGATCTGCTCTCGGAGCTTCCCGGTAGCGCCCCGGAGCTTTCAGGCTCGAAGATTTTCGGTTCCGATGAGGACGAAATCGAGCAGGGCATCGCTAACGTCATGGCGATGTTTGGCGTGGAAGCTGATTCCATTACCGGCCGCCGCCTGAACGCGTACCTGCGCGATACGAGCAATACCCTGGCGCTGGAGTCGGTACTGCAGCTGCTGGATGTTCCTACCGAGCTGGCGCTGGTTCCGACCACCGGTTTTGATGTGGCTTCGATTAGCACGGCGCGCGTCTTCGGTAACGAGGATGAGGAGCTCGCACAGCCCGCCGGTTCTGCTGAGCCTGCCGGTTCTGCTGAGCCTGCTGAGTCTGAAGCTACTGATGCGCAGGCATCTGAAGCTGTGGACGTTACCTTCCCTCTGGAAGACTCCGTTGCCGAGGCTACCTTCGCTGAGAACGCTTTCTCTGAGGACACTGCCGCGGAGGACGATTCCTTCGAGGCCGACGAGGAAATCGAGCCCTACCTGGGCGGCTACACCTCGCCCCTGGACCGTAGCTACCGCCTCGTTGCGACCGGTCGCCGTGTGACCCTCGCCGAGTGGATGGACGCTCTCAACAACGCGCACATCCCCTACGAGTACACGCACATGGGTTCGCCGGAGGGTTCTGCGCCGGATTCCTTCGTGGAGACTGAAGAGGGTTACCTGTCTCTTGACAGTGCCCTGCACGAGGCTGACTCGGCACTGAACGAGGAGCAGGCATTGCACGAAGCAACGGTGAGCCAGCAGGCTCCCGAGGGCTCTGCCGCGCTCGCGCATCAGGACCTCACTCATCAGGACCTTGCGCATCAGAACGATGCCGCGGTGGGCGACGAACCTGCGCCGAACTCATCGCAGGATGCCGAGCCCCAGGCTCCGAAGTCCCAGAGCCCCGCACCGCAGAGCTCATCCGCACCGCAGAGCTCATCCGCTCAGGGTTCCGCTCCGCGTTCGCGCCGCAAGCGCCTGACCCCGGAGCAGATTCGTGCGAAGACCCGCCGTGTGGGTCTTGTCCTGGGCGCGGATGTGACGGCTCAGAGCGCTATTGCCCTGACCCTGGCAAATGTGGCGCGCCGCCGCCGCGCGCGGGGTAAGGCGAGCCGCAAGTTCTCGGTGGCTGCCGCGCTCTTTGCGCTGAACGCTACGGTCGAGTCGGCTCTGATTCCGACGGTTCTGCGTTCTTTCGAGCAGACCCAGTTGAAGAAGCATGCCCGCCCGGTGGCGGATGCTGAGCTGGTGCATCCGGGTGACACCGTAGGTGAGCAGCCCCCGACCAAGCGCACTCTGATTGATGACCTACGTGAGGGCCACTACCGCACGGTGGAGGACGCCGCCCCGTCCACGGAGCAGGCACCCTCTGGACTGCGTGAGCGTGCCCTGGGTATAGTGCGTAGCATCAGGCAGCGTGCTGCGAAGAAAACCGACCGCTAAAGGAAAGAAGCCATGAAGGATTCCTATCTGAGCGATGAAGAGCTGAAGGCTTTTATCGCGACCCTCCCCACGCGCCGTTTGGCGGCGGGCGCGCTGATTCGTAATGAGCGCGGCGAGATGCTGCTGGTGAAGCCGAACTATAAGGACGGCTGGATTCTTCCCGGCGGTACCGTGGAGGCTGGCGAGGCGCCCAAGCCCGGCTGCGAGCGTGAGATTGCGGAGGAGCTGGGCCTGGACCTGAAGCTGGGCCGCGTGCTGCTGATTTTCCACGGCCTGTCGCTGGGCGTGTGGGGCGATTCGACCTACTACATGTATGACGGCGGCGTGATTGCGGCGGATACGAAGATTACCCTGCAGGATGCCGAGCTGGTGACCTATGAGTGGGTGGCTCCGGAGAGCCTGGAGGGCTATGTGCGCCCGTCGATGGTGGAGCGTCTGCGTGAGTGCTACCGCGCTCTGGAGACGGGGGAGACTCTGGAAATGAGCAACCTCGACTCCTAGTAGCCCCGAATCCTGGCATCCTCGACTAGAGCTCATCGGTGAGGGGATTGCCGGGGCAGCTGTTTGAGCCTAAACTGGGCACAGAACGCTGTTTAAAAGTGATGTTCGGTGCCTGCGGCAATTATTTTTCCGTGTCGCTAGCTTAAAATCTTGGGCTCTGATACCCTAGCTGAGTACCCGGCGACGCGCGACCCCTCTCTTCGCGCGCCGTTGTGTCCATAGAGGCGCCGTGAATGGCCCGCCCCACGGGTGCTGAACCGTGTGCCTCGCACCAAATTATGAAACAGGAGTAACCACTAAAGTGGCTGTTAAGATTCGTCTCAAGCGTATGGGTAAGATCCGCGATCCTCGTTACCGCGTTGTGGTCGCTGATTCGCGCGTCAAGCGCGACGGTAAGACCATCGAAGAGATTGGTATTTACCACCCGACCGAGCACCCCTCGCGTATCGAGATCAACTCTGAGCGTGCTCAGTACTGGCTCTCCGTCGGCGCACAGCCGACCGAGCAGGTTCTGGCTCTGCTGAAGCTCTCGGGCGACTGGGCTGCATTCAAGGGCGAGAAGGCAGAGTCCAAGGTTCTGCCCGTCGAGGCTAAGGCTGAGTTCGTTGTTCCCGAAAAGGGTTCTGTGATCCTGCCCGAGGCTATCACCCCCAAGGCTGAGAAGGCTGAAGAGGCTGCTGAGGAAGCAGCTCCCGAGGCTGAGGCTGAGGAAGCAGCTGAGTAATCATGTTGGCTGACGCACTCGAACACCTGGTTCGAGGGATTGTCGATCGTCCGGAGGACGTGAAGGTGCGCCTGCGCACTCAGCGTCACCGCGAAACCCTTGAGGTTCGCGTGCATCCGGATGACCTGGGCCGAGTTATCGGCAGGTCCGGTCGTACCGCCAAGAGCATCCGTCTGGTGATGGACGCTATTTCTGATGGCGAGCCGATGCGTATCGACATTATCGACACCGACAAGAAGCGACGCTAGCTCGTAACGTTTGAAGCGCCCCCGTTTCCGGTTTTTCCGGAGGCGGGGGCGTTCGCGTACCCGGGGGCCTGTGGGTGGGGCTGGCGGCAGAATGCGCCCGTCCGGAGTGCCCGGTAGAATAGTGGGAGCCGTGCACGTGCGCGGCGTAGGTTTTTAGCTTGTATCCAGCGGAGGAAAATTATGCAGGTTGTGGTGGCTCGTATCGGTAAGCCGCACGGTATTCGTGGTGAGGTGACGGTTCAGCTCTTTACTGATGCCCCGCAGGAGCGTTTTGCCCGCGGTGAGGTGCTCGGTATCGAGAATTTCAAGCCTGGCTCTGCTGCCGCTTCGGTGGCGCCTACCGGTGAGCTGACGGTTGCCGGTGCCCGCTGGAACAAGAAGATTCTGGTGGTCCGTTTTGATGAGGTGACCACCCGTAATCAGGCTGAGGAGCTGCGCGGTAGCCGCCTGGTGTACGAGGTGCCCGAGGATGAGGGCGATGAAGAGGGCTTCTACGAGCAGGAGCTGGTGAACCTGCCCGTGTACCTGCTCGCTGACGTGCCCGAGGGCGAGAGCCCCGTGGATAACCCGGCTGTGGGTAAGCCGCTGGGTAAGGTGACCGGTCTGCAGACCATGCCGGTTCAGGACCTGCTACTCATTAAGCTGGCTCGTTCGCCGCGTCTTGCCTCCGGCGCGGGTGAAGAGATTATGATTCCTTTTGTTGAGGAGATTGTACCCGAGGTGGTTCCCTCCACCGAGGACGAGCCCGGCTTTGTGCTGTTGACTCCTCCGGCGGGTCTGATTGACCTGGTCGAGGATGCTGAGCAGGCTACCGAGCAGGCGGGGGAGTAGCCCGTGCGCTACGATGTGGTCACGATTTTCCCCGAGTACCTGGAACCGCTGAAGCTGTCCCTGCTGGGTAAGGCGCGTGAGAAGGGCCTGGTGGACCTGCACCTGCACGACCTGCGCGATTACACGTTTGACCGTCACCGCACGGTGGATGACACCCCGTACGGTGGTGGCGCTGGCATGGTCATGAAACCCGAGCCGTGGGGCCTGGCCCTGGACGAGGTGCTTACCGCCTCCCCGCTAAAGGCAACTACTGAAGGCGATGCTGAGGGTACCGAGCCCGCCGCTGATACCCCTGCTGATACCCGTCCGCTGCTGATTGTCCCGTCCCCGGCGGGTGCCGTGTTTGATCAGGCGATGGCGTACGAGCTGGCGGAGGAGAAGCATATTGTCTTCGCCCCGGCGCGCTACGAGGGTATTGACGAGCGTGTGCTGGACTGGGCGCAGGAGAGCTTCCGCGTGATGCCCGTGTCCCTGGGTGACTACGTGCTTTACGGTGGTGAGGTTGCGGTCATGGCAATGATTGAGGCGATCACCCGCCTGATTCCCGGTGCGATGGGTAACCCCGCCTCCCTGGAGGAGGAATCGCATACGGGTGGTCTGCTGGAGTACCCGGTGTACACGAAGCCCGCCGTGTGGCGTGACCGTGAGGTGCCGGAGGTACTGCTGTCAGGTAATCACGGTGCGATTGCGCGTTGGCGTCGTGACCGTCAGATTGAGCGCACCCTGGAGCGCCGCCCGGATCTGTTGGAGGCGTACCCGGTGGAGCAGTGGGATAAGAAGGATCGCCGTTTCTTGGCTGAACGCGGGGTGCATTTTGCGAACCCGGCGAAGGTGGCTCAGAAGAAAGCGAAGAAGAGCCCCGCAGCTCCCGCCGATACCACCCAGCCCGAGGCAAATTCCTAGGGGCCGAACAGGCGCTCGCGAGCGCCTCGTAATCCTCTGAATGGGGGTTAGCGTCATATAACTGTTAGTTGGCGCTAACCCCTATTTTTTGTACCCGTAAACCGTTATTCTGAGGGTAACCTCGCTAAGAACATAGCTCACCTATAGCTGGTGCGAGGTGGTAATACGCTTTCATCGTTGAAAGTACGTACTCAACAGAAGGAGGACACATGTCCGTTGTTAAGGTTCACCGTCTGACCGTCACTGGTGACAATCACGCTGAGCTGGAGAAGCGCTTCGCCGCTGCCCGCCACATTGCTGACTCTTTCCCCGGCTTCGAGGGCTTCGAGCTGTGGCGCCCCCTGGATGAGGGTGGCGACTATTTCGTGGTGACCCGCTGGGTTGATGAGGCAAGCCACGATGCGTACGCGGCGGCTCGTCGTGAGCGTGACCCGAATACTGTTGTCTCTCACGCTGACGGCACCATGAGTTTCGAAAAGGTAGAATTCGGCGAGTAATGACTCGCTCAGGGTAGCCTCGGGGTAATTCCTGTCGATAATCGCCCTGAGTAGGGATTTTATCTTATTTTCATCTCATATATTGAGGGGTCGCACTGACTTTTCTAAATATTGCTTTAAGTGGGTATTAGCCCATGTGGAGGCGATATAAGGAAGGTTTGATGCGACCCCTCCTTGATTTTTCGGGGTTTAAAACCTGCAGGTATTTCGTGGTGGTTGGATATGTGGGTTTAGCGCTATAAAACACCTGAAATACGCTCAATAGGCGCCGCTGGAATACCTCAACCCAAAAGTGACACCATGGTGCAAAAAGGTTATTATTAGTCCCGAGAGCACGCTTCGCCCGAGTCGGTAGTTCGGGCGAGGACAGCAATCTCCTCTCGGCTGTATCGCATGAGACAGCCGAGTCACTCAAGGGAGTATTCAGCGCACCCGTGTGAGCACCTCCTCTGCATAAGGAGGTCTGGCAAGGGAGCCGACTCAACTATCACGTATTCACACAAGTGGTGCATGGTACTGGACCCCGCAATATATGGGATGGGAGCTTGGTGGTTCGAGCGTTCATTGTGGTTGATGACTCTCCCAGCCGCGGATAGAAAAGTGCTTTGCTTAGCGGGTGGGCAATTCGGTGGTCCGGACCGAGGCTCACCCGCTCCGCTGTTTAAAACTGACTTTTACACGTCCCAGACTTGGACTATACGTTACCTAGCGTTCCTGTACCTAGTGCTTTTCGGGTACCGGGCGCTCACGGAACTCGATGGGCCGCTTCGACTTCGGCAATGAATACATGACGCGCAAGTATGCATCCTCGACTAGTTCCTCCAGCACCTGCTCGGTCACGCCCTCGCCGGCTCCCACAGAAATCCAGTGCCGCTTATTCATGTGCCATGCCGGGATGATGCTCGGGTAGATGCGCTGCAGCACCTCCGACTCTTCCGGATCGGTCTTCAGGTTCACAATGGGGTAGCCGATACCATCCGTGTACATGGCGAACATCTTGCCGCCGACCCGGTACACCGTGTGCTCGGGCCCGAACGGCTGGTCGGAGGTTGCCAGCGGCATGGCGAGTGCGAGGCGGTGCAGGGTCGGCTCCAGGTCCTCGGGTCGCAGAAGTTTGGGGGAGGGGTTTGTGCTCATAGCTTCGAGTCTAGTGCCCCGCACGGTACCCCGCCTAGCACGCAATCAAAAACTCTCGTACTGCCCGGCAAATCCACGCTAAAATAGGTAACTATGGCTGAATTTATTTATCAGATGATCAAGGCCCGCAAGACTGTGGGCGACAAGGTCATCCTTAACGACGTGACGATGTCGTTCTTCCCCGGCGCCAAGATCGGTATGGTTGGTCCGAACGGTGCGGGTAAGTCGACCATCCTGAAGATCATGGCTGGCCTCGACCAGCCGTCCAACGGTGAGGCACGCCTGACCCCCGGTTATACCGTGGGTATCCTCATGCAGGAGCCGCCGCTGAACGAAGAGAAGACCGTTCTGGGCAACGTTGAAGAAGGCGTGGGCGAGATTAAGTCCAAGCTGGACCGCTTCAACGAAATCTCCGCCCTGATGGCTGAGCCCGACGCTGACTTCGACGCCCTCATGGAAGAAATGGGTCAGCTGCAGGAAGCTATCGACGCCGCTAACGCGTGGGACCTCGACTCCCAGCTGGAGCAGGCTATGGAGGCGCTGCGCTGCCCGCCCGCTGACATGCCCGTCACCCACCTCTCCGGTGGTGAGCGCCGCCGCGTGGCACTGTGCAAGCTGCTGCTGCAGAAGCCCGACCTGCTGCTGCTCGACGAGCCCACCAACCACCTGGACGCAGAGTCCGTGCTCTGGCTGGAGCAGCACCTGCAGTCCTACGAGGGTGCCGTCATCGCGATTACCCACGACCGTTACTTCCTCGACCACGTGGCAGAATGGATCGCCGAGGTTGACCGCGGTAACCTGTACCCCTATGAGGGTAACTACTCCACCTACCTGGAGAAGAAGCGCTCCCGCCTTGAGGTTCAGGGCAAGAAGGACGCTAAGCTCGCTAAGCGCCTGAGCGAGGAACTGGACTGGGTCCGCTCCAACGCTAAGGGCCGCCAGGCTAAGTCAAAGGCTCGTCTGGCACGCTACGAGGAGATGGCTGCGGAGGCTGAGAAGACCCGCAAGCTTGACTTCGAAGAGATTCAGATTCCTCCGGGACCCCGCCTGGGTAACGTCGTTATTGAGGCTGAGAACCTGCAGAAGGGCTTCGACGGCCGCTCCCTGATTAACGGTCTGTCCTTCTCCCTGCCCCGTAACGGCATCGTGGGTGTGATTGGTCCTAACGGTGTGGGTAAGTCCACCCTGTTCAAGACCATCGTTGGCCTGGAGCCCCTCGACGGCGGCAACCTGAAGGTCGGCGAGACCGTCAAGATTTCGTACGTTGACCAGAACCGTTCGAACATCGACCCGGAGAAGAGCCTCTGGGAGGTCGTCTCTGACGGTCTTGACTACATCCAGGTCGGCAACGTTGAAATGCCTTCGCGTGCGTACGTGTCCGCGTTCGGCTTCAAGGGCCCGGACCAGCAGAAGAAGGCGGGTGTGCTCTCCGGTGGTGAGCGTAACCGCCTGAACCTGGCGTTGACCCTCAAGCAGGGCGGTAACCTGCTGCTGCTCGATGAGCCCACTAACGACCTGGACGTTGAGACCCTCGCATCCCTGGAAAACGCGCTGCTGGAATTCCCCGGCTGTGCCGTGGTCGTCTCTCACGACCGTTGGTTCCTGGACCGCGTGGCAACCCACATCCTGGCGTGGGAGGGCACCGATGAGAACCCGGATCAGTGGTACTGGTTCGAGGGTAACTTCGAGTCCTACGAGAAGAACAAGATTGAGCGCCTCGGCCCTGAGGCTGCTAAGCCGCACCGCGTGGTGCACCGCAAGCTGACCCGATAGGGTTTGGTTCGGTAGCGAGCCCCGCCTCCTGTGTTGTTGAAGCACGGGGAGGCGGGGCTTTGCTGTATGCGCTAGATACCGTATGCGCTGGCTAGGGGAGAGGTGTTCGCCAGTAGAAATAGTGCGCCCAGTAGTGACCAGCACGCCATCGCAGAGTTCACATTCGCGGTTTAATGGATGTGTACAACTAACGCATTCGATACGAAGGGTAGAGTGTCATGCTTTCAAAATATAACTGGATGTCCCTAGTCACCGGTCTGCTACTGGTCGCTGCGGCAGTCTACATGTTCGCCAACCCCGCCACCCCGCTGGCTGTTCTGGGTTTCGTGTTTTCCTTTGCTGTGCTTCTCGGCGGCGTGTTTGAGGTGGTCCGGTACTTCGGTGTGCTGAAGCCGGCGCGTACCGGCTGGGACCTGGTCAACGGCATCCTGACCGTGGTCGTTGGTCTGATTCTGCTGACCGCATCTGCGGGCGCGCAGGCGACGTACATTCCGACCATTGTGGGTGTGTGGCTGATTGCCTGGGCGCTGATCCGTCTGATGATCGCTCAGGGCCTGAAGTACCTGAGCTACGCCGCTGGACGCCACCTGCAGTTCTCCGCTATCGGCGCCTTGGTCCTGGGTCTGCTCGTGGTGCTGTTCCCGATGTTCTTCGGAGCGGTTGCCGTGTGGCTGATTGCCCTGGTGCTGCTGCTGGCTGGTCTCGTGTTTGTGGGTGACTTCTTTGTTTCCCGCCGCACCAAGAGCACCGTGCACATTTCCCCGGACGGTGTGATTGACGTCGAAGCCAAATAAGAGCTTCCAAACGGCTTCTAGACCGTACACTAGAACATAAGAAAGACCGTGTGAGACAACCACCTCACACGGTCTTTCTGTATGCTCTAACGTTTTGAGCTGTCGCTGTGCCGAAGCTTTAGGGTACCTGCGGCTTTAGCGGTACTCTGCTTTAGCGGTACTCGGGCAGGCGGAACATCATTTCCTGCGCCACGGTTGCCACCAGCTCGCCGGAACGATTGAAAATCGAACCCTGCGAGAGCATCCTGCCACCCTGCGCGCTCGGGGAGTCCAGCACGTACAGCAGCCACTCATCGGCGCGCGCCGAACGGTGGAACCACATCGCGTGATCCAGCGACGCGCTCTTCATGCCCGGCTCGAGCCAGAACTTGCCGTGACGGCGCAGAGCGGGCTCCAGAGGCAGGTAATCCGAAGCGTAGGCGATAGCGGCGCGGTGCTCCGCCTCCGACGCCTCAGAACCATCAGCATGCACCAGGCGGTCAAAAGTCTTGAACCACACGCAGGCACGCGGCTCAGTCGAGGAGGAATCCGGCTGAGTGTACAGGGGCGCATCCACGTGGCGCATATCAATCGGACGCTCCCACGCCACAGCCTGCGCAATCGGATGCGGCAGCTCACCCAGGTAGTCGCTGACCTTCGGCAGGGATTCGGGGTCCGGAACCTCCGGCATGGTGACCGCGGTGTGCTCCGGGCCGCGGCTCTCCGCCTGGAAAGACATAATCGCCGAGAACATGGGAGCCTCATCCTGGAACACCTGCACGCGGCGGGTCGAGAAGGAGCGGCTATCGTTCAGGCGCTGAGTGGCGAAGAACAGTTCACGCTCAATATCGCCGGGGCGCAGAAAATAGGCGTGAATCGAGTGGATGTCCTTGCCCTCCACCGTGCGGTCGGCGGCAATGATCGACTGGGCAAGAACCTGACCACCGAAAGTACGCGGCTGCTCGCGGGTGAGCGTCACACCGGTGGACACTTCATCGCTACCGAAGGAGGCGGGCGCCGCCTCCACGGGGGAGAGGTCCAGCATCCGCATGAGGTTTTGGGTCACAGTGGGCTTGGTCATGGTTTTATTCTCGCACGTTTTCAATGAGCCGGTTTCTGGCGTAGAGTGGGAGAGCATACTCTGAGACAACCACGACGGGTTGATTCGGAACATTGACTAGGAATAATGACACCGGATTATCGATCCGGAACGTCTGCCTAACACACCATCGCATATATCACCCACCAACTTGCCACCGAGCAGGCCAACGCCGAAAAGGAGCAGAAATGACTACGCCGTCTGACACCACCCCTGCACAGGAAAACGCTCCCGACCAGAACAATGCGCCCGCACCCATCGAGCTCAAGTACAACCCCCACGAAGGCGTGGAGGAGCCCTTCCTGATTCTGTCCGGCGGCGCCCAGGGTGCCGCAGTGGTCAAGGACCTTGCCACCTACATTTCTCGCGCCCTGGCGGTCAACCCCGATGCGGCAATCCGCCTGACCGCACGCGGTCGCGTGGTGGCGGTATTCGCCTGCTCCCTGGAGCCGGAGGACGCCTCCTCGAACACCCCGGTCATTATGGGTCTGCGTGCCCTGCACCTGTTGGCTGATTCCACCCTGGACATGACCGTTCAGGCGCAGGCGCTGCTGGATCGTCTGGCGCGTCTGCAGAAGCAGGCAGAAGAGCAGGCTAACGAGGAGAACCCGCAGCTGGTGCTGTTCATGCCGCCGGTGACCGTCAACGCCAGCTGGGCGGGTAAGTCTGCCCCGCTCAGCGGCTGGCACGAAGTCGGCACCGTTCCGGTTGAAGAGTTCCACCGCGCCACCGCAGAAGGCCTGGATGCGGTAGAACGCGCCCTGCCCGAGAACCCCGGCGCCGCGGTGCTTTCCACGGTGCGCTCGCGTATTTGGTCCTCCGATATGGTGCTGGAGTACCTGCCCGAGTTCGATACCGTGCTTGTACCGACCGGCGCGGCATTCGCCCTGCGCGTGTTCGGCTTCATCCCGGAAGGCTTCACCGGCGATCTGCCGCTGTTTGCTGCGCATGTTGGTTCGGAGGAGTGGCTGCGTATTGTGGCACCCGCCGGCATGGTGCTGGTGCGCCGCGGATCCGGTGCGCTGCTCTAACTCTCTCCTTGAGACAGTTTTAGACTTTTTACGCTGGTGGTGTGGGCTCCTAGCCTACGCCACCAGCGTTTTTATGCTGCATGACATCAACGGGGTGGTTGTAATAATGACATTCGATAGGACATTACTTTACGCAAATAAGGTATTCTAAAAAGACTACGCCCTTCACCGGGGCGTCTATGACACACCGATTTACCAGCCACACCGCACGGGAATCTTCCGCCGCGCCCTCACCAGGCACATTCTTCCCGTACGGATCGAAAGTGAGACCTTTATGGATCTGATTGCAGTCGACATTGACGGCACCCTTGCCAGTAACCGAGATCAGATGGACAAGTACCTGACCGGTTTCTTCGCCAGCAACCGCCGATTCTTCAAGGCTATCCGCAACGCCACGGTCAATGTTGAAGTTGCCGACCGTGTTCGCGAAATCGCGGCAGAAACCGGCGCAGAGGTCGTAGTGATTACCGGCCGAGACGGCACCTACATGAAGGAGCTGAACCAGTTCATCGCCCGCGCTGGTCTGGAACCCAAGCACGTATTTGCTAAGCCTGGCAACGATGGCTCCAATAGCCCCGCTTGGAAGGACTCCATCCTTGAGTCCCTGATTGCTGACGGCAACCGCATTATCCACGCTTTTGAAGACACCGACCATGAGGTGTACCTGCGCCGCGGTATTCCCGTGACCTTGGTTGCCCCGATTCGTGACTACATTGGCGAATGGCACTACGAGGCAATCGACATTGACCCGGTTGCTTGGGCTGCTGAACAGCGCGAGAAGGAAGCTGCTCGTGAGCGTCAGAAGCGTCGCCTTGCGGAGGGCGTGCTGGCACACCAGAAGGCTGAGGCGAAGGAACGCCGAGCAGGCATCGCGGCATAAAACCCGCACACTAACTGTAGAGCTGCGGAGGGTAACCCACTCAAACGAATGAGGTGCCCGGAAGGATTGAATCCTTCCGGGCACCTCATTTTCGTTTATAGGTCCGGTGTCAACGATGCTCTACACGGCTGATTTAGGCGGTGCCGAGCAGTTCACGCAGACGAGCCGCAAAGGGTGCCGCCAGCTTGTACTGTGCCTCGTCCTTCAGGTGCACACCATCAGCCATGTCACCCTCAGTCAGGTAGATGGTCTGCCAGTCCGCAGTGTCCATGAACAGCACGCCGGTCTCTCGTGCACCCTGTCGTGCAACCTCGTTCGCCACGTGACGCTTATGAGCCACCTGCTTATCCGTTGCCGCGTCCTCGCTCATCGACACCACGCCGCCGAACACAATCTTCGAGGACGGGTACATGCGTCGCAGCTGCTCAATGACCTGAGTCTGGTGCGCGTTCACGTGCTCGCGAGCCTTCGTCTCATCCTCGTGGATGTAAATGTCGTTACCGGAGGCATCCAGGTAAATCACACCGGGGTTACCGCTCGGCAGAGCCCAGCGGCCACCCATCACGCCCTGATAGTAGGAGGGGCACACACCCTCGCGGGCGGTCACAAAACCCACGCCGCCGCAACGGAACAGGTACGGTACAAAACCTGCCTGCTTCAAGCCCAAACCAACCCAGGAGGTTGAGGTCACCTGCGAGTCACCAATCACCAGGGCGTCCTTAGCGCCCAGAACGTTGGTGTTACGCGGCAGGCTGTTCGCCTTATCCCAGTAGAGTTCAGCCTTCTCAAACTTGGTGTACAGAACGCCGTTCTCGGAACGCCAGCTCACCGGCAGGCCCTCCCAACCGGCAAAGTCGCTGTACTCTCGCTGCTTCCACCAGTGCGTGTAGACGCCAGTTTCCACCGCGACCGGGCCGTACTTGGGGGTGTACATGACCACGCCGCCCTTGAACTGCTGAACCAGCATGTCTGCGGCATCAGCGGAGGTTGAGAACGGCGCCTGAATCTCACCGGTTGCCTGTGCGCCTTCCTTGCCGAAGGCGTTCTGCGCGGTGCGTTCAATCTTCTGCGCCGGGGTAGTCGGTTCCGGAGTCGGCTCGGGAGAGGGAGACTCGCTGGGGCTTTCCTGCGCCGACTGGGTAGGCTCGGCGCTCGCGGCAGCGGTAGCGGCAGTGGCACCGGGCGCGTTGAAGCCTCCTGCGGAGTACACGCCAAAGGAACCGGCGGCAACCACAGCAACGATTGCGCCGGTCAAAGAAGCTTTCGCGATAGGAGACTTGATAGAAGGCATGCACAACAGTATACGATAGGCGCAACCCCAAGTAGAGAGCTTTTTAGGGATATTCAAACGAAAAAGACAAAAAATATGCACTGCAGTGACAAGAATTTAGACTCTTGATGCAAAACGTCCCCTCCCACCCCGCAAACGGGGTAGAAGGGGACGAACAGAAACTCATGAGAGCGGGCAGTAAACCTGCCTCAGCTCACAAGCATTGTTAGATGTCAGCAGCCTGAACCTTCAGTGCACGAGCCACGCCGTCGCGTGCCTCCGCAATCTGACGGTACAGTGCCGCAGCATCCTCAGGCAGAGACGCCAGGTACTTCTCGGTGCGCTCCAGCAGCTCAGCGGTCGGCTCGCTCGGGTACATGCCACCAATAATCTGCATGGAAATCTCGTGCGAACGCGAACGCCAGATGCCCTCAATCTGCTCGAAGTACGGCTCGTTGTACTGGGCAATCAGCTCGGGCTTGCCGGACTTGAAACCGGAAATAGCGTAACGCTGAATCATGTTCGACAGCTCGCCGGTCACCATGATCTTGTTCCAGTACTCAGCCTTAGCCTCCGCGGTCGGAATCGATGCGTATGCCTGAGCAGCGTACTGCTGACCGTTCGCGGTGTTGTCGTTCTCCAGCTCCGTAGCAATCTGCTCGGCGGAGAAGCGGCCACCGGTAGCCAGACGGCACACCAGGTTCCAACGCAGGTCAGCGTCAATGTCCAGGCCCTCAAGGGTCAGCTCACCCTCGAAGAGGCGCTGCACGTTGTTGTACTGGTCCTCGGTGCGGGTCTGGTTGATGAACGCCTGCAGTAGCTGCAGCTGAGCATCCGAATCGGGCTCTGCAACGCATGCCAGCTCCCACAGACGGTCAGCGGCACGGTGGCGGGTCTCCTCGCGAGCCTCGGGAGCCACGAAGGAGTGCAGGGTAGCGGACAGGTTGTTAATCTGGGTGCGCAGAGCGGTGGAGTTGGTCTCCTTGCCAATGTTGTTCAGCACCAGGTCAACGTACTTACGTGCCGGCATCTGAGCGTCACGCACGGTATCCCAGAGCGAACCCCAGACCACGCCTCGAGCCACGGACGAATCAATGTCGCCCAGGTGCTTGATAGCGGTCTCGATGGAACGCTCGTCCAGGCGAATCTTTGCGTACGCCAGGTCCTCATCGTTCAGCAGCAGCAGGTCGGGGCGCTTCTTGCCGAGAGCCTCCTCAACCACGGTCAGCTCGCCGTCGATGTCCAGCTCGATGCGGTCGGTGCGGGTCAGCTTGCCGTCCACCAGGTTGTAGAAACCAATCACTGCACGGTGCGGGCGCAGGGTCTCGAAGCCCTCAGCGTAGGACTGGCGAATACCCAGCGAAGAAATGTTGCCAGCCTCATCGTTCTCAACCTCAACGGCAAGAGTGTTCACGCCGGCGGTCTCAAGCCACTTGGCGCTCCAGGCGCGCACGTCGCGGCCGGAGGTGCGCTCCAGCTCAACCAGCAGGTCGTCCAGAACGGTGTTGCCCCAGCTGTGCTTATCGAAGTACACCTTCAGAGCGGCCATGAAGTTCTCCTGGCCAACCCACGCCACCATCTGACGCAGCACCGAAGCGCCCTTAGCGTAAGTAATGCCGTCGAAGTTCACCTGAACATCGGCAAGGTCACGAATCTCAGCCACAATCGGGTGGGTCGAAGACAGCTGATCCTGGCGGTACGCCCAGGTCTTCTCCGAAGCAGCGAAGGTAGCCCACGCCTCCTTGGCGTAGCGAGTGTTCTCCGCAGCAGCCAGGGTCGACATGAACTCAGCGAAGGACTCGTTCAGCCACAGGTCGTTCCACCACTTCATGGTGACCAGGTCGCCGAACCACATGTGAGCCAGCTCGTGCAGAACGGTGATAGCGCGGCGCTCACGCAGAGCCTCCGCAACCTTGGAACGGAAGACGTAAGTCTCCAGGTAGGTCACGCAGCCAGCGTTCTCCATCGCACCGGCGTTGAACTCGGGCACGAACAGCTGATCGTACTTCTCGAACGGGTACGGGGTCTTGAACTGCTCCTCGTAGAACTCGAAGCCCTGACGGGTCAGCTCAAACATGTCCTCAGCGTCAACGAACGGCATGAGGGACTTACGAGCGTACACGCCCAGCGGAATGACGCGACCCTCAGAGTTGGTCAGCTCGCTGGTGACCTTCTCGTAGGGGCCAGCCACAATCGCGGTAATGTACGAAGACATGCGCGGGGTCGGCTTGAAGTACCAGGTCTTCGCACGGCCGCAACCGCACTCCTTGTCCTCAACCTTCACCTCGGGCTGGTTCGACACAACCACCCAGTGCGAGGGCACGCGCACAATAAACTCAAAAGTTGCCTTCAGATCGGGCTGCTCAAAGACGGGGAACACGCGGCGGGAATCCGGCACCTCAAACTGGGAGTACAGGTACACCTCGCCGTCAGCGGGGTCCACGAAACGGTGCAGGCCCTCACCGGTGTTGGTGTAGAACATCTCTGCATCAATGACCAGGGTGTTCTCAGCCGCCAAGTTCGGCAGCTGGATGCGCTCGCCGTCAGCCAGGTCGGTGCTCAGCTCTTCGCCGTTGAGGTTAATGGACTTGACCGAGGAGGTGATCGCGTCAATGAAGGTGGAAGCACCTTCCTGAGCGTCGAAGCGAATTTCAACCTTCGAGGAGAAGACGTCTTTGTCCTTCGGCAGGTCGAGTTCAATACGGTACGAGTGCACGCGCTTAATAATGGATGCGCGTTCGATTGCCTCATTGCGGGTTAGGTTCAGGCCGGGCATACAGCTCCCTCTCCTTAGATGTGAATAGCGTGCCGTGCTGACACGCCCTGTCATGGTGTGCTGGTTCCCGAGGCGCGCGGCTCCTGCGACGCTGCATACGTGGCGCTGGAGACGTTCAAGCTTGGGCGCGGCGAATCGGGACACCAAAAAGTGCCATATCCCACAGTCTACCGTATAGGTGGGGGTCTAGAAGGCTCCGCATTACCCGAACCCGCGCGAATTCGATACAGTTAAGACAGAAAAAACCCAAACGGGGAGCGTATCCCACCTGATGGATGCGCGGCGCACTCTAGCAACGGCGCTCAGAACTGAGAACCGGCGCCTCCCACGAACGCACAAACGCACGTCACCAAGACAAAATCACCAGGAGAGTACCATGCGCGTACACATCGCAACCGACCACGCTGGCCTCGAACTGAGCCACTACCTGATTGAGTCCCTCACCGCTGCGGGATACGAGATGATTGACCACGGCCCCGCCGACTACGACCCGCTGGATGACTACCCCTCGTTCTGCATTAACGCGGCGCTGGGCGTGAAGCGTGACCGCGAGGCAGGTCTGGACTCCCTGGGTATTGTGCTGGGCGGTAGCGGCAACGGCGAGCAGATGGCTGCGAACAAGGTTGATGGTATCCGCGCGGCTCTGGCATGGAACCACGACACCGCAGCGCTGGCTCGCGAGCACAACAACGCACAGGTCGTTGCTGTGGGCGGCCGCCAGCACAGCAAGGAAGAAGCACTGGAAATCATCAAGGTCTTCCTGGCTACCCCCTGGACCAACGAGGAGCGTCACGCACGCCGTATCGGCCAGCTGGCTGAGTACGAGCAGACCGGCGACATTGCCGGCAAGCAGATTGACGCTGCCTAAGCTCTAAGAATCTGAGGCGCATAGTGCAGGCTATGCGCCTCGGTCGTCTCTGCACTCCAGATAATCCGTACTGTTTGTATCCGTGCTATTTCTAGCCGCCGAGTTTTCGAGGGGGACCCGTGCCCGAAGGCCACTCCATTCACCGTATCGCCCGCCAAATCAGCGACGTATTCACCGGCGAGCGCGTGCAGGTTTCCTCCCCGCAGGGCCGCTACGCTGAGGGCGCAGCCCTGCTGGACGGCCACACCATCACCGGCGCGTACGCGCACGGTAAGCACCTGTTCGTGACCTTCGAAAACGACCTGACCCTGAACGTGCACCTGGGTATTTACGGTAACTGGAGCTTCGGCGGCGACGAGACGTTCACGGGCGCTTCGAGCATTGGTGCGCCCCGCAAGATTGGCGAGAAGGAATACGCGGCGGGGGAGGGGGAGCCTTACGCCGGCCCTCCCGAACCGAAGAGTACGGTGCGCTGCCGTATTGTATCGGAGCACGGCTGGGCTGACCTGGTGGGTCCCACTATTTGCCGCACGCTCACGCCGGAGGAGGTGCGCACCGTCCGCTCGAAGCTCGGCCCGGATCCGCTCAATCCGGATGCGGACCCCGAGCAGTTCTACCGCGCCGCACGTAAGAGCTCCCGCCCGATTGGTGTGATTCTGATGGATCAGGCGGCAATCTCTGGCGTGGGTAATATTTTCCGTGCCGAGTCGCTCTACCGCCAGGAAATTGACCCGCTACGCCCCGGTAAGAGCCTGAGCGACGATGAGCTCAAGCGCCTCTGGGAAGACAACAAGCACCTGCTGGTTATCGGCGTGCGCGTGGGACGCATCATCACCACCGAACCCGAAGACCGCCCCGGTATTCCTGAGACCGAGGCGTGGCCCGACCATGCGAACTACGTGTACATGCACCACGGCGAACCCTGCCGCCGCTGCGGAACCACCATCCGCATGGAAGAAATCGCCGGACGCAAGCTCTACTGGTGCCCCGGCTGCCAGAAGTAGCTACAGGAAGAGAAGAACAATGGCTGAGGCTCTATTGGTGGTGGATGTTCAGAGGGGTTTTCTGCATCCGCAGCTACCGGCTAGAAATAATGACGGTGCGGAAGAGAAGATGCAGAAGATTATGGAGGATTTCCGCTGTTCAGGGCGCGAAATAATCCATATTCAGCATCGGGGAACGGATTCGAGCTCCTTCTTTTACGATGAGGAAAATATTAGGTTCCAGAGCGGATTTGAGCCTCGTGTGGGGGAGAAGGTATTTACAAAAAATGTGAATAGCGCATTTATTGGTACAAATCTGCTTGCCTATCTGCGTGAACGCGGGATTGATCGGCTCACGGTGATGGGTTGTACGCTGCCGCATTGTGTGTCTACCACTGTGCGGATGGCGGCAAATTATGGTTTTCAGGTGACTCTTGTTGAGGATGCCTGCGTAACCTTTGCTCTTTCTGATGGTGCCGGTGATTTTCTTTCCCCGGAGATGGTGCACCTCTACAATATTGCGGCGTTGCGCGATGAATTCGCCACGATTGTCTCGGCGCAGCAGGTGCTTGAGAAGTATATATAAGTTAGGCTGGAGCGTGCGGATTCCGAGCGTGCGAGGGGATAAATCCGCATGTGGAAGGGCTCCGTAGCGAATCGTTCAGGATAGTTCTCGAGGGGATGACGGGCTGGAGGGTGAAAATCCCGAGCGCGCGAGGGAATGTATTTTCGCCCGGAAGCGATTCCCTGCATCCCCGAGCACAAAAAAATCCCCCCGACAACGTCGGGGGGATTGTGCGAGGGGATGACGGGAATCGAACCCGCGTAATCAGTTTGGAAGACTGAGGCTTTACCATTAAGCTACATCCCCGGAATGGAACTTGACCATAGTAACGAGGTTCCGTCTGCGCTGTCAAACTCTTTGGGGTGTTGGTCCGGTTTTGTGTGGTGGTTTTGGCGTGTTCTTGCGGGCGCTCGCCTCCTCTTTTTGTGCCGGTCTGTGCATCCTTATGGGGCGAGTACGCGCACAGTGGAAATAAACCGCGCACGAGCCGCTGTGTTGGGCATTTAGCGGGAAAACAGGTAAACTAGGGCACTGACTGTGTTAAAACACGCAAGTGCACAACACGGTCGGTTTCACGGGGCGTGGCGTAGCTTGGCTAACGCGCCTGCTTTGGGAGCAGGAGATCGCAGGTTCGAATCCTGTCGCCCCGACG
>NZ_CAUVVO010000007.1:0-113341 GCF_963555405.1 uncultured Rothia sp. | reverse complement strand
CTGGCCAACCTCGACAACCTCGGACGGGTGGTCGATGTGCTTCCAGGACAGCTCGGAAACGTGAACCAGACCGTCCACGCCACCCAGGTCCACGAATGCACCGAAGTTGACGATGGAGGAGACAACGCCCTCGCGGACCTGACCCTTCTCCAGCTCGTTGAGGAAGGAGGAGCGAACAGCGGACTGAGTCTCTTCCAGGTATGCACGGCGGGACAGAACAACGTTGTTGCGGTTCTTGTCCAGCTCGATGATCTTAGCTTCGATCTGCTGACCGATGTAAGGTGCGAGGTCGCGGACGCGGCGCATCTCAACGAGGGATGCGGGCAGGAAGCCACGCAGACCAATGTCGAGGATGAGGCCACCCTTGACAACCTCGATAACGGTACCGGTAACGACGCCGTCGTTTTCCTTGACCTTCTCGATGTCGCCCCATGCACGCTCGTACTGTGCGCGCTTCTTGGAGAGGATCAGGCGACCTTCCTTGTCCTCCTTGGTGAGGACGAGTGCCTCAACCTCGGAGCCGAGCTCGACAACCTCAGAGGGGTCGATGTCGTGCTTGATGGACAGCTCGCGGGAGGGGATGACGCCTTCGGTCTTGTAACCGATGTCGAGCAGAACCTCATCGTGGTCGATCTTAACGACCTGGCCGGAGACGAGATCGCCGTCGTTGAAGACCTTGATAGTCTTCTCGACTGCCTCGAGGAATGCCTGCTCGTCGCCGATGTCGTTGATTGCGACCTGAGGGATGTTGGTGCTCATGTAGTGAGGGCTCCAATTGGATTTCTAATAGGTCGACGCTGCCGGTTCGCCGCTCAACGCCCCCTGGTGGAGGCGCCGGCCGGCTCACTTTTTCACCCCGGCGCGCACGGCATAGGGCCGCTAACACCTTTGAACGGGGTGAGGAAACGTCGAGCTGACGGATACTTACAATGTGTACCGCCCACCGGAAGCAGATGCTTTAAGCAGGATGTACAGGCAATTCATGTTCGTTTCTCCGAAGAGAAAAAGAGCATAGAAAACCTGTACGTTGGTACACGCGATTAATAGTGTACGGGAATCCCGGGCGTGTCGTCAATGGTTACGCGCCCGGGATTCCCGTACTTATTTGCGGTTTTATTTGATTGTGAAGTTGAGGGATGGTGTTCGTCCTCGTTCCTCTCCCCACCCAAGGATGCGACCGGTGCGCACCTTCCTACGCTCCTACAGGGGAACCCACCCTCTCGGGCGCTCCGCTCTCTCCTTGCTTCGCTGCGGAGAGCACCCGAGAGGGTACCCTGATGTCGCTTCCGGAAGGTGCACCGGCACGCTTCGACCCTGGGGCCAAGAGCGGCTCACTGAGGGACTACCCGAGCACCCAACCGGAAAACGCGGCCGCCCCCGCACAGTATCCCAGCGCGGAAAGGCGGTATCGTCCGTAGTGACATCAGGGTGCCCGAAGCGAAGCGAGGGCGGGTTCCCTGTAGGAACGAGGACGAATACCGCTTTCCGCACGGAAGCCGCGAGAAGGCAGTGAGCCTAGTGGCCCGCCTCCTGCCAGGACTTGCCCCAGCCGACCTGCACATCCAGAGGAACACGCAAGGAGGCTGCACCGCTCATCTCCTCAACGAGTACGCGTTCGGCGGCTTCACGCTCACCGGTGGCGACTTCGAGGATGATTTCGTCGTGCACCTGCAGCAGCATGCGGGTCTTCAGGCCCTCTTCGCGCAGGCGGCGGTGAATGTTGATCATGGCAATCTTGATGATATCCGCGGCGGTGCCCTGAATCGGGGCGTTGAGGGCGGCGCGTTCGGCGGCTTCACGGCGTACACGGTTGGGCGAGTCCAGGTCGGGCAGCACGCGGCGGCGGCCGAAAATGGTTTCGGTGTAGCCATCCTGGTGTGCCTGCTTGAGCACGCCGCGCAGGAATCGTCCCACGCGTCCGAAGCGCTTGAAGTAGTTGGTGCGCAGTTCGCCGGCCTCATCGGAGCTGATGTTCAGCTGCTTGGCGAGACCGAAGCGCGAGAGGCCGTACGCCAGGCCGTAGGACATTGCCTTGACCTTGGAACGTTGCTCGGGGGTGACGTCCTCGGGGGCAACGCCGAAGACTTCGGAGCCGACGTAACGGTGCAGGTCCTCCCCCGCTTCGTAGGCGGCGATGAGCTTCTCGTCGGCGGCGAGGTGCACCATGATGCGCATTTCGATCTGCGAGTAGTCGGCGGTGAGCAGACCCTCGTATTCCACACCGTCGATGGGTGCGGGCGCGACGATGAAGGCGCCACGGATGCGGCGGCCTTCCTCGGTGCGGATCGGGATGTTCTGCAGGTTCGGCGCGGTCGAGGAGAGTCGACCGGTGGAGGCGGCACCCTGCTGGAAGGTGGTGTGCACGCGTCCGTCGTCGGCGGCTGCCTTCTGCAGGCCTTCGACGGTCTGTACGAGTTTGATGTTGTCGCGGTAGGCGGCGAGCGCACCGAGGAATGCGGCACCGTCAGACTCCGGGGAGATTTTGGAGAGCAGTTCGGTGACGGATTCGGCGTCGGTCGAGTAGCCGGACTTGATTTTGCGGGTGTGCGGCAGGGCGAGCTTGTCGAAGAGCACGGTCTGCAGCTGTTTGACGGAGGCGAGGTTGAGGGGTTCTTCGCCGTCGTCGGTTTCGACGGTGTCGCCGACGATGGTGCGTGCGGCGTCCTGCGCCTGGGCGGCGCGTGCGGAGAAGGTGTCGTGCAGTTCGGCAAGGAGCGCGTCGGACACGGCGATGCCTGCCTGTTCCATGTCTGCGAGGACGTAGAGTAGCGGCAGTTCGATTTCTTCGTAGACCTTCAGCTGGCCGTGCTCTTCCATTTCAAAGTGGAGCAGGCGTGCGAGCTCGTGGATGATGCGGCTAATCTGCGTGAAGTAGCGCAGGTTTTCGACGGGTTCGGCTTCGCCGGGCATGCTGAAGAGGGAGGGTTCTGCCTCTTCTTCTTCGGGCTGGAAGACGAGCTGTGCGTAGGGGTCCTTGGGGATCCAGAGGTAGCGTTCGGCGAGGTCTTCCATGCGTTCGGAGAAGAGCTTGCGGGTTGCGGTGGGGATGAAGCCGCACATGTAGGAGGACAGTGCGGGGTCTTCGACGGCGCCGGCCAGTTCGTAGCCGTAGGCGCGCAGGAGTTTGCGCTGAACTTTCAGGTCCATGACGATTTTGCGGGCAGCTTCGTCGGAGAGCCACGCGGCGAGGGCGGCGTCGAGTTCCGGGTCGATGCTGCGGGTGTCAATCCACAGGCTGGTGCTCTTACTGGTGAGGAGCACGCCGAGCAGTTCGGGGTTTTCTTCGGCGGCGCGGATCTTGGTTTTGGTGACCTTGACTGCGGGGGCGTCGCCGATGGCGGGGCGTGCTACGGGCAGGTTGGTGACCGGGTAGAGGGTCACGGCGCCTTCGAGGCGTTCGGGTACGGCGATGGGCGCGCCCTGTTCGTCGGTGCCGTAGTTTTCTTCGGCTGCGGCGGCGCAGAAGGCGCGGAATGCTGCTGCGTCTGCGTTTTTGGTGGGTGCGCTGGTAGCGATGGGTGCGTAGACGGGGCCGGTGGGTGCCTTCTTGGGGGCGCCCTCCTCCCCTGCTTCTGCGGCGGAGCTAGTAGCGCCTGCGGATCCGGCGGCGCGAACGATGGGGCCGAGGGTGTCGGCGGCGCGCTTGCGGATAGTGCGGAACTCTACCTCGTCGAAGAAGGTGTTGAGTGCATCCAGGTCGGGGGTGAATGCGGTGTCTTCGAGGGTGACGTCCAGGTCAAGGTCGTTGACGAGCTGGTTGAGGCGTCGATTGCGCACCACGTTATCCACGTTCTCGCGCAGCGCCTCGCCCTTCTTGCCGCCAATCTTGTCGCGGTTGTCGAGCACGCCCTGCAGGGAGCCGTATTCACCAAGCCACTTGGCGGCGAAGCCGGGGCCCACGCCGGGCACGCCGGGCAGGTTGTCCGCTTGCTCGCCGGTGAGGGCGGCAAGGTCGGGGTACATGTGCGGGGGTACCTTGGTTTTCTTTTCGACGGCGGCGGGATCCATGCGCTGAATACCCTTGGAGGGGCCGGTGGTGACCGGGTAGAGCAGGGTGACCTCGTCGGTGACGAGCTGGAAGATGTCACGGTCGCCGGAGAGGATGAGGACTTTGTAGCCGGCTTCGGTGCCGCGGCGGGTGAGGGTTGCGACAATGTCGTCGGCTTCGTAGTTTTCGTAGGTGAGCGCAGGGATGTTGAGCGCGCCGAGCATCTTCTTGATGAGGTCAATCTGGCCGTTGAAGGCTTCGGGGATGGCGTTGCGGCCGCCCTTGTATTCGCCGTATTCGGCGGTGCGGAAGGTGCCGCCGGGCAGGTCGAAGGCTACGGCGATGTGGCTGGGCTGGTTGTCTTTAATAATGCTCAGCAGCGTGGAGAGGAAGGCGTGCACGGCCTCGGTGTGCTGGCCGTCGCTACGCACGAAGATGTGCTGCCCGGTCTTTTCCGCCATGGTGTAGATGCCGAAGAAGGAACGTAGGGCGAGGGAGTGTCCGTCAATGAGCAGGAGGGTTTTGTTCTCTGTAGTCACCCCTCTAGTGTATCGAGTCTGAGTTTTCTCGGTGGTTGGCTTCGTGACGGCTGGGTTCGTAACGGCTGGTTTCGACGGGTGCGGGTCAGCCCTGTGAGGAGGCGCCCGCGCCGTAATGGGCTCAGGCGCCGTGTAAGTCCTCGCGCCGTGCCATATAGCGGAATAACGGGGTGTGCGGAAAGAGTTTTACCTCATATATAGGTACCGGTGGGGTACGTTTGGTGAGTTTTCACCCAAAAAATTGTGCCCCAAGCCACTATGTGAGGTGGATAATAATACGGTTTCCAGATAATATATAACCTTATTATCGCCTCCAGCGTAGGAAACCCCCACACCCCGTGCATTCATAGGCAGAGCTCTACCCAGAATTCACCGGCAGGATCCACCGGACTGTGAGGGCACCTCCCGCGCTCAACACACAACGAACCCTCATTTAGGAACCCATGAAGGTACTCAAAAAACTCCCCCTCCTCGCGTGGATTATCATCGCGATTGCATCGGGTGTGCTCATCGGCATGCTGACCCCCGGAATGATTAGCGGCATCAATGACGCCACCGGCGCGGCCATCCCCACCGACCTCATTGTGCAGCTCTTCGTCTCCTTCTCTACCGTGTTCAGCGCCTTCCTGAGCTTCGCAATTCCGCTGATTATTATCGGCTTCATCGTGCCCGGCATTGGTTCCCTCGCGCAGGGTGCGGGCAAGATGCTCGGCATCACCGTGGGTCTGGCGTACATCTCCAGCATCCTTGCTGGTTTCCTGGCGCTGACCTGCGCTCTGCTGCTCTACCCCATCATCCTGCAGGGCCAGCAGCTCGCCTCCTTCGACAACCCCGAGAACGCTCTCTCCAAGGGTTATGTCTCCTTCGAGCTAACCCCGATTATGGGCGTGCTGAGTGCACTGATTCTCTCCTTCATCCTGGGCCTGGGCATTACCGCCCTGAAGACCCGTGCGATGCTGAACCTCTTCGAGGACTTCCAGGTCATCGTTGAGAAGATGCTCGGCTACGTGATTATTCCCCTGCTGCCCGTGCACATCGTGGGCGTGTTTGCGAACATGACCCTCGCCGGTCAGGTGGCAAAGATTCTCTCGGTCTTCGGTCTGGTGTTCGTCATGGTGATTATTCTGCACTGGGTTACCCTGGCGCTGCAGTACTCGGTGGCTGGTGCGGTATCTCGCCGCAACCCCGTCCAGATGCTCAAGACCATGCTCCCGGCATACTTCACCGCAATCGGTACCCAGTCTTCGGCTGCAACCATTCCGGTGACCGTGCGTTCGGCAAAGAAGGCTGGCATCTCGCCCCGCGTGGTGGACTTCGCGATTCCGCTGTGTGCGACCATTCACCTCTCCGGCTCCATGATCACCATTACCTCCTGCTCGGTGGCAGTGCTGTTCATGACCGGTCAGCACCCCGACTTCGGTAGCCTGATTCCCATGATTCTGGTGCTCGGCGTGATGATGGTTGCCGCTCCCGGCGTTCCCGGCGGTGGCGTGATGACCGCAATCGGTCTGCTGCAGTCCATGCTCGGCTTCGACGCCTCCATGATTGCCCTGATGATTGCCCTGTACCTGGCTCAAGACTCCTTCGGCACCGCAACCAACGTGACCGGTGACGCGACCATCGCAGCCCTGACCGAACGTATCTCCAAGGCAAGCGGCGTGAACCCCGATAAGGAAATCCGCGACGAGGACATCGAAAAGGCAGAAGCTATCTCCGCCTAATCCTCTCCGCCTCCGCAGCGTTTTTCAGCCCCGTCTCCCCCGTAAGGAGGCGGGGCTGATGCGTACCCGGAGCCTCCCCCGCAGGTCAAAGCACCAAAAACCGAGGAGTACACTGGAATTCATGACTGAAAACAACACACAGCACGCACCCG
Source organism: uncultured Rothia sp. (assembly GCF_963555405.1). Taxonomy (GTDB): domain Bacteria; phylum Actinomycetota; class Actinomycetes; order Actinomycetales; family Micrococcaceae; genus Rothia. The sequence goes on along the minus strand of NZ_CAUVVO010000007.1, from coordinate 106,941 downwards.
TCCGCGCGGCAGCACCCACCACCCTCACCGCAGAAGAAATCAAGGCACAGCTGACCGAGAGCGGCATCCCCGAGCACCTGCACTCTTACTTCCCCCGCGGCCTGGGCGAGCTCATCCCCGCCATGGGCATTAAGTTCCAGGAACTCACCGCAGAACGCACCGTCGCAACCATGCCCGTCGCCGGTAACACCCAGCCCATCGGCCTGCTGCACGGCGGCGCCAACGTGGTTCTCGCCGAGACCCTCGGCTCGCTCTCCGCGGGCGTGCACGGCGGTGAAGACCTCGTAGCAGTCGGCGTGGACATCAACGCAACCCACGTGCGCCCGGCAGTCTCCGGTGTCGTCACCGCAACCTGCACCGCCGTCAAGCTCGGACGCACCCTGTGCATCCACTCCATCGACATTGTGGATGAGCGCGGCCGCACCACCTGCACCGCACGCATCACCAACATGCTGATTCCCCGCCCCACCGCCTAAGCCAACACCGTCTAAGCTAAGGTAGAGGGAACGACCCCCAACGAAAGGACAACCATGGCCCGCGAGCGCACCCCCTATTTCAAGCGTTACCCGAAGATTGTGCGCGCCAAGCGCATTGTCCTGCCCATCGCAATCGGTGTGATGCTGGTGTGCCTGGTGACCGCCATCAACAACCCCGGCAGCTTCTGGTGGCTGGGCGTGATGCTCGGTACCGGCGGCATGCTCTGGGCTGGTTCTCCGACGGACCGCCCCATTAGCGGCCCGAACAATGATGACGACGATTTGAACCGCTACCTGCGCTAGGCTCTGCCTACCTTAGGGTTCCAACCAGCGCTAGGTTCCCACCCGCGCTAGGCACCCGGTTCGCCGCGCGCACCCGCGAACGGTCAGAAACGAACGGTTAAACACGAACGCCCCGTCCTCAGCTTCATCGTGAGGGGTGGGGCGTTTGTGTGTCATGAATAAAGGCGCTGGCTCATCGCTGCACCAGCTGTGTGTGCTCAGCGGCGAATCCTAGTCTTCGCCGTAGCGTGCATTCGTACCTGTACTGTCACGTACTGTGTACGTCTCGTGCTTAGGAGAGCTGCTTGATGATGGTGTCAGAAACTTCGCGCATGGACAGGCGGCGGTCCATGGAGGTCTTCTGAATCCAGCGGAATGCTTCCGGCTCAGTCAGGTTCATCTTGGTGATGAGCAGCGACTTTGCGCGGTCAACGAGCTTGCGGGTCTCGAACTGGTCGCGAATGGTGCCAACTTCCTTCTCGAGGGCGCGAATCTGCTCGTAGCGGCTGATTGCCACCTCGATTGCGGGGACCAGGTCGTTCGGGGAGAAAGGCTTGACGACGTACGCCATAGCGCCTGCCTCAACGGCACGGTCGACGAGTTCCTTCTGGCTGAATGCAGTCAGCAGAACGACGGGAGCAATCTGTTCCTTCGCGATTTCCTCAGCTGCGGTGATGCCGTCCATGATCGGCATCTTCACGTCCATGAGGACGAGGTCGGGGCGGTGCTTCTGTGCCAGTTCGACGGCGGTCTTGCCGTTATCGGTTTCTGCAACAACATCGAAACCCTGGTCCTTCAGAATTTCTACGATGTCGAGGCGAATCAATGCCTCGTCTTCTGCCACGACGACGGTGCGGGCGGGACCCTGCTCCTCTGCCTGATCCTGAGTGGTCAGCTCTGACATTACTCTTCTCCTTTATCAAATTTCAGTCACTTTAAAGTTTACAGGAGGGAATAAATGTTCATCTACTTTCGCGCCTTGTCCCCCGCGTGTTATATGCGTCCTATGTGCAGGTGGGAGGGGTTTTCTGATGTCATTTTGAGCGCCACCCCTCAGATTTTGCACCTTAATGCACGTTTTTGTTCTATACTGCTCATAACCATGAAGAAAATCGTGAAGAAAAAGCCGCACAACATAGACATACGCGGCGAAATTCACACCTAAAACGTAGACCCGAAAATGACTCTGACATGCAGTAACACACCCTCGGGTTAGACACAAACGTAATAAACAAAATATTTATACCGAAACTCCATGACCTGCCAAAGAAGGCCGATACACTGGAATGGATTATTCTCCTCGACTTCTCCGGCACTCGCATTTGACCGACCATACTCGATACCCGGAGGGGATTCATGTCAATCACCCGTCAAGCACGCACCCTGTACTCAGACTTCGTCGAGTACAAGGAACTCGACCGCGAACCGCTGACTTCCATTCACCCCGGAATTCTCGTCGCCTTCGACTCCACCGCGCTTGCAAGCCTCTACAACTACCCAACCCACGTTAGCGACGAAATCCTCCGCGCCTACTCCCAGCTCCGCGGACACGCCTTCCTCCCCCACCAGGCACTCAAAGAATTCTGGGCAGCACTCGACGGCGCCTCCCCCGTGCCCGCCGCCGCAGAACGCGTCCGCTCAGCGCTCGCATCCTTCAAAGAAACCCTGCCCGAAGAACGCAACTCCCCCTGGAGTGCCCTGCGTTCAGTCACGCACCAGCTGGACCACTCCATCGCGCAAATCATGAGGATCCTCGAACCCACCACCGACACCGGATCCATCAACATGGCACGCCGCGAAGATGACACGATCCTGCCGCGACTGAACCGCATCTTCACCGGACACGTGGGTGCGGCGCCCAGCCCCGAACGCCACGAACAGCAGTGCCGCGAAGCACTCGAACAGGGCCACCCGCTACTGGCGAACACCACCTTCGACTCCGACTTCGCGCTCTGGAACCAGTGCATCGCAGAAGCCACCACCCGTGTGAAGGGCACCGACTGCGTATTCGTCACCGGCGGCGTGCGTGACACCTGGCTGCGCAACGGCCCGCAGGTCCGCGCCGCATCGGGTAAAGAGCCCGTGCGCCAGCTGGCGAACCGTCAGCTGCTACGTGAATACACTAAGGCAACCGGAGGCGGCGTGTTCCGCATCTACACCGTCGAGGAGATTCTGCGACTCGCCTCCAACCAGTACGGCGTGACCGTCAGCGACGCTACCTATAATGCGATTCGCGCGGAACAGCCCGTAGCTGTGTAAATTCGCCGTATAAAGTCACCACTGAGAATAATCCCACCACACTAACCACCACCATTAACCGCGAGAAGCCACATGTGTTTCGAGAAGCCACTAAAAACGTGGCTTTTCGAAACACATGTGGCTTTTCAGCGTCTGCGGCCAAAGAATTATCTAGCGAACGTTCTTCAATTCCTATCCCTCACGGTTGGCACGGTAGAGCTCCGCGGCGCGCTCCTCCGAGGACTCGTCATCACCCAAGAGCAGGTAGCACAGGTACAGGGTGAAGGCGGCGCGGCAGTCGTCGGCGAGCGCGCTAGTTCCCTCACCGGGCTGGGTGCTGAAAGCGATAGCGTCGTGCGCCTGGGGCAGGGCGGCAATCAGGTGCGCGGCGGTCTCGTAGCCGTACTGGTCGCCAGGCAGGGTGAACTCGTGCGGCTCCGGGTTCTCGGTAGCGCCGGCTTCCGCACGGGCGGCGTGGAAGTTAGCCTTGAGGACGTCTTCAACGCGGCGAATCTGCGCGGCGTCAGGCAGGGTACGGTCATCTGCGACAAACGCAACGTGGATGCCGTTCAGGGTCTCGTAGGGGTGCTCGCCCGCGTAGTATCCGGCGGCGAGCGCGTAGCCGGTCAGCAGGCGTGCCTCGTCGGCGGTGAAGGTGCCGCGCGCCTCACGCAGGGCGGGCAGCAGAAGTTCGGTCAGGAGCGGGCGCAGGGACTCGGGGGCGTTCGCGATAGCCTCATTCAGGTATTCGTCTGCCTGCACGGTGGGCTCGGCGTTGAGCAGGGTCAGGAAAGCCTCATCGGTGCCATCCCAGTAGCGGGCAATCAGCACGAGGGTTGCAATGAGCGCGAGCAGTTCGCGGTAGTCGGCGGAACGGTCAGCGGCGAAAGTGTTAGCAACAACGCGGGCGAGCATGCGGGCGGCAATGTTCTCGAGGACGAACTCGTCGTAGGCATTATCGCCGGGCCAGTTAGCGGGGTCGGGCAGGTAGGTGTCATCCAGGTAGCGCAGGACGGGCTCGAGGGGTGCGGGCGCATCCGCGGCAAGGTCGGGGCAGCACTGCTCAATCCAGCTGTTCACGGTCGCCTCGTCGGCAATGCCGGTAGCCTCAGCGAGCTGGGTGCGCGAGAGGCTGTACGGTGCAACGAGTGCGGCGAGGTCGTCGCAGACGCCGTTGGAACGGTAGGTGGGCTTGTAGTTGGGGTCGGGGAGGGTTCCGGGGAGGGTGGCTGCCATGGTGGCTCCTTCGCTGAGTTTCGGGGTGAATTGGGTTGTATGGTGTGCGATGCGCCGGGCCGTTTGGGGGCCTGCGCGTCTTCTAATTTCAGAATATCTCAGAGCCCCGCATCGTGTACTGCTCGTCGTCATTATGGGCTTCAGAGCATTTTTGGTCGCGTTCCATCTTGCACCATCGACATATACAAGCACCCATCAGTTGTTAATGATAGAATCGCATTATATTCTTTAGTTAATTTTCAAACAATATTTTTCAAAGGAGTTAACAATGTCCCACTCTCCCTATACCAATAAGAAGGTCATGGAGGACTGGCTCGAAGACCTCGGAGTTTTGGACACGCTGGCAACTGCAGCAAAGATCATCCAGCTTGCGGCGAACAACCCGGATTACCCTGAACATGCGCGGAATGCCAGCAAGGGCATGAACCATTACGAACTTGTTGCCGAAAATCTTAATCGTGTCACCCTTACCGGTGATAAGTTTGCTACGTTCCAAAAAGAACCTATCGCTGAGAATCTCGAAGCTTTGGCAACTGACCTTCCGCAGGAAGCATACCCCCTTCTCAGGGATTTGAGTCTCCCGCGGGGTCTTTACCGCAGCGATTCGTACAAGAACATGCCTTTTTGGGAGGTCAGCACCTGTTGTTCCTTGGTAATGCAAAGCGCTAACCGCTTTGGTGGCATTGACAAGATTCGTTGGGAGAGCAGCACGAAAAAGCGAATTATTTCAGCAACGAATCACTACGTTCAGGACACTCTCGATATTCCGGGGTTGGATGATCTCGTCGAAGATTTGCCGTTGCGTCTCCCCATTTTGGTAGTAGCGTATAATATTTCACCCGAAGGTGAACTCAAGGAGTTTGTCCTCGGTCTACCTGCTCCAGTCGAACGTCGAAGCCAGAGCCCTTGGGTATGGAATATTGACGTGCTCGCTCGTGCAGCATCGTCTGGTTCCCCCTCCGTTGCCGCTTCTTCCGCACAGGAAGTCCAGCCTACGAACCGTTCTGAGGCCCCGGCAGTTCCCGACGCTCATGTTAAGCTGAAGAAGGCAGCTGAGTAGGAGCTGTTATGACTCATACACCACACTCTTTGTCCGCGAAAGCATTATGTCTGTACAAGATTCTTCCCCCATACTCTCCTTTGACCCAAGGAGGCTCACGTTAGCTCGAGAACTTCAAGGTGTCCGCAAGAGCGATTTGGCTAGGAGTCTTGGAGTTAGTGCTGTCACTATTACTCACTGGGAATCGGGTAACCGAAACCCAACTAAAGATAATGTCTACGCACTAGCTCTGACTCTTGGCGTTGCTCCATCTTTTCTTGAAAGCCAGTTCTCAGAAGCCCCGTTAATTTCTGGCGCACCTCACTTTAGGTCTTTACGCTCGACAACTCAGCTTAGTCGCAACCAGGCTCAAGCGTATACGCAAGTTGTCCAGGATGTTGTACATACAATGAATGAGTACGTCGACTTCCCGGACCTGGTACTTCCCAGTATCTTGACTGATTCTGACCTTCCCGGTTCTGAGATTCCTCGTCTAGCAGCTGAGCAGGTTCGTAAAGATTGGGGTTTAGGAAATAAGCCCGTCCAACATGTTGTCCGCGCCATGGAGAACCATGGTATCGTCGTTGTCTTTGCACCATTCCATAGTGCAGCAATTGATGCATACTCCACTTTTGGTAGCGAGGCACCAGTAGTAGTTCTGAACCCGACAAAGGGTGATTACTACCGTCAACGCTTTGATGCTGCCCATGAACTAGGCCACCTAGTAATGCATGCTGATGCTGATCCTGGTCATAAGGTTCTTGAGGCTCAGGCTCATGCATTTGCCTCAGAATTTTTGGCGCCAAGTGCATTCATTCAGGATGAATTGCCTACAGTCATGAACGGTCAAGGCTGGATGAAGCTGAAGGAGCTTAAGGAATACTGGGGCATCAGTATGCAGGCTCTTCTGTATAGGGCTAAAGAACTGGGCCGCCTTTCAGATGATGCCTACCGAAACGCCATGGTTACCGTTTCTCGTAACGGATGGCGTGCTAAGGAACCAGGTCTTATTTCTTCTCTCGAAGAACCGTCCCTAATTCCTCATGCGATTAGTCTCATCGAGGAATCAGGCGTTTCATCTGAGATATTGAGAGAGAAGTCGCGCGTACCTCAACATTATTTTGAAGTCATCACAGCGCGACGTCCTGTTCTACCAGTGAGCGTATAAACGGCAAAGCCTCGAGAGGGTGTAATTTCTACACTCCCTCGAGGCTTCTCTGTGCGTCTCCAAAATATATCAGGCCAATTCAACAGAGAAGCCACATGTGTTCCAAACACATGTGGCTTCTCGGTGGAATATGAGGGATGTTAGTCCAGCAGCGCGTCCACGAATGCTTCCGGGTCGAACGGCGCCAGGTCGTCCGGGCCTTCGCCCAGGCCGATGAGCTTGACGGGAACGCCGAGCTCCTCCTGAATAGCGACCACAATACCGCCCTTCGCGGTGCCGTCGAGCTTGGTCAGCACGATACCGGTGACGTCCACAATATCGCCGAAGACCTTCGCCTGAACCATACCGTTCTGGCCGGTGGTCGCATCGATAACGAGCAGAACCTCGGTGACCGGCGCTTCCTTCTCGATAACGCGCTTGATCTTGCCGAGCTGGTCCATCAGACCGGACTTGTTCTGCAGGCGGCCCGCGGTGTCCACGAGCACGGTGTCAACGCCCTGCTCCTTGCCAGCCTTCACAGCGTCAAACGCGACGGATGCGGGGTCGGCGCCTTCCTTCTCGGAACGCACGGTCTTCACGCCCACGCGGTCGCCCCAGGTGGTCAGCTGCTCAGAAGCGGCGGCACGGAACGTATCCGCGGCACCCAGAATCAGGGACTGACCGTCAGCAACCATCACGCGGGCAATCTTGCCGACCGTGGTGGTCTTACCCACGCCGTTCACGCCAACAACCAGCACCACGCCAGGGTTGCTGTCACTACCGGCGGTCTTCAGTTCGCGGTCCATGTCGGGGCGGACAATCTTCACGAGCTCTTCACGGAGCATCTTCTTCACCGCGGCAGGGTTGCTCGTACCCTCAACACGCACGCGCTGCTGCAACGCCTCCACCAGGCGGGTAGTCGGCTCGGAACCCAGGTCGGCAAGCAGCAGGGTCTCCTCAACCTCATCCCAGACGTCCTGGTCGATGCGGTCGCGAGAAAGCAGAGCCAGCAGGCCCTTGCCGAGCATGTTGTTGGAGCGTGCCAGGCGGGCGCGCAGGCGCACCAGGCGACCCGCGGACGGGTCGGGCATATCAAGTTCAATAGCGCGAGGTGCCGAGCTTTCGGGTTCTTCCGCCGAACCGCCGGAGGCCTTAGCCGCCTCCTGACGCAAAGACTGCAGGTCCGCGGTCTTCTTGGGTCGGCGCAGAACGGCGAAAAGTATACCGGCGATAACCAGTACACCCAGCACAATCGCGCAAATCATCATCATCGTTTCATTCACACTACTAGCTTACCGGTTTGGGCGGTTTGGCTGGTCGAGGTGACGCGCATGCCCGGCTGTCGGCGGAGTAGACTGGACACTGTTAAGTTTTTTAGCCGAACACATGGTTGGCGGTTGCGGGTGGGGCCCGCGGCTGCCGCACGGCACCGCACGATTTCGAGGATGAACATGAGGAACCCTGCCAAAACACCGCCTGTTTTTGACCCGCGCACGATTGACCCGAACCGTGTGCCGACCGGCTTGAAGGTTCTGATTGCTGCCTCGTTCATGATTGCGGTGGGTTTTGGTTTGGTGGCGCCGGTGCTGCCGAACTATGCGCAAAACTTTAACGCGACGGTCACGATGGCGACGATGGTGGTTTCTGCGTTGGCGATTACGCGCCTGATTTTCGCGCCGTCGGCGGGTCAGATGATTACCCGATGGGGTGAGCGTCCGGTGTACACGATTGGCATGCTGATTGTGTCGGTGACGTCGTTCATGATTGCGTTTGCCTGGGATTATTGGGTTCTGCTGGGTTCGCGTGCGGTGGCGGGTATCGGCTCGGTCATGTTCACGGTCTCTGCGATGGGTCTGCTGGTACGCCTGTCCCCGGCGCATATGCGCGGCCGTATTTCGGGTTATTATGCGACGGCGTTCCTGCTGGGTAACCTGCTGGGCCCGGTGATTGCGAGCGCGCTGGCGCCGTTTGGTATGCGTGCGCCGTTCATTGTGTATGGTTTTTCGCTGCTGGCGGCGGGCCTGATTGTGTGGTTCTTGATGCCGTCGCAGGCGGCGCTGGAGGCGGAGCGTGACGCGATTATGGAGGCGGCGGCACTGGCTGAGGGTAAGGGCACCGGGGTGCTGCCGTCGGCGGCGCCTTCCCCTGCTGACACTCAGGCTGGCGCATCCGGCAAGGCGGCTAAGCCTGCTGCATCCGGCGGCGCTGCGGGTAAGAGCGACCTGCCGGCGATGACGGTTCGTGACGCGTTGAAGTTCTCGAATTACCGTTCTGCGTTGGTTTCGAATTGGGCGATTGGCTGGTCGGTGTTTGGTGTGCAGTCGTCGATTATTCCGTTGGCGGCGGCGTATTTGGCGACGGGCGGCGACATGTCGAATTCGGTGGCGGGTACCCTGTTGGCTTCGTTGGCGATGGCGACGAACTCGTTTGGTAATGCGTTGACGCAGACGTTCTCGGGTCGTTTTTCAGATCGTTTTGGTCGCCGTGTGATGGCGTTTTCGGGTCTGCTGTTGGCGGGTTCTGCGGTGACGTTTATGGGTTTCGCGCCGGTGGCGTGGGTGTTTGTGTCGTTGACGGCGTGCCTGGGTATTGGTGCGGCGTTTATGGGCCCGTCGATTCAGGCTGCGGTGTCTGATGTGATTGGTACTCGCCGCAGTGGCGGCCAGGTGTTGGCGGTGTATCAGATGTGTAGCGATTTCGGTATGATTCTGGGCCCGCTGGTAGCTGGTTTGATTGCGGATGCGTGGGGCTTTGTTCCGGCGTTCATTATGAGTGGTTTGTTGTTGGTGGCGGCGGCGTTTACGTGGGCGCCGTTCCGGAAGGCGCGCTGGCCGAAGGATATTGCGGACGCGGACTATACGGGCCGCTAAGCACTCTATAACAAGTGAAAAGCCGGTGTCTGCTGTGAAGCAGGCACCGGCTTTATGTGTACGAAAGGCGAGCTGGCAGAGCAAGCCAACAACCTGGAACCCCAGACTCAGGCAAGCTAACCCGAGAAGGCAACCACCTACCAACCCCTATATCAACCTCACCGAGGGATAGGCGACCTAGAGGGTGTACCGGACACGCGAAGCGGGGGCTCCGTCCTCAAGGCGCCCCAGCGCCGCAGAGGGGGCACTCCCCCGCAAGCGTTGTCCGATACGCCATCTCAAACAACTAGCCCACGGAAGCCTCACTCCCCCGCGAGCGTTGTCCGGTATGCCATCTCAAACAACTCACCCACGGAACCCGTACTCCCCCGCGAGCGTTGTCCGGTCGCTTTCTCTTAGCACCCCTTATCGGGTCACAGGCACCTTGGAGAATTCGCGCACGGTACCTTCGGGGTCGCCGGAGCGGACCAGTGCTTCACCGATGAGGATTGCGTCGGCACCGGCGCCGGCGTAGGCGCGCACGTCCTCGATGCCGGCAACACCGGATTCGGCGACCTTGATGACCGAGTTGGGCAGGTGCGCGGCGAGGGATGCGTAGTGTTCGTTGTTGACTTCGAGGGTCTTGAGGTTGCGCACGTTGATGCCCACGATCTTGGCGCCGATGCGCTGGGCGACCTCGATTTCTTCGGGGGTGTGGGTTTCGACGAGGGCGTTCATGCCGAGTGATTCGGTGAGTTCCAGGAACTCGCGGAGGGTCTGCTCGTCGAGTGCCGCGACGATGAGCAGCACCAGGTCGGCGCCGTGTGCGCGTGCTTCCCAGATCTGGTATTCGTCGACGGTGAAGTCCTTACGCAGCACGGGGATGTTCACGGCGGCGCGGACTGCGTCGAGGTCGGCGAGGGAGCCGTTGAAGCGGCGCTGTTCGGTGAGCACGGAGATTGCTGCGGCGCCACCTGCCTCGTAGCGTGCGGCGAGCGCGGCGGGGTCCGGAATCTCGCCGAGGGCACCCTTGGAGGGTGAGGAGCGCTTCACTTCGGAGATGATGCGCACGGTCGAGCCGTTGCCGCCGCCGGGTACCTCACCGCGCAGGGAGGCGAGCGCATCGCGGGCCGGTGCGGCTGCGAGGGCACGCTTCTTCATTTCCTCGAGGGGAACCTGCTGTACGCGGGCGGCGAGGTCTTCGCGGACGCCGACAATGATCTCGTCGAGAACGGTGCTCATGGTGTCTCCTTGGGTTACTTGGTGGCGTTGACGGCTGCGTCTGCGTCGAGGGGTGCCAGGCCGGAGGCGGTCAGCACGGCGCGCAGCGGGGCGGCGGACTTGTTGACGGTTTCGAGGGTTTCGGAGTCCGGGTTGGAGTCCATGACGAGGCCCGCACCTGCCTGCACGTAGGCGGTGCCTTCCTTGAGCACGGCGGTGCGGATGGCGATTGCCATGTCCATGTTGCCGGCGAAGTCGAAGTAGCCGCATACGCCGCCGTAGACGCCGCGGCGGGTCGGTTCGTATTCGTCGATGAGCTGCATGGCGCGCGGCTTGGGCGCACCGGAGAGGGTGCCTGCCGGGAAGGCGACGCGTAGCACGTCGTAGGCGCTGAACTGCGGGTCGAGTTCGGCGCTGACGGCGGAGGAAATGTGCATGATGTGGCTGAAACGCTCAATAATCATGAACTGGTCAACCGAGACAGTACCGGGCTTAGCAATACGCGAAAGGTCGTTACGTGCCAGGTCGACGAGCATGAGGTGTTCGGAGCGTTCCTTCTGGTCGGCGAGCAGTTCCTCGGCGAGCGCGAGGTCCTCTTCGCGGGTTGCGCCGCGCGGGCGGGAACCGGCGATGGGGTGGGTGCTGGCGATGCCGTCCTTGAGGGTGACGAGCGCCTCCGGGGAGGAGCCAACAATGTGGAAGGGGGTGCCGTTGCTGTCTTCGAAGTTGAAGAGGTACATGTACGGCGAGGGGTTGGACTGGCGCAGTACACGGTACACGTCGAGTGCCTTGGCGTTGGTTTCGGCTTCGAATCGGCGTGAGAGCACGATCTGGAAGACGTCGCCGTCGATAATGTTCTTCTTGGAGCGGTCGATGGCGTCCTTGAAGCCCTGTTCGCTCCAGGTGAGGGTGACATCTTCGCGGACCTTACGGTCAACGTCAGCCACGCCGGAGAGAATGGAGGTGGTCGCTGCGGCGCCGCGCTGCAGGCGGCGGAGCATGCTGTGCAGGCGCGCGACGGCATCCTCGTAGGCGCCGTCGACGTTTTCGCTGGTGCCGTTGAAGTTGATGGCGTTGGCGACGAGCAGGACGGTGCCGTCCTTGTTGTCGTGGATTGCCATGTCAGAGACCATATTGAGCGCAAATTCGGGCAGGTTCACGTCATCAGCGGGCGGGTACGGCAGGTGCTCCCAGTGGCGCACAACGTCCCAGCCGAGGTAACCAACCAGGCCGGAAGTCAGCGGCGGCAGGGTCGGGTCGGGTTCGGTGTAGAGCATCTGCAGGGTCTTGGCGATGGCTTCTACGGGGTCGCCGTCGACGGGTGCGCCGGCGGGGGTGCGGCCCTGCCAGTGAACGGCGCCGTCAACGGTGGTGAGGGTCGAGCGGGAGGAGGCGCCGATGAAGGAGTAGCGGTCCCAGGCTGCGGATTCGCCTTCTGCGGAGATCTTGGCGGATTCGAGCAGGAAGGTGCCATGGGCGGCTTCGACGGGTTCGCCCTGGTCGTTTTGGAGTACGAGGGATCGGTAGATGCCGATGGGAGTGAGTGAGTCGGCGAGGATTTTGATGTGTACGGGAATGACGCGGGTGCCGGCTGCGCGGGCGCGGAATTCTTCGAGGCTGGGGGTGATGGTGCCCAAATCCTGCATTGCTGTACTCCTTGGTGTTGGGTTGGACCTGCCGTTACGTGACATGACAGTGTGGGCATGCCAGCTGGGGGCATGTCGGCGCGGGTGTTGAGCCTAGTCAGTAAGGTGTGCCGGGTGGCTGTACCGACCGGCGGGTGCCGAGCCGGAGGTGGCGCGTCGGTGCGCTGGGGCTCGGCGCACTGTGACTCGGTGTGGCTCTGTGACTCGATGTAGCTCTAGTGCCGCGCGTTGTTTCAGTTTAACCGGTGCTGCGGCCCAGTTCCACGGTGAAGATTCAATAGTTCTCTTCGTGAAACTGAGCCGCGTACCGTTCAGCCGTGTTAGTTGCTGAACTGCTTGAGGGTTGCTGCGGTCTGCAGTGCCGCTGCGGTCGCCTCGTAGCCCTTATCTTCGTTAGAGCCTTCCAGTCCTGCACGGTCGAGTGCCTGCTGCTCGTTGTCGCAGGTGAGCACGCCGAAGCCGATGGGGCGGCCGGTCAGCACGGACACGTCGGTCAGGCCGTTGGTTGCGCCCTGGCAGACGTAGTCGAAGTGGGGGGTGCCGCCGCGGATGACCACGCCGAGCGCGACGATTGCGTCGAACTTCTCAGCGAGGCGGGTCGCTGCGACGGGCAGCTCGAAGGTGCCGGGAACGCGCACGAGGGTCGGCTCGATGCCTGCTGCGTAGGCGGCGCGCTTAGCACCGTTAATGAGGCCGTCCATGACCTCGGTGTGCCAGCTTGCCGCTACGATTGCGAGCTTGAAGCCCTTGTAGTCTTCGGGGTTGAGGGTGGTGTCTGCTGCGCCTACGCCGCTCATTGTGTTCTCCTTGTGGATTTTGGGTTTTTGAAAAATTAGGGGTTTGCAGGGGTGCCGCTACGCGCTTTTGAGCACGTGGCGCATACGCTCACGCTTGGTCTGCAGGTAGTGTGCGTTCTCGACTCGGGCGGGAATTTCATCCGGGATGAGTTCGGTGACCTGCAGGCCGAGGCTTTCGAGCGCCTCCTGCTTGGCGGGGTTGTTGGTCACGAGCCTCAGCTCGTTCACACCGAGTTCCTGCAGGATCAGTGCCGCCTGCGAGTAGTCGCGCATGTCGCCGTCCAGGCCGAGCGCCAGGTTCGCGTCGAGGGTGTCGAGCCCGGCATCCTGCAGCGCGTAGGCGCGGAGCTTGTTGACCAGGCCGATGCCGCGTCCTTCGTGGTTGCGCACGTAGATGAGGTACCCGCCGGTGCGGCCAATGATGCGCAGGCCGTTCTCCAGCTGGGGGCCGCAATCGCATCGGAAGGAACCGAAAATATCGCCGGTGGCGCATTCGGAGTGGATGCGCACCGCGGGCGCTCCCCCGTCCTCGGCGGGTACGGGGGTGCCGTCACGGTCGAGGGCGCGGGCGCTGATGTGCTCGGCACCGTCTGCGAATCGCCAGGCGCGCAGGCCGAACACACCCTGCGGGGTGGGTACGGCGACCTCTTCGGTGCTTTCGACCAGCAGCGGGCTGGGGTTGGGCACCATGTCGAGGGGGCTGACTCGGTAGCCTTCAGCGAGCTGGGAGGCGATGCGCAGGGATTCGGCGCTGAGCTCTTCAGCCTGCGCCTCTACCGGCTCTGCGGGGGTGTTAGGGGTTTCGCTCATGCGTTCTCCTATGCCGCCTCGGCTACGTACTTGATGAGGTCCTCAATGGAAATCATGGGCAGGTTGTGCTCGGTGGCGAAGGCGCGCAGTGCGTCGAAACGCATCATGGAGCCGTCGTCGTGCACGACCTCGGCGATAACGCCCACGCCGGACAGGCCCGCCGCGAGGGAGAGTTCCACTGCGGCTTCGGTGTGGCCGGGGCGTTCCGCCACGCCGCCGTCAACGGCGCGCAGCGGGAAGATGTGGCCGGGGCGGGTAATGTCCGCCGGGGTCGAGGCTGCATCCGCGAGGATCTGCACGGTGCGGGCGCGGTCCGCCGCGGAGATACCGGTGCTCACGCCGGATGCCGCATCGCAGGAGACGGTGTATGCGGTGCCCTTGGGGTCTTCGTTGTTGGTGACCATGGGCGGCAGGTTCATCTCGTCGGCACGCTTGTTGCTCAGGGGTGCGCAGACCACGCCGGAGGTGTAGCGGATCATGAAGCCCATCAGCTCGGGGGTTGCGTGCTCGGCGGCGAAAATGATGTCGCCTTCGTTTTCGCGGTCTTCATCGTCAACGACGACTACGGCGCGACCTGCTGCGATAGCGTCCACTGCGGTCTGCACGCTGTCGAGGACGCTTGCGGCGTCGGCGCGACGCGGCGCAACCTGCTCACCGGAGTGCGCAGAGTCGGCCTGGGGCACGCCAGCGAAAGCGGTCAGACGCTGCACGTACTTAGCGAGAGCATCGGTCTCAAGGTTGACGCTGTCGCCGACCTTGAGGGCGCCGAGGTTGGTTGCCTTCAGAGTTTCAGGAATCAGGCCGACCTCAAACCACGCGGGGGTTTCGCCGGCCTCAGATACCGCGGTGACGGTCAGGGAGACACCAGAAACAGCGATGGAGCCCTTCTCAGCGAGCAGGGGTGCCAGTTCGGTGGGCAGGTTGAAGCGCAGGGTGCTCCACGCCTCGTGCGCGGTGACGGATGCGAGGGTACCGACCGCATCCACGTGGCCCTGCACGACGTGACCGTCGAGGCGGCCACCGGCGGGCAGGCAGCGCTCCAGGTTGACGGTGTCGCCGGGGTTCAGGTTGCCGAGGTTGGTGCGGCGCAGGGTCTCACCCATGGCGTAGGCGCGGAACTGGCCGGGCTGCAGCTGGTCGAGGTCGATAGCGGTGAGGCAGACACCGTTGACGGCTAGGGAGCCGCCGTGTTCGAGGTCGGCGACGATGTCTCCGGCGTTGAGGGTCAGGTAGGCTGCGTCGCTACCTTCGATGGGGGTGATGGATTCTACGGTGCCGAGGGCGCCAATGATTCCGGTAAACATGTGTGCTTTCCTTTTCTCGCCGTGTCCGCCGGGTCGTCGTCGTTGAGGGCGACGGGCGGCGATGGTTTGTTCGTCGGTATAACTATACGTATTTTTCGAATATTCCCCGTGACGGGGAGGTTTTGTGCCAGCATGCGAACCAGCCAGCACTGCCAGTCGCGGCTAATCCAGCCTCGGTTCGGGCGCGTGGCAGGCGTCCAGCTTCGGCAGGGTACGCCGCTCACCAGGCTCCTGCGCCGTTCCGCGAGGTGCCGGCACCAGGTGCGTTGCGGTGTCATTGCCGAGCACGCGCACCGCCGGGAACATACCCAGGTCATCCAGTTGCAGGCGCGGTGCCTGCGCGAGGGTGTCCACGAGCAGGCGGTACACGGCGCTCTTACCTCGACCCATAATCATGGGGGCGCGGTACCAGACCATCTCGTCGATGAGGTCTTCACCGGCGAAGAGGCCGACCATGCCGGGGCCGCCCTCAATCATGAGGTGCCGCACGCCGCGGGCGTACAGCTCGTCGAGCAGTTCGCGCGGGTCGTGGGTGAAGATCTGCAGGAAGTTCTGCGGGTCCGCCTCCACGCCTTCGGGCGGGTTGAGGCCGCGAATCCGGTAGTTCTCCGTAATCTCGGTCTTGCCCATGACCACGCGCAACGGCTGCTTATCGAAGCGTTCCCCGTTGGCATCGCGCGCATCCAGGGTCGGGTCGTCCATGAGAGTGGTTCGGGTGCCAATCATGACAGCGTCGGCGCGATGACGAATCAGATGCCCGTCAATGCGCGCGGCGGGGCCGGTAATCCATTTGCTCGTGCCGTCAGCAGCCGCAATGAACCCGTCCAGGGTGGATGCGCTCTTGGCGGTGATGAAGGGGCGACGTTCGGCGGCGGCAATGAACCAGCGCTCGTTCAGCAGGTAGGATGCGTTCGCGAACTCCTCCATGGCGTGCACGGTGACGCCCTGCGAGCGCAGGTAGGCAGCGCCTCCGGCTGCGTTTTCGGTGTCGTCGCTGTAGGCGTAGTAGAGTTCGCTGATGCCCGCCTTGGCGACGGCGTGGGAGCAGGGACCGGTGCGTCCGGTGTGGTTGCAGGGCTCGAGGCTCACGTACATACGGGCGTCGGTGAGGTCGGTTCCTGCGGCACGGGCGGCGGCGAGTGCATCGGCTTCAGCGTGCGGGGTGCCTGCGCCTCGGTGGTAGCCCACGTGCAGCAGGTGCCCGTGCGCGTCGGTGATGACGGCGCCGACGAGCGGGTTCGCGCCGCGGATGCCCTGGCGTGCCGCCTGCAGTGCCAGGCTCATCGCCTCGTCGTGGCTGAGGGTCTGCTCGGGGTCGGGCAGGTTCAGGGTGCGTGCGGCGGGCAACCCGGCGAGGTGGCCGTACTCTGCGGCGGAGTAGTCCAAATCGTTATGCAGCAGGTGTGTGCTGGGGGTAACGGTTGCGGGCAGGTGCGCGCCAGCCAGCGCCTCCTGCGAGGGATTCTGCGGCATCTTACGCACGACCCTTCTGCACGTCAGTTACTTCAACGGTCACGTCGGGGAACTGGGTCTGCACCTGAGTCTTCTGCGCCTCCAGGTTGCGGGTGCGCCACCAGACGAAGAAGCCGACCAGGGTGAAGCATCCGTAGAACACGTACATGAGGGAGGTTGCGTAGTAGCCTGCGCTCCACAGCAGCGGCACGCCAACCAGGTCGACGGCAACCCAGATGAGCCAGAATTCAACCCAGCCGCGCGCCATGCCGTAGGTGGCGAGCAGCGAGCCGGTGAAGATCCAGGCGTCGGACCAGACCGGTTCGTAGGAGCCGAGGGCGCGGAAGATGGGGGTGAGCAGCAGGGTGCCTGCAACCATGGCGACGACCAGGCCGGTGCGTTCGGTGTTGGTCGCCCACTTGGGAATCACAGCGGCACCTTCGGAGGCGTCACCACCGGCGGCGCGAGTTGCACGCCAGCGGTGCCAGCCCCAGATGGACACGGCAATAAACATAATCTGGCGGCCTGCCTGGCCGAGCATGGTCACGGGGTGCGGGCTACCGACGAGGGCGCCCAGGAAGACGGTGAGGAGCAGCAGGTTGCCGAGTATACCGACGGGCCACGCCCATACTTTGCGTCGCATGCCGCCCAGCGCCGATGCTAGGCCGAATGCGTTTCCGAGAACTTCGCGCACAAGGAGGGACTGGTCCCCCACGTGAATTTGTGCGTCGAAGAGCCACCGCAGGATGTCCATTGTTTCTTTCCTCTCTGAGTTGGACCGTGTGTCGGATGCGCGGGGTGCGCATCTGCGGCGGCTCCGGGGAGAGGAACAGAAAGAGCGGTACCGTGGGCGCCGTGGGGTGCCGGGTATCCGTGATGCGGCAGGAGTGGCAAACCAGCCAACCGCAACTGAAAATCGCAGCTGAAAACCACAGTTGAAAACCGCAACTGAAATCAGCCGACTGCGACCGAGGGGATTAACGTACCGGCACCTCGTGGGGCGCCTCTCCCCTATTGCATCGAAAGCTGAGGCTCTCTCAAGAAACTATTTCTCTAAGCAACGGTTCTCTCAACGAACCGCTCTCTCAGCAACAGTTTTCTGAAGCAGCAACTCTCTGAAGCAACTGCGTTGGTGCACCCTGCACGCTACCCCGAGGGGCCTCGGGATGCTCGGCGGAGTGCGCTCCTGCCTTTTTCTGCTCGTGCTACCTTCCATCCAGACTGTACTGTCGGCACCGGATTTTCACCGGTTCGGCCTCTCTTGCGGGCGGGCATCTCTAGCGGAGTCTTAGCGTCCTGTGTGGATTTAGCGTCCTGCGCAGATGCGAAGATTCGTACGATTTTTTGCCTGCCTGCGGGAGCGGTTCGCGGGCTGTGACCGCCGGTTCGGAATTTCACCGACCCCGGAGCACGATGTCGATATTGATTATGCCACAGCGCACGCCGGGGGTTTAATTTGTTTTCTCTGGGATAACTTCCGTGACAAGATGACGTTTTGTGACTGTACTCTCGGCGCATCTTCAAGCCCCTCTCAACAAACCCTCGCGGCAGCCACTTGCGGGACCGTTTTGGAACCCGATTCTTCAATTTTTCGGGGATGATTTATCACGGTTTCATAACGGCGGAGAGCACCAAACAGACCAAAGAGTTACGGAGGCCTCCAGGGGGTTGCTCAGGGCACGCTGAACACCCGTCAATACCTTTATGACAAGGAATTATAACAATAAGGTTAAATTATTGGTTTAAGGTTTACTCCAGGGGTGATTTAAGGTTATTCTTATCTACAGGAGCTCCCATCACCGATAAACCGGTTCCGTTGAGAGCTACTTGATTCGGACCATCCGAGCACTCACATCAAACCCTTAAGCTTCTGCCATTTGAAGCTGGAAAACTGGCCCGCGGACTGCATTCCTGAGGATGGTTTTCACGCAACATCTGCGCGTACTGGATTGTGCAGTATTGCGGCACACGATGTTGATGTGCTTCACCATCGGGAGGCAACCACACCGAATTATTTTTCAACGGAACCGGCGTGGGAGCTCTTCCGAATAAACTTCCGGATGATCGCACGGTGTGCACCCTTGTGTGGGGTGTTGTGCGTGTCGAACGGTCATAAGCTCCCGTTCTTCTGTCGTCGCCTACCGTGGTGCGCGATGGAGGTTACGGGAACCTTGCGGGATGGTTGATCCCGCGCGCTCTGCATTGTCTTGTGGAGTGTGGTGTGTTTGGGTGGCGTATTCGCAGTGCCGGAGCGGATACGCCACCCGTTTTTAACGTCTAAAACGGGGGCACCCCAAACTCGGGCGAGCCTAGAAGGCGTACCGGGCACGCGAAGCGGGGGCTCCGTCCTCAAGGCGCCCCAGCGCCGCAGAGGGGGCACTCCCCCGCAAGCGTTGTCCGGTACGGCCTCCCCCACAAACGCATCCAAAACATAACGCTCCCCCAGCTACACGCGGTAGTTGAGGGAGCGTTATGTCTTTATGAGGCTAGAAGCCCTGAGGTTTTAGTCCTCTACGGAGCGGAATGCCACAACAGCGTTGTGACCGCCGAAACCGAAGGAGTTCGACAGCGCCACAATCTCACCGGCGGGCAGCTCGCGTGCGTCGGTCACCACGTCCAGGTCAATCTGGGGGTCCTTGTTGTCCAGGTTGATGGTGCAGGGTGCGGTGCGGTGGTGCAGCGCCAGTACGGTCAGCACTGCCTCGAGGGCACCCGCGCCGCCGAGCAGGTGGCCGGTCATGGACTTGGTTGCGGAGACGGCGATGTTCTTGGTGTGGTCGCCGAAGGTTTCGTGCATTGCGGTTGCTTCGGGCAGGTCACCGGCGGGGGTGCTGGTGGCGTGCGCGTTGATGTGCACGACGGTCTTCGGGTCGATGTTGCCGTCTTCGAGGGCTTCGCGCAGTGCGCGGGTTGCACCGAGTGCTGCGGGGTCGGGTGCGGTGATGTGGTAGGAGTCGGCGGAGACGCCGGTGCCTGCCAGTTCCACGTAGACGCGTGCGCCGCGTGCCTTGGCGTGCTCTTCGGATTCGAGGATGAGCGCTGCTGCGCCTTCACCCATGACGAAGCCGTCGCGGTCGACGTCGTAGGGGCGGGATGCCTTTTCGGGTTCGTCGTTGCGGGAGGAGAGTGCCTGCATCTTGGCGAATGCTGCCATGGGAAGCGGGTGGATTGCTGCTTCAGCACCGCCGACGATAACGACGTCTGCCTTGCCACTGCGGATCATTTCAGCACCGAGCTGCATGGCTTCGGTGGAGGATGCGCATGCGGAGACGACGGTCTGTGCTGCGGCGCGTGCCTTGAGGTTCATGGAGACGGCTGCTGCGTTGCCGTTGGGCATGAGCATGGGAACGGTCATGGGGAGGACGCGGCGGGGGCCCTTTTCGCGGAGGGTGTCCCATGCGTCGAGAAGGGTCCACACGCCGCCGATACCGGTGCCGAAGGCTACGCCGGTGCGTTCGGGGTCGACTTCTTCTGCGGATTCGGCGTCGGGGCCGGAGAATCCTGCGTCTTCCCATGCTTCGCGTGCGGCGATGAGGGCGAGCTGGCCCGAGGGATCCAGGCGCTTTGCTTCTACCTTGGTGAGGCGGCCGGATTCGAGGGCGGGCACAGCGAGCTGGCCTGCAATGTATACGGGCAGGTCGTATTCCTTGACCCAGGGGTGGTCGAGGGTGGATACACCAGATACGCCCTTGGTTGCGTTTTCCCAGGTGGTGGGGACGTCGCCGCCAATGGGGGTGGTCGCGCCGAGGCCGGTCACCAGCACTTTTCGAGACATTGTGGCACTTTCTCTTCGGTGGTCGATTTGGTGGTTTATCCGGTGGTGTGTGGATAAAAACCTGTAGGGCCCGGGGGTAAGCGGTGCACGTTTTCAGGCGGTAGAGGCGCTGTCGTTGCGCGCTGCGTATTCCGCACTGCGTGTTCCGTGCGGGGTCCGCACTGTGGATTCCGCTGTGTGTTCCCGGGGTGTGTTGGATTGAAAGCTGAGTGAATAGCGATGCGGCGCGGGCCGGTGAGAGCCCGCGCCGCCTCGTTATTGGTTATAGCTTAGGCAGCGTTCGCGATGAACTCGACTGCGTCGCCAACGGTCTTGAGGTTCTTGACCTCTTCGTCCGGGATGGTCACCTCGAACTTCTCCTCAGCGTTCACGACGATGGTCATCATCGAGATGGAGTCGATGTCCAGGTCCTCGGTGAAGGACTTGTCCAGCTGAACGTCCTCAACCTCAACGCCGGTCTCTTCGTTAACGATTTCTGCCAGACCTGCGAGGATCTCTTCCTTGTTAGCCATTCAGGGGCTCCTTTGTTTTTTCGATGGTCATCGCACCCGCCGGGTGGGGGTACGCGTGCATTACCGAGTTTATCGTGTCTGCGTGGTGTACGCATGCGTCAACTCGGAGTTTGTGGGGATGCTTTCCCGCTTTCTTTTCTTTCTCGCGCACCGGCGCTGTGCCGGTCGTGAGGGGCGGGGAGCATCGGGCTCTGGTGGTTTTCCTTAGGGAAGGACGACTACCTGAGCTGCGAATGCCAGGCCGGCACCGAAACCAATCTGCAGGGCGAGCTTGCCGGAGAGTTCCGGGTTCTCCTTGAGCAGGCGGTGCGCGGCGAGGGGGACCGATGCGGCGGAGGTGTTACCGGCATCGACGATGTCGCGTGCCACTGCCACCGTGTCGGGAAGTTTGAGGGTCTTGACCATCTGGTCAATGATGCGGGCGTTTGCCTGGTGCGGAATGAGCGCGCCGAGCTCGTCGGGGGTAATGCCGGCGGTTTCGAGTGCCTGCTTGGCGACCTTCGCCATTTCCCATACTGCCCAGCGGAAGACGGAGGGGCCGTCCTGACGCAGGGTGGGCCAAATCTTTTCGCCTTCTTCGACGGGGTTTGCGACGAAGTCGCGGTTGCGGATGTCCAGCAGGGAGTGGGTCATGCCGACGGTGCCCCAGCGGGAACCGTCCGAACCCCATACGGTCGGGGCAATGCCGGGTTCGTCGGAGACGCCTACGACTGCTGCGCCTGCGCCGTCGCCGAGCAGGAAGGAGATGGTGCGTTCGGTGTTGTCGATGAAGTCGGAGAGCTTCTCAACGCCGATGACCAGCACGTGCTTTGCGGTACCCGCGCGGACGAGGGCGTCTGCCTGGGCGATACCGTAGCAGAAACCTGCACACGCTGCGGAGATGTCGTATGCGGGGCACTTGGAGCCGATTGCGTCGGCGACCAGGGTTGCCAGGGAGGGGGTTGCGTAGGGGTGCGAAATGGTCGAAATGATGACCGCCTCAATGTCCTCACCGGCTACACCGGATGCTTCGAGAGCATCCTTGGCGGCACCGATGGCAAGGTCTGCTACCGACTGGTTTTCGCTGGCGCGGTGGCGGGTTGCGATACCGGTGCGCTGCTTGATCCACTCGTCGGAGGAGTCGATTGCCTCAACGATGTCGTCGTTGGGGACGATGACCTCGCCGCGGGCTGCGCCGTAACCGAGGATGCGGGAGTAGCGGTTGATTTCGTACTGCTTGAGGGTAGTCACGTATTCAATCCTTAGTGCTAATGCTCGCAAGGCAGTGTGTGCCTCGCATGTCTAAAGTGCATGTCTAGTGTGAAGGGTTCAGAAGTAGAGCGGGGTGCTCTCCCCCGGCGTTTAGCCCTTCAGCGAGGCAAGATCCTCGGGGGTGTTGATGGAGGTGCCGGGCACGCCGCGCATCGCACGCTTAGCCAGGCCGATCAGGGTGCCTGCGGGGGCGACCTCGATAATGCCTGCGACTTCACGCTCAAGCAGGGTTGCCATGCACAGGTCCCAGCGGACGGGGCTGGTCACCTGGGAGACGAGGGTCTTGACGAACTCTTCACCGGATGCCACAGCGGAACCGTCGCGGTTGGTCAGCAGTGCGGAGGTCGGGTCGGAAACCTTCAGGGATGCGGCGAACTCTTCCAGTGCGGGCACGGCGGGTGCCATTGCCTCGGTATGGAATGCGCCGGCGACCTTCAGGGGGATAACGCGAGCGCGTGCGGGCGGGTTCGCGGCGAATGCTTCGATGGCGGGGATGGGGCCTGCGGCTACAATCTGGCCGCCGCCGTTGGAGTTTGCGGCAACGAGGCCTGCTGCCTCGATAGCTTCGCGGACGTTTTCTTCAACGCCGCCGAGTACTGCAGCCATGCCGGTCGGGGAGGCGGCTGCCGCCTCCGCCATGCCGTTGGCACGCACGCGCACGAAACGCATTGCGTCTTCATCGCTGAGTACGCCCGCGAGGGCTGCTGCGGTGATTTCGCCGACGGAGTGACCAGCGAAGATGAGTTCTTCACCGTCGAGTTCGCGCAGTGCGAGGCGACCGGTCACAATGCCTGCAGCCACGATGAGGGGCTGGGCGATGGCGGTGTCCTTGATGGTTTCTTCTTCGGCTTCGGTGCCGTAGTGAATCAGGTCGATGCCTGCCGCTTCGGAGAGTCGTTCCAGGTGCTCACGCACACCTTCAATCTCGAGCCAGGGGCTCAGGAAGCCCTTCTTCTGGGAGCCCTGTCCGGGGCAAACGAGTGCGCGCATGCGGTGCGACCTTTCTGGTTTTTAGTACTCGTACGCGGTGCCTCCGTAGAGACGGAGACCACGGCTAGTCTGTTACCTATGCTACCTTGTTCAGCCGCTTTGTATAAACATCGCAGTGCAGAAATTCGGGGCGCACTGGGAGTTTAGGCGGTGGTTGAACAGTGTATAGCTTAGATTGAACTCACCCATTCGTACAACCCGGACGGGCAAGGTTCAAATAGAGAGACATTAGCGGCGGCGTTCCGAAGTGCTCCCCCGCACTAGGCGGCGGCCTTCCCCGGGCGCGAAACCTAGGCGCGCGGATGCGCCCGCGCGTACGTCTCCGCCAGACGCTTCATCGACACGTGCGTGTAAATCTGCGTGGTCGCTAACGACGAATGGCCCAGCAGCTCCTGCACCGAACGAATATCAGCGCCACCGTCCACCAGGTGAGTCGCCACCGAATGACGCAAAACGTGCGCACCCGACGCCTGAGTGTTCTCCACCGTGCGCAGCAGACGGGTCAGGTCCTCACGAATCTGACGGGCATTCGCACGCCCACCCCGAGGACCAATAAACAGCGCCGTCACGCCCTGGGACCCTTCCGGAATCCACTGCGGACGACCGTAGGACACCCAACGATTCAACGCCTTAAGCGCCGGGGTTCCCAGCGGCACCACGCGCTCCTTATTGCCCTTACCCAGCACGCGCACCGTCTTATTCGCCCGGTCCACGCTCTGCAAATCCAGGCCGGTCAGCTCAGAAATACGCATACCCGAGGCGTACAGCACCTCAACGACCGCCTCCAGGCGCAGCAGACGTGCATCACGAGGATCCTGCGCCCGACGCTCCTGCAGGGTCGCCAGCAGCTGGTTCATCTGCTCGCGGCTCAGCACCGGCGGCAGGTGATTCTCCCGCTTGGGGGTGCGCATACCGCGCGTGGGGTTCGAGTGCACCAGCTCTTCTTCCTGAGCCCAGGTGAAGAACGTACGCAGAGTCGAACCGCGGCGCGCCACCGTAGAACGAGCCGCCTGCCGCAGATGCAACGAACCCAACCACTCACGAATCAGGGACGCATCAATGCTGTCCAGATGCCGCACACCGCGGCGCGCCATATAGCCGAAGAAGCCCTCCAAATCCGAGATATAGGAGCGGATCGTCTCTTCGGAACGGTGCTTCTCATAGCGCAGAAAACGCTCAAAACGGTCCAGGACGGGGCGGAACACCTCGCCGGAAACACCCAGTGCCGACTCGGGTAGCGTAGAGCTCTCTACATGCTCCGGCGCAAGCGTGCGGGTGTAGGTCACCGGCAGGGTCGTGGAGGGAGCCTCATCCCGGTATTCCTCGCGATTCTCGTTCCGGTTTTCAGCCCAGTTTTCGTGCTGGCGGGCGGGGGTCATGCGTCCCTCCTTTCGTGTATTCTCGATGCGCCTATCGATGGTGCGGCGGCGGGGTAGGCGGGGGGGGGTAGGCTCTGGGCCAGTGCGCGCAAGCCTACCCCCAATTGTAGAGAGGTTCCGAGATCTCCACGTGCCGCCCCGTCATCAGGAAGAACCCTACGCCGCAACCGCCGGGCGGACCTTCCTCCAGCTCGTTCCGCTGCTCTCCGCCAGACCGCAGCGACCCAGGTGGAATAGGTCAGCCATCACGTCGCGAGCGCTCAACCCGAGGGCGGCGGCAATCTCGTCCACGCCGCGGTAGGAGCGCGGGCTCAAGTCATCCCAGACCCTACCCTGTCGCTCGGTCAGCTCATCCAGCGCACTGGAGGACGCCACCTGATCCCATTCGCTCTCGTGTTCGGTGCCCAGCTCGAAACCGGCGGCGGCATCGTACTCGAGAATATCGGCGGCCTCGGTGAGTGTTTGCGCTAGTCCATCGCGCAGCAGACGGTTCGTGCCCACCGAATTCGGCGAATTAATCTGCCCCGGAACCGCCCAGAGCGTACGCCCAATCTCCATCGCGTGACGAGCCGTATTCAGGGCACCGGAACGCCAGCGCGCCTCCACCACAATGGTGTGCCGCGCCAACGCCGCAATCAGGCGGTTACGCTCCAGAAAACGCCAACGCGTGGGGGTGTTACCCACGCTCACCTCGCTCATGATGAGCCCGCGGTCAACAATCATGTTCAACGCATCCGAGTTCTGCGCCGGGTAGAGTCGATCCAGCCCGCCCGCCATGAAGGCGATGGTCGGCAGGTCGCTACCCTGCTGGGTCAGCGCCGCCCGATGCGCCGCAATATCAATGCCCATCGCGCCACCAGAAATCACCGTGTACCCGCGGCGCGCCAGCTCAGCGGCGAGGTGGGTCGTCGCCTCCGTACCGTAGATGCTCGGGTCACGAGAACCGACCAGCGCAACGCTCGGGGCAGACGCCACATCCAGCAGGTGCCGAGAATCGCCTCGACACCACAGCCCGTACGGGCGGGCGGGCCCCAAATCGTTCAGCTGCGGCGGCCACAGCGGATCGGCGGGAGTGACCAGCCACGCCCCGCAGGTTGCCGCCATGTGCGCCTCCGCGTTCAGGGTACGTTCCATGCGGCGGTTCCAGCGCAGGCGGCGGGTCGCGAGCGCCTTGCCGAACTTATCGCGGCTCAGCTGATGCTCACCCGGCGTGTAGTAGCCATTCGCAGTGGAAAACAGGGCGGACTCCCCCTCGGCGGGTGCACCCACCGAGTGCAGAAATTCACTCAGCTGCTCGTCCGGCTCGCCGTGCTCCCAGGTGTGCTCATCCGGGATGTGCCCGGTCAGCAGATAGTGCAGGGTCAGCGGCGCACCCAGGGTGGTGAGGGATTCAACCACGAGCTCATCGGCGGGCTCGGCGTAGCGCATCAGCTGGGCGGTACAGCAGCGGATGTACTCGCGGCACGCTGCCTCAAGCTCCTCCGCGCTGAGGGAGGGGTTGAACAGGGGCGCGGGCTCAGAGCTGGTGGAGGCTGTGCCCGCCGCGGGGTCGGGACGCTCGCCCTGTAGTTTCTCCCCTGGCTGTTCCTGCTGGTTCATCTCTTCCGGGCGCATCTCTTCCAGGTACACCGGGTTCAGGCAGGAGGCGAGGAACCCCGGCAACCGCGCCGCGTTGTACGGGCTCGGCGAAGGCTCCTGCCCCAGCGATAGAATATGCGCCACCCTCTCACGCACCAGGGCGTGCCTATCCAGGGTGCGACCGGGCAGGCGAATCTGAAGTTCCTCCTGCACAAAATCCTCCGCCGCGTGCTCTTCGTGCACGCTCTCTTCTGGCACATGCTCTCCCGGTACGCGCTCTTCCAGCGCTGTTTCTCTCAGCCCGTTTTCTTTCAGCCCAGCTTCTTGCAATTCAGCCTCTTCAGCTCGTTTTCTAAGCTTCTTCTCACTCATGACCTTCTTCTCCTTTCATCAGTGATTCGTTCTATCAACCGGCACGCTATGTCAGCCGCCTCTATTTCAGCTGCCCCTGCTGCCTCAAAAAGAGCGCCACATCCAGGTGCTCCCGGCTCGGGTAGGCGGCACCCTCCAAATCCGCAAGAGTCCAGGCGATACGCAGCACCCGGTCATAGCCGCGAGCCGTCAGCGTGCCCCGATCCACGGCGGCGTTCAGCTCGCCAGTGAGCTTCGCATCCAGACGCAACGGGCCGCGCAGAATCTTGCCGTTCATCTCCGCATTCGTCTTCAACCCGTACGGTTCCAGGCGCTCCCGCTGAGCCTGCCGCGCCGCCATGACGCGCTCGCGAATCTGCGCCGAACTCTCATTCACCTGACCGCCCGCTAGCTCCGTGGACGACACCTTCGGAACCGTCACATTCACATCAATGCGGTCCACCAGCGGGCCGGACAGCCGCCCAAAATAGGCGCGACGCTCACGCGGGGCGCACGTGCACTCCGTACCGGTACCCACGTTCATGCCGCAGGGGCACGGATTCGCCGCCAGAATCAGCTGAAAACGCGCCGGATACGTCGCCGATGCGCTCGAACGATCCAGGGTCACGGTCCCCGACTCCAGGGGCTGGCGCAGCGAATCCAGCACAGTACGTTTGAACTCCGGCGCCTCGTCCAGAAAGAGCACGCCGCGGTGCGCTTTCGAGACACAGCCCGGGCGGGGAATGCCGCTGCCACCGCCCAAAATCGCCGGCGCGGAGGCACTATGATGCGGCGCCTCAAACGGCGGCTGACGCACCAGCTCGCTCAGGTGCTCCCCCGCCGAGCAGAGGGAACGAATCGCGGTCACCTCCATCGCGGCGTCGTTGTCGAGGGTCGGCAGGATGCTCGGCAGGCGCTCCGCCAGCATGGTTTTACCCGAACCGGGAGGGCCGGTCAGCAGCATGTGGTGGCCGCCCGCGGCGGCAATTTCCAGGGCAAAACGACCCTGCGACTGGCCGGCAACATCGCTCATATCCGAAGGGATTTCAGCCGGTTTCGCCGCCGGTGCGCTCGCCTCCGTCTGCGGGGCGGGCGGGTAGGTCAGCTTCTGGCTCTCGGCGCCGAGAGCGGCAAAAACCTCCGCCAGGCAGCGGAAACCACTCACCTGCGCGCCGGGAATGAGCGCCGCCTCCTCAGCATTTTCGGCGGGCACAATCACGCGGTGGTGACCGGCGTCCACGGCGGCTTTAACCGCGGGCAGGATGCCCGGCACGGGGCGTAGCGTTCCATCCAGGCCCAGCTCGCCCAGGAAGACGCTATCGCCGCTGGGATGTAGTTTCTTTTCTGCCTGTAGCGCCGCCACTACGATGGCAAGGTCAAACGCCGAGCCGCGTTTGGGCAGGGTCGCCGGGGTCAGGTTCACGGTGAGCCGGTGCTGAGTGAGGGTGATGCCGGTGTTCTTCGCCGCGGAGCGCACACGCTCTTTAGACTCGTTGAGTGCGGTGTCCGGCAGGCCCAGCAGCACGAAGCCGGGTAGGCCCTGCGAAATGTCCGCCTCAACGTCAACGATATGCCCGCGCAGACCAACCAGCGCCACGGAATAGGTGCGTGCGAATCCCATTACGCCACCGCCTTCAGATGCTCGAAGGTGAAGGTTTCGCAGGTTCCGGTCACCGCAATTGCGTCAACGCGAAAGCGCGGAAAATCCAGGTTCTCGCGCAGGCGGCACCATAGAATCGCCAGTGAGCGCGTGCGGCGCGCCTTATCGCGGTCAATGGAGGCGAACGGGTGCCCAAAGTCTTCGCTGCTGCGGGTCTTGACCTCAACGAAAACCAGTTCATCCTCGGGGGCAATGGCGATTAGGTCGAGCTCCCCGCGGATCTGTTCATGTTCCAGTCCGGCGGGCGGTCGCCAGTTCCTCTCCAGAATCCGGTAGCCGTTCGCCTCCAGGATGCGGGCGGTCAGCTCCTCGCCCCACCGCCCGACGCTGTGGGCGCGGGGCTGGGCGTTCTGAGGCTGGGTTCTGCGGGGCGCGCTTCGGGTTGCGGTACGGGCTGTTATTCGGGCTGTTGTCATGGGTCTCTCCCCCGGTAGATAGCGGTAGTGCTTCTACTGTGCCCGCCGCGCGCGTGCCCGAACGCGGTTAACGAAAAACTGTGGATAACCTCGGCTCCCAGAAGGAATTAGAGGTTATCCACAGTCGTTTATTTGAAATTTTGGGGCATATTTTTCAAAAACGCGGCTCGGGTGCCGATTCGGCGCGTCATATTTGCGCAGGTTCGTTGCCTAGTTCTGCGCGCACTTTCATCACTCAGTCCCGCCACCCAGCAGCCCAGCACCGGCGCGCCTACCCGCGGTTACCCTCGGCGAGGCATTGAATCATGCTTGAGCTAGGCGTCGAAGTCCGGCATTTCCGGCACGGTGAATTCCTGGTTGGGCAGGCGCTCCTCTACGTTCACGTCACGCACCGAGTAGGCGTGCACCTTCTTCACAAAGCGGTTGGAGCGGAATACATCCCACACCCACACGTCGCTCATGCTCACCTCAAAGTAGAGGGTGCCGTCCTGCACGTGCGGGGTGACGTCCACCTGGTTCGCCAGGTAGAAGCGTCGGTCGGTTTCTACCGCGTAGCTAAAGAGCGACATGACGTCTTTGTATTCGCGGTAGAGCGCCATTTGGGCGTCGGTCTCGTAGTTTTCGAGGTCTTCTGCGCTCACTACTCTTCCTTTCCTGGGCTTTATTAGTACTAATTCAGCGGTGGCACGTTAGGCTCTAGCAGGCTTCCGAGGCGCGGTTTTCAGGAATACCACGCACTCTAGCCGCGCTGTGCCGCCGCAGCCTCAATCTGCTCGGCGGTTGCCGGAAGCAACCATGACAGTCGATGCTGCGGGGTGGGGCCCTGCACGCTAATCGCCTCGCGGTGAGCGGCAGATCCGTAGCCCTTGTTCTTTGCCCAGCCGTACCCCGGGTAGCGGGTATCCAGCTGAACCATCAGCTCGTCACGTTCAACCTTCGCAACCACCGATGCGGCGGCGATGGAGGCGCACTTGTAGTCGCCCTTAATGACCATGGTCACCGGCATCTGCGCGGGCTCACATGCACCGCCTACGCCTTCCCACGCTTGGGTGCACAGTTCGTTGTAGTGCGCCTGCGCCGGGTCCGGTGCCAGCGCGCTGAACAGGTCCTCCTGCGGAGGGGTGAACCAGTCGTGCTTACCGTCCAGCAGGGCGGCGTCGGCACGGTATCCGCGGCGCGCCAGCTCGGCGAGCGCACGCTGGGCGGCAAGCCTCAGCGAGAGGGTCATGCCGAGCCGGTCAATATCTGCCGGTTCCACGTGCCCGACCGCCACGGCGCACCACTGGCGAATCTCGGGAACCATGGATTCGCGGCGCGCCGGTGAGAGCGCCTTGGAATCGATCAGCCCGCCCACCTCGAGGGTGGCGTCCGGGGTGAGGATTGCGACGCCCACGGTGACCGGGCCCGCCATGGAGCCGCGGCCTACCTCGTCGATTCCGGCAACCGTGCGGGCGCCGGAGGCGAAGAGCTGCTGCTCGTACTCGAGGTCGGCGGCGGGCGGGGTTGCCTTCGCGGGCTTAGCTTGAGCGGGTTTCGTTGCGCTCTTCTGGGCGCTCACCATCATTGCTACGCTCGCTTATTCGCTCGGGGTGGAGGTCGGTGCGGGAATCGAGGAGAACACCGAGCTCTGATCCTGCAGCAGACCGAAGTGGTTCAGCGGCCACGTCACCACGAACACGTTACCCTGCACGTCATCCTTGGAGATGAACGCGGTGCCGTCGCTAATGTGGTAGCGGGAGTCAGCGGAGTTGCTGCGGTGGTCACCCATGACGAAGTACTTGCCGGCGGGCACAGTCACCTTAAACGCCAGCTCGGAGGGCGGGTTGCCCGGGTACAGGTACGGTTCGGTAATCTCTACGCCGTTGACCTTGATCTTGCCGTTGCCGTCGCTTTCGACCACGTCACCGGGAGTACCGATAACGCGCTTGACCAGGAAGTTCGAGGAGGTATCCGGCAGAATACCCGCGAAGGACAGGGCATCCTTGAGCGGGCTGCTGGTCTTCTGGGTGGAGGGAATCCAACCCTGAGAGTCCTTGAAGACGATGACGTCGCCGCGCTTGGGCTCGCTAAAGTAGGAGCCCGCCACGTTGATGAACACGCGGTCGTTGACCTGCAGGGTCTGCTCCATGGAGCCGGAAGGAATGTAGAAGCCGCGCAGCAGGAAGGTCTTGACCAGGAATGCGATGACCAGCGCGTAGAGGATGACGGTGCCGCCTTCGCGTGCCTGCACCCAGAGCCATTCGCCGAGGCGGCCTTCTTCCTGCGCCTGGGAGTAGGTCAGCTCTGCCTGTTCGGCGCGCTTTGCCTTGCGGCGTTCCCTGGGGGTCATTTCGGAGAAGTCCTTGGTGGTTTCCACGTCTGCGGCTGTCTCCTCGTCGGTGGCTTCTTCGCGCTTAGTGTTCTTCGCGGCGGAAGAAGTCGCAACGGCGGCATCTGCGGAGGCGGCGCTCGCCTCGGCGCTAGCTACCACCTCGTGATCGCGCTCAGAGGTGCTCTTAGTATCGCTTTCGGTGGAAGAGACAGCGCTCCAGGGGGCTGCCTTCTCGGTCGAGGCCTTCTCATCTGCCGTCTTTTCGGCGGCGAGGCGCGCGAAGTACTCTTCCATTTCGCGGCGCTCGCGGCGGCTTTGAGGCTGGTATCCCTCGGGGAAGGGGCTGGTGTTCGCAGTGTTCTTGTCGTCTGCCATGCTGGAGTGAGCCTTTCGTTTGAGAGATACCTAGCTCGAGTGAAACGGTACCTAGCTATTGTATCGAGAGTGTTTGCGCTCTTGGGCTTTTATTTTCTGAGAGCGGCAAGGTTCTCAGAAAGCGGGGTCTCAGAATATGCAAAAACCGCTCCTTGCCCGCGGAATGCGGTTGGGGAGCGGTTTGCAACAGAATTCTGTATCTATAAAGATTAGAACTCGCGCTTCTCGCGGATACGAGCAGCCTTACCGTGGCGGTCGCGCATGTAGTACAGCTTTGCACGACGGACGTCACCGCGGGTCACCAGCTCGATCTTCTCGATGGAGGGAGAGTGAACCGGGAAGGTACGCTCAACACCAACGCCGAAGGAAACCTTGCGGACGGTGAAGGTCTCGCGAACGCCTGCACCCTGGCGGCCAACGACGAAGCCCTTGAAGACCTGGATACGGTGGTTCTTACCTTCAACGATCTTAACGTGAACGTTCAGGGTGTCACCGGGGCCGAATGCGGGGATGTCGTCACGGAGGGACTTCTTGTCGAGGAAGTCAAGAGTCTGCATAGTTGTAGATCTCCAGAGTCATCTGCCGCAGGTCAAATAGACTCAGATTGCTCTGCCCCTCTGCGGGACAGAAAACTTGATGCTTCGGACAGGATTGGTGCCCGAAGGTTGACATCGTTGGTCGCTCTTCCCCCTGCGGCAGGGGCGTGCCCGATGTCAACACAATGCTCCATTATCCCAATGCACCCGCGTTTATGCAAGCATCCGGGGAGCACTTTTAGAAGGGGGGTTCGTCACTCTGCACTCCCCCCGCCCTGGGATGCACTGTTCTGTGCCGAAGCACCCGGAGCGGTCATGCCCGGCACCTCCGGGTTCTGCTGGGGTGCGTACTGAGGTGCTTCCTGCGGCGGCGCGTACTGCTGCGGCGCACCCGGCATACCCTGCTGAGGTGCGCCCTGCAGGGAGCCCTCGTTGACCGTGCGCTTCTCCACGGTGCGGGCGAAGGTGCTCGTACCGTAGTTCAGGTCGTGACCGATGCCGAGGGCATCCACCTCTACGGTAGTGCCCTGCGTGCCGTCTTCGCGGTTCCAGCGGCTAATGCGCTGGCGGCCACTCACGACCAGCGGCTGCCCCTTCTCAATGGAGGTGGCGATGTTCTGCGCGAGGCGGCGGTAGGCTTTCACGGTGTACCAGTTGGTGGTGCCTTCCTTCCAGGTGCCGGTGGCGTCCTGCCAGCGCGGGGTGCTGGCGAGGCGAAAGTTCACGACGGGCACCCCGTTGGGCAGGGTGCTCAGTGCCGGGTCGGAGGCGGTGAATCCGCGGATCAGGATGGTGTCGCTCATGGTTTCTCCTTAGAAACTAGTGGGTGGGTTCCTTCACCTTGCCAGCGCTGAGCCGACCCTGCACCCTGCGGCTACTGCTTCTGTGGATAACCTTGCGTTTTGCGGTTTTGAGTGCCGTCTGTGGATAGAGTTTTTGAACTTTTCACCCTGTTTTTTCAAAAATCGCCCGTAAGTAGCGCGCTCCCCACAGAAATATGACGACCGCTCCCCCACGGCTAAGACCCCCATCCCCACTCACCAAAACCTCCGCAACCTCCACCCCGCACAGCATCGTGACAGGTATCTCAGCGTCGGGGCGGCTATTTTTGCCCTCAAGTTCACTATTTCCACCCCGCTCCCTCTATCCTTGATGATGCGGTGCACTCAGCCGCGTCCCGTCTACCCGTCTTGGAGAACCCGTGAGCAAAAAGCCCGCGAACAACAACCTGCCCTCCCTGCAGGAACTTCAGCAGCTGCAGCGCAACCTGCCCAAGCTGCCCGATTCGATGGACCCGCAGAAGAAGCGCCTCATTTACGGCCTGCTCGCCCTGTTTGCTGTGATCGTGCTGATTATTGGCCTGGTCTACGTGAGCAAGAACGGCGTGGATGGGCTGCTTGGCACCGATAAGAGCACCTCATCCACCGCAGATGACGAAGAAGCGAACGTCGCAACGGAAACCCTCGCCGAGGTCAAGAACCCGTACAAGGCGGTTGACCCCGCGACCGCGCTCGCACCGGATCTTGCGACCGCGAAGAACGAACTGGCGTCCCTGCAGGTGAAGGATCGCGCCTCGAAGAACGGTTACTCCCGCGACCAGTTCGGCCCCGCCTGGGATGACGTTGACGGCAACAAGTGCAACACCCGCGACGACATTCTGCGCCGCGACCTGACCAACGTTCGTTTCAAGGTCAGGACCCACGCATGCACCGTCATCAGCGGCACTCTGGCTGACCCGTACACCGGCAAGACCATCGAGTTCAAGCGCGGCAAGAAGACCTCCTCGGCTGTGCAGATTGACCACGTGGTGGCCCTCTCGAACGCATGGCAGACCGGCGCGCAGGACCTGACCGCAGAGCAGCGCCGCCAGCTGGCGAACGACCCGGAGAACCTGCTCGCCGCAGACGGTCCGGCGAACCAGCAGAAGTCCGATGCGGACGCCTCCGAGTGGCTGCCGAGCAACACCGCCTACCGCTGCACCTACGTGGCTCGTCAGGTGCACGTGAAGGCGAAGTACAAGCTGTGGGTGACCGCGGATGAGAAGAAGGTTATGGAGCGCGTGCTCAACTCCTGCAAGGACACGAACCCGACCAAGAAATAGCCCCTACTAAGAAATAGCCTCCCGGCACCGCCTCCTTACGTACGGCGGCAAATAAACGTCAAAGCATACAGAAAACCGCCCCGCACCCTCATTGTGAAGGTGCGGGGCGGTTCTTTGTGCGGCGCCCCAGGAGGGAATCGAACCCCCGACCAAGAGATTAGAAGGCTCCTGCTCTATCCTCTGAGCTACTGAGGCCTTCCTCTAGGGTACATGAGAATTTGATCCTCTCATGCACCGCGCCTCTCACGCGGGGGCCGGTCCGTTGGGCGGCGCATCCGGCTGACGCGCTAGGAGCCTACCTTGGCGGCTTCGCGTTCTGCCTTCTTCACCTCGCGGCGGCGTGCACGGCGGCGGGTTGCGCCGGGGAACAGCTGCCACCACAGGCGGATGGTGGTGCGTCGAATCTGCGTGGGGTGCAGGCTCACGTACACCAGGCGGCGGGTTGCCGGGTCGAGGGCGACCAGGTAGATGATGTAGCCCAGGCAGATAACCGTCGCGATGAGTCGGCCCATGTCCTGGTTGAAGTCACGCAGGTAGGGTGACACGTTCAGCTGGTCGCTCACGCCGTACGCCATGAAGAACAGCGTGGTGATGAAGTACCACATGAGCTGGAAGTGCGAGCGCAGGCCGGTTGCGGCGAGCATCGGGATGGCCCAGAGCAGGTACCAGGGCTGAATCATGGGGCTGCACAGGAGCATGAACAGGATCGCGAGGCCGGCGTGGCGCACGATGTTGCGGTCGCGTCCAACGAATGCCATGGCTACTGCGCCGAGCATGCCGATGCCCTTGCCGACGGTCTCGATGAGCTTGCGGACGACCTCGAAGGCGTCTCCCTGAACGAACAGGGATGCGGCGCCGATGACTAGGCCGAAGGGGGTGTACCAGATGTACTGGCCACCAGTGGTGGACAGTGCCTTAATCCAGCCGAATTCCAGTCCGGTCACCCAGCCCATGAGCGCCATTTCGGCGAGCAGCAGCACGCCGGAGAGCGCCCAGAAGATGAACTTGCGCGGCCAGGAGGCGTTCTTACCCGCCCAGAGCAGACCCACGAAGGGCAGCACCACGAGAGCGAGCGGCTTGACGGCAACGCCGAGGGCTACGAAGGTCACGCCGAGCGGGCCGCCCCACCAGGTGTCACGGTAGCGCTTGGCGTAGTAGAGGCCGCCGAGCATGAACATGGTCATGAGCGAGTCGTTGTGGCCGCTGGCAATGAACGATGCGATGAACAGCGGGTTCGGGCCGATTTGCCAGAGGGCGCGGACCTGGTTGAAGCCGTGTGCCTTGGCGAGTTTTGCCACGTAGAAGAGGATGCCGATGACCGCGAGCACGGAGAGCAGGCGGAAGTAGAAGAGGGAGAGGTCGATGTTCTCCCCCGCCAGGCGCACAATCCACTCTTCGAGCGTGAGGGAGACCGGGCCGTACGGGGGCGGGGATTCCGCCCACATGGGGTCCGCACCGTTCTGCATGAAGTTCGAGATTTCGGAGACACCGTGCTTGTACGGGTTGAGGCCGTGCGCCATGACCATGCCCTGTCCATAGTAGGAGAACATGTCGCGGCTGTAGATGGTGAAGGCGAAGACCTGCGGCAGGGACCAGCTGGTGATGACGGCGATCATCCAACGCATGGTGTTTGGTTCGTTCCAGTCGCCCATTTTCTGGTAGATACGCAGCCATTCACGGCACATGATCATAGCACCGAGGGCGAGCAGAATAATGCCGGTGATGACCCATGCGGCTTCGAATCGGATGGCGCGGATAATGTCATAGCGCCAGAAGCTGGAGCTGTCGGCGAGCCAGCCGACGGCGTAGGAGCCGAGGGTGACCATGATGGAGCCGATGGTGCCGATAATCACCGTGCGCAGACGGTGGTTATTGACGTAGTCCAAGAGTTTGGGTGAGAGAGGTGCGTCGTGTGCGCCGGGGGTGTTGAGCCGGTGTGCTAGCTCCTTTGGTGCGCGCATAACTCCCTTTCTGTCTGCATCGTCGTTCTGGTTTTTATCATACCGGAGCCCTTGGATGCACTTGCGAGAATCACTGTTGCGAAGGCACTTGTGGACGTTCCTCAAGGGCACGCAGAGTGGCGCAGTTATCCCCCATTGCCGCCGTTTGCGCATCCGCCTGTGCCGTCTTGCACCATCTTGTGCCCTTTTTGTGACGTGCTGCCCGCCGGACCGGCGGCATTTGGGGGTAGAGTGGGAGGGTGAGTATTTCTAGTGAACGTATTGTATGGATTGACTGCGAGATGACCGGCCTGGACGTGGAGAATGACGCTCTCGTCGAGGTGGGCGTTCTGGTCACGGATGCCGATTTGAACATTCTGGGTTCTGGCGTTGAGTTCGTCATTAAGCCCGGTGACGAGTCTCCTGCCGGTGCGCTGGAGAACATGAATGACTTTGTGCGTTCGATGCATGAGGCGTCGGGTCTGCTGCCCGATATTGAGCACGGTGTGTCGATGGATTACGCGCAGGAGCAGGTGCTTCGTTACATCAAGAAGTATGTTCCGGTGGCGGGCAAGGCGCAGCTGGGCGGCAACTCGGTGGGTATGGATAAGCGTTTCTTGGAGCGTTACATGCCAGAGGTCATGGCGCACCTTCACTACCGCGTGATTGACGTGTCCACCATTAAGGAGCTGGCGTCGCGCTGGTACCCGGCGGCTCGTCACAGTGCCCCGGCGAAGACCGGTAACCACCGCGCGCTGGGCGATATCAAGGACTCGATTGATGAGTTGAAGTATTACCGCCGCGCCATTTTTGTGCCGCAGGGCCCGGACGCGATTGCTTCGGCGCAGATTGCGCGTGAGGTGGAGGCTGAGCGTGCCGCACGCGAGGCGGCTGAGCGCGAGGCTGAGGCTTCCGTTTCTGATGCGGCTGAGGCATCCGAGACGTAAGCACAACATGTAACGAGCATCACGGCTTTTCAACTTGGCAGGTTTCTGAATCTCCTGTACAGTAGTATCCGTTGCATATCGCAAGGGAAACCAAGCGAAGCACATGGTGGTCGTAGCTCAGTTGGCAGAGCGCCTGGTTGTGGTCCAGGAGGTCGCGGGTTCAACCCCCGTCGATCACCCCGATGGAAAGGGTCGTTATGGTTATCCGTAACGACCCTTTCGCTTACCCTCAATCCGGTTCACCCGCGCACGGTGTACCCGGCAAGTTCCCATTCAACACAAGCAAAGGATAATTCCGTGGCTATTCGCCCCATCGTTATTCACGGCAACCCCGTTCTGCACCGCCCCGCGGCACCCGTCACCGAGTTTAATGATGAGCTCAAGGAACTCGTAGCTGACATGTACGAAACCATGGACGCATCCAACGGTGTGGGCCTGGCGGCACCGCAGATTGGCGTGGGCCTGCGCATCTTCACCTACAAGATGGAGAATGAGGACGGCGTTCCCCCGCGCGGCTGCATCATCAACCCGGTACTGACCCTGGGCAAGATTTCTACCGCTGACCCGGACCCGTACGAGGAGGAAGAGGGCTGCTTGTCCTTCCCCGGTTACGGCTTCCCCCTCAAGCGCGCCGAGTGGGTGACCGTGAATGGTCTTGACGAGCACGGCAACCCCGTCCACTTTGAGGCGACCGGCTGGTTCGCACGCTGCATGCAGCACGAGACTGACCACCTGGACGGCAAGCTGTACGTGAACCGTCTGAACAAGAAGTGGACCGGCAAGATGAAGAAGGTCGTGAAGAAGGAAGGCTGGACCGTCGACGGTAACTCGTGGATGCCCGGCGTGGATCCGGATCCCTTCGGCCACTAATCACGAGCTCTTTTGAAGGTCGGACCGACCTCCCGAGAACTTAAAACGAAGACCGCGAATGCACTCTAAAAGCGCATTCGCGGTCTTCGTTTTCCATCAGCCGATAATGTTTTCCGTCAGCTAACGGTAGCGTGAAACGGGTCATCCTATGAGCCGGGTTCTGTCTAAAACGCCGCCTAAAGGGGCGTTTCGAGGCAATCATCTATCTAGAACGTACGTTGCCGCACGTCTCAAGCAGCCTACCCGAATACGCACCCCACCTCCGTAAAGGAAGCTGACGGGGATCGGGCGCACTACCCTACCATGGCGTATTCTGTTTGACCTTGCTCCGAATGGGGTTTACCTAGCCGGGCACGTCACCGCGCCCGCTGGTGGTCTCTTACACCACCCTTTCACCCTTACCGCGGCGAACCGCGGCGGTTTACTTTCTGTGGCACTGGCCTGCGGGTTACCCCGAGTGGATGTTATCCACCATCCTGTGCTGTGGAGCCCGGACTTTCCTCGAAGCACGTGTGCCTCGCGATTGCCCGGACGGCCCGTTTCACCTCACCCATTATACGCACACCCCTGGCGGTAGCTATTTTCTGGGTTCGTCTCGCAGGTACACATGGGTACACTAGCGACCTCGCGGGCACGCTGACGTCTCGCAACTACACTGCGCCTCGTAGCTACCCTGCGTCTCGCGGGTACACTGGAGAGATGCTGATTCTTCTTCCCCCGTCTGAAGGTAAGACCCCCGCCCCGGCTGGCAACGCGCCCGTATGCTTCGCTGACCTCTCGTTCCCCGAGCTCACTGCCGAGCGTGAGAGCGTCCTGGAGGAGCTGGCGGCAGTTAGCTCGGGCCCCGACGCCCTGGCGGAACTCAAGGTGGGTGCATCCCTCGAAGCAGAGGTGGAACGCAACACGCGCCTGCTCACCGAACCGGCGCAGCCCGCAATTTGCACCTACACGGGTGTGCTGTTCGAGGCGCTGGATTATGCAAGCTTCTCCCCCGCCGAACGCGACGCCGCGCACTGGTCGTTGCTGATTTCTTCGGCGCTGTGGGGTATTCTGCGCCCCGAGGATGCAATCCCCGCCTACCGCCTGTCCATGGGCGTGAAGCTGGGTTCGATTGGTGCGCTCGCCTCCTTCTGGAAGGGCGCGCTGGGTACCACCCTGGAGGCAACTGCGAAGGACCAGCTGATTCTGGATTGCCGTTCTGCCGCCTACGCGAAGTCGTGGGTGACTCCCCCGTCGCAGACTCTGGCGGTTCGTGTGGAGCGTGTCGCGGCTGATGGGTCGCGTAAGGTTGTCTCGCACATGGCGAAGCATTACCGTGGCTTGTTTGCGCGCTACCTGATTCAGTCGGGTTTGGCGGCTCGTCCTATTGATGGCTCCACGGCGGGTATTGCCGAATTTTTGGAGGCGGTCAGCGAGGACTGGTCGGTGGAGTGCACCCTGCCGACGGCGCGTAAGGCGGGTGTTTTGACGCTGCTGGTGCATGAGCAGTAGGTTGCCCAACTATTTATTTCCTCTTATTTTTTGCATCATATTGAAAATTTTTTAACTATTTTTCTAGGGGCTTAAATCTGTATTACCCCTTGTAAAACCACATTTCCCCACATTTTAGGGGTAGCTTTTGATGAGCAGAGAAGGCGGTTAGTGTCTAGCTAGCCGCCTTCTTTTTGCGAGTAAAAATGTTTATAGTGTTAAACGTCTCGCCATTGGTGGCGGGTATTTCACTCACTAACATTCACATTTTCAACTCAACACATATGGAAACACGTCACGCCACGTACGTATAGCAAACGACTAGAGGCTTACCCAATGGTTATTGGTTTGCTAGCGTAGAAGTAACCACTCAGAAACACATCGATGGGACAACGTTATGTCTACTTTTTCCTCTCGTCGCGCCCTTTTTAAGGGTGCAGCAGCACTAACAGTCGCTGGCGCTTTGGGCGCTTACCACGCCAGCGAGCAGAACGCCCAGGCTGCCACCTTGGACGTTAAGACCACCCCGCTGACCTTCAAGGTTACCGAGGCGTCGTTTGATATTAGCGGCTTCAACCTCAGCTACGAGATTACCGGCCTGCAGGCTGTGCTTGATACCGGTCTGTACACCCCGTATATTGAGGTTGGCTACTACACCAAGGAGAAGGGCTTCACCCAGTTCTATTTCTTCTCTCTTGAGCCGAAGAAGCGCATCGAGAATGATGTCTACATTAGGCATCACGTCATTGATTCTGAGATCACCGGTGGCCCGAATGGAAACTACGGGGTTCGCTTGTCTCTTCGTCCGCGCCGTCAGCAGTACACCATTCTGCGCACTCTTGAAGTTCGCCCCAAGATTGACACGGAGTTCGCGTGGGCACCTTTCATTGTGGACATTGATATGGATGGCGAGTACGCCCCCGATATCTACAGGTCATGTAAGGCAAAGGTTCTGCTGCTCGATAAGGAACGTTGCTTCTACCCTAAGCGTGCGGTGACCCGCGGCGACCTGATGGATGCAATCTACCGAGGCGCCCGCTCGCCGAAGGTGAAGCTTCCTGCGCGTTCTCCTTTCCCGGATTTGTCCCCGAAGGATGAGCGTTACCCGGCGTATATTTGGGCGTATCAGAACGGTCTGACTTCCGGCTGGTCTGACGGTAAGATGCACCCGGAGGCGGTGGCTAGCCGCGCTACGATGGCTGCGTTCTTCTACCGTTACTTTATGCTTACCCCCGGTCGTCGTTCTTATTGGTTCCGTCCCACTACCCCGCAGGATATGAAGCCGGGTGCCCCGTTCTACACCGAGTCGGTGTGGCTGCACTCGTCGGTGAATATCGATACGAGATATCACTATAAGAGCAAGGATTTCCGTCCGACCAAGACTGCTACCCGCGAGGAGCTGGCTCGTGTCCTGTCAATGCTCGACATGCTTGACACCATCCCCAGTAGCCCCTATATCGATGATTAGGATTCGGCAGGTGCCGTGAACCAGGCGGTTGACCCTACACGTTTTAGCTTGGGTTGACTTCTAAGAACAGCAGCTGAAGATAGTGGCTATAGAAGGGGCGGTGAGAGTTTTTCTTTCACCGCCCCTTTTCGTGTGCCCGTTTTCTGGTGCGGGCGCTGCTGGTGCAGTCGCTGCTGGGTGCCGTTTTAGTGCTGGTGATGTTTCCAGTTTTTATTTCTCTATGTGTGGTCTTTTTGGGGGGTTTGGGCTTTATACAAAGCCGGGGCGTAGTTTTTGATTTTTTTGTCTTATAACTCTCATCGGCATGTTTTTCTCGTGTTTTCATTGAATGTTCAAGGGGCGGGTTGGTAGGCTGAAATTGCACTTCAGCATGCCGCCGCTACGGCTCCTCTACGATATGGATTCGGGGCGAGTTCGGTGCGGTGGACTGTCACTCATTTATCCTCTCAACTTCTTTTCTCATTCGCCCTCTTTCATGCAGAAAATTCAGATTGGATAATGATGTCCTCGTTCTTTAAGCCTGCTCGTGGCACGCGCCGAAAGGTTGCGGGTGCTTCCCTGGTTTTGGGTTTGTCTCCGCTGCTGGCTTTGACGCCGGTGGCGGCTCAGCAGGCGGCACCTCAAGAAAAACCCGCGCAGAACGCACCCGTACAGAACGAACCTGCGCAGAACGCGCCCGCGCAGGGCAATCAGCAGGATGCGTCCCTGCCGACCCTGCGCGTGTCCAGCGGCTCCCTCGACATTCTTCACGGCGGTACCGTGCACGTGGATGGTACCGGGCTGTCCCCCGAGTTCTTGGCGCATCATGAGCTGCGTAGCCTCACAATCGCGCCGAAGGGCTCTTCGACCTACGCTAACCCCTACCAGAAGCTTGATCACCGCGGCCTTGTCTTTGACGCCCCAAAACCGGCCGCTGACGGCAGTTTCAGTGCCGACCTGACGGTTCCGGCAAATAGCCTGCCGGCAAACCTGGAGTACGAGGTCATTCTCACCTACCACCCCGTAGACGATGCGCACCCCTACGCATGGAACACTGAGGACCGCGTCCGTACGGCACTGCCGGTGGAGTTCAACCTCCCGAAGGCTGTGCTCCCCTCCATCACCTATGATGTTTCGGCTATTTCTGAGGAGCAGATTGCCTCAGGTCAGCCGGTTGAGGTGACGCTGACGGGTACCGGTTTTCAGGATGTCAGTACCGTGAAATTCACCCTATCCGAACATGACGAGCAGGGAAAGGTCACGAACGATAACGTGGCTTCGCTTGGTGAACTGAAAGCACCGGATACGGAAGAGAATCAGCGCATTTTCAAGGGCCTGATTCCGAACGGCTATTTCCAGAAGAAGATCACGATCCCCGCGGGAGTTCTGAAGTCCGGTAAGGGGTATTCCCTGGGTGTTTCCGGTGTAGAAACCCACGGGTGGAATAAGCTGTCGCGCAAGTTCCCCTTCGTTCCTGTGGGCAATAATCCTGCGCGCATGGCGTATCAGGATAATTCGTTCAGGAATACCCTGCCGAAGGTTTCTGTATCTTCCCCGAACTTTGATCCCGGTCAGGACCGTGTCTATAAGGTGACTATTTCTAATATTTCACCCGAGGTGGATCTGGGGTACTACCTTGATTCTGTGGCGATTTATAACGCTACCTCTGGTGAGCAGGCATATTTTGCGAGGAATGATGTAGCGGGCCAATACTATAAGCGTGACGAGCTGGTAACCCGCAACGCTGACGGTACTCTGACCGTGGAGGTTGAGTATAAGGTTCACGGCGATTCCTACAATAGGCCTTCTTCCCGCGGTTCAGTGGCTGAAGTGCGGGCGGTGTTCTCGGACTCTGAGTATTCGTACGGTAGCCATAAGTTCACGGTGAGCGCGCAGCTTCCGATGGTGCCTCCTGCCGCTGATGCTGTTGATTCGGAGAACCCGGGGAATGTTGAGTTGAAGGTGACTTCGGGAACCCTCAATATTTCTCAGGGTGGCACGGTGTCGGTGACGACTTCCCCGTTGAGCCCCGAGTTCCGTAAGAAGTACACTTTCTACGAGCTGGCTCTGGTGCAGCGCGGGTCGGTGTACGTGTATGCGGAGCACAATAGTTATGAGCCTCTCGACGAGTACGGCGGAATGCTCAAGGATTTGGTGCATCAGGTGCGGGAGAACCCGGACGGTAGCCTCACCTACACGTTTAAGGTTCCCCCGCAGTACGTTGAGGCTGCCGAAGGTGAGCTCTTCGATGTGGTGATGACGTACTACCCGTCGGATGAATTTGAGCCGGAACCTTCGAGTAGGTCGAACCGTTTGT
Organism: uncultured Rothia sp.; assembly: GCF_963555405.1. Lineage (GTDB taxonomy): Bacteria > Actinomycetota > Actinomycetes > Actinomycetales > Micrococcaceae > Rothia. Next base: position 64,218 of record NZ_CAUVVO010000007.1, on the reverse strand, counting down.
ATGCCCGCGCGCATATTGATACGGTTCAGGATGCGCAGCCGACCCGTGGAACCTACACCTTCAGTCAATCCGCTATCGATGACCCGTGGAAGGATACGACGCTGCGGGTTGAGGGACGCCATATCCTCTCCCAGGCTAGTGAAATGGTTGGTAATGATTGGCCGGTCATCGCTATCTATGAGGCTGACCCTGCAACGGGAAAGATGGTGGGTGAGCCTGTGTTCACTCAGCGGGATGACTACACGTACTACGGGGTTAACACCAGGTGGTTCCGCAATAACTATTTCAGTGCGGAGCTGAAGATTCCTGCGGGTACGTTGAAGCCGGGCAAGCTCTACTTTATTGGTATGTATGGGAACGGGTTGCCTTACCCCGGCATGGAAGATTCTCCGGGTTCTATGCTGAATGATGTTGCGGAGTTCCTTCCGGTGCATTCTCCCGAGCAGGACTCTGCGGGGCCCACGCTGCACCTTGGGTCGGTGGGCCTGAGCCCTTATGCGCAGACGAACTTGTTTACGGCGCGCGCTACCGGGCTTTCTGATCCGGGTGAAGGATCGTACCGTCTCTCGGTGCAGCATGTTGATGAGCAGGGGCGTTTGACCGGTCAGACGGTGTTCCAGCAGGCGATTCCCGCCGATCGCATCCAGGATGGCAGGGTGGAGCTGAACCTGACGATCACTCAGCAGCTGAACTATTCGGGTGCTTATCGTCTGGTCTTGGAGAGGGTCACCCCCGGTAAGGATGGTGCCGGCGAGTCGGTGGAGCAGCTTGCTTTCGAGGATATTCCTCTGAAGCTGACGCGTGAGGATGAGTTGCAGGCGGCTGAGCAGTGGTTTGCTGAGCGTGATATTTTGCCTAATCCTTCGCCGATGTCCTGGCATAGCGGTATGACGCGCCACGATGTGACGGTGTCGCTGTACCGCCTGGCGGGTTCCCCGAAGGTTGAGCTACCTGCTTTTAGCCCGTATGCGGATGTGGCAACGAGCGACCCGGACTACGCCGCGTACATTTGGGCTCGTCAGAAGGGTATTACCTTCGGCTGGGCGGACGGCAAGTTCCACCCGGAGGCGAAGCTTTCGACCCCGTCGACGGTGGCTTTCCTGTACAGGTATCAGAAGGCGATGGGTCAGGTCACGCCGAAGGCGCCGACCTCTGCCTCGTTGCCGCGTAGCTCGTCTGTGCCGGGTAACCAGGATGCGCCTCGGAGTGCTGGCGGTTGGCAGCATAAGGTTCGTCAGGGTACCGCTTTCTGGAGTGAGGTTCAGTGGGCTGTTGATCACCGCATGTGGGGTTACCGCTTTGACGGGGAATACCCTTATGAGGGCTTTGATAATTCTTCCATTTCCTCTGGTGATTTTGCGTTGATGCTCTACCGCTTGGAGCACGGCGGTAGCCACCTCATGTAGAGCCCGGTCGTGGTGAGGGGTAACCGGTGGGCTGGAATGCTCGACGTAGTTCGACTTTTCAGCCCGCCGGTACCGCCCCTCCTATTCGTTTCTCCAGAACGCTTCTTCTCCCCTGTTGAGGGTTTTTTTCAGGCTTTATCCGCTCAACTTTTTCACTCACTTCATCTACTCACTCGTTTCAATCACCGTATAAATTTTGTAGATGGGATTATGATGTCTTCATTCTTCACACCACGAGGCGCCCCGCGCCACTCCGATATCCCGCGCCACCCGGCAAGCGCCCGTGCACTCAGCCTGTCACTGCTGCTGGGCTTGAGCCCGCTTGCAGGTATCACCCCGGTGGCGCTGGCGGCGCCTCAAGAAGCCCCTGCACAGAACGCCCCCGCGCAGAACGCACCCGTACAGAACGAACCTGCGCAGAACAAACCTGCGCAGGGCGATAAGCAGGATGCTTCCCTGCCGACCCTGCGCGTATCCAGCGGCTCCCTCGACATTCTTCACGGCGGTACCGTGCACGTGGATGGTACCGGGCTGTCCCCCGAGTTCTTGGCGCATCATGAGCTGCGTAGCCTCACAATCGCGCCGAAGGGCTCTTCGACCTACGCTAACCCCTACCAGAAGCTTGATCACCGCGGCCTTGTCTTTGACGCCCCAAAACCGGCCGCTGACGGCAGTTTCAGTGCCGACCTGACGGTTCCGGCAAATAGCCTGCCGGCAAACCTGGAGTACGAGGTCATTCTCACCTACCACCCCGTAGACGATGCGCACCCCTACGCATGGAACACTGAGGACCGCGTCCGTACGGCACTGCCGGTGGAGTTCAACCTCCCGAAGGCTGTGCTCCCCTCCATCACCTATGATGTTTCGGCTATTTCTGAGGAGCAGATTGCCTCAGGTCAGCCGGTTGAGGTGACGCTGACGGGTACCGGTTTTCAGGATGTCAGTTCCTTGAGTTTCACGCTGTCTGAGCAGGGAACAATTAGGACCTACAGCGTGGCTTCTCTGGGCGAGTTCCAGGCGCCGGATACGGAAGAGAATCAGCGCATTTTCGAGGGCCTGATTCCTAACGGCTACTTCCAGAAGAAGATCACGATCCCCGCGGGAGTCCTGAAATCCGGTAAGGGGTATTTCCTAGATGTTTACGGTGTGGAAACCCACGGGTGGAATAAGCTGTCGCGTAAGTTCCCCTTCGTTCCTGTGGGCAATAACCCCGCGCGTATGGCGTACCAGGATAATTCGTTCAGGAATACCCTGCCGAAGGTATCTGTTGATGCGCAGAATTTTGATCCCGGTCAGGACCGCGTCTATAAGGTAACTATTTCTAATATTTCACCCGAGGTGGACCTGGGGTACTACATTGACTCTGTGCGGATTTATAACGCTACCTCTGGTGAGTCCAAGCCTTTCGCGGTCAACGATGTGGCGGGCCAGCACTACAAGCGCGACGAAATCGTAACCCGCAATCCTGACGGCACCCGTACGGTAGAAATCGAATATAAGGTTCAGGATGATGACGGGTTCTACCCCTCTCACGTGGGCTCGACGGCAGAAGTTCAGGTAACGTTCTCGAACTCTGAGTATTCGTACGGTAGCCATAAGTTCACGGTGAGCGCGCAGCTTCCGATGGTGCCGCCTCCCGCTGATACGGTTCGCCCGGTGAACCCCGGAAACGTGCAGCTGAAGGTCGATTCGGGAACCCTCAATATTTCTCAGGGCGGCACGGTGTCGGTGACGACTTCCCCGTTGAGCGCTGAATTCCGTCAGAAGTACACCTTCTACGAGCTGGCTCTGGTGCGACGTGGATCGGTGTACGTGCATGATTGGCGTAATAATAATCCGCCTCTCGACCAGTACGGCGGGTTTCTCAAGGATTTGAAGCATCAGGTGCGTGAGAACCCGGACGGTAGCCTCACCTACACGTTTGAGGTTCCCCCGCAGTACGTTGAGGCGGCGGACGGCGAGCTCTTTGACGTGTTCATGTCGTACTACCCCTCGGATGTAAATGAGCGGGATTTGTTGAGTCCGATATATCGTATTTACATCCGCGCCCATATTGATGTGGTTCAGGATGTGCAGCCGACCCGCGCAACCTACCGTTTCAGCCGGTCTGCGATTGATAACCCGTGGAAGGATACGACGCTGAGGGTTGAGGGTTGGCACGTCCTCTCGCAGGCTAATAACTTCGCGGGGGATGGTGAACAGCCGGTTCTCGCCTTGTATGAGGCTGACCCGGCAACAGGCAAGATGGTGGGTCAGCCCGTGTTCACGCACACGCTGGAGTTCACTAACCGGCAGGATAACTACGGCACGTTCCGTAACAACTACCTCAACACGGAGATGACGATTCCGGCGGGTACGTTGAAGCCGGGCAAACTGTACTTCATGGGCGTGTACGGTGGCGGGGTGCCTTACCCCGGCATGGAAGATTCTCCGGGTTCTATGCTGAATGATGTTGCGGAGTTCCTGCCGGTGCATTCCCCCGATCAGGAGTCCACGGGGCCCGCACTGCACCTTGGGTCGGTAAGTTTGAGCCCGTACGCGAAGACGAACTCGTTTACGGCACGCGCTACCGGGCTCTCTGCACCGGGTGAAGGCTCGTACCGCCTCTCGGTGCAGCATGTTGATGAGCAGGGTCATTTGACCGGTCAGACGGTGTTCCAGCAGGCAATCCCGGCTGACCTCATCAAGGACGGCAGGGTGGAGCTGAATCTGACGATTGATCAGCAGCTGAGCTATTCGGGTGCGTACCGTCTGTTTATGGAGAGGGTCACCCCCGGTAAGGATGGTGCCGGAGAGTCGGTGGAGCAGCTTGCTTTCGAGGATATTCCTCTGAAGCTGACGCGTGAGGATGAGTTGCAGGCTGCTGAACGCTGGTTTGCCGATCGTGAGATTTTACCTGGTCCTTCGCCGATGTCCTGGCATAGCAATCTGACGCGCCACGATGTAACGGTGGCGCTGTACCGCTTAGCTGGTTCCCCGAAGGTTGAGCTACCTGCTTTTAGCCCGTACGCGGATGTGGCAACGAACGACCCGGACTACGCCGCGTATATTTGGGCTCGTCAGAAGGGTATTACCTTCGGTTGGGCGGACGGCAAGTTCCACCCGGATGCGCCCCTTTCGACCCCGTCGACGGTGGCTTTCCTGTACAGGTATCAGAAGGCGATGGGTCAGGTCACGCCCAAGGCACCGACCTCTTCTTCGCTGCCGGGTAACCAGGATGCGCCCCAGAGTTCCGGTGGCTGGCAGCATAAGGTTCGTGAGGGTAGCGCTTTCTGGCGTGAGGCTCAGTGGGCTGTTGATCACCGCATGTGGGGTTACCAAGTTGACGGGGAATACCCTTATGAGGACTTTGACAATTCTTCCATTTCCTCTGGTGATTTTGCGTTGATGCTGTACCGCTTGGCGCACGGCGGCAGCCACCTCATGTAGAGCCCGGTTGTGGTGATGGGTGACCGGTGGGCTGGGATGCTCGACATAGTTCGGCTTTTCAGCCCGCCGGTGCAGCCTCTGTTCCTCCCCTCCCCAGCGGCTTCTCTTGCCTGACATCAGGATTTACAGGGCTTCTTCTCCCCTAGCCTGGCTTTTCAGACTATATCCGCTCAACTTCTTCGCTCGCTTCATCTACTCGCTCGCTTCACTCACCGTACAGTTTTTTGTAGAAGGGATAATGATGTCTTCATTCTTCACACCACGAGGCGCCCGGTGCCATTCCACCGCCCCGCGCCACCCGGCGAGCGCCCGTGCGCTCAGCCTGTCGCTACTGTTGGGTTTGAGCCCGCTTGCGGGTATCACCCCGGCGGCACTGGCCACACCAACCCAGGCGGCATCTGACCAACCGACTCAGGGTGCACCCGCTCAAGCAGACCCGGAACAGGCGACCCCCGCCTCCCCCGCCGCTGAGGATAAGAAACCTGACAACCCGGTTGGCATGAAGCTCACCTCGGGCACCCTCAACATTTCTGAGGGCGGTACTGTCTCTGTAACCACCGCGCCGCTGAGTGCCGAGTTCCGCTCGAAGTACACGCTGTATGAGTTCGGCATTGTGGAGCGCGGTGAGAATTACCTTCAGTCACATTACGGCAATCCCCTTCCTGAGGCACAGTACGGCAGCAAGGTTGCCGACCTCCGCGCTGAGGGTAAGGCCCACGATAATCCCGATGGGAGCGTCACGTTCACTCTTGACATTCCGAAGCAGTGGATGATGGTTCCTGAGGGTACCCTCTTCGACGTGGTGCTGACTTACTACCCGTCCGATAAGCCTGACCCACACGACTATCCGTATGAAGATTCTCGTCTTACGGCACGAATTCCCTTGCCCACGGTGCGCGACCCTGAGCCTGACCAGCCGACGTACCGCTACAGCATTTCGGCGATTGATAAGCCGTGGCAGGATACGACTCTGACGGTTGAGGGCTACCATATTCTTCCCCCGAATATCGTAGGTGGATACGACAGCCAGGCGTACGTCACTCTATACGAGGCAGACCCGGCTACCGGAAAGATTATGGGACGCCCTGTTTTCTCCCATGTTGTTCCGTTGACGGGCAACTGCCTGCATCACTGTACGGGTTTCCGCAATAACTATTTCGGCACGAAGATGACGATTCCGGCAGGTACATTGAAGCCGGGTAGGCTCTACATGATTGGTATCTACGGTTCTAATCTTCCTCACCCGGGTGAGGAGGATTATAGCGGTAGTCTGCTGACCAGTGTTGCGCAGTTCCTTCCGGTGCGGTCGGGGCAGCCGAGCGATAACCAGCCGAACCCTGACCAGCCTGTAGCGCGGCCGGACTTGTACATTCCGTATAAGCGCGTCAACCCGTATCAGGAGATGAATACTCTCACCGCGCGTGTCTCGAATCTTCCGAAGCTTACCGAGGGCTATTACCGTTTCTCGGTTCAGGCAACGGATATTTTTGGCGAGCTGACCGGCGAGAAGGCTCTGGAGCAGGTTATTCCCGCTGAGCGCATCCACGATGGTGCCGCTGAGGAGACGCTGAACGTCCCCGGTAGCGCGCTGAATTATGAGGGGTCTTACAGGGTTGTTCTGGAGAAGGTAACCCCCGGCAAGAACGGTGCCGCGGATGCGGTCGAGTCGGTGGCTTCTGAGAATCTTGACCTCTTGGCGAATACTGCCGAGGAGCAGAAGGCTGCTGTCGAGTGGGTTAAGCAGCAGGCTCTTCTGGATGAGAGCAAGACTGTGTTGAGCCGCCGCGATGTCACGGTGGCGCTGTACCGCCTCGCGGGCGCGCCTCATGTTGAGCTGCCTGCAACCAGCCCTTACGCGGATGTGGCACCGAACGACCCGGACTACGCCGCGTACATTTGGGCTCGTCAGAAGGGTATTACGTTCGGCTGGGCGGACGGCAAGTTCCACCCGGAGGCAGCCCTTTCGACACGTTCTGCGGTGGCGTTCCTGTACAGGTACCAGCGGATGGTTGCCCCGGCTCCTGCGCCGGAGTCGAGCAGTGTGCCGTCTTCGTCTGTGCCCAAGAACGGTAGCGTGCCGGGTGATTCTCCCGTCCGGGTTTCGCGTTCGCATTGGTCCGATTATGAGCGTACGGATACTGCATTCTGGCGGGAGTCGCTGTGGGCTACTCAGCAGTTCATCTGGGGTTATACGGATTATGATCACCGCTACGCCGAGGGTTTCAGTTCGGATGCTGTTTCCTCTTCGGAGTTCTCGGTCATGCTGTACCGCATGGCGCACGGCGGTAGTCGTCTTGGTTAGTTTCGGTGCGTGAGGGGTCTGGCGAGCTGTGTTCTTCGAGTTGTTGTTCCCGCAGGCTCAACAGCTAGACTTGTCCCGCCCCTAGCATCCTTTACAGGCACCGGTGAGGGGATTCGGGAGCGTTACCCGGTGGGAGTCTTCCCGCGAGTAGCGCCCCGGTTTCCCGACCCTTGATTTGCTCAACCTTTTCGCTCGCTTCACCTATTCACACTTCACCTGTTCGCTCGCTTCACTCACCGTATAGTTTTTTGTAGATGGGATAATGATGTCTTCATTCTTCACACCACGAGGCGCCCCGCCGCACTCCTATACCCCGCGCCACCCGGCGAGCGCCCGCGCACTCAGCCTGTCGTTGCTGCTGGGCTTGAGCCCGCTGGCCGGTATTACTCCTGCGGCGCTAGCGGCGCCCGAACACCCGGTGCAACCGGCACAGGTTGCACCTGCTCAGGCAGATTCGGAACAGGCGACCCCCGCCTCCCCCGCCGCAGCTTTGAACCAGCGCCAGACAGAAAACCAGCAGAATCCTGTAGCCCAGGGCGAGCAGACCAGTTCGCTACCGACTTTGCGTGTCACCAGTGGCACGTTAAAAATTGAGACTGGTGGCACGGTGCATGTTGAGGGTACTGGATTCACTCCCGAATTCTTGGCACACCATGAGCTGCGTAGCCTCATTATTGCGCCCAAGGGTTCCTCTACCTATGTCGGTCCTTACCAGGAGCCCACATACCAGGGGCCGCGCTTTGATGTTCCGAGGCTTTCAGCAGACGGAACTTTCAGCGCCGACTTGGAAGTATCCTCCAACGGTATACCTGCAGGCATGGAGTACGAAGTTATCTTGACCTACCGTCCGCTGGATGACGCACACCCCTATCAGTGGAGCACTGAGGACCGTATTCGCACAGCACTCGCCGTGACGAGTAATTTCCCGCAGTCTGCTTTGCCTTCTATTACCTATGATGTGGATTCTATTTCTGAGGAGCAGATTAATTCCGGAAAACCGATTGAAATCAATATGACGGGTTCGGTTTTTGACGGGATGAATAAGCTGCGTTTCACCCTTGTGGAAATCGACCCGAATAATCCTGAAAGTTATCATCGTTATTTAGATTTCGAGGATTTAGTTCCTGCAGATTCTCCGTACTTGAAGCGGGTTTTTCATGGTCTGATTCCTAACGGTCGTTTTCAGCGTAAGATTACGATTCCTGCCGGTTTTTTAAAGCCTGGTAAGGGGTATTATCTGAGCGTGGTTGGATCTTATCCCTCTGGGGTTGATTCTTCTCCCTTCGGCATTAACGCTGTAGCGCGCGATTTCCCCTTCATTCCTGTGGGTAAGAACCCCGCGAAAATGCCTTACCAGAGCAATACGTACCGCAATACCCTTCCGAAGGTTTCACTGTCTCCTCAGACGCTTGATCCGTACCATGCAGGGAAATATAAAGTTACTATTTCTAACATTTCCCCGGAAGTTGATTTGGGGTATTACGTCAAATCCGTCGACATTTATAGTAAAACCGCTCGAAAGACTATCGTCGGAATTACTGACATTCCTTACTTTGATTATGACATTATTGTTGTCCGTAACCCTGACGGTACCCGCACCGTAGAACTTGAAATTGACTCTGCAGTCATCAAGGAGTTGCAGAATGTGTACCTTGGTTCTGAGGCAGAGCTGAGGGTAGCTTTCTCAGATTCTCTTTATCAGAAGGGTAGTCACATTTTTACAGTCACTGCGCCCGTGCAGCTGGTTGCTCCTCCGACCCCGATAAATCCTCCCGCATCTGATGAAGTGCGTTTGAGTGTCACTTCAGGTACCCTCAATATTTCTGAGGGCGGCACTGTCTCTGTGACCACCGCGCCGCTGAGTGCTGAGTTCCGCAAGAAGTACACGCTCTTCGAGTTCGGCATTGTGGAGCGAGGGAAGGACTACGAGTGGTCAAGCTACGGCAGTAAGCTACCTGAAGCCCAGTACGGTAAGAGAGTCGCTACCCTTCGAAATCAGGGGAAGGTTCATGAAAACCCTGATGGAAGCATTACGTTCACCTTTGATGTTCGCAAGCAAATCTTTGATGTACCCGAGGGCACTCTCTTCGATGTCGTGTTGACGTTCTACCCGTCGGATGAAGCTGAGCCGGATTTGCGTTGGGAGTCGACAGACCGCCGTCTTACGGCACGAGCTTCTCTGCCGGTAGTGCGTGACCCTGAGCCTGTTCAGCCAACGTACCGCTACAGCATTTCGGCGATCGATAAGCCGTGGCAGGATACCACTCTGACGGTTGAGGGCTACCATATCCTCGATCCTCATGCGGTAGGCGGTCATGAATCGGTTGCATACCTCACCCTCTACGAGGCTGACCCGGCCACCGGAAAGATTATGGGACGCCCTGTTTTCTCCGACATAATTCCGCTGACAAGTTGCGGACAACTTTGCGGCGGATTCCATAATCGTTACTTCAGCACGGAGATGACGATTCCGGCGGGTACGTTGAAGCCGGGCAGGCTCTATATGATTGGCATCTACGGTTCTAATCTGCCTCGTCCTGGCGAGGAGGAGTACAGCGGTAGCCTACTGACCAGTGTCGCTGAGTTCCTTCCCGTGCGGTCTACGCAGCCTAACCCTGACCAGCCTGTAGCGCGTCCGGACTTGTACATTCTGAATAAGCGCATCAGCCCGTACGAGGATATGAATACCCTCACCGCCCGAGTCTCGAATCTTCCGAAGCTTACCGTTGGTCATTACCGTTTCTCGGTTCAGGCAACGGATGATTCTGGCGAGCCAACCGGCGAGAAGGCCCTGGAACAGGTCATTCCTGCTGAGCGCCTTCAGAATGGTTCTACGGATGAGAAGCTGAATATTCCCGGTAGCGCTCTGAATTATGAGGGGTCTTACAGGGTTGTTCTGGAGAAGGTAACCCCCGGCAAAGACGGTGCCGCAGATACGGTCGAGCAGGTCACTTCTGAGGGCCTTGAGCTCTTTGTAAGCTACACTGCGGAGCAGGAAGCGGCTGTTGAGTGGGTTAAACAGCAGGTTCTTCTGGATGAGCATAAGGCTGTGCTGAGTCGCCGCGATGTCACGGTGGCGCTGTACCGTCTTGCGGGCGCACCTCATGTTGAGCTGCCTGCAACCAGCCCTTATGCGGATGTAGCCCCGGATGATCCAGACTATGCCGCGTACATTTGGGCTCGTCAGAAGGGTATTACGTTCGGTTGGGTCGATGGTAAGTTCCACCCGGAGGCGAACCTTTCGATTGCCTCGACGGTGGCGTTCCTGTACAGGTACCAACGAGCGCTAACCCCTGCGTCTTCGCCGGAGTCGAGCAGTTTGCCGTCTTCGCCTGTACCGAAGAGCGATACGTCAGATAGCAGTAATGTACCGGAGGAGTCTCCCACACGGGATTCACGTTCGCGGGTGCACTGGCCCGAGTATGAGCGTATGGATACTGCGTTCTGGAGGGAATCGCTGTGGGCTACCCAGCAGATTATCTGGGGATACGCAGAATATTATCGAGGCCACGGTGAGAATTTCAGCTCGGATACTGTTTCCTCTTGGCAGTTCTCACTGATGCTCTACCGCATGACGCACGGCGGCAGTCGTCTCAAGTAGTTGCCGTGAAGTAGCTATTTGAGAGTCGCCTCCTGCGGCAACACGGCATGTTGTTGTGTTGCTTTACAATCGGTGATGGCGGGCTGAAATTTTCGGGCTGATTCGCCCGGCTTTTCAGCCCGCCAACACTTTCGCTCAGGCGAATGATGCACCCCTTTTTCTACTCAACTTTTCGTTCGTTTTCACCGTTTATTTCTCCCCTTCCACTCAGCTTTTTCCCTCACTCACTTCAATCACCGTACAGAATGCCACTGTGCAGAAAACCACCCTGCAAAAACCACCGTGTAAAGCCGCGGTATAGAAAGCACAGTGCAGAACATTAGATGGGATAACCGTGTCTTCTTTCTTCCAACCAACCACAGCTCAGGGCGCTAAGACGCCTGCCCAGAAAAACCGCCTTCAAAATACCCGGGGCAAGAAGGCAATTAGCTTCTCCCTGCTGTTGGGCATGACTCCGCTTGTGGGTATTACCCCGGCAGCATTGGCGGCGCCGAACCAGCCTGCACAGGTGGAGCCTGCTCAAGCGGATGCGGTGAGCTCTGCCTCCCCTGCCGCATCGTTGCAGGCAACCCCCGTAGCTGCTGCCCCCGCCGCCTCAGGTACAGGTGCCGCAGCCACTGGCGTCAGCGATGCCGACAAGATTGATTTGAAGGTCACCACCGGCACTCTCAATATTTCTCAGGGCGGCACGGTGTCCGTGACGACCTCCCCGTTGACCCCCGAGTTCCGTAAGAAGTACAAGCTCTTCCAGTTCGGTCTCGTGAACCGTGGTACCGGTTACGAGTGGTCCCGTACCGGCGAGGCAACCCAATATCCTCTGTACCGCGGCAAGGTTGATCATCTTCGAGATGACGGTATTGTCCGCGACAACCCGGACGGGAGCCTCACCTTCACCTTCGAGGTCAAGAAGCAGACCATCCGGGCTACCCCTTCGCCTGCCCTTGACGTGGTGCTGACCTACTACCCAGCGGGCGAGCGCGAGCCGAACGCCGATGAGTATGAGGACCCCCGCCTTACTGCCCGCACTCCGCTCAGCCTGACTCAGGACCCTGAGCCGGATCATACTACTTATGTGTACAGCATGCCGGCGGTCGATAACCCCTGGGTTGATACGCAACTGAAGATTGAGGGCTACCACATTCTCTCTAAGCAACTTGTTGAGCCGGGGAGTGCCCCGGCATATCTGATGCTGTATGAGGTTGACCCCGCCACGGGTTTGATGGTGGGCAAGCCTGTTTTCACTCATGCAGTTCGTTATACGGATTGCGGTGAATACTATTGCTGGAGTTTTCTGAACAACTATTTCTCTGCGGATGTGACAATTCCTGCGGGCACTCTGCAGCCGGGCAAGTCGTACATGATTGGCGTCTACAGCGGCTTCTTCCCGAATCCGGATGAGGAGAAGGTCCCCGGTAGCCTCCTGACGGATGTTGCCCCGTTTATTCCGGTGCGCTCACCCAACTCGAACACCGAGGTGAAGGATGCCGCCCCGGTTCTGCGTGTTGAGCCGCAGCAGAGGGACCAATATTATTCTGATTCACCGCAGGTGAGCCCCTATTGGGAGAAGAACACGTTGCAGGTGCGTGCCGTGAATCTGCCGAACCTCACCGAGGGTCATTACCGCTTCTCGCTGCAGGCTACGGATGCTTCTGGCAATCTGACGGGTCAGAAGGCGCTGGAGCAGGATATTGCGGCTGACCGTATCCAGAGCGGTTACACGGAGGCGACGCTCACTGTTCCCGGTGAGGCGCTGAATTATCAGGGCGGTTACAAGCTGGTGGTGGAGAAGGTTCTTCCCGGTCAGGATGGTGCCGCGGATTCTGTGCAGCAGGTTGTTTCTACTGACATTGGTTTGGTGGTGAACGCGTTTGAGGAGAGTGAGGCTGCGAAGAGGTGGTACAAGGCTCAGCAGCTTCCCAAGTCAGAGTCCTATTATTCTGAGAATATGACGCGCCGTGATCTGACGGTGGCTCTCTATATGTTGGCGGGTTCGCCGAAGGTTGAGCTTCCGGAGGCCAGCCCGTATCCGGATGTTCAGCCTAGCGACCCGGACTATGCCGCGATTGTGTGGGCTCGTCAGCAAAGCATTACGTTCGGTTGGATTGATGGTAATTTCCACCCGGATGCGAAGGTTTACAATTCTTCGGCGGTGGCGTTCCTGTATAGGTATCAGAGGGCGCAGGGTAAGGTTCCTGCGGCGAAGCCTCGTCCTGTTTCTTCGGCATCAAAGAAGAGTAGCCTGCCTGGTGGTTCTTCTGAACGCGGGTGGAATACTGTTCTTGGCTGGCATTACTCGTTCCGTAAGGAGTCCCAGTGGGCGATTGATCAGCACATTTGGGGTTACATCAGTGAACAGTCTACCTATGAGGCGTATGTGCCGTCGTTTATTGGGCACACGGAACTCGCTACGATGCTGTACCGCATGGAGCACGGCGGCAGCCGTCTCACATAGTGTCCCGTTCTCGGTGTTAACTATTTTGGGTAGCTTTCGTCAAATAGGCGACTTTATGGCTCTGTTTATGTGCCACTTTTATTGTGGGTGACTTTTATGTTGCCTTGCCCACCGCATTGTGAATATTCTCAACCTGCAGAGGTTGCATAGGTGCGAATTTTTCGAATGCGGTGGGTTTTTTGCGCTTTCTTTTTTGTACAGTGACCAGCGTTTGTGCTTATCAGCACAATATTTAGGCATATTTTCCACGTCATGCACATACTTTTTAAAGCTATACTTCACCTTAAGACATGCGATAAAACACACAGACATTTTTCGCGCTGATGACCTTTCAGGTTCCAGCACGTCTTAACTATTTGCTACGGTGTTTATGCGCACCACACTCGATGCGTGACACCGATAAAAACTGATTGGATTACAATGTCCTCACTTCCCAACCACATGCGCTTTGCGCTACCCAAAAACATGGCTAAGAGCGGCTGTGCCATCACCCTGGCTGGCGCCATGCTCTTGCCCCTCTCCCCCGCGTTTGCGGCGCCTACTGCTACTCCGGTAGCGGCTCAGGCTGTTGCGCAGGGCGAGGTTCAGGGTGCTCAGCGTCTGCAGGTTACCTCCGGCACTTTTGACATTCTCAAGGGCGGCAACGTGACCGTTAGCGGCTCCGGTTTCTCTAAGGACTTCGTCAAGGGCAAGTCGTTCCGCCTGTACGTTGTTCCGAAGGGTGAAGGCGTTGCTTTCCCGCCGCACCACCCGCGTAATTACCCCTTCTACGTTCAGGATGTTCCCGCCTCCGCTTTCGCGGCTGACGGCACCGTGAACTTGACCGCTTCTATCGGCGCTAACTATCTGGAGGCCAATGGCTCGTCCTTCGATGTTGTGCTCGGTTACCGCGATGACGCTGAAGACGGCTGGATTCCCGCGGATGAGGTTCGTGCTGAACTGAAGGTCGCGGACGTTCCCGCCGTTGATTCCCCGACCCTGTCGTACGACGCTTCGTCGGTGAATGCTTCTGAGAACACTAAGGTCACCGTGAACGGTGCCGGTTTCCAGAACATTTCGTACAACGGTAGCGAGTCGCTAATTGTGGCGGTTCGTGCGGTTGATCCTGCAACCGGCAAGGCGACCGGCCCGGCACTGGCTCAGTCGGAGGCTAAGTTCACCTCTTACTCTGCTTTCTTCGGCCAGTACATGGGCTACACCAACGGCCGTTTCTCGACCGTTCTGGACATCCCGGCAGGCACCCTGAAGTCCGGCAGCTCCTACGTTGTGCAGACTTTCGAGTTCAACGTCCCGGAAGATAACGATGAGGCGAACAACCAGGCGCTGAGCACTCAGGCGTTTGTTCCGGTGAACGGCGAGAACGCTAAGACTGCTTCGCCTTCGGTGTCCCTGAGCACTGACAAGGTTGATCTGAGCTCTTCGACCACTATCCGTGTGAAGGGTAAGGACTTCAAGGTTCCGGCTGGCGCTACCGTGAACGTTCTGTTCTCTGAGGCTGAGGCTGACGGCAACCCGACCGGTGAGGCTCTGGATAGCATCACTCTGAACGCTGACCGTGTGGCAACCGGCGCGTTTGAGACCACCGTTAATGTTGACGGCACCAAGCTGGATGAGGATAGCCGCTACGCTATTTTCGTAACCATTAACTACGCAGATGGTCAGCGCGAGCGCATCGCTGCCGATTACCTGACCCTGACTGGTGAGTCTGCGAACAAGAAGGCCCGTGAGCGTTTCGCTGACGTTCCGGCTGCTCACGCGAACCACAAGGCTGTTCTGTGGGCTGCTGATCAGAAGCTGATTGATTCTCGCGAGAAGGATTGGTTCGGCGTTAACGATGACGCGACCCGCGGCGACCTAACTGTTGCGCTGTACCGTCTGGCTGGTTCCCCGAAGGTTGATCTGCCGGCGACTAGCCCGTACGCGGATGTGAAGACCGATGACCCGAACTACGCCGCCTACATTTGGGCTCGTCAGAAGGGCATTACTTTCGGCTGGTCTGATGGTAAGTTCCACGCGAATGCGTCTGTCTCTAACGCTACTGTTGCGGCGTTCCTGTACCGTTTCGATGGTAAGAAGCCGGTTGCTGTGGCTGAGGCGCCGTACACCGATGTGAAGGTCGGTTCTGCGTTCTACCGCGAGATCACTTGGGCTAAGCAGCAGAAGCTGCAGGTTTTCCCGGGTTCTGAGTACCACCCGTCTGCGCTGGTGAGCCGTGGTGAGCTGGCTGGTTTCTTGATGAACTACAAGGTTCGCTAAGGTCCAGCTGGTTCGTTGGGATTAGCGTCTAACCCGCAATGATTGAGCCGGGCTGGCGGTGATGAAACGTTGGTTTCGTCCCGCTGGCCCGGCTTTTCTGTGCCCTCTACATGGTGGCTATAAGGTGCCTGTAGGGTATCTGTAGGGGCGTGTGCGGGGCTGTTGTCCGGTGCTGTTCCGCGGTTTTTCGGGGTATTTTTACCGGTTAACACGCTAATGTGGGCTGTACCGCATGTGGGGCGCGCCTCATGCGGTACCCGCTATTGGGGGGATTTTTGGGGTGCACCACTCCCCTTTTTCACATTTGTTCCATGGAGTGTAAATTAATATTTTTCAAGCTGTGGTTTATGCTTAGGACTGTTGCGCCCCTTGGTGCGCGCCCGTTTCCGGTTGGGCGTTTGTTGTGCGAGGGAGCTCATCACACACCGAAACATCAACCACATTGAGGATTTATGTCCCAGGATTCTAAGCAGTCGACTGATACTGCCCATAATTCTTCTGCGCCTCTGCTGGCACCGGAGGGCACCCACGATACTTCTTCTCAGGATGCCGCTAAGAAGCGTAAGCGCCGCCGCATTGAGCTGGCTGTTGGCGCTGTGGCGCTGGCGGGTGTTTTGTACCTGCCGTTCTCACCTCTTTTCTCGTTCTATGATTCGTCGGAGGCGCGTCTTTCTTCGGCGGATACTGCTGCGCCGGTAGCTGCTTCGGCGCCTTCCACTTCTTCTCCTCTGGCGTCGAGTTCTTCGACTCAGGGCCCGAAGATTCTGCGTCCGTCCGTGACCGCACCGGATGCGAACACTATTTTTGCTGATGCGCCCGAGGATTCTGCGTACTATGCGGGTATCCGTTGGGCTGTTCGCACCCAGACGATGGAGCCGGTTTCTGAGGACCAGTTTGGTGCTGAGGATCCGGTGACTCGTGGCGAGTTGATCACCATGTTCTATAAGCTGGCGGGTTCGCCGGCAGTGACCCATCCGGAGCATTCGCCGTATGCGGATGTTGATGAATCTGACCCGAACTATGATGCGTACCTGTGGGCGCGTCAGGAGCGTATTACGTCCGGCTGGGTTGATGGTAAGTTCCATGCGGAGGCGCGCTTGTCGAATGCTTCCGCTGCGGCGCTTCTGTACCGTGCTGATGGTGCGCAGAAGATTCAGATGTCGGGTACTTCCCCGTTTAGCGATGTTTCGTCTGCGACTCCGTTCTACCGTCAGATTGTGTGGGCGTCTCGCCATGGTGTGTCGACGGTGTCTGAGGGTAATGCTTTTGAGCCGACGGCTCAGACGTCTCGTGGTCGTGTTGCGATGATGATGTACCTGTACTTCCGCACTTCCTAGTTTTTACACTTCGTATTTTTGACGCTTTGCTTTAGCGTTTGGTTAGTGTGTTTGGCGGCCCTGTGCTCCTTGTTGGGAGTGCGGGGCCTCTTGTGTTTTGAGGACTGTGCGCGGGGCTGTCTGGGGGTTGGGGCCGCCTGGGTTTTGGGTTTCCTGTGCGCGGCATCATGCACGCAGTGAAATATTTCGGAAGGTTCAAGTTTTTCTTGAGTAACGTACCAATTTCTACTTGAAGGTTTGTTAGGGTGAGAGTGTTTCCTGAACCGATGGGGACACTCAACCACTTCTCATTGGGTTGGCGCAGATTCAACGGAGATTTCTCATTCCTATTTAGAACCTGCATCGGCGCAATGGACATGACCGATAAGGAATGTTTATGTCCGCTCTTCCGAACTCTAAGTCTTCACTCCTGTATGCAACTCGCAGCTGCAGTGCACTGGCGCTGGCGGGTGCGATTATTCTGCCGGTGACTCCGGCGCTTGCCCAGAATGCTACTGCAGATATTCCTGCAGCGGCTGGTTCTCTGCCGGGTGATCGCGTCCGTGAGAATCCCACTGATACTTCTGATGAGTTCTATCCTCACTTGAGCTACAACGCGTTGAAGAATACTGATAAGGATCAGGTTCTGGACTTCTGGGGTTGGGGGTTTGAGGGTGATTTTAACTCCCCGAAGGGTGTTCAGGTTGTTGTGCGAGAGGTGGGTTTGAACTCCCCGGTTCTGGTGGTTAGCGACATCGTTGAATATAATCACGAGAATCTGGCTTTCGCTTACCAGAGCGGCTACATCCACGGTACGGCGAAGATTCCGGCAAACACCTTGGATAAAGAAAAAGATTATGTTATCGAGGTGTGGGGTAACAACGGCTACGAGGGCGACGAGTTTATTACCCCCGTCGTGGGTCAGGCACCCGAGGGCCGCGGTACCCTGCTTGCTACCCAGGAGCTGGATTTCGAAGGCTCTGACGGCACGACAGCTGCGGATATTCCGGGTAAGACCCCGCAGAAGGTTACGTTCTGGTACCGGCACGACGGCGAGGATCCGTATCTGTACACAGCTGAGGGCGGCACCATCCACGTGAAGGGTTGGGGCTACACCAAGGAGTGGCGTGAGAAGCACGGCAAAGTAGTGTTTTACATTGCTACTTCTCGGGGTGTTCCTGACGACGGTGATTTCCTGCCTGCTAAGGATGTGTTGCTCCGTTTTGAGGAGGGTAAGGATTTCACCATTGCTGAAAACGGCACCCTGCATGCTCAGTTGAGGGTCAAGCCCGGTGAGCTGCAGAACTACTACGAGCCTCGCGTCCCCTTCCCCGGTGCTCCGAGTTACGAGAAGCGTTACGAGGTGAATTATGAGATTGGCATGTTTACCGAGAAACAGGGGCAGCCCCCGCTGACCCTTGATGATCTGCGGGCTGGCAAGAACGTGCTGTTTCATAGTGCGCTGCACACTCAGGCATTCCGCCCCAGCCCGTTTGCCCCCAAGGTGGAGTACAAGGCTTTGGGCGATACTACCGCTGATCAGAACATTTACTTCTTGGGTACCGGCTTCTACGGCCAGTTTAACTTCTCCAGGGGTGTTCAGTATGTGATTCGTGAGAAGGGCTCAAACACCCCGGTTCTGGCGACGAGCGACATTTTTGAGTATAACCACCCTAGCCATATTTCTGAGTTCAAGAACGGCAAGGTACGCGGCGTCGTGAAGGTTCCGGCGAATACTCTGGATCCGGCGAAAAAGTACGTGGTGGAGGTTTGGACTAACAACGGCTACAAGAACGGCGAGAATGCCGGCCCTGTGGTGGGCAAGGCACCTGAGGGTCGCAGTGAGCTGTTGGCTTCTCAGGACCTGAACTTCAAGGGGTCTGACGCTGATGAGGGTAAGCAGCCCAGCCTGACCGATGAGCAGCGTAAGGAACGCGCTACCCGCGGCGAGTTGACTGCGGCACTGTACGCTCAGGCTGGTAACCCCAAGGTGAATCTGCCGGCAGTCTCCCCCTGGCCGGATGTGAAGACCACCGACCCGAACTATGCCGCCTATGTGTGGGCTCGCCAGAAGGGTATTACTTTCGGCTGGGCTGACGGTAAGTTCCACGCGGAGGCAAGCATCTCGAACGCTACGGTTGCGGCATTCACCTACCGTGCGGCGGGTTCCCCTACCCTTGATCATGACTGGCACTCGTACACTGATCTGACCCCGGATTCTGCGTTCTTCCGTGAGATTGTGTGGGCTGGTCAGAACAAGGTTGCGCTAAGCACCAGCGGCACGTTTGACCCCAAGCATACGGTGACTCGCGGTGAGCTGGAGGTTCTGATGATGGCTTTCTAGGTTCGCTAAGATAGCCCTCTGAATAACCCCGTGTTCCCGAATGGTTTTTCTGTTCGGGAGCACGGGGTTCTGTTTTTCGAAATTCAGCATGCTGGGTTCTTAGCGGCTGGTCAACCTGGGAAAACCCTCAGAACCTTCAAGCCTCTCTTGAGTGTTTCCTGATATCTGTTCAACCCTTTGCTAGGGTGAGAGTGTCCCCTGAATCGACGGGGATATTCGACCATTTCTCATTGGGTTGGCGCAGATTCGACGAAGATTTCTCACTCCCCTTTTAGAAACTGCATTGGCGCGATGGGTTCGACCGATAAGGAATGATTATGTCCGCTCTTCCGAATTTCAAGGCTTCGTCCTTCTTCCGTGCAGCACGGGGTTGCGGTGCATTGGCGTTGGCTGGCGCGATGATTCTGCCGATGTCTCCTGCGCTTGCTCAGAATGTCGCCGCGGATGCTCCTGCGGCGGCTGTTGCTGGTTCCCTGCCGGATGATCGCGTCCGCGAGAATCCTGTTGCTACTTCTGATGAGTTCGCTCCTCATTGGAGCTACAACGCTTTGAAGGATACCGGTAACGATCAGGTTCTGAACTTCTCAGGTTGGGACTTCAACGGCGATATTAACTCCCCGAAGGGTGTTCAGATTGTTGTGCGTGAGAAGGGCTCGAACACCCCCGTCCTGGCTATTAGCGACATCATCGAGTACAACGACCCCGAGTATTCGTCCCAGTACCAGCATGGGCTCCTCAACGGTAACGTTAAGATTCCCGCTAACACCTTGGATACGGCGAAGCAGTACACCGTTGAGGTGTGGGGCAACAACGGCTACGAGGGCGACGAGTTCATTACCCCTGTCGTAGGTAAGGCACCCGAGGGCCGCGGCACCCTGCTCGCTTCTCAGGCGCTGAACTTCAATGGTTCTGATGGTTCGCAGGCTGCGGATGTTCCGGGCGCTAAGGCCACCCAGGAGTCTACCCCGACGTTCGAGGTTCTGTACGACGGCAAGGCTCAGCTGCTGTACACCTCCGAGGGCGGCGCCGTTCACGTGAAGGGTTCGGGTTTCACGAAGGAATGGCGTGAGAAGCACGGCAACGTAGCAGTTTATATTGCCGCTTCTCAGGGCGTTCCCGATGGTAGCCTTCTGCCCGCTGATGGTACGCCGCTCCGTTTTGAGGAGGGTAAGGACTTCACCATTGCCGAGGATGGCACCCTGGATGCTCAGCTGACCGTCAAGCCGGGCGCGCTGCTGAACTACTACGAGCCTCGCAACTACTTCCCCGGTATCCCGCGTTACGAGGTGCGTTACGAGGTTGACCTGGTTGCTGAGAAGCAGGGCGACTCCCAGCTGACGGTTAAGGACCTGTGGGCTGGTAAGAACGTGGTGCAACGTATTGCGGTGCAGACTCAGGCGTACCGCCCTGAGAAGTTTGCTCCCAAGGTGGAGTACAAGGCTCTGGGCGACACCACCGCGGATCAGGATATTTACTTCTCGGGTACCGGCTTCTACGGTGAGATTGCTTCCCCCAAGGGTGTTCAGTATGTAATCCGTGAGAAGGGTTCGAACACCCCGGTTCTGGCAACCAGTGACCTTATTGAGTACAACCACCACGACCGAGCCTTTGAGTTCGTGAACGGTGAGCTGTCCGGTAGCGTCAAGGTCCCGGCGAACACTCTGGATCCGGCGAAGAAGTACGTCGTGGAGGTGTGGGGTAACAACGGTTACGAGGACGGCGAGTTTGTCGCTCCCGTGGTGGGTAAGGCACCCGAGAGCCGCGGTACTCTGCTGGCTTCTCAGGACCTGAATTTTAAGGGTTCTGATGCGTCCAACACTGATGATAAGAAGCCTAGCTTGACCGATGAGCAGCGCAAGGAACGCGCTACCCGCGGCGAGCTGGCGGTGGCTCTGTACCTTCAGGCTGGCGCGCCCGAGGTGAAGCTGCCTGAGACGTCGCCCTGGCCGGATGTGAAGACTGACGACCCGAACTACGCTGCGTACATTTGGGTTCGTGAGAAGGGCATCAGCTACGGCTGGTCGGACGGCAAGTTCCACGCGGACGCTGGTATCTCGAACGCTACCGTTGCGGCGTTCACTTACCGTGCGGCGGGTTCTCCTGCGGTGAAGGGCGATTCTCCCTATGCGGATGTTAAGCCTGGTGCTCCGTTCTACCGTGAGATTCTGTGGGCGAGCCAGAATTTGCCTACTGTGTACGGTGGTCACTATTTCCTTCCTAAGCAGTTGCTGACTCGCGGCCACCTGGAAACTGTTCTGACTGCTTTCCAGACTCGATAAGCTGGCCCGCTAAACTGGCTCTGCTTGTCGACACTAGTCGCACGAATAACCCCGTGTTCCCGAATGGTTTTCTATTCGGGAGCGCGGGGTTCTGTTTTCGGGGTTTAGTTTGCTGAGTTTAGCGTGCTGGGTTCTCAGTTCTTAGTGGCTGGTCAACCTGTGAAAACCCTCAGAACCTTCAAGTCTCCATTGAGTGTTTCCTGACATCTGTTCAACCCTTTGATAGGGTGAAAATGTCCCCGAAACCGATGGGGATATTCGACCACTTTTCTCATTGGGTTGGCGCAGATTCAACGGAGATTTCTCACCCCAGAAACCCTATGAAACCGCATCATCCCGATGGGTACGACCCGTAAGGATGATGTATGTCCTCGCTTCCGAACTCTAAGTCTTCTTTCCTCCGTGCGGCGCAGGGTTGCGGCGCACTGGTGCTGGCTGGAGCTATGGTTCTGCCGATGACTCCGGCACTCGCCCAGGATGCGGCACCTGTTGCTAATGCACCGGCGGCAAATGCTGTGACCCCCAAGCCGGTAGCTCAGGACGCCGCGGCACAGCCGACGTACTCCGCTGATTATGACGGCATTCTGTACACCGGCGAGGGTGGCACCGTGACTCTGAAGGGTACCGGTTTCACCAAGGAATGGCGTGAGCAGCACGGCACCGTTGTCTTCTACATTGCTGCTACGAAGGACCGCCCCGGTAACGCTGAGCCTTCCACGTCGATGCTCCGTTTTGAAGAGGGTAAGGACTTCACCATTGCCGATGATGGCACTTTTGAGGCGAAGCTGACCATCAAGGCTAAGGCTCTGGAGAGCTTCTACACTCCCATTGATTATTTCCCGGGTATCACCCTGGATGAGGTGCGTTACGAGACGGGTATTTTGACCGAGGCTAAGGGCCAGCCCCAGTCGAGCATTGAGGATATTTGGGCTCGCAAGAACGTTATCGCCCACCACCCGATGTACACCCGCGCCTACCATCCTGAAGTCATGGCACCTAAGTGGAAGTATGATGCCCTGAAGGACACCACGAAGGATCAGGAGTTGCTGGTCAAGGGGGAGGGTTTCGTTGGGGAGGAGCTGCCTGGCCGCGAGGGTGCCATGTACGTGATTCGCGAGAAGGGCACCGGCACCCCCGTCCTGGCGATGAGCGATATGAAGTCTTACTATGAAGGTCCCGATGGGGTAACCCGCCTGGAGGGAGGCACTCTTTACCGCACCATCAAGATCCCGGCAAACACCCTGGATCCGTCTAAGCAGTACGTCATTGAGGCGTGGAGCGACTACGACTACGACCTCACCAAGAAGGACAGGCCCCTCATCACCCCGATTGTGGGTTTGGCGCCGGAGCACCGCGGTGTTCTTATGGCTCGTCAGGATCTGAAGTTTGAGGGCGTTCCGAACTTCACGGATGCTACTGCGCCCACGCGAGAATACAAGACCCTGACCTCGAAGCTCACCTCCCAGGAGCAGCAGCAGCGCGCTACTCGCGGCGAGTTGACTGCGGCGCTGTACGCTCAGGCCGGTAGCCCCAAGGTGAACCTCCCGGCGGTCTCCCCGTGGCCGGATGTGAAGACCACCGACCCGAACTTCCCCGCTTACGTGTGGGCTCGCCAGAAGGGCATTACTTTCGGCTGGTCTGATGGTAAGTTCCACGCGGATGCCGGCATTTCGAACGCTACGGTTGCGGCGTTTACCTACCGTGCAGCGGGTTCCCCGGCTGTTTCTGGTGTTTCTTCGTTCACGGATGTTGATCCGAGTTCCGCTTTCTACCGTGAGATTCTGTGGTCCACTCAGCAGTATGTCATTACTCCGGATTTCGGCGCTTTTAATGCGACGGACCTAGTGAATCGTGGTCAGCTGGAGCAGATGCTGTTCAATTTCCAGAACCGCGCTCAGTAGAACGGTGCCAGATAGAACCGCGCTAAGTAAGGCAGCCTAGTTCTAAGCTGAATACCCCGTGTTCCCGAATGGTTTTTCTATTCGGGAACACGGGGTTTTCTATGCCCGTTTTCTCTGCTTTTTTCTGCACCTATTTTTGGGTGCTCGCGGAATCATTGCGGCACAGAATTCAAAACTTTCAACTATTCCTTGAGATTTCTCGCGACTTCTCATTAAGGGTTTGATATGCTGAGGCTACCCCCAAAACCGACGGGGATAATCAACGAATTTCTTATTGGGTCAGCGCAACTTCGACGGTGAAGAATCGGCCGGAAATCATCCTGCAGGAATTGCAAACATCCAATGGGACGTACCCTAAGGATGCTTTATGTCCTCACTTCCGAGTTCTAAGTCTTCATTCCGCCGTGCAACGCAGGGTTGTTGCGCGCTCATGTTGGCTGGCGCGATGGCTCTGCCGATGACTCCGGCGCTGGCTCAGGATACAGCGCCGGTCACTAACGTTTCTGTCCCTAACGCACCGGTTGCCAATACCGCTTCCCCGGTTTCTCAGGACGTCACGGATGGCCCGTCTTTCACCATTGATTATGGGGAGGGTGCGGCTTTGTACACCGATGAGTACAACGAAATTACGGTGAGGGGCACCGGTCTCACCAAGGAATGGCGTAAGCAGCACGGCGAGGCAGTCCTTTATATTGCCGCTACAAAAGATCGTCCTGGTAACACTAACCCTTCAACGTCGGTGCTTTTCTTTGGAGAAGGTTGGCGTTTCCCTATTGCCGATGACGGCACTTTTGAGGCAAAGCTGAGGATTAGATATGGCGACCTGGATACTTTCTACGACCCCATCCGTTATGATGCCCCGAATTTCCGCTGGGAAGAGGTGCGTTATGAGATTGGCATCCTCACTGTGCCTGAGGGGCAGCCCTGGCCAACCATTGAGGATATTTGGGCTCGTAAGAACGTGGCTATCCACCAGCCGATATATGCCCGTCGCCATCCTAAAATTATCGGGACCCATTGGAGGTACGATGCCCTGAAGGACACCGCGAAAGATCAGGAGGTGATGATTGAGGGTGAGGGTTTCAGCGCGAATGAACTCCCCGGCCGTGAGGGTGTCATGTACACGATTCGAGAGAAGGGCACCGGCACCCCCGTCCTGCTCATGAGCGAGATGGAGCGCTACTACGATCGTGGCAATGGCACACTTCAGCTGTGGGGAAATGCTGTTTACAAAACCATCAAAATTCCCGCGAACACTCTGGATCCGTCTAAGCAGTACGTCCTTGAAGCATGGAGCGACTATGGCTATGTCAGCCAGACGGATAAGACTCTGATTACACCGATGGTGGGATACGCGCCGGAGCACCGCGGTGTCCTTATGGGCCGTCAGGACCTGAAGTTTGAAGGTCTTGAGGAATTCACGAATGTATCTTTACCCAAGCCCAAGTATAAGCACCTCTTCTCAAAGCTTAGCGATGAGGAACAGCAGCAGCGCGCTACTCGCGGTGAGCTAGCTGCGGCACTGTACCTTCAAGCTGGCGCCCCCAAGGTGAACCTCCCTGCAGTCTCCCCGTGGCCGGATGTAAAGACAGACGACCCGAACTACGCTGCGTACATTTGGGTTCGTGAGAAGGGCATCAGCTTCGGCTGGTCTGATGGTAAATTCCATGCGGATGCAGGTATTTCACGCGCTACTGTTGCGGCGTTCACCTACCGTGCAGCAGGTTCCCCAGCTGTTTCCGGTGTTTCTTCGTTTACGGATGTGAATCCGAGTTCCGCCTTCTACCGTGAGATTTTGTGGTCTGCTCAGCATGGTGTCATTAACCCGCAGAGGGGTATTTTTGAGGCGACCACGATGGTAAATCGTGGTGAGCTGGAGCAGATGATGTTCATTTTTCAGAACCGCACTGACTATGGTGGGCTGGTTCTAGTCTGAGTCATAACCCCGTGCATCCTGAGAGTCTTCTTCTCACCGGGTGCACGGGGTTCAGCTTTTACCGGCTGATCAACCTGTGAAACGCCTCAAAACTTTCAAGCTTCCCTTGAGTGTTCTCTGACATCTACCTGAGGGTTTGATAGGGTGAAAATGTCCCCGCAACCGACGGGGCTTTCAACCACTTTTCTCATAGGGTGTGTGCAGATTCAACGGCGAATTCCCTACCCGCCGGTGAGCCGGCACAGCTCCACGAGAAACAACTTTTAAGGATGTATTATGTCCTCGCTTCCGAACTCTAAGTCCTCTTTCCTCCGCGCAGCTCAGGGTTGCGGCGCGCTGGCGTTGGCTGGTGCCATGGTTCTGCCGATGGCCCCGGCGCTGGCTCAGAATGCGGCTCCTGCCGCTGATGCAGCCGTTGCTGCCGCTACCCCGCAGGCTGCTCACCAGGACGCTGCGGATACCCCGACCCTGAACGTTTCCATCCCTGACGGTTACAAGTACGACGGCGTGAACCCCTTCCTCATCACGACCGAGGGCGGTACCGTTCATGTGAAGGGTGCGGGGTACACCAAGGAGTGGCGTGCTCAGCACGGCACTGTGGCGCTGTACATTGCTCCCGCGAACTACGCACCGTCTGGCTACGAGATTCCGACTTCGAAGATGCTGCGCTTTGTGGAGGGTCAGGACTTCACCGTTGCCGATGACGGCACTTTTGAGGCTGACCTGAAGGTTGAGGCGTACGATCTTGCCGCCTACTACTTCGTTGATGATGACAACTTCCACGATCCGACCGGCGGCACCAAGTACGATGTCCGCTACGAGATTCACGTGGTTTCTGAGCAGAAGGGCCAGAAGCCTCTGACCGCTCAGGAGCTGTGGACCAGCAAGAACGTGGTAAGCACTCAGGTGCTGAACACTCTGGGTGAGAAGCCTGCGCCGTTCGCACCGCGCCTGAGTTACAACGCTGTGGCTGATACCGCAAAGTCGCAGGATTTGAACGTTGGTGGCCAGGGGTTCAACGGCGATATTCACTCCGTTAAGGGTGTCCAGTTCGTGGTTCGCGAGAAGGGCTCGAACACCCCGGTTCTGGCAACCAGCGACATTATCGAGTTTGACCACCCCACCCAGGCTTCGGCGTACCGTGACGGCAACCTGAACGGTACCGTGAATCTTCCGGCAAACACTCTGAATGCTTCGAAGAAGTACGTGATTGAGGTTTGGGCTAACGACGGTTACAGCGAGACGGGCGAGCTGCTCGCGCCGGTCGTGGGCAAGTCCACTGAGGGCCGCGGTACCCTGCTCGCATGGCAGGACCTGGATCTGAACGGCACGAACGGTTACAAGGATGCAAACCTGCCCAACGCTCAGGATCCCAAGAAGGACGACAACCAGAAGCCTGATCCTTCCGATGAGAAGCTGAAGACCCCCGCAACTCGCGGTGAGCTCGCAGCTGCCCTGTACATCCAGGCGGGTACTCCCGAGGTGAAGCTGCCCGAGACTTCCCCGTGGCCGGATGTGAAGACCGACGACCCGAACTTCCCCGCCTACGTGTGGGCTCGTCAGAAGGGCATTACTTTTGGCTGGTCGGACGGTAAGTTCCATGCTGATGCCGGCATTTCGAATGCTACTGTTGCGGCGTTCGCCTACCGTGCGACTGGTTCGCCCGCAGTGACGGGCAACTCCCCCTACAGCGATGTGGCTCCCGGTTCGGCGTTCTACCGCGAGATTCTGTGGGCTCAGCAGAACAAGGTGGTGCTGAACGCTAGCGGCGCTTTTGATGCTCAGCACATGGTGACTCATGGTGAGCTGGAAATTCTGATTGAGGCGTTCCAGGCTCGCGCTAAGTAAGGTCGTTTAGCCCGCCCGCGTCTCCCTCGGGTTTTACCGTGAGGGCGCGTGCGGCGTGGTGCATCGGATAGCTTTGTGGTTCCCCGTGCTCCCGAATGGTTTTCTATTCGGGAGCACGGGGTTCAGCTTTTAACAGCTACCGCGGTGTGAGATTTCTCGAAACCTTAAAGTATTCCTTGAGTGTTTCCTGACAATCGTTCAACGCTTTGATAGGGTGAGGATATCCCCGAAACCGAGGGGGATTTTCAACCACTTTTCTCATCGGGCGTACGCAGATTCGACGGTAGATTCTCAGCCTGCCGGTAAGCTCGCGTAGCCCCGGAGAAACAACTTTAAGGATGTCTCATGTCCTCGCTTCCGAACTCTAAGCCTTCATTCTTCCATGCGGCCCGCAACTGTAGCGCGCTCGTACTGGCGAGCGCGATGGTCCTGCCGATGACCCCGGCGCTGGCCCAGGACGCAGCCCCCGCCGCAAACACGCCCGTTGCTAACGCGCCGACTGCCAATACCCCCACCCCTGCAACTCAGGATGTCGCGGATGAGCCGTCTTTCACCGTTGATTATGAGGATTACTACTACCAGGACGGCCGTGACGTCTTCAAGCAAGAGGGCGACGGCCTGTACACCGGTGAGGACAGTAAAATTACGGTTGTGGGCACCGGCTTCACCAAGGAGTGGCGCGAGCAGCACGGCAAGGTGGTCATCTACATCGCGCCCGAGGAGAACGTCCCCTATAACGCTCTGCAGATTACCGACACTCTTCTGCGGTTTGAAGAGGGCAAGGACTTCACCATTGACGAGGACGGCACCTTTGTCGCTCCGCTGAAGGTTGAGGCTAATACTTTGCCGAGTTACTACACCCTCACGGAGTATTTCCCGGATATGACTCTGGACAAGGTGCGTTACGAGGTTGGCGTCCTCGCCGAGCCTCAGGGCCAGCCGCAGTCAACCGTTCAGGATATCTGGGCTCGCAAGAACGTCGTGACGCATCACGGTCTGAGCACCAATGATTATCACTTCGATACCTTCGCACCTAAGTTGAAATACGACGCTTTGAAGGACACCACGAAGGACCAGGAACTGCTGATTCAGGGTCAGGGCTTCGTAGGGACTGACATCCCCGGCGTTGAGGGCATGATGTACGTCATTCGCGAGAAGGGCACGGGTTCCCCCGTCCTGCTCATGAGCGAGATGAAGCATTACATCCAAGGCGATGATGAGTATGAGAGGAGCCTGGAGGGAGGCTTCGCTTTCGTCAATCTCAAGATTCCCGCGAACACGCTGGATCCGTCCAAGCAGTACGTCATTGAGGCGTGGAGCGACTACGGTTACCCCAGCAAGACGGATAAGACTCTCATCACCCCGATGGTGGGTTTTGCCCCGGAGCACCGCGGCGTTCTTTTGGCGCACCAGGATTTGAAGTTTGAGGGTGTCCAGCGGTTCACGAATGCTTACGTACCCGTAGAGGAACGTATGTACTTTTCAACGTCGCTGAACGACGAGGAACGGAATCAGCCCGCCACCCGCGGTGAGCTGGCTTCCGCCCTTTATGAGATGAAGGGCAGCCCCAAGGTGGACCTCCCTGAAGTCTCTCCGTGGCCGGATGTGAAGACGGACGACCCGAACTACGCCGCCTACATTTGGGCTCGTGAAAAGGGCGTTACCTTCGGCGGGCCCGACGGAAAGTTCCACGCGGAGGACGGTCTCACGAATGCAACCGTTGCCGCAATGATTTACCGTGCGTCTGGCTCACCGGAAGTATCGGGTGTTTCGTCCTTCCCGGATGTTACGCCGGATTCCGCGTTCTATCGTGAGATTCTGTGGGCTACCCAGCAGAATGTTATTACTCCCGAGACTGGCATGTTTGAACCGAATCATGCTGTGACCCGCATTGAGTTGGACTGGATGCTGTTTTATTACCGGCATCGTGTGCTGAACCCTATCACTACCGGCCTGTATCGCATTGCTAACTAAGTAGGCCAGGTAACTAAGTAGACCGGGCCAGTTCTAGCCCGGGTACCTCGTCACAACGGACGAGGTGCCCGGGCTCTTACGCACTGAGTACGCGGTGAGAGAATCCGCGCGGATTCTTCTAGAGTTCTCGCCCCTAGAATTCTCGCCTTAGAGTTCCCAGGCGGGGACTGCGGCGGTGCTTGCCGAGTGCGCATCCTGACCGGTTGCCACGCCGGTGGAGATGGTGAAGTCCCACGGGTCGGTGTTCAGCGCGGACAGCTTCGTGTCGATGCCGTAGCCACGCTCGGCGAGCAGGGCACGCAGGCGGTCGGCTGCCGAACGCAACCACAGCGATTCGCTGGCCGGATGGGAGCAGTCGATCAGGGCAATGTTGCTGCCGTCGACTCGTGCGGTTTCACGGAATTCGCTGGCGGGGTGGTGGCGCAGGTCGGCGGTAATGTACACCTGCGCGTCGGTGGCGCGTACTGCGTCGAAGAGGGAATCTCCCGCGCCTCCGCAGAGGGCGACGCGGCGAATCGGCTGGTCGGCACGTCCGGAAATGCGCAGGCCACCGGCGGTTGCGGGCAGTGCCGCAGCGAGGCGTTCTGCAAGCTCCTTGAGGGTGATTTCTTCGGGCAGGGTGCCGAGGCGGCCGGTACCTACCGCGTGTTCCTGCCCGTCGAGTACCTGGGTTTGCGCTTCGGTGAGCGGTTCGCGGTCGATGAGGCCGATAGCGTCGCAGAGTGCTTCGTTCACACCCTCGACGGCAGCATCGGCGTTGGTATGCGCGCCGAGCAGGCCGCATCCGCCTTCGATGAGGGTGTGCAGCACGTTGCCCTTGTAGTCGCTGTCGGGGATGAACTTTACGCCGCGCAGCAGCAGCGGGTGGTGGGTGATGAGTAGCTGCGCGCCTTCGGCTACGGCTTCTTCAGCGGTGGCGGTGAGGGCGTCTACCGCGAAGAGGACGGTGCTCACTTTAGCGGCGGCACGACCCGCAACGAGGCCGGAGGCATCCCATCCGGCGGCAAGCTGCGGCGGGAAGAGCGTGTGGAAGGCGTCAACGACTTCTGCGAGGGTGGGGGTTTCTAGTTTTTCAGTCATACCTCTATTGTGGCAGGTAGCGCGGCGGTAACTTGGGAATATTATGCGGCTCAGCGGTGTTCTTCAGGTAGTGTGGATTTATAGTTCGAGGAGGAATCATGACTGATGTTGTTCTTGCCGGCGGCTGCTTCTGGTGCCTGGATGCGGTGTACCGCCAGTTCCGCGGGGTTGAGGCGAGCGTCTGCGGCTACACGGGTGGCGAGACTCCCGACCCTGATTATCGTTCGGTGTGTTCGGGTGCGACCGGTCACCAGGAGGCGCTGAAGCTCAGCTTTGACCCGCAGGTGATTGATCTGGATACGGTGTTGGATATTTTCTTCACGAGCCACGACCCGACTAGCTGGGACCGTCAGGGTGCGGATACCGGTTCGCAGTACCGTTCGGTGCTTTTCTACGCTGATGAGCAGCAGCGTGAGGCGTTTGAGCGTGCGGTGGCGCGTGCTCAGCAGCTGTATTCCTCCCCCATTGTTACGGAGATTAAGCCGCTGGGTGTGTTCTATGAGGCTGAGGAGTATCACCAGAATTATTACGCGTTGAATCCGGCGCAGGGTTATTGTGCGTTTGTGGTGAGCCCGAAGGTGGCTCATGCGCGCCGTAATTTTGCGCATCTGCTCCGCTAGGTTGTACGCCCCTCCAGTTGTTTTGCCCCGCGGCTGTTGTTCTTTCTTCGAAAGTATTCGGAATAACGGCCGCGGGGTTTCTTCATGTGTGCCCAGTTGTCCCAAGCTATTTGCTATTCACTTGTGCTTTAGGGTTGCTATAAGGTGCGCCCGGTATGATGGGGGTGTCGACTCACTCTCCCTCATCTGTTGACCTCTTCGAAAGACTGCTGATGACTAGCTCTTCTTCTAAGTCCATCGCTTTGAGCCGCCGCGCCGTATTGGGTGTGGGCGGTATTGGTCTTGCCGCTGTGGTGTCTGCGTGTGCGCGTACGGTGCATCCGCCAGCTGATGTTGCTGAGTCTGGCTCGGCGAGCGCGAGTGCTTCAGCAAGCCCGTCTGCTTCGTCGGCGCTACAGCCTGCGAATAAGTCGTATCAGGGTAAGGTCACCTTCGATAACTTTGAGAAGAACGGCGAGTATGTTCCTGCTACGGCTGAGCAGAAGGCGCAGAACGTACCCAAACCGATCATGCCGGAGAAGGTGCAGGAGCTGAGCGTTGACGGTATTTATGCACTGATTGGCTATTGGATTTCTAGTTTTAATTATTTGGCGCTGACGGGTGATATTGAGCCGTTGAAGAAGACGGATCCGAGCAGCGATTACTATAAGGAGCTTGAGCCGATGGTTAAGCTCTATGAGACGGGGCGCGGCTGGATTTATGACACGAGTGAGCCGATGTCTGTGTACCTGTTGACGGATACTCCCACGCAGATTGAGGGTGACCGTATTCGTTATTTCTGGCGTGCTCGTTCCCTGGTTGATCAGAATGCGAAGAGGCATCTGACCGAGGGCGATAACCGCGATAAGTCCCTTGTGGGGGCTGAGGATTCTCAGGGCCAGGCGATGCGGATTGTTGTGGAGTATAAGGAGGGTGCTTGGTTTATGAGCACTCAGAAGGATAAGGATGCTGATAAGAGCTCGGATTCTGCGAGCCCTTCGGCTTCCTAGTGCACTAATTGCAGCTTTTTGATCTTTTCTCTGCAAAAGGATACAAGTAGCGATATTTGATATCTATTTGCGCGTTTAGGGTATGATAAGGGTGTCAACTCACTCTCTTTCCTTTGTTGACTTCTTTTGAAAGGCTGATAATGACGAGCCCTTCCCTCATATCTACCCGCGTGAGCCGCCGCGTGGCGCTGGGTGCGACCGGTGCCGGTGCACTTGCTGCGTTGACTGCGTGTGCTGGTAGTATCCGCCCGCTGGCTGATGGCTCAGCGTCAAGCTCCGCTTCCGCAAGTGCATCCGCTAGTGCTTCAGCTAGCGCCTCGGCTTCTGCTTCTTCCAGCAAGTCCTATAAGGGCTTCGTAAAGTTTGATAACTTCGAGAAGAAGGGCGAGTACGTTCCGGCGACCGCCGCTCAGAAGGCACAGAACGTGCCCAAGCCTCTCGTTCCGGCGAACATGAACGATCAGAACGTTGACGGCATGTACGCGTTCATTGGTTACTGGCTGGCGAGCTTCAACTATGCAGTGCTGACCGGTGACACTGAGCCGATGAAGAAGGCGGACCCTGCGGATATTTACGTTGACATGCTGCAGGATTACGCGGTGATGTATGGGGACGAGCTTGGCTGGCTGTACGGTTCGGATACCCCGATTACTATTGAGCTGATTAGTAGTGCACCACAGAAGCCTTCCGGTAGCAGTGCCCTGTACTACTGGCCGGCTTATATGAACTACAGCCCTGATGCGAAGATTCACCTTGAGGGTAAGTCGGATCAGCCTTTTAAGACGGCGGAGAGCCCGAACGGCAAGCTGATGAAGGCTATTGTGGAGTACAAGGACGGTAAGTGGTTTATGCTGACCGGCAAGGAGAGCTCTTCTGCATCTGCTTCTTCTGGTAGCTCTTCGTCTGTCTAGGCCGTTGCCTTTGACAGCGTGAATAGGCTTCTCCCCCGCCTGCGGTAATGCACCGTGGGCGGGGTTTATTTGTGCCGAAACGCTGCTAAAACTCTGCGGAAATCCAGGGAACACCCAGGAGAAAACCCGGCGGATGGTCGGGGTTGCCGGAGGGTGCCTCGGGTACGCTTAACGTATATACATTGACGTACTACATGTGGTCTTTACCTGCAGGTTGTGAGCCTCGTGCTGACGGCTTTGTGGGTGATGGATCCGACGAAGGACTTCCGATGACTACCTTCTTCACTCGACGTACTGCCCTGGGTGTTGCTGTTGCGGGTGCGCTTTCTGCATTGACTGCGTGCGCTAGTGATATTCGCCCGTTGGCTGGCGGCACCGGCTCGGCTTCTCCGTCGGAGGCGGCGACCGCCTCCGAGACTGCTTCCGCATCGGCATCTGCGAGTGCCTCTGCGGCTTCGGGTCTTCCGTCTTCGGGTAAGTCCTATAAAGGTCCGATGAAGTTCGATAGCTACGAGAAGACCGGCGAGTACGTTCCGGCGAGCGCTACGAATCCGGCTGAGAATATGCCGAAGCCTGTTCCTCCGGCGAATATCAAGGAGCACAGCGTTGATGGTGCGTATGCTTTCTTGAGTTTCTGGCTGGCGAGCTTGAACTATTTGATGATGACGGGTAACCCGGCCCCGATTGAACATATCTACTACAACGGCTACGGTTGGGAGAAGTATCAGAGCACGATCAAGCTGTATGCGTCGGGTGCTGGTTGGGTGTACGGTACGGAAACTCCGTATATTGTTGAGCTGCTGACGGATGCTCCTCGTGAGGTGCCGGGTAGCGACAATACCCGCTTTATTTGGGAGGGCTATTCCTACATGGACCCGAAGATGATGCGGCATTATAGGAATCAGCCTGAGAAGGCAACGAGCGCTGATGAATCGAAGAAGAGGGTGGCGAGGTTCCGCCTGGAGTACAAGGACGGCAAGTGGGAGCTGTCGAGCGCCGCTTAGCTACCGCCTAGTTGCCGCCTTGCTGAGGGCTCGCTCTCGTAGTGATTTCTTATGTGATAAGACCCCGCACCTGGTAAAACGCTGGATGTGGGGTCTTAATTTTCTGAACAATTGAGGTGGTCGCGGGGCTATGTGGTGGCTCTCGGGTAACCTTAAAAATATATACATTGACGTACTGATAGGTCTGTACGGGGTGCGTATGCCTGCCGCGGTGTGTGGCGTAATTTGCTCTGTATTGGCTCCAACGAAGGGCTTCCGATGACTACCTTCTTCACTCGACGTGCTCTCCTGGGCGTGGGTGCGACCGGCATCCTTACGGCGCTGGCTGCGTGCGCTACCGATATTCGCCCGCTGTCGCAGGGTTCCGGCGGTTCCTCTGGTGCGGCTTCTGGTGCGGCGTCCTCTTCTGCGAGCGCTTCGGCGTCGCCTTCTCCTACTGATGATCACACTCCCGGCTCGTATGTTGGTCCGATTAAGTTCAATAACTACGAGCGGAACGGCACCTACATCCCTGCGACTGCGAATGCGCCGGCGCAGAACGTGCCGAAGCCTCTGATCCCGGAGAAGATGAAGGAAAACAGCCCCGAGGGCGCCTACGCGCTGATGGGTTATTGGCTTGCTTCCCAGAATTATCTGATTCTGACCGGCGATGTTGAGCCGCTGATGAAGGCGGATCCGGCGAAGGCTTTTTTGAGCAACTCTAGGACCATGATTAAGCTCTATGAGTCGGGTCTGGGTTGGATTTACGGTTCGGATCAGCCGTACAAGATTGAGATTGCGGAGAATGAGCTTCAGCCGGTTGCTAATAAGCCGGACCGTTACGAGTGGCTTGTGACCGTCGCGTATGACGCTGCCGCTAAGTACCACATTGAGGGTGAGCCTGATGCGACTATCGTTGAGGAAGAAAAGACGATTCCTCGCACGACGAAGTTCATCATGGAGTACAAGGAAGGCATGTGGCGCATGCTTCTGGACAACAACAGCTAAATTTCTTCATCTTCTGATACGCACTATTTAAGGATTTCTGATGACGACTTTCCTTTCTCGACGTGCCGCACTAGCTGCCGCTACCGGTGCCGGCGCGGCTGCGGCGTTGACTGCTTGCGCTAGCGATATCCGCCCGCTGGCGGATAGCTCCTCTGCTCCTTCCAGTGAGGCTTCCTCTTCCACAAGTCCTAGCGCCTCTGCTAGCCCCTCTGCCTCTGCGGGTGGTTCTTCTGCGAAGTCTTATCTGGGGCCGGTGAAGTTCGACAACTACGAGAAGAAGGGCGAGTACGTTCCCGCGGATGAGACGCACAAGGCGCAGAACGTGCCCAAGCCCCTCCCTCCGGCGAATATGCATGAGAACAGCATTGATGGTGCCTACTCTGCCTTTAGTTTTTGGCTTGCCAGCGTCAACTATCTGGTGCTCACCGGTGACGATGAGCCGTTGAAGCAGGCTGACCCCTCCGGCAGGGATGTGAAGTCTTTCCATGATTACGTGACTTTTTATGAGTCCAATGAGGGGTGGTTTTACGGTTCGGAGCATGCGCTTCAGGCTGAGATGATGACCCCGCAACCTGAGAAGGTGGAAGGCAGCGAACCTCTCTATTACTGGCGTATCACGCTGTCCAAGGACCCTAATGCGATGATGCATGTTGAGGGTAAGGGCAACAGGCCTATGTACCAGAACACTTCCATGGAGCCTGAGCTTTCCAACCTGAAATTGTCGTATCAGGACGGCAAGTGGTTTACTTACCCCACCAAGGTACGCGGGCAAAGCACTGCAAGCCCGAGTGCTAAATCATCCGATGAGGCTAGCTCCAAGAACGCCTAGAGCATCTTTGTTCAGTTCGTCTTATGGGCGGGGATTTACCTCGCACATAGGCTCTAGGACTTAGTCTCATAACCCCACACATTACTTAAGGATTTCTGATGGCAACTTTTCTTTCTCGACGCGCCGCGCTAGCTGCCGCTACCGGTGCCGGCGCGGCTGCAGCGCTGACCGCCTGCGCTAGCGATATCCGTCCGCTGGCTGATAGCTCTTCTTCCCCTTCCGGTGAGGCTTCGGCGAGTGCCAGCGCTTCTGAGTCTGCAAGCGCATCCGCCTCAGCATCTGCGTCGTCTTCCGCTAAGAAGTCGTACAAGGGTACCGTAAAGCTCGACAAGTACGAGAAGAACGGCGAGTACGTTCCTGCCACGGCTGAGAAGAAAGCGCAGAACGTGCCGAAGCCTGTTGTTCCGGAGAAGATGAACGAGGCGACCGTTGAGGGCATGTACCAGTTCCTCTGCTACTGGGTGGCAAGCTTCAACTACATGTTCATGACCGGCGATTTCGAACCGCTCAAGAAGGCTGACCCTGAAGGCCGCTATGCGAACGATCACGCCAATGCTGTTCTTATCTACTCTTCCGGTAAGGGCTGGGTGTATGACACGGATGCGCCGGTTACCATTCAGCTGCTGACTGATGCTCCCAAAAAAGTTGAGGGCGGTCCCAACCGTTACGATTGGCTCGGACGCATTATCTATGATCCCAATGCAAAGGCTCACGTTGAGGGTCATGACCCTGTTCCTCTGGTTGATGGATCGACCAAGAGCGAGGCAACCAATTTTCCGTTTGACTATAAGGATGGCGCCTGGTTCTTACTCAGTGATGAAGAAGCTGATTCCCCCTCTTCAGAGGCGAGTAGCGCTAGTGCCTAACCCGCGTTCCTAGTCATTTATAGTGATGAGGGAAGCTCTCGAATGCAGTTGAGGCTGCGTGCGGGGGCTTCCCCTTTTTGTTTGTATGGCCTGCGTACGGTCGTGTTGAACTATTCCCCCAGATGAGCAGGTGCCGGCTTTGATCGTGTCAATAAATCTGCTCGGGTACGCTTAAAAGCACACGAACAAACTATTGAGGGGTTCCCATGCCTACCTTCGTTACCCGACGCACCGCCCTGGGCGTTGTTGCC
Source organism: uncultured Rothia sp. (assembly GCF_963555405.1). Classification (GTDB taxonomy): domain Bacteria; phylum Actinomycetota; class Actinomycetes; order Actinomycetales; family Micrococcaceae; genus Rothia. Next base: position 27,637 of record NZ_CAUVVO010000007.1, on the reverse strand, counting down.
GCTGCCGCGCTCGCCTCCTTGACTGCCTGCGCCAGCGATATCCGCCCGCTGGAGGACCCGAGCGTGGTTGACTCGATGCGTCCCTACAAGGGCGAGTTGAAGTTCAATAGCTACAAGTCCACCGGAACGTACCACCCCGCAAGCAGCACGAAGAAGGCGGAGAATCCGCCTATGCCCGTTCCTCCCGTGAATATAAAGTCAAAGACGACCTCGGGCATGTATGCGGCGCTGGGCTACTGGGTCGCAGCTCTGAACTACCTGACGGTTACTGGCGACGCTACCCCGTTCAAGGACGTGGACCTGGACGGCATCTACGTGCAGAAGATGAAGGCATACGTAGAGTTGTACGCAAAGAATGAGGGGTGGATGTACGGCACCGAGACGCCGCTCGTGGCTGACCTGACCGAAGAGACCCCGCAGAAGGTTGACGATGAGCAGTACCGCTGGAAGGGTGTTGCCCGTAGCCATAAGGATGCCGTTCTCCATTACGTGCCCGAGGACAGGGACATTCGTCTGGCTGAGACGAGCGGTGATTCCAGTAATGATGAGGTCACTTTTGTGTTGAAATACCGAAACGATGCGTGGATGGTCACCGTTGAGACGAAGAGTTCCTCGACGACTTCTCCCGGATCCTCGGGCGGAAGCGATTCTGGCCTCAGCGTTTAGGACGCAGCGGTATAGGAAGATACCGACGCGGGAAACGGCAGCCATAGGAAGATAATGGCTTTTCCCCCTAGTAAACGGTGCTTTTCGTTAGCTAACGTATCTTTTGTAGCATTTTCCAAGGTTTGACAACGAAAAAATCATAAACATACCCAAATACACTAAGGTACCCTGAAATAGATACACCGATAATCTATTGAAGGGTACCTTATGTCTACCTTCGTGACCCGACGCGCCGCCTTTGGCATCGCCGCCACCGCCGCGCTCGCCTCCTTGACCGCCTGTGCTAGCGATATCCGCCCGCTCAGCGACCCGAGTGTGCTCGACGCTCAGCGTATCTATAAGGGCGAGCTGAAGTTCAACAACTACGAGTCGCAAGGAACTTACGTTCCGGCAACCCATGAGAAGAAAGCCGAGAATCCGCGCAAACCCGTACGCCCTGCAAACATGAGCAACAAGACAAAGGGCGGCATGTATGCAGCATTGGGATATTGGATGGCTTCTCAGAACTATCTCATGATTTCTGGGGATATTGAGCCTTTAAAGTCTGTAGACGCAACCGTAGACCAATACTGGGAAAAGATGAAGAAGGCATACGTAAAAATGTATGCAGAAGGCAGCGGCTGGTTATACGGCACCGAAACACCTTGTCTATACCAGTTGACAGAGGAATCTCCTCAAAAGATTGACGAAGACCGCTACCATTGGAAAGCTACGACCTACATGCACAGTAGGGCCGTAGTCCACACCACGGCACAGGGCTTGGAGATTTCGCTAGCCTACACAAATAACCCAGACGGTCCCAGCAAAATCATTTTTGAGTTGGTACACCAAAATGGTGCATGGACAGTCGGTCCTGCAGGAGGAAGCAACGCAACGAATTCACCCCAGCCTACAGCAAGCAGTTCTTCTCCGGCGTAGAAGCAACAATATTACTGCCTTAGCGAGAGCCCGTGTTTTTCGTCATCTCCCGCCGCTTTTAGGGTCATGGAGGCGCACACAACATTGGGCTGACCGCCCCCCTGCGATATTCTGGAATTAGTTCAATACCGGCACATACTTTATTCACCTCAGAAAGAGCCCCATGTCTACCATGTATACCCGCCGCACCGCCCTGACCGCACTGGGTCTGGGCACCGCCGCGCTTCTTGCCGCATGTTCCTCGAACTCCTCCGAGTCTTCGGCGACCGCAAGCGCATCCACTACCGAGTCTTCGGCGACCGCGAGCGCTACCGCATCCGTCTCCCCCACGGCGGAGGCAACCACCACCGTTGAGCCCGGCCCCAGCATGAAGGGTGAGGTCGTTCTTGCCGATTACTCCTCCACCGGCACTTTTGAGCCGGGCACCAAGGAGCACAAGGCAGTGAACGTTGCGATCCCCGTGGAGCCGGCGAAGCTGCGTGAGAACAGTGTTGAGGGCCTGCACGCGTTCATTGCGTACTGGCAGGCTACCCTGAACTATCTGCTGCTGACCGGTGACGGTACCCGCTTCACGAATATTGACCACACCGGCGACTACTCGACTGTGGCTGAGTTCTTCCAGAGCATGTACGCTTCGGAGAGCGGCTGGGTTATTGGTTCGGAGCGTCCGATGGTTCTGTCGCTGACCGCTGACCGCCCGACCAAGGACACCCGCACCGGCTACTACACTTGGGCAACCGAGATGGTGATTGATGGCGCTGAGGGTGCTGGCGTGTACAGCAAGACCAATGATCGTGTGCAGCCGCTGACCGAGGTATTCAAGTACCCGGGTAAGCCGGTGGCTGGTCAGATTGTGGCGCACTACCAGGACGGCACTTGGCGTATGGTGCGTCGCGCTCCGGGTACTGCTTCTGCTTCGCCGGTTCCGTCGCTGAGCCCGAGCGCTTCGGCTGCGGGTTCTGCGTCTGCGGAGGCTACGACTGCTTCTACTGAGGCATCTGCACAGTAAATCCAGGAGGACAGCCTCCCTTATACCGCCGAGAAGCCACATGTGTTTCGAAAAGCCACCATTATGGTTGCTTTTCGAAACACATGTGGCTTTTCGCTTTTATTCTTTGAGAGGCTCACGGCGGCACCATCGAATCCAGACTCAGTTTTGTGCCTGATAAACAAATAAACCCTCAGTCAGAAGACTGAGGGTTTATTTCCTAGTGTGACCCCAACCGGATTTGAACCGGTGTTGCCGCCGTGAGAGGGCGGAGTACTAGGCCGCTATACGATGGGGCCGTGAGATTTACATCTCTTTCACCAGGTCTCCCTGGCAACACATATAACTATACAGAGGTTCCCAGAAACAACCAAATCGAAAAGTGGTGAAATGAGTCACATATTTTACACTGAGTGCAAGGCGCTCAGCATAGGCTCTTTTCCAGCTATGCCAGGCACTCCCCCGACAGACATCCAGAACCTCCGCCGCGCCCACCTCCGCCGCGCCCACCTCCTTTCAGGCACAAATGGCACCAAGGTACAAAAATGCGCCCCGCACAGTGTACGGGGCGCATCCGCTCAAACTAGAGCAAGAAACTATGCCTTACGGCGGCGAAGCACCATCACAGCGGCACCGGCAATCAGCGCGAACGCACCGACAGCAGCCAGGCTCAGAACGTTCTGGGCACCGGTCTTAGCCAGCGAGCCCTTGCTCTGAGGCGCAGACTTGGTAGCCGAAGCGCTCACCTGAGCATCGGAGCTAGAGCCCTTAGGCTGGGACTCCGACTTCACCGAAGAAGAGTTCTTCAGCGGCGCGGTCTTCGCGGTGGTTCCCAGCTGGTCGTTAGCTTCCTCAGCCTTCGGCTGCTCACCCTTAGACTGATCAGCCGCAGGCTTCTCTGCTACTGCAGCAGATGCGGAAGGCGACGCCGAGGCGTTGGTCGGGAATGCCGGCTCGTCAACCTCATCGCGGTTATCTGCGTTACCGGCGTCCTTCGCGTCGTTGACAATCAGCGAAACAGCCGAGTCGTAATTGCGGTTGGTAGCCACGTCAGAACCAGCGGTGACGGTACCGAGCATGTAGCCCTGGCTGTACTGCATGGTGTTCGCGGGAACACGCAGGGTTGCGTCGAAGGAGTACTTGCCGGTGCGTGCGTTGTAAACAAACGCGCTCGCCGGAACAATGGTGGACACCTTCTGGATGCTTGCCAGTTCGCTATCGGTCAGCTTGTCGAAACCCATCGACCATTCGCCTTCCTTGACGAGGAACAGGCGAATACCTTCTGCCGGGGGCTTCTCAAAGTCGTAGCCGGACACGTGGAAGGTGTAGGGGCGGGTAATGTCGACGGTGCCCTCAGCGAAGTTCAGGGTGGGGTCAATCAGCACTGCGGTAGCCTGCTTCGGGTAGCCCTGGAAGGGAACCTTAGCGGGGTTAATAGTCGCGGTGGAGGTGAACTCACCCTCGGAAACCTCGGCGTAGAACTTCACGATGGAGTTCGGAACCAGCTTCTGCTGCGAGGAAGGAACAGCCTTACCGTTACGATCCACGGTCGCCTTAGAAGTGTAGGTGTCGGTCATGGAGCCGTCACCGGTCTTCGAGTTCAGCACGTAGGGCACTGCCGCGGTGGTGTTAGCGATGTCCTGCTTGTCCACTGCGATGACGGAGCCGTCCGCGGTGACGGTCAGGTCGTTAGCCTTACCGCCGTTCATCTCAACCTCACCGATCACGCGGTCAGTCTTAGCGTCGAAGATGGCGATCTTGCCGGTACCGAAGTCGGTCACGTACACCAGGTCGCGGTTCTCGTCGTTCTCCATGGACAGCGCCTGGGTGCCGAACTTGACGAACTTCTTGAACGCGCCGGTGGTCAGGTCGTAGACGGAGATACCGGAGTTCACGCCGTCCACGCCCTGGGAGGAAACGTACATTTCGTTCTCGGAGTGGTCGATGGTGACGTCAGAGGGACGAACCTCAACGGAGGAGTTCTCGCCGCGGGTCTGAATAACCTGCTCGGTTTTGAAGGTCTTGGTGTTGATGACGAAGACCTTGCCGCCGGTGCGCTCGGGCACGTACAGCTTGTCGCCGTCAACGGTCATGTTCATGCCGATGTAGCGGGTACCGCCGTTGGGGGCGCCCTCCAGCTGCAGCTTGGTGACCTCGAAGGTCTTCATGTCGATTGCAGACACGTAGTAGCGGCCGGTCACGAACACCTTGCCGGAGTTGTGGTCCACCAGCACGGAGCGGGGGTGTTCAATCCAGTTCGGGTCGCTCTCGGCGATACCGTGGTTAGTCCAAATCTGTTCCATGGTGTTCTGGTCGAAGACAGACAGGGAGTTGTCGGTGGTGTTAGTAACCCACACGGTGCCGGACACGTCATCAACAGTGATGCCGTACGCGGAAATGTAGCCGAATTCGCCGTTCTTATCCAGCTCGAAGGGAAGCGCTGCTACTTCTTCAATCTGAAGAGTGTCTGCGTTGACACGAGCAATAGTGGAGGCAAGGTCGCCGCGTGCACCCACGCCGACCATCCAAATCTTGTTAGTCGCCTTGGAGTAGGCAACCTGGTACTGGCCGGGCAGACCCTGGGTAATCTGCGCGACGGACGCGGAGGTGTCGACAACGCGGCTCAGCGATGCGGTGGAAGGAGCCGATGCGCTGGGGGCCGCGGTCTGGTTTGCGGTGTTAGGTGCTGCGAAGGAGGCAGGAATCATGGCTGCGCCGGAGATTGCGAGCGCGAGGGAGCCGACGGCGAGCCCCTTCAGTGCTTTGCCCGAGGAGGGAGTGAGGTTCAATGTGTGTCCTTCAAATGTGTAACGGAAGTGCTCACATGCCGCATGCGAATGCTAACGAGACACCCGTGAATATGCGGTGACATATTCGACGGCACGAAAAGCAGAAATGCAGGTAACGCATAAATTTACCTACCTTCTAATCCTCAATGTTTTCCCAGGAAAATACAAGCAGCGACGTGGGCGTGTTTTGTGTTTTTATGAGTGATCCCCTAATTCGCCTTCAGTATCACGTGAAGGTTGAGGCGCTTCCCCGGTTTTTCCTTGCTCTTGCGGGCAAAAACCCAGGTCGCGAGGGGTATTGTGATGCTTTTATATTTACACATTAATGTAAATGTTTAGGTGAGGCGCGCCAGCGAGATTCACCACGGGTTAAACATTTTCTCGACATTCAAAACCTATATTTTTACAGGCAAGTGCACATATATAAATATGTCCTAAAACCACCTACCCAGCATTAGCCCAAGCGGGCACACAAAAGGCGGGTACCCCTCCCCCAGATTCGAAGAATCCGAAAGAGAAAATACCCGCCTTTTCACGCGTTATATCGAGCATTTAAGCCCGAGAGCTAAACGCTATGCCTTGCGGCGGCGCATCACCAGGGCAACACCCGCAATCAGAGCCACAGAAGCGAAAGCAACCAGCGGCATCACAGCGTTCGCACCGGTGTTCGCCAGAGCGCCACGCGAAGAGCCAGCCTGCGAGGAACCTGCGTCGCTCTTAGCTACCGAGGAGCCACCGCCCAAATTATCGGAACCACCTGCGGAGGAACCACCGTTCTTCACAGCCGAACCGGACTTATCAGCCTTCACTGCATCCGGAGCGGGCTTGGAGTCAGACTGAGATGCCTGATCCTTAGAAGTCTGGTCCTTGGAGGTCTGATCCTTAGCCTCTGCGGTGTTCTCGGACTTAGCGTCAGACTTCTTATCCTCAGACTTAACGTCCTCAGACTTCTTATCTTCAGCCTTCTTGTCCTCTACCTTCGGATCTGCAGGCTTCTTGTCCTCAGCCTTCGGGTCAGCCGGCTTCGACTCCTCAGCCTTCACACCGGTCACCGTCGGGTAACCCGCAAAGTCCAGCGAAGTCGGGGTGATACCCACCGGAGCTGCGCTCGCGTCGGTGTCCTTCACGCCAACCTTGAACTTCAGAATGGAGTTAGCCTTCAGCTGCTGAACCGATGCGGGAACGTCGTTACCCTGGCGGTCCTTGCCGGGCAGGGTGGTGTACTCGCTGGCGGTGGTAATCTCGCCGGTGGTGCCGTTGAGCACGTAGGGCAGGGTCACCTTCTCGTCGCGGTCCTTCTTGTCGAGGACCAGTACGGAGCCGTCCTTGAGCAGGGTCACGTCGTTCGCGGCTGCGCCGTTCATCTCGACCTCGCCGATGACCTCGTCAGCGCGGCCGTCGAAGACAGCCACCTTGCCGGTGCCGAAGTCGGTTACGTACACCAGGTCGCGGTCCTCATCGTGCTCCAGAGCGAGCGCCTGGGTGCCGAACTTGACGAACTTCTTGAACTCGCCGGTGGTCAGGTCGTACACGGAGATACCGGAGTTGACGCCTTTCACACCCTGGGAAGAAACGTAAATCTCATTCAGCGAGTGGTCCACAGCAACGTCGGAGGGGCGAACCTCAACGGTGGAATCCTCACCCTGAGTCTGGATGGTCTTCTCAACCTTGAAGGTCTTGGTGTCCACGACGAAGAGCTTGCCGCCGGTGCGCTCGGGCACGTACAGCTTGCCGCCGTCGAGGAACAGGTTCATGCTGATGTAGCGGGTGCCGCCGTCGGGTGCGCCTTCGAGCTGAATCTTTTCAACCTGCTTGGTCTTCAGGTCGATAGCGGATACGAAGAAGCGGCCGGTCACGAACGCCTTGCCGGACTCGTGGTCAACCAGAACGGAGCGGGGGTGCTCAATCCAGTTCGGGTCGTCTTCCTTCACGCCCTCGTTGGTCCAGATGAGCTTGAGGGTCTGCTGGTCGTACACTGCTACGGAGTTGTCGGTGGTGTTGGTAACCCAGACGGTGCCGTCCACGTCATCAACGGTCACGCCGTACGCGGAGGTGTAACCGTACTGGCCCTTGTCGTTCTTCTTCACGGGCAGCTCGGCGAATGCCTCGGTCTTGAGGGTGTCTGCATCCACGCGTGCCAGGGAGGAGGCGAGGCCGCCGCGCGCACCCACGGTGGGTACGAACAGCTTGTGGTTCTTCTTGGAGTAGCCAACCTGGAACTGGCCGGGCAGACCCTGAATGATGTTCGCAACGCTACCGTTTGCGTCCACGGTGCGGTGTGCCTCAGTGGAGGGGGTGGTGGCGTTGTTGTCAGTTGCCTTGGTCTTGGTGGCGGTTGCCGGGTAGCCCTGGAACTCGCGGGTTTCGGGGGTGACCTGCTTGACCTCGGAGTTGTCGCCTGCGGTTGCGGTGACCTTAAACTTCAGGATGGAGTTCGCCTGAATCTCGGAGGTCTTGGCGGGAACCTCGTTGCCCTGCTTGTCCTTAGAAGGCTTGCTGGTGACCTGGCTGGAGGTGCTGACGGTGCCGGTGGTGCCGTCGAGGACGTAGGGCACGGTTGCGGTTGCGCCAGCCTGCTTGTCGACAGCGACAACGGAGCCGTTGGGCAGTACGACCAGGTCGTTTGCCTTGCCGCCGTTCATGGCGACCTCGGCAATCAGCTTGTCTGCTGCGCCGCCGTCAATCACGCCGACCTTGCCGGTGCCGAAGTCGGTCACGTACACCAGGTCGTTCGCCTCATCGTTATCGAGCGAGAGCGCCTGGGTGCCGAAGGGAATGAACTTCTTGAACTCGTAGGTGGTCGCATCGTACACAGATACACCGGAGTTCTCGCCCTTCACGCCCTGCGAAGAGACGTAAATTTCGTTCTGCGAGTGGTCAATAGCCACGTCAGAGGGGCGAACCTCGCCGTCCTTATCGCCCTTCACAGAGATGGTCTTCTCGACCTTGAAGGTCTTGGCGTCAATCACGAAGAGTTTGCCGCCGGTGCGTTCGGGCACGTACAGCTTGCCGCCGTCCACCAGAATGTTCATGCTGATGTAGCGGGTACCGCCATCGGGTGCACCCTCAAGCTGAATCTTCTCGACCTTCTTGGTCTTCAGATCGATAGCCGAGACAAAGAAGCGGCCGGTCACGAAAGCCTTACCCGACTCGTGATCGACACGCACCTCGCGGGGGTGCTCAATCCAGTTCGGGTCGTCCTTGCTCAGACCCGCATTGGTCCACAGCTGCTTCATGGTCGCCTGATCGTACACGGCAACGGAGTTATCGCGGGTGCTGGTCACCCACACGGTACCTTCCTCGTCATCGACGGTGATACCGTACGCACCCTCGTAGGAGTAGCCCTTGTCGTTCTTGACGATGGGCAACTCGGCGACAGCCTCAATCTTCAGGGAGTTCGCGTCAATACGAGCAATAGTGGAAACGTGCTCGTCGCGGTCAGCGGTGCCCGCAACCCAAATCTTGTTGGTCTTCTTGGAATATGCGACCTGGAACTGGCCGGGCAGGCCCTGGGTGATCTTAGCCATCGCCTTGTCGGTGATGGTGCGAGCGTCAGTGCTCTGGCTTGCCGCCGGGGTGGATTCTGCCGCGAACGATGCGGGGATGGTGGCAACACCTGAAATTGCCAGTGCCAGCGATCCAACGGCGAGGCCCTTGAATGCCTTGCTCGAAGCGAGGTTCATATGTATGTCCTTTTTCGTGGGTGGTGTGTGGAGGTGCGCCTCTCCCCTGCTTGAGGGGCGGTGAGGCGCCGCGTTTTTCTTGCTCTCTGCTGTGGGTTTCGTGGGCCCACGAGCAAGGAAACTAGTCTTCACACAGTATTAAGTAAGGCAATCATTAATTTACCTTCTAGGTAATACTTACTTAGCGCACAGGATTTTGCAAGATTTCAGGTATATATGACGCAAAATTTCATATGCCAGGCACAACCTGTCACTAAACCCGCACAACAAAACCCCCGCCTCCAGCAAAAGCCAGAAGACGGGGGTTTCACGAACCCCAACAGGCACGCGCGGTGCCGGGGTTAGCTAAATTTAGAAGACGTACGAGAATTAGGAAACGTACGAGAAGTCAGTGAACAGCAGGTTCTGCAGCTTGTAGCGGCGAATGAAACGAGCCAGCTCCGCGCGAGTAGTCGGCGCGGTCGGCTTAAACTCACCCGAAGCGTCGATCACGATGTCGTTCGCGCCAGCCCACGCAACGTAACGGTGCAGGGTACCGGCACCGAGTACGTCGCGGAAACGAGAACCGGTAGCCTCGTTCATCTCGGTCAACTGAACCTCCGCGTTGTACTGGAACAGCACAGCCGCCAACTCCTCGTGGGAGACCGGTGCGGTCGGGTCAATCTTGTCGCCGCCGGTGAGCGGCTCGGTAATCTTGCGGTCACGAGCCCAGTGCAGAGCGTTCGCGGTCGGGCGGCCTGCCGCATCCGCGAAGGGTGCAACCTCAGAGTTTTCGCTCACGCCAGCGTGACCGGCCGCGTGGTTCAGCAGAGCAATAAGCTCCTCACGGGTCACGGGGCGGTCCGGCTCAAACGCGCCAGTCTGCGGGTTCGGCATCAGCCACTTCTTCTGGTTCGCCATGCGGATATCCTCGGCGAACGGGTGGTTATCCGGAACATCCTCGAAAGAAGTCTTCAGAATCTTAGTCTCAGCCACGGGGATGCGTGCAGCAATCTGGTGGGTAATCTCCTGACCCCACGGGTCGGAGCAAATATCCAGCTGCAGGGCGTGATCAACGCCCTCACCCTGCAGCAGCTCGATGGGGAACTGGTCGCTACCGCTGAAGCTGTCAGCGTCACCGTCAAATTCGGGGGTGAGCGGCCAGGAGCGCAGAGTTTCGAAAGAGTCGTTACGAACGTAGCCGTGGCGTACGGTCAGGGTGGTGCCTTCGGTGAGGAATTCGCGCAGACCGTGTGCAGTGTAGTTGACGGTCATACCGGTTTCGGTGATGGTGGCGCACTGAATGACGAGGCGCGGGCCTTTAGTTTCCTCAGTTGCCGGGGCAATGTTGGTGGGTGCTTCATCTGCCTGAGCGGCCTGTGCCTGCAGGGTCAGTGCGCCTGCAGCGGCAGCGGCGGAAGCACCCTTTACGAAGAATCGTCGTGAGAGTCGATGGGTAAGCAAGGGCATGATTGTCCTATTCAGTTCTTGTTTGAGTTGAGTGAGTTACGGGTGGCAGGACGCGCGGACAGCGGCGTAAACGGTGAGTGAGGCCGATACGTTGGGTTCCCTCCCCCTCTGGCGTGCGTGAGTGAGACGCAGCGTGCGGGGTGCGGGTGTCTGTCGGGCGGATGCACGGTGAGTGAGACCGGCACGAGTTCCCTGACCCAGTCATCTAGCCTACCTTAAGGTTTCTGTTAAAGCGAAGATGAAACGGCGGTGATTTTACGCCCATTTTCGGTGTTCGGCGAGATAGGGGCGTTATCTGGCATGGTTTGCCGGAAGTTGGTATGGGTTTTTGATGGGGTAACTTCGGGTTGTTGTACGCCGAGGCGTTCCTGGATGTGGAATATGTGGGATTCTGAGGTTTTATGTGCGACACGCCGTTCCGAACCCTTTTCAAAGAGTTATAGTTATTGGTACCCTATCACTGTTTCTATATCCTCAACAAAGGAGTTACCCATGGAGGCCAAGGAATTCTCTGAGAAGGCCCTCCTCTTTTTCGCCAAGTCCAAGTACGCCGACCTCTTCGGCGTGGCACTGGTTATCGCCATCGCAGTCGCATCAGGATACCTGAGCACCACCCTCGACAAATACGTCGACTGGGGCCCAATCACGAAACTCATTCCCCTCGGCGTAATTTCCGTGATTAACGTGGGTATTTCAATGATGTCTACCCGCCTGACCGGCCGCCTCTCAAACATCGGCAACGTGCTCGGCATTATCAACACGGCGCTGTCTGGCGCGATTGACTACATTATGGGCAACAAGGCAGCGATCATCACCTACCCGGTCACGTTCATCGTGTACACCTTCGCGATTCGTAGGTGGCAGAACTCCGAACGCGGCAAGGCAATGGAACCGCCGACCGGCGCGAAGGGTCAGCTGATTATTGGTGGTATTGTGGCGGGTTCGTTCGCGTTCTCCCTGATTGCGAACTACATTGGCTACGGCGGCAAGACCTCGTTCCTGTTCTGGATTACGACCGTGGTGTTTGGTCTGTCCCTGTCAGCCAACATTCTGAACGCGCTCAAGCTCACGATGCAGTGGCAGTTCTGGGCCGTGTACAACACCGTGCAGTGCATTAAGGCGCTGACCCAGGGCAACTTCGCAAACGTCGGCAAGTACATCTTCTACATCATCAACAGCGTGGCAGCGCTCCTGCTGTGGACCCGAAGCGGCACCGCAGCCAAGGGCACCGTGGCGGTGGCGTAAGGGGTGGTTCCCTAGCGCACTAGCTACCGCATATCCGCTCAGCGATATGTAGACACTCAACGATACAGACAGGAGGGGCCCTCTGGTGATTCAACCGGAGGGCCCCTCCCCTGCATTTTGCGGGCATATTTGCCGGCGTTATTTACCAGTATGGGTAAGCGGCTAGGTTAGCCCAACGGAATCGCGCTACCCTTCAGAACCTGACGCTCAGGTGCCGAATCACTACCCACCTTCGCGATGGGAAAAGCAACAAAGGCCTGAACGCCCTTCTCACGAAGAATCGCCTTCTCATCCGCCAACTCAGACACGAAAATGTCAGTGCTCAAAGAACCGCGGTCCATCGCCTTACCGAGTTCGTCAACCACCCTACGGTAGGGGTGGCTACGCAACACGGTCCGCAACCGGGCGGGCGTAACCCTTCCGGAGGGTACCGGAAGCACCATGAGCCGCGGGTGCAAAGCGTTGTACGGGTAGGCACCGGGGGTTACACCAATTCGGTGAATCTGGTGAATCACCGGGAAATTCGCAATACCCACCAGCGCGCAGAAGGCGAGCGCGGTGTCCGTCGGCTGCGGGACGGTGAAACCGGTTCCGGTTCGGGAATCCGGCTTCTTATCCAACGAGTCGTGCAGGGTCTGCCCGGTAATACCGCTGAGCATCGCGGAAGGTTCCCAAGTGGCCAGATCCGCACACATCAGGCGCAGACGGTCCTTGACGAACTCCTGACCCTTGTTGCGAGTTTTCATCTCCCAGCGGGATGCACCGTGGTCGGGGCGAGGCGCCTTGGTTTCAAAACGCCAGTATGCCGGTTCGCCCAGGCCAGCAATCCACAGAAGGGACAGCAGGTCGTCACGTTCCATCAGCGCATCCAGATGAGCCTGTCGGGTCTTCTGGTGCGAGGCCCAGTCATCCGGGTACTTCTCCGCGTCAATTCCGCGAATACGCGGGGAGAACGGGGAGAAAACAGCGGCTTCCTTACCCACACCGTAGGACTGGTCAACGTTCACCCAGCTACCATCAGCAGCCAGGGAAGAAACGTAGGAGTGCACGCACTCGGCAATTTCTTCTTCTGACACGCCTTCAGCATGCATCTGGGCGCGCGGCTGACCTTCCTGAGACCAACCGACAGTAACGGTTCCGGGGTGCTTCTGCTCAACCATCAGGGACAGCCCGTAGAGGGCAAAATGGGTCAGCGCCGAGGTGTAGTCACCGGCAATAGTCAACGTTGCCATTAGTGTCCCTCCCGTGAAATCTGGGCATCTGCTGCGCGTTCGACGGCCTCAAGGTAGGCGGTAGCGTACGGGCCGTAGGTGCGGCTCGTCTGCTCCATGAGGTTGTCCCAGTAGCCGACGTTAAAGAGTCGGGTCGCCTGTTCCTTGAGCGCCTCATAGTCCGTTCCCTCGGGCAGGTAGCCTTCCTTGAGCAGGAAGTCTGCGTCGTGGGCGAAGGAGAACCGGCCGTGACCGTGACTGCAACCAATGATGCGCAATACCAGGTCGCGGTGCTCCCCCACCTTTTCGGGCGAGGCCGCAACCATGAGCGCGGACAGCTGCTCGTGACGCCAGCCCCTCGGCAGGGCGCTGCGGCTACGGGCGCGGTACGCCTCAGCCACGGAACGGTGGCCGCTCTTTGCGAGCGCGCCCGTCTCCGCATCTGCACCGAGCATCTGCTGGAAGCGCAGGTCGCGTTTGCCCTCGTCGTGGTACTTTGCCGCCAGTTCCAGGGCCTCAGAGAATTCCGGTGCCAGGCCGAGGTTCTCGGCAATCTGGCGGGTACGCTCGGCAACATCGTTCTGGTGGTCGTCCAGAAAAACGGGGGCAGCCAGCACCAGTTCCTGAGCGATATCGGAACCTTCAACAGACTTTTTCTCGGTCGCATTGGTCACTTTGGCGTACCAGGAGATAACTTCCTGACCGTCCTCAGCCTCGGTAGTAAGTTCAGAAGCAATCCTCTTCTCGCCGTCCGGAGCTTGGGTGTCAAGCAATTCTGCTGCCTCTTCGGGTGAGAGGCCCAGGTATTCCCTGAAGTCTTCCTCACGGTCCGCGCACTTTTCGTACACGTAGAGCTCGGCGCCATCGGGGAAGGGCACAGCCTCCACCTTGTCCTTCGTGGAGGGAAGCTCACGCTGAGTCACGGCAATGCCCTGGTTCGTGAACGGAATACTACCCGTATCAAGAATCAGAACGTCACCGGGAGCCAACGAATGGTTGCTCTCATCGCCGTGGTCAGCGTCCTGCCACAGGGAGATTTCACCCTGACGGTAAAGGAACTTACGCGGCTTCACGCCGTGCTCGTCCTGGTAGTCCAGAATCTCCTTGAGAATCTTCAGATTCGCGGGGAAGGTTTCCTTGTCGCGCGGTGCGAAGTAGCTGGTCTTGAGAATCTCCATGGCGGCAGAAGAGTTGCTCGGCAGGTTATCACGCACGATAACACCACCCATCGCGGTTTCTGCATCCAGGGAGTCGTGCAGCCACAGGTCAAGGTCCGGCTCATCGTAGGGGTTCTCATCGGTACGCGAGAATTCCAGCAGGTCAGGCCATTCCGGGCGCTGGTAGAGCAGACGCTCCGGGGAGGACTGCACCGGCGGGTTCTTCACCATTGCGGCGGGGTTCACCGACGGGCTCTCAGCATCGTTGAGAGCCTCGAGCCAACCATACGCATTGCTCAGGTCGACCGCCTTGTAGGGAGGCGCGTCCTTCTTGACCGAGTCGCCGCTGGCAGGCTCAATAACGACGACCTTGGAATCCGTACGGTGGCCCAGACGGTTAACACGTCCGAAGCGCTGCGCCAAGGAGGAAGCCGGAGCCAGCTCGGTCACCAGGTCAGCAAAGTCAACGTCAATACCGACTTCGAGAGTCTGGGTGGCAACAACAACCTTCACGGACTTATCGCCTGCGGTAGTGAAGAGCTTATTGTGATCTTCCTGCAGCTTTTCCAGATCCGAGGGGCGCATGCGTCCTACGAGAAGCTCAACCTCATCCTTTCCAAGCACCTTGTCCGTGGTGAGTTTCTCCTTGATAGAGATAGCCGTCCGCACATGGTTGACGATACAACCGACAGTATGGGCTTTCTTGGAGTCTTCACCCGCCTCACGGTGGGCAAGGAACTTCTTAATAGCGTCCACAGCGGCGTTCACGGTCGCAGCGTTACCGGGCTTACCATCCCACTTATCAATGGGGTGGAGCACCAGTTCCTTATGCGAGTAGACACGTTTGTGCAGCTCTTTATCATTCGGGCTGTCGAGAGCCTCAATGTCAACGCCCAGCGTGGTCGAATCGCTGTCCTCAGTGGAGGGGGTAGCGGTCGTCTCAACCACCTGCAGGGTGGGAACACCCAGGTTGACCTCGCGCTTCTGCAACTCGGCAATACGTTGAGTGGTGTGCAGCAGCTGACGGTTCATGTGTGCTTCATCGAGCACCATGACGGTGTCCATGGTCAGCAGAGCGGTCTCACGCGGCCGGGCAGCCTTGGTGCTGCCGTAGCCGCGGAAGAGCGCTCGCGAACCGTACATATCCGGGGTTGCGGCGATGATTGCGCAGGCCGAAATGTCGGTCACCGGCAGGCTGCGGTTCGAGAGTTCGCCACGGATGTGACCAGTCTCGAAGGGTTTGCTCCCCTTCTCGTCGTTGTGGGTCTGGAAGCTCTGGAGAGCTTCAGCAACCCTACGCAGAATACCGGGCTCACCGGATCCATCAGCGAGCGCGTCCTCCATACATTTGAGAATCTCACGGGCACGGTCTGCCTGGCTGTCGACCAGCGCGCGGCGTCCCACGGTCACGCAGAGGCGACGGGGAACGCGCGGCGCGGCGCCAACCGCTGCGAGCGCATTCGCGAAGAGGTGGATATCAACCACGGAGGACTTGCCGGAGCCGGTCGGCGCGTTAATGCGTTCCGGCCATACGCCGTGCTCGCAAATGTGGTCGAGTACCTCTTCCTGCCAGCTGAAGGGCGCGTACCCTCCATTGAGTGCGGCAAAGAACTCACCGAACTCATCACGAGTAATAGAGGGCAGCATGGTAGCGGGGCTAGTCATGCTTTTCCTCCTTCTTGCGGCGGTCGTATTCTTCGGTGGGCACGTCGAACGGAACCAGCAGGCCGCCGCCCATATGGCGGGACTGGCCGATGGCTACGAGGGTCGTGTCCGTTGCCAGGTTGCCGAGGTCTACGATGCCGCGCCACGGCTCTGCGGGCAGAGTGCGGGGCAGCTTATAGGCGTAGGCGGCGGGGTTCTGGGTTACACGGTGGGCTTCCAGGACCTTGGCCTCAGCCTTTTCCTCGACCTGGTCCCTCAAGCTGCGGATTCGTTCACGTGAGGTTTCAGCCTCGGGCGCCTCGAAGCTGTCACGCCACACGTAAGCCATGGAAAGCAGAGCAGCGTCAGCGAAGGTCCAGGCCTTCGTCTCGGTCTTCTTCGGGCGGTTGAAAACGCGCGATTCGGGAACGGCCGCGCTGAGGGTACGCCACAGGCGCTTGTACCCGGTCTTGGGGGCATCCCAGAAACCCTGCGCGGGCAGGCGCTTCTGGCGAAGCTTCACGGTGAGTCGCGGGAAGTCCTGAGCGTAGAGGGTTTCTACGCTCCTGAGTGCGATACCGAGTTCTACTGCTTCATCGGTCGGGGCGCTTGCCGGGACCAAGACGAGCAGGACTCCCTGAGACTTCACCTCACGACGCAGATAGTCGGGCAGGTAGCGGGAAGGCAGGTACTGCAGCGCCAGGCTGTTGGCAGGCTTGTGGCCCTTGGGGTACCTGCCGGTGATGAGGCTGGGCGCCCCGAATCCTGCGGCAGCTACGAGAGCCTTGTGCAGCAGGGAGCTTGCCTTGACGTACTGTTCGGACTTCAGCTCTTCACCGTCTACTTCGAGGAGCCACAAGTATTCCCAGGGGCTGGTGGAGGTTTCAGCCTCCACAGGCTGGTACTTGATGGATCCCAGGCCTGCGGTGGGTACCGATGAGGGGCGCATCGTGTCGCTCGCTGCGGTCTTGTCGCCTGCCTTGGTGGGAACCTTGGCGGGGTACGCTTCTGCATGAGCACGCATGAGCGCGTTGATTCGACCGGGTACGGGTACGCGGACGGGCATGCCGCCTGCTTCGAAGGGGCCCGACTTAGTGTCGATGGTGTGGGTGGGTTCCACGTCTCCGGTGTAGAGGGCGGTGAAGCTGCTGGCTTCTCCGAGGGAGGGTACTTCGCCGCAGAGCTGGGTGATGGTTTCCGCGATGTCTGCGGGTACCTTATCGTACTGCCAGCCGATGGTGTCGGATACAGCCCAGCCGTCGGATACGGCGCGACGTTCGGTCTGCCGCCCATCCTTGGTGGAGCGCGCTACCTCGCGGTACATGAATCGGCTCATCTTGTTGGGTGAGCGGTACACGGGGCACATGTCGGGAAGCTGTAGCCCGGTCGGGGGGTTCTCTTCAAGCCATTTGAGAGCTTTGAGTGATTCTTCCGAGGGGGCGAGCTGCCCGTTTTCGATAATTGCGTGAGGTCCCTGCGCGGCCGCGCTGAGGAGCGCGGCCTGCAAGCGGGCAGGGTCGGGGAAGGCGTCGGGGCTTCCGTCTGCCTTGTGGCCCTGGTATACGCCGAGCGGGAACCTCGCAAGAATTCCGAGGTTCGTCATATTATTCAGCATCCTCCGCAGTGGCGTTCTTAATGATGATGGGGTTGCCTTCAACCTTGAAAGTCTGGCCATTCCAGTCAGCCACGCCAGCCTTCTTGGCATTCTCGATAGCCTCGAGGAGCAGCTGGTCGGTGTGTTCAACGGTCAGGGGTGCGAAGGGCTTCTTCTCGCCGAAACGCTGGTCGAGGGTGACAACGGGTGCGGCAGATTCGATCAGGTCACAGTTGGCACGGATGTAGAGTTCACGCTCCGAACGGGCAATAGCGTTGAGGCCGAGTGCGGCAAGAAGTGCACGCGCGGCAACATTCTTGGTCTCGTCCTGACCGAAGCGCAGCTGACGCAGGCTAGCGAGGCTCAGAACCCAGGAACGGATGATACGGCGGCAAGCGACACCGCCAATTTCCTCAACCGAAGGCGGGATGCTACCCAGACCGAGAGGGGATGCGGAGATACGGGCGTCAGCCTTGGCCTTCTTGATATCGTTACGACGTGCCCCAATATTACCCGAGCTCAGTTCTGATTCCTGGTCGTTGACCAAGGATTCCATATCCTTGGGAGCAAGCTGCACACTAGCAGCGACAGCGTCAACACGAGCACCGCTACGACGTGCCTGCTGCTCTTCGCCACTACGCTCCTGATCGGCGAGAACGCCGATGATTTCACCAACGAGGGCGCTGCGCAGGCGGACCTGGTTGCTCTTGCGGGTGGAGTCCCATGCGCCGAAGAGGAGTGCTGCGGGGGCGGTGCTGAGCAGTGCGCTCATGTCTGCGGGGGTGCAGTTGCGCAACGCGCGGTAGTGGTCGTTTTCGGTGATAGGCTTACCATCGACGCGACCGGCACGGAAGTGGCCGTCGAAGACGCGGTGGGAGAGTTCCATGTCGGTGTATTCGAAGGGGCCGTTTTCGGTCTGGTAGGTGACGACGGCGCGGGGAATCTTGACGACTGCTTCATCGCCGTACTGGCGACCCTGTTCGATGGCGGCTTCTGCGCGGTTGAGTTCGGACTGCTTGCTGTCGATGAGGACAACGGTCTGAGGCTTGCCCTTGACAGCATTCTCAGCAGTCTTGGCTTCTTCCTTCTTGGGTTCGTCCTGGTCTTCAGGCT
Source organism: uncultured Rothia sp. (assembly GCF_963555405.1). GTDB lineage: Bacteria > Actinomycetota > Actinomycetes > Actinomycetales > Micrococcaceae > Rothia. The sequence goes on along the minus strand of NZ_CAUVVO010000007.1, from coordinate 9,180 downwards.
TCTCTACGATGTAGCGGGTCTCGTACACAAAAACGGACTTAGCAGCCTGCCCCTTGCCATCAACATACTTGGCGGGCGCCACGGATGCGTGAGGGCCTGCTGCGGGTTCGAGTTCGGTGCTGGAGGTGATGACGGAACCACCGCCGAGCTTGACGTTCTCGATGAGGTCGGCGAGGGTGATGTTGTTCTGGGACATGATTGTCTCCTTAGGTAGTGTGTGCACATCTCGCGTCGGTGCGTGGGTTGTGCACGATTTTTCTTGTGTAGCTTTAAGCTACCTGTCTTTTTCGAATGATGCGCGCGTTTTCGTCACGCTGCTGATTCGGAGCGCCGCTCCCCCCTCCCCACACCGCACTCACCTCATTGTTCAGGTGAGATTGGCGTAGCTGGAGGAGGGGCTGGCGGGATGCCACACAAACGGTCAGTATTCGATACGGATTGGAAATCCACTCCGCGTCGCCGATATACTGATTCAAGTCTTGTTTTGTTGCAGCAAAACTTGACTTCCGTTTATAGCGGTATCAACATACTTCAAAGCCGTCTACTGCGACTCCGTCGTGGTAGACGGCTTTTTTCTTGGGGGCGGTACTTCTACCATTAGACCTCCTAAATATCCAGGGCTCATATCACTCCAGCGGAGTTGCTGTGTGGACTTCCGAGCCAATTGATGTCTCAACCATAGCATTAAGATTGCATATAGACAAATACCCTCGTGCTCCCAAAACAAAACTTAATATATAAATATTTAGCCCTCCGCCAGTAAAATCACCAGCGAAGGGCCAAGTTTTTAAAGAAGGCTCCAGCGATTTCCATCGCAGGAGAGATAACAGCGATAAAGGCTTCCAGAACAAAATTTAATCCCTCAATGAAAGCTCTGACCATACAGCGCGGTAGAGATTTGTTCGGGAAAAAGCATGAGAAGCCTCTAAAATATCAGCTGTTCCTCCATTATCCCTACCTCTCCTCTACGACGCAATCGGCTCTCTTCTCTGCTCATGACTTCACCATAGCTCTACTACAGATTACGCGCATCCGATTTGGTCATTTCAGACCCAGACATCTGACATGAGGAGTTGGCAGTAGGCGCCACATCAGCCCATATTCATGTTTTAAAGAGAAAAGCTCCGGTTTAGAAACCAATCTGGTTTCTAAACCGGAGTTACGCAACCCGCGTGCGACTTCCCGATTCATATTCAGAATTGCAATGAAGACCCCCACCTGAAGGCGGGGAAATAGCAGGACGGTTCTCATAGACCGCGCCCACGTTGTAGCCTCAATGAAAGTCCCCGCCCGAAGGCGGAGAAATAGCTAGCTAAAACTAGCATGTTACGGCGCAACAAAGACTGCTGTAGCACGAGATTCTCGCGGATTACGTATCCAAAGTGTACATCACGCAATATTTATGCCTACCGCAGCATCGTCATCTGAAGGTGGAGAAATTTGCGGTCATCGTTGAAGGAGGCATCAGCCCGCACCCTCAATGAAAGTCCCCACCCGAAGGCGGGGAAATTCGAGAATGTCTCCAGCTTGCGCTTAGCTCTATTTCTGCCTCAATGAAAGTCCCCGCCCGAAAGCGGGGAAATGTTCATGGAGCGCTGCAGGAGCCCTTCAGCGACCAGACCTCAATGAAAGTCCCCACCCAAAGGCAGGGAAATGCTCAGCAAGCGATGCATCCTCTGGCTCATCGAAGCCTCAATGAAAGTCCCCGCCCGAAGGTGGGGAAATTACCGGAGCAGCTTTAAACATTTCCCATTTCAGCAAAACCTCAATGAAAGTTCCCGCCCGAAGGCAGGGAAATTCTCGCCACCGAATCGAATGGTCGATTACTCGGTCACCTTAATGAAGGTCCCCGACCGAAGGCGGGGAAATTCGGAAGCAGGTGCGACTGTGACGACTGCAACCAAGCCTCAATGAAAGTCCCCGCCAGAAGGCGGGGAAATAAACGTATACCCAAACAAGCATTCAGCCAATCAGGCCTTTAAACACTATTGACAAGCCAAAACATCACGCGAGCGACACGCCAACATTACGTCACGTGCCAGGTTCTCACGGAGACAGACAAAGCCTCCAAAGGCCATTATCCCCACCTCTACTACCAGTCCGCAATCGAACTCGTCATTCCTCCGCTCCCCTGCCGCGCGTCGCTAGCGAATGAGCAGCCCGCGGCTAGAGAATGAGCGCATCCGCTTCGGTCACCTCGCGCGCCCGGCCAATGTAGCTGAAGGTCGGCTCGTCAAGGCGGGCCAGCAGCCCCAGGTCGCAGAAGAGCACTGAGTCCTCGTCCGGATCGATGAGCTCCTGAACCTCGTCTTTGATGCGCCGCACCTTGGCGGGGGCCGCATCCACAATAAAGACGCTGTACTGAATACGGTCCCCATAACTGAGAATGAGCTTGGCCAGTTTGGCGCGCCGCCGGTCGCTGGGCACGTCGTAAGCGATGAGGGTTCGTCGGGCGTCGTCACGCATTATCGTACGGTCACCCCCGTGTACTCGCGGGTGGTTCCGTTAATTACGCCCAGGAGCATGCGGGCTTGCACCTCAATAGCGCGGCGCCACGTCACCGAGTACCCGTAGGTGGGGTGGGTAATCTCCGTGGCCATGCGCTTCTCGAACGCGGCGATGACGGTCTTCCGTCCTTCGGGTGTGAGCCGGTAGCTTCCGCCAACCGTGGTGAAGTGCGCCGCTTTGACCTGCTTCCTGTTAATAAGGGACACCACCACGGAGTCCGCGATGACGGCACGGAATTCTTCCATGAGGTCAAGCGCGAGCGCAGGCTTGTTCCGTGAGCTGCTGTGCAGGAACCCGGCGTGCGGGTCGAGCCCGCAGGTGAGGATAGCGCGAATACATTCTGAGCTGAGCAGCCCGTAGGCGTAGTTCAGCAGAATGTTGATGGGGTCATTGGCGCCTCTCCCCTGCCGCCCGGCCCAGGTCCAGCCGAGTTCGGTGAGCACGTCTTCTTTGAGCATGGCTGCGAAGTTGCCGAAGTAGAGCGAGGCGGCTTCACCTTCGAGGCCGAGAAGTTCCGGGATTGAGGTAGCCTGCGGTGTGTGCTTCTGAATGTCTCGCATGGTGCGGCATACGTCTGCAGCGTGACCGTTGCGGCGCAGCAGGGTCGCTTGGTTTGAGATTTTGCTGGCAATCATGGCGCTCGCGATGGGCAGGTGCCCCTGTGCTGAAAGGATATGCTGTTGCACGCGGGCCAGTCCATTCGGTCCGGTGCCGGGTTGCGACCAGCCGTAGACTCGGCCGGTGCTGGAGCACCAGATGATGGTGCAGTTGCGCCACATGAGTTCTCGTAGAAGCGCGGAGGAAACGTCGATGTTTCCGTGAACAACAAGGCTGTGCACACGTTCGAGGGGTACGCTGTTGATTGTTTCGCCGAGGTGCTGCACGATGAGGCGCCCTTGTTGGACGGTCGCTCTTGATCCTTGCGTGGTGAGGTGCGCTACTTGGCTGTCGGGGTTGCTGGCGACGACGCGTGTAATGTTTTCTTTTCCGTGGGATTCGTCGGGTAGGCACACGGAGATATGGGAGCACCAGCTGCAGCGGGGTGAGTCTTCGAGGGGTTGCGGTGCTGTCGGGTTGTCGATGAGTGCGCGGGTGGTGTGTACGTATTCTTCTGCGGTGCGGATGTCTTCATCTGAGATGTCGACGGGCACGGTTTTGTTGTGGTTGGTGAAGTGCACCGCGCATTCGCTGACTGTTTCACCGGCTTCTTCGAGGCAGATTTTCTGAAGGGCGAGCTGCACCCTGTGGGCTGGTGTGACGGATGCGTTGCGGCGTACGGGTGTCGCTTTGTATTCGATGATGCGGGTGGTACCGTCTTCTTGGGGTTCGACGGCGTCGCATCGTCCGGTGAGTCCGAGGCGTTTTGATGAGATGGTGACTGCGCGCTGTTGTGTGCCGCGGGATGTTTTGGGGTCGTCGACTCGTTTGTGGGCGGATTGCCCTTCTTGCATTTGTGAGGTGTCGGTCTTTTCGCCATTGGATTCGATCCATGCGCGGCGGGGGCAGTACACGGTGTGCATGACGAGTGAGATAGGAAGTTCGTCGCCTGCGCTGTAAGGGGTAGACATCGGTGTCTCCTTGGTGTGAGCGAATATGGTGGGCAGTCAGCTTTGGCTGCTTGGTTTTGAGGGTAGCACTGCGGCGGAGTGTTTTGGCTTATCAGCGAGTTTATGACGCTATTCCGGCGTGTTGAGTTTTCTGCTTGGAGGTGTGGAGGAGGTGGGTAGCAGCTGGTGGGTGGGGTTTGCGGTTGGTGTTTTGGCCTGGTTGCTTCCTGCGCTGCGAAAAAGGAAAAGCTCCGTTCCTGGACTGTGGTGGATCCAAGAACGGAGCAGGGAGGTTTTAGGGAAAGTCCCCACAAAATTGTAGGGAAGGTTGAAGTGTTTCCCACGCAAGCAGGGATGAGCCCGCCTCGATGAAGGTCCCTATGGAAAGTAGGGAAATTGTTGTTAATTTACAACTTTTGTCACTGTGCCAAATCCCTCAATGAAAGTCCCTACAAGATCGTAAGGAAATAGTTGCATTGTGCGCCACTTCTCCAAGCTCTACGCCGCCTCAATGAAAGCCCTTCCAAAAAGGAAGGGAAATCGGCATGTCTGAATGTCTCTCGTCTGGGGCTCAGCGCCTCAATGAAAGCCCTTCCAAAAAAGAAGGGAAATACGCGCGAGCGCACCCGTAATGGTCCGCCGCTCGATGACTCAATGAAAGTCCCCGCCCAGGGCGGAGAAATGTAGCCTGCAGCATCCGCCTGGCGAGCTTCCATAGACCAGCCTCAATGAAAGTCTCCGCTAGAAAGCGAAGAAATACGGTGCGTGTGCTGGCTGGTGAGAATTACGGTGAGCCTCAATGAAAGCCCCTCCGAAATAGAAGGGAAATCAAGATGACCGCGGGACCGCTTTTTCTGTACCTTGAGGCCTCAATGAAAGCCCCTCTGAAGAGGAAGGGAAATCCGCCTGCAACCTCGGCATCACATGCGGCGCACCGTAGCCTCAATGAAAGCCCTTCCGAAAAGGAAGGGAAATTGGCGGTGCCGTTGCGGTGAGCCTGTACGCGCTCGAGGAAGCCTCAATGAAAGCCCTTCCGAAAAGGAAGGGAAATCTGGTACTTATCGGGGTGAGCTTTCACGTCATCAATTGCCTCAATGAAAGCCCCTACGATAAGGAAGGGAAATCCGTCGCCGCCCTTCAATTCTTCAAAGGCGAAGCCGCCTCAATGAAAGCCCCTCCAAAAAGGAAGGGAAATGCTGTTTGTTCAGCTTGGCATTCAGGAAAGCCCAAAGCCTCAATGAAAGCCCTCCCAAAAAGGAAGGGAAATGGCGGCGGACTCAACCCCCAACGAATCCGCATCTTCGCTTCAATGAAAGCCCTTCCAAAAAGGAAGGGAAATTACCCATCATGCCCGACCAGCTGTTCTCGATGTAGCCGCCTCAATGAAAGCCCTTCCAAAAAGGAAGGGAAATTCAACCGGAGTGCCCTCAACGACCAGGTTGTACTCACCTCAATGAAAGCACTTCCCAAAAGGAAGGGAAATGTCTTTGTGACCGTGGATATAGAACGACTTGCCATAGCCTCAATGAAAGTCCCCACCCGAAGGCAGAGAAATAGCTGTGGTACTCCCCCGGTCAGAACGCGGCATGGCCTCAATGAAAGCCCTCCCAAAAAGGAAGGGAAATACGTTTGGCGATGGACCGCCCGGCAGTGTTCGATAGCCTCAATGAAAGTCTACATCTCAAGCTGTAGAACAAGAAGTCTATCAGTCATCCTGGGCCATCACAACAGCTTGTCTTATTGAAAGCCCCTCCAAAAAGGAAGGGAAATCTGCGTTGGCTCGTGAGGGCATGCTCGGCGAATCTGACCCTCAATGAAAGTCCCTCCGAAAAGGAAGGGAAATGCCGCGATCATGGACACCGCCCACCCAGGCGTAGCGGCCCTCAATGAAAGTCCCTCCGAAAAGGAAGGGAAATTGAAGATGGCCAGCGGGGAGCCCGTGGCGTTGAGCCCTCAATGAAAGTCCCTCCGAAAAGGAAGGGAAATGGTTACGCCGAAGCTGCAAACCCCGTGACCGGCATCCCTCAATGAAAGTCCCTCCGAAAAGGAAGGGAAATACAATCTGGCGGCTGGAACACCTCAGAAAACGCAGACCCTCAATGAAAGTCCCTCCGAAAAGGAAGGGAAATCCGGAAGCATTCGTCACGATGTCGTGACCGATGATCACCCTCAATGAAAGTCCCTCCGAAAAGGAAGGGAAATAGGTTCCTCACGCGCGGATGATGATAGGTAACTTCCCTCAATGAAAGTCCCTCCGAAAAGGAAGGGAAATTGCACTTCACACTAATAAAACTTGACATTAGTCAGCCCTCAATGAAAGTCCCTCCGAAAAGGAAGGGAAATTGAGCTCGTAATGCTGGTCTGGCACGTCCTGTAGCCCTCAATGAAAGTCCCTCCGAAAAGGAAGGGAAATGTTGCACCTTCGCCAACATTCTGAGGTGAACGCATGCCCTCAATGAAAGTCCCTCCGAAAAGGAAGGGAAATTAAGGTTCGGGGTTTCCCGCCCCGTTCAACCTTACATCCCTCAATGAAAGTCCCTCCGAAAAGGAAGGGAAATAGCAGACCACACCACCTGTGGGCATGCCAAAGCACTCCCTCAATGAAAGTCCCTCCGAAAAGGAAGGGAAATGTGCTGTTGTCCTGCGTCGAGCAATCGCTGGCGTGCCCTCAATGAAAGTCCCTCCGAAAAGGAAGGGAAATCTCTGTCATGCATGTTCCTGAGCGGGCCGGTGAGGGGCCCTCAATGAAAGTCCCTCCGAAAAGGAAGGGAAATCTGAGCAGTCAAGATGCCCCCGCCGGATATCTTCGCCCTCAATGAAAGTCCCTCCGAAAAGGAAGGGAAATTTTTGAAGTTCCTGGCTGGCAAACAGGAAACGAAGGCCCTCAATGAAAGTCCCTCCGAAAAGGAAGGGAAATCCAGAACACCGGGAAAATGGTCTCTCGGTATGTCTTACCCTCAATGAAAGTCCCTCCGAAAAGGAAGGGAAATTCGCTGAGTGCAAGGCCGGGCATCAGGAACCGGATGTCCCTCAATGAAAGTCCCTCCGAAAAGGAAGGGAAATGCCACTCTTTTAAGACCTCATGGGTATATCTTTGGGTCCCTCAATGAAAGTCCCTCCGAAAAGGAAGGGAAATGTAACCCCCGGCGGGCGATTCCACCAGGGGGTTACTCCCCTCAATGAAAGTCCCTCCGAAAAGGAAGGGAAATAAGAACATTTTCACGGGCGCGGTGTTCCATACGGAATCCCTCAATGAAAGTCCCTCCGAAAAGGAAGGGAAATTCACATCCGCGTAGGTGCGCGACAAATCCTTGGACTGCCCTCAATGAAAGTCCCTCCGAAAAGGAAGGGAAATGTTGCCGATGGTAAGTCTTCGCTGATGATGGGCTCATCCCTCAATGAAAGTCCCTCCGAAAAGGAAGGGAAATCTGGCCAATCTTAGCGCGGCGGTCGCCTGGCTTGTCCCCTCAATGAAAGTCCCTCCGAAAAGGAAGGGAAATGCATACCCAGGTATTCCAGCTTTTCGGCTTGGCTAGCCCTCAATGAAAGTCCCTCCGAAAAGGAAGGGAAATAGCTACCCGAAAATAGCCCGCAACCATGCGCAGAAACGGGTGCTTCGCGAGAACCTCGCGGAGGCTACACGCAAAATTATACACTCCAACCACATCTACCCCCGCATAACTCCCTGGCAAGGGAAGAAACCATGCGAGCGACACGCCATGTTCCCGTCACGTACCAGGTTCTCGCTCACACAAAGACCCCCGCCGGGTGCTTCCTAAGCGACCCGGCGAGGGTCTTCACGTATGAGAGGGGTTGGCGCGGTTCAGGTAAACCAGACTAACCAAGCTAACCATGCAAACCGGGCGAGCTTCGAGTCTCACGGGACTAGAAAGAACAGCGCATCAAAACCCGAGCCGGCCAAAGCTCGGCCCCGGCGAACAGCGGAACTAGCGCTCCGCCTCCTCGCCGAGCATGCCCTCACGAGCCAACGCAGTCAAACGAGACACCGCACGGAAATACTTCTTCTGATAACCACCAGCCAGCATCTCCTCAGTAAACACCTTGTCAAAAGGCACACCCGAAGAAACAATCGGCAAGTCCTTGTCATACAGGCGGTCAGCCAACACCACAAAACGCAGCGCCACCGACTGCTCAGTAATCGGGTGAACATCACGCCACGCAATACCATCCAGGCCATCAATCAACTGACGGTAACGCGACGGGTGCACCTTCGCCAGATGCTCCACCAGGTCAGCGAAGTTATCAACACCAACAGTCTGGCCGCCGAACACTTCCTCAACCTTCGCATCAAACTCGGAGTCTGCAACAGGCTCCGGTGCGGCAGGCAGGCCACGGTGACGGAAATCCTCACCATCCACACGGTGCACCTCAAACTGCGAAGCAAGCACCTGAATCTCACGCTTAAAATCCTCAGCCGCGAAACGGCCCTCACCCAGCGCACCAGGCAACGTATTCGAGGTCGCCACAAGCTTCACGCCAGCATCCGCCAGCTCACGCATCAGACGAGACATGAGCACAGTATCACCCGGATCATCCAGCTCAAACTCGTCAATACACACCAGCTTATAGCTGCTCAACGCCTCAACCGTCTTACGGAACGTCAACGCACCCACCAGGTTCGTGTACTCCACAAAAGTACCGAACGCCTTCGGGCCATCCACATAATGCCACAGCGACGCCAACAAGTGAGTCTTACCCACACCAAAACCGCCGTCAAGGTACAGGCCAGCCTTCGTCGAATCCTTCTTCTTGCCACCAAACAGGCGACCAAAGAAACCGGCACCAGCGCCGCCACCATTAATCTTGTCGCCAAAATCCTTCAGCTTCTGCACAGCCTCAGCCTGCGACGGCTGATTCGGATCAGGAATGTAGCTATCAAAAGACACTTCACCAAAACGCTCAGACGGGCGGAAACCCGCCAGCAACTCATCAGCAGAAACGCGAGGGATGCGGTCGGTCAAATGTACGGTCGTGGTGGGCACAAAAACTCTTTTCTTCAGTGACGGCGATGTGACTTCCGCTTTAAGTGTAGTACTGTCTAACACCCCACGTGAGCCGCATGAGTTGCCCGCCACATTGCGGGCATGGGGGGGTGGGATGTGGC
>NZ_CAUVVO010000006.1:0-136096 GCF_963555405.1 uncultured Rothia sp. | reverse complement strand
GTCAGAGTGTTTTAAGGATGCCAAAAAATCTTCAAAAAACTTCCAAAAAACCTCATAAACGCAGAAGAAACCACTCAAACCCTCGAAGAAAGCCCAGTGAAAGCCCTCTAGAGCCCTCTCAGCAGCCCCTGATTCCTACCTCCCACACACCACTACCTCACCGATAGATACAGAAAGCCCCTCCCCTTCCATCCCGAAAGGAACAGAAGAAGAGGGGCACAGCTACAGAGTGCTGAAGCTTAGTAACGCTTAGTGCTGGGCTGCTTAGTACTGGGGAGGAGCCTCATTCGCCATATTGTTGAAGCGCGAGTACTTACCGCTAAACGCCAGAGGGATAGTACGAGTCGGACCACCACGGTGCTTAGCAATAATCATGTCCGCCTCACCCACGCGTTCGCTATCCGGGTTATACATATCCTCACGATGCAGCAGAATCACCATATCCGCATCCTGCTCAATAGAACCAGACTCACGCAGATCCGAAACCATCGGACGCTTATCGGTACGCTGCTCTGAACCACGGTTCAGCTGCGACAGCGCAATCACCGGAACATCCAGCTCCTTAGCCAACAGCTTCAGGCTACGAGAGAACTCCGAAACCTCCTGCTGACGCGACTCAACCTTCTTACCCGAACTCATCAGCTGCAGGTAGTCCAGCACCACAAGCTTCAAATCATTACGCTGCTTCAGACGACGACACTTCGCGCGAATCTCCATCAGAGTCATATTCGGCGAATCATCAATAAAGAGAGGAGCAGAATCAATACGGCCCTGCAGAGTCGCCAGGTTCGTCCAACCTTCAGTATCCAGGTCACCCTTCTTCAAGCGACCCATCGAAATCTTGCCCTCCGCAGAGAGAATACGCATCGCCAACTCAGTACGGCTCATCTCCAGAGAGAAGAACACAGTCGTCATCTGATGATGAATAGCAGCAGAACGAGCAATATCCAAAGCCAGAGTCGACTTACCCACACCCGGACGAGCCGCAATAACAATCATCTGGCCGCCATGCAGACCACCGGTCAGCTCATCAAACTCAATAAAGTCAGTCGGCACACCGTACACGCCATCCGGGCGGTTCGAGTTCGCATCAATCTCATTGATGGTCTCCTCCAACGCCTCAGAGAAAGACACATAGTCTTCCTTCGCGTTACCATCAGTCACCGCATAAATCTCAGCCTGCGCCTGATCCACCAAAGTATCGACCTCAGTCTCATTGGCGTAACCCAGCTGAGCAATCTTCGTACCCGCCTCAATCAGGCGGCGCATAATCGCGTGCTCCTTAACAATCTCAGCGTAATACTGAGCGTTAGCAGCAGTCGGAACCGAAGCAATCAGCGTATGAATATAGGACGCGCCACCCACACGAGTCAGCTCGCCACGCTTCTTCAGCTCATCAGCAACCGTAATCGCATCCGCAGGGCTACCGTGACCGTAGAGAGAAAGAATCGCCTCATAAATCGTCTCGTGCGCCGGCTTATAGAAATCAGAGGCACGCAGGCTCTCAACCACATCCGCAATAGCGTCCTTCGACAGCAGCATGCCACCGAGCACCGACTGCTCAGCCACATCATCATGAGGCATAGTGCGGGAACCATAATCAATGGCAGTTTCAGACATGCTTATCCTCGCGTTTCAATCCGATATCTACGACGTTCCAGAAACAACTTCTGCAGAACTCCTATGCTAGTTTCTCACGAAGGTCCACGCGAAACCCATACACGCCTATCGCGGACTGCGGAGATAATCCTCAATCTTCTCAACAGCGAGCGCTGCACCATCCATGGTGCGCATCGCCTCGCCAAGCTGCCGTGCCCTGGTGCGCAGACCCTCATCGCTGAGCAAGCGGTCCAGAATATCGCGCACATTGCCGCGGCGCACATCATTCTTCGTAAAACGCAGGGCGTTACCGTAGCGCACGCACTCCTCAATATTCCAGCTCTGCTCAGCCTGCATCGCAATACCCGCAAACGGCACACCCGCCAGGCACGCCGTCTGCACCGTTCCCTCACCGCCGTGGGTCATCGAGGCGTCAATATGACCGGCAAGCAGATGAGCCGGAACGGTCCCCGCAAAGTGGATGTTATCGCCCAGTAGGCGGGTCTGCACCTCCGAGAGCTGTACACCGCCGCCGACCAGCACATCCACCGGAGCAGCTGACAGCTGCCGTAGCACCTGCGCCAAAATATCTGCAGACCCTGAGGAACCCATTCCCACGTAGACCAGTGGCCGCTCTCTCGGTTCGAGAACAATCTGCGGTAGCTCACCGGGCGCACGGTAATAGATAGGACCCACACTAACGTCCGGCTCTACCAACGAGTCGCCGCGCAACTGCGTAAACAGAGAACAGATAAGGTTCACATCGGCGCTGAGCATATCCACGGTACGGCGAGGAAGCCTCAGCTCATGCTCACGAGCCACACGTGTAAAAGAAGCCGGCTTATACGAAAACACCCGCGCCACCGCCCGCAACCACCCCGGCGCTGCAAGCTCGCCGGCTGCAGGCTTCTTCGAAAAATACGTCGACGAGTACGCGTACGGGCGCGCATAGAAAATAGGGACACCCGCAATACGCGCCGACAGCAGCATTGTCAGGTTAGAACCAATCACCACAGCATCCGCGCTAAAGTCACGAATAGCCACAAGCTCAGCGGCAACCCTTTGGCGCACCATATCGGTCGTAAAAGGATGCCGCACTCCTCTGCCCTGATCCAGCGCCATAATCTGCTCAGCCTCAGCATCGCTCATAATCGGTTCGCGAAGATGCACGGGCAACCCCGCGTTTTCCAGCAGTCCCAGGTACTTGGGGGAATACACGTGGAATAAGACCGTATGACTTCGCTCCTGAGCTGCACGCGCTATCTCGATACAGCGCGTGGTTTCACCCATATTAAAGCTTTCGGGAGAGAAAAGAATACGGCTCATAACAATCTCCGGGAGGCGCACACATGACTGAGCCGGTTCTGCGGCTCCTACATCGCGGCTCATACACCTCAGTGTAAAACGGAGCCTCAGTATTCCCCCGGATAGCGAGGAATACTGAGGCTCCGTTTCACTGCGTGAGTTTTGCGGTGTGAGTCTGTCTTACTTCTTACGCAGAACCAGACCGATAGCGCCAATGTGGTCCGCGTGGCGGCGGAACACGCCGCGCATACCCAGCACGCGCTCACGAATCTGCGGCTTACGCGCTAGGTTGAACGCAATCTTCGCAACGCCGGCGGGACCTTCATCCGCCAGCAGACGCTTAGGCTCCAGCAGAGCCATATCGGTCTGGTACACATCCAGCACCTCAAAGCCTGCCTCTTCCGCCAGAGCAGTCCACTCGGCAACAGTCAACGGGCGGGCATTCACGCGAATAGTGCGCGCCAATTCCTTCTGAATCTCTTCCTTCAGCTCAGGACGCAGGTAATCGGGAACCAGCGACATCTCGTGAATAGCGTAGTAGCCACCCGGACGCAGCAGGCGGGCCGCCTCACGCATAATCTCCAGCTTGTGCTTATCGGTCTGCATGGTCAGCATCGCCTCGCCCACCACGGCATCGTAGCTCTCCGAGGGCAGACCGGTCTCCTGGGCGCTAGCGTTCACCACACGATAGTTCGGCTTAGTTGCGGCGCCAATACGCTCGGTCACGATTTCAGCAGCCTTGGGATCAAGATCCACACCGGTGTAGCTCTTGGGGGAACGCTTCACAATTTCCAGGGCGGTAATGCCCAGGCCCGGCGCAAACTCCACGACGTCAATGTCGCCGCCCAGGGCACGAGCCAGCAGCCAGTTGGTGGTCTCGCGGCCGCCGGGGCGCAAAACCTTCTTGCCCAGCTGGGCGAGCAACCAGTGGCCTGCAGCCTTTTCGGCGGGGCGGTCGGTACCGGGAACGGAAGGGGTCTTAGACACGGGAGACAACTCCTCAATACTTGTATTTAATATGCAAAATTTATCTTCCCTAATTCTAGACCCGCCACCCACAGGAAAGGAAATATGACGTTATGTAGAAGTATGGTTGCCCTTTATTACAGTGCACCACGGTTACGGCATGCCCTAACGCCGTTGTCGTCTCCAGTTGCCACTCCCGCAAAACTCAGGGGTTAAACAGAAACTGGAGTTGGACCTCTCGATCCAACCCCAGTCTCATCACACACACATACATACGAAAATCAGAGCCACTTCCGCAAGGAAAGTCCAACTTTCTGATGGCCCTCTCGAACCATCTATATAAAGTATTACGCGTAAACCTTTATTCCCTGTAGGTTAAAGCTGTAAGAAACCTGGGAATAGATTTTTCCTCAGAATCGAGGCGCAGCACCCAGGATTTCACGCGGAAACTATATGCCGCATTAAAAGAAGAAAGGCAAGGCGCTTTTGCCTTGCCATCCTTCTTTCGCTAGCGGGCGACCCCGCTACACGAAACACACACATTCACATCGCAGTCCTCTCGAACCAACACTTATAGTAAACACCCCCAACCTTATGGGAGGATTGAATTTCGCTGGAAACAAGCTGGGAGAAAACCAACAGAACCCTGAGAGCTTTGATATTGTGCAGTTTGCGAGCCTCAAACCGGGCTAATAAGCCGCCATATACAGCCCAAGCAGCACCAGCGGATTAGCGACTACAGATATAACCGCCAGGCAAATATTAGCCACGCGGTACTGGCGGAACTTCACCAGACCCACCAGTGCACACACCAGAGCAATGCTGGAGGCAAGGCCGCCAACCACCAGCAAAAGAAGCAGAAGAGCAGTAGCGACATTAGCGTCCGCAAATGGGATAACTGCTAGAACGCACAGCAGCAAATTGACGCACTCCAGCACCACACCTATGCACAGAAGCTGAGCGCTAGAAGACAAACGAGAAAAAGATCGAGCCATGTATACCAGTCTACGGGGTCATTTAGCCTACCCCGCAGTCGCAACCGCTCCAACCACCAATCCTTCTGCCGCCCAACCCCTATTCTCAACCTCCCAAAAACAATGTTTCACGTGAAACATGCACCGGAACGAGCGTCACCACGACACAGCTACGGATACAACAAACGGGGTGCCCCTCACGAAGAGGGGCACCCCGTCCAACACTCAACACCGAAGCTTCAAAGCCTCAGCGTCAAATATCTAAAAATCTACTTACGCAGCAGCAACGACGTCCAGGACAACGTTAGCAACAACGTCAGCGTGCAGGCGGACAGTCACCTTGTACTCACCGGTGCGCTTGATAGCGGAACCCAGGTGGATGGTGCGCTTGTCAACGGAGCCAATGCCAGCAGCCTCAATAGCCTCAGCAATAGCCTCAGCCTTGACGGTACCGAACAGGCGGCCGTCAGCGCCAGCCTTGTGTGCAACGACAACCGGCTTAGCAGCCAGGGACGCAGCAATTGCCTGAGCCTCTTCCAGAGAAGCCTTGGCACGAGCCGCACGAGCGGCGCGGATGGACTCAACCTGCTTCTCGCCACCCTGGGTCCAGGTCACGGCGAAGCCGCGGGGCAGCAGGTAGTTACGTGCGTAACCGTCCTTAACGGTGACAACATCGCCAGCTGCACCGAGGCCGGAAACTTCCTGAGTCAGAATGATCTTAGCCATGTTACTGTCTCTCCTTCTCTTTAGCGGCCAGCGCCGGAGTAGGGCAGCAGTGCAACTTCGCGGGCGTTCTTAATAGCCTGAGCGATCTTGCGCTGCTCCTGAACGGTCACGCCAGTCACGCGGCGAGCGCGGATCTTGCCGCGGTCGGAGATGAACTTGCGCAGAAGTGCGACGTCCTTGTAGTCGATAACGGTGACGTCAGCAGCCTTGAGGGGGTTCTGCTTGGGTTTGGGCTTACGGATTTCAGCCTTAGCCATCGTGGTGCTCCTTAGAGTTGGGAGCCCGCGGCGGATAACCGCGGGATGGATTGATAAATTACTATTCGGAAAACGAAACCGGCTTAGAACGGAGGTTCGTCGTCGGCGCCGCTACCCCAATCATAGTTACCACCAGACTGAGAACTCCACGGATCAGCAGCAGGAGCTGCGGGGGCCGCCGGAGCAGCCGGAGCGGAGTAGCCAGACTGGCCAGAGTAACCATTACCCTGGGGAGCCGCAAAATTGTTCTGCTGAGGAGCGGAGAAACCGCCCTGAGCAGCAGCGTTGTACCCAGCGCCACCGCCAAAGCCACCCTGCGCACCGCCACCGAAGTTATTACCTCCGGCAGAACGCTGTGCGCGAGTCACCTGAGCAGTAGCAAAACGCAGAGTCGGGCCGATCTCCTCGACCTCAAGCTCAAACGAAGTACGACGCTCGCCTTCCTTGGTCTCGTACGAGCGAGACTTCAGACGGCCCTGCGCGATAACCTGAGTACCCTTCTTCAGAGTCTCTGCAACATTCTCAGCGTAACCACGCCACACCGACGCACGCAGGAACAGGGTCTCCCCATCCTCCCACTGGTTCGTCTGGCGGTTAAAAGTACGCGGAGTCGATGCGATCGTGAAATTAGCAACCGCCGCACCCGCAGGGGTGTAACGAAGCTCCGGATCGCCAGTCAGATTACCAATAACGGTAATAACGGTATCGCCTGCCATTTGATGCCTCCTCGATAAGAGTTACAAGTATGTTGAATCCAGTACAGCGCAACCCCCTGACATTTTTAGGGGGTCAGCCGACCGGCAAGAAACAACTACTTGCTGGAGATCTTCTGATCCTCCGGGCGGATGATCTTGGTACGCATGACGGACTCGTTCAGGTTCAGAACACGATCGAGCTCAGCTGCGGTCTCGGGGGTAGAGGTGAAGTTCACCACTGCGTAGATACCCTCAGACTTCTTCTGGATCTCGTAAGCCAGGCGACGACGGCCCCAGATATCGACGTTGTCGATGGAACCACCCTCGTTGGTCACGATCTCGAGGAACTTGGACAGCGACGGCTCAACCGCACGGTCCTCAACCTCGGGGCTGAGGATAACCATCAGTTCATATGCACGCATGATTAAACCCCTCCTTTGGGCTAAACGGCTATGGGATTTCCATAGCAGGAGATTCATTGTGCTCTACACGTGAAGCACACCGGGTGGGGAACACGCATAGATTTCTTAACAATACACGAGAAAAAGCAGATAGAACAGTACCGCACCGCGTGAGCTCAACCATGCGATGCGGCACCGAAAAACCGCAGAAGCTACGCCTGGCGACGCTGCTCCCACCACTGCAAAAGACGAGCCTTCGCCTCCTCCTCAGGAAGCGAACCCTCATCCAGACGCAAATTCAACAAGAACTTATACGCCTCACCCACCACCGGGCCCGGCGCAATACCAAGAATCTGCATAATCTGACCGCCATCCAGATCCGGGCGGATCGCATCCAGCTCCTCCTGAGCAGCCAACTCGGCAATACGACGCTCCAAATCGTCATACGCCTCAGCCAGCGAGCGCGACAGGCGACGATTACGAGTCGTCACATCGGAACGGGACACACGATGCAGACGCTCCAACTGATCGCCCGCATCACGCACATAACGGCGCACCGCAGAATCAGTCCAACCCGACTCACGGTAACCATAGAACCGCATGTGCAGCTCCACCAGACGAGCCACAGCCTTAATCGTGTCATTATCGAAACGCAGGGCGCGCATACGCTTCTTCACCATCTTCGCGCCCACCACCTCATGGTGCAGGAACGAGACAGAGCCGTCCTTCTCAAACTTACGAGTCTTCGGCTTACCAATATCGTGCATCAACGCCGCAAAACGCAGAATAAAATCAGGAGCCGGGCACGGGCCATCCTCGCCCGTCTCCTTCTCCATCGCCTGCTCCATCACCTTCAACGAATGCGCATACACATCCTTATGGTGATGCGCCGGATCCATCTCCATACGCAACGCAGGAAGCTCCGGCAACACATAATCCGCCAGACCCGTATCCACCAGCAGGTTCAAACCCACCCGCGGATAATCCGCCTCAATCAGCTTCACCAGCTCATCACGCACACGCTCAGCCGAAATAATCTCAATACGGCCAGCCATCTCGCGCATCGCCTCGAAAACCTCCGGGGCAACCTCAAGATTAAAACGCGCAGCAAAACGAGCCGCACGCATCATACGCAGCGGATCCTCAGAAAAAGACTCCTGCGGCGAGCGCGGAGTACGCAGAACGCCCTCACGCAAATCCTCCACGCCGCCGAAAAGATCAACCACCTCGCCGCTCGGCAAAGCCGCGGCCATCGCGTTAATCGTGAAATCGCGACGCACCAGGTCGGCGCTCAAATCGGTACCGAACTGCACCGTCGGCTTCCGCGAATCGGACACGTACACCTCGGCACGGTAAGTCGTCACCTCGTACACCACGCCATTCTTACGGGCGCTAATCGTGCCGTACTCCTTGCCGATATCCCACGTGTGCTCACCCCACGCGCGCAAAATCTGCTCGCTCTGCTCAGGGGTGGCGTCCGTCGTCAAATCAAAATCGGTGAAATGGCCGCCGTCATCCAGCAGGTTGTCGCGGACAATACCGCCCACCAAGTACAGCTCAAAACCCGCCGCACGGTACAGTTCTCCCAGCTCGGCGGCATCCGGGTACTTCGACACAACATCAATAAACAGCGACATAATCCTTTAATCGTGCCAGAAAAACCACCCACGCGCCCACCCCACACCCACAACACCCCACCAAAGACAGCTATCTCACCCCAAACCGAGACACACAAACCCTCACATATCGGTTAAGGTAGAACCATGAGCATTCCCGTACCCCGCGCCCCCAAAACGCGCTTCACCGCGCCCGCGCGAGCGGTACCCGCCCCCGAAGAAGTCTCCGCAGGCGGGCTCATCATCGACTTTGACCGACCCGAACAGCTACCCGTAGCCATCATCGCCCGCATCAACCGCAACGGACAACGCGAATGGTGCCTACCCAAAGGCCACATCGAACACGGCGAAACCACCGTCGAAGCCGCACAACGCGAAATCAGCGAAGAAACCGGAATCACCGGCTACCCCGTAGCCTCCCTCGGCACCATCGCCTACTGGTTCACCTCCAACGGCACGCGCATCCACAAAACCGTGCACCACTACCTCTTCGCAGCAACCGGCGGCGAACTGAGCATCGACAACGACCCCGACCACGAAGCAATCGACGTCGCATGGGTCCCCCTCGAAGAGCTCCCCACCCGCCTCTCATTCGCCAACGAGCAACACATCGCCCGTAGCGCGCGCGAATACATCACCACCCAGCTCTAAACACCCGTTAAATAGAGCCCCAAAAACTAAAAGAAGCAATCACCCGCCGAAACAGGAGAGACATACGTGGCACGTAATGACGCCCGCTCAAGCGCAATCATGGCAGCAGGCACCCTCGTCTCGCGCATCCTCGGATTCGTCAAGACCATCCTGCTCACCGTAGCCATCGGCTCACTCTCAACCGTCGGCGACGTCTTCGAAACCGCCAACACCCTACCCAACCTCATCTACGTGCTTGTCGCGGGCGGCGTCTTCAACGCAGTCCTCGTACCGCAGATCATCAAGGCAGCCAAAGCACAAGACGGCGGCGCACGATACATCTCCAAACTCGTCACCCTCACCGTCACCGCAATCGGCCTCATCACCATCATCACCGTCGCCTGCGCCTGGCCCATCATCAGCATCATGGGCTCAGGATGGAGCCCCGAACAACGACAGCTCGGCTTCATCTTCTCCCTCTGGTGCCTACCCCAAATCTTCTTCTACGGCCTCTACACCGTCATCGGACAGGTCCTCAACGCCAAAGACGCATTCGGCGCCTACATGTGGTCGCCCGTACTCAACAACGTCATCACCATCCTGTCGCTATTCCTCTTCATCTTCCTCTTCGGCGCACAGACCCCCAACCCCCATCCGATTCACACCGTAGAATCCTGGACCAACGCCCAGACCCTCGTGCTGGCTGGCTCCTCCACCTTCGGCGTCATCATGCAGGCACTCGTCCTGTTCATCCCCCTACGCAAGCTCGGCCTGCGCCTCAAGCCCGACTTCGCATGGCGCGGCATCGGCCTGCGCGCAGCCTCCAAGCTCGCCGCCTGGACCCTCGCCTCCGGCATCATCTCCAACCTCGCGTTCCTCTACATGACCAAGGTCGCCGCCGGCATCGTCGGCCAGCGCGAACACTACGCCGCCATGGGCATCCAGATTCCGGGTCTGCAGGCACTCAACTACGCCTCCATGCTGTACATGCTGCCGCACGGCGTCATCGGCATCTCCATCGCCACCGTGCTCTTCAACCGCATGAGCGCCTCCGCCATCGCTGACGACAGCGACAGCGTCATCTACGCGCTCTCCCACGGCCTGCGCAACGCAGCCGTAGCCACTGTCTTCTGCATGGTCGCACTCATGGTGCTCGCAGGCCCCATCGCCGTACTCTTCAGCGGCGGCGACCCCATCGCAGCAACTATCATCGCCAAGCTCATCGTCATCACCGCGCTCGGCACACCCACCCTCACCATCAACTACCTCTACAGCCGCGTACTCTACGCCCGCGAAGACGCACGCACCCCCTTCCGCATCCAGGTGTACTCCGCCATCATCATGGTCATCATGAGCTTCGCAGCATCCCTGCTCGACGCCCAGTACACCGTGTACATGCTCGCGCTCATCTACCCGGTGCACAACGTGCTGATCATGTTCATCAGCCACCACATGGTCCGCCGCCGCCTCGGCTACTACGGCCAGCGAGGCATCGTCAGCACCTACGCACGCACCACCCTCGCATCCCTCTTCGCTGGCGGCATCGCCGCCATCGCGCTCTGGCTGCTCGGCGGCTACCAGCTCGACGGATTCGCCTGGGCCTCCAAGATCACCGCAATCATCACCCTCGCCGTATGCGGCACCGTCATGGGACTGGCATACCTCGCCGGTATACAAATCTTCCGCGTCAAGGAAGCCAACGCACTACTGGCACCCCTCACCTCCAAACTTGAGCGTTTTGCCCGCCGCTAAAGCAGCACACAACGCCCAACCCGGGTAGCTGCCCGTGCACCCACCGCACCCCACACCGGGCCCGCAGAGGACACAGGCAGCCACCCGGACGCCACAAACTATCACTCAGCCCCAGCATCCTTCAATGCCGGGTAGAATCTAATAGTCAGGGCCCGCCACACGGCAGGCACTATGAAACCACCTCGGGAGAACACGTTGTCGCAACAGATTCCGGTCGGATCGGTCCTCGGAGGCCGCTACGAGATCACCGCACACATCATCATTACGGCAGAATCCGACATGGTGCTTGAAGGCACCGACCAGATTCTCAACCGTAAGGTCTCGGTCGTCGTCGCATCGCCCAGCCGCAGCGCACTGCTGGAAGCAAACTCCCGCGCGCTCGCAACCAACGCACGCGGCAACATCCAAATCCTCGACCTGGGCATCACCCCCGAAGGTAGCCGCTACCTCGTCACCTCCCACACCCGCCCCGACACCCTGCTGGACACCCTGCTGGTCGAAAACCACGCACTCTCCAACGCAGAAGACGCGCTGGGCACCGAAATCTTCGGCGACTCCGAAAGCGGCAGCTCCCCCAACACCTACGAGAAGGTCTCCACCTCCACCGCCAACCAGGAGAGCATCACCGCCGCCAAGAACTGGAACGCATCCGACGGCACCGCCGTCACCGCGTACTCCGAACCCACCAGCATCTACGAAGATGACGAAGACGAAGAAGACGGCAGCCGCGGCACCTGGGCCGTCGCCCTGGCAGCAGTCCTGCTGCTCGTCATCGTCGCAGGCGGTATCCTCACCTCCCTGGGCGCAATCGGCTCCAACCAGGCAGCCGCACCGCACACCCCCAAGTCCTCTATGTCCGCCTCCGAATCGGCTGCGGCAAACGCCAGCGCATCGGCATCCCCGACCGCTAAGGCATCGAACGCACCGGCGAAGATCGCGTCCGTGGCTCGCTTCGTGCCCTCGAACCCCACGTTCATGAACGACATGGACACCCTCATCCCGAACCTGACCGACGGTAACGCCAACACCGCATGGATCAGCTACGGCTTCGGCACCGCCAACTACGCCGGCACCATCAAGGAATTCGGCCTGGCACTGAAGCTACAGACCCCCACCGTCGTCTCCAAGCTGACCATCCAGCAGACCACCGGCACCGGCGGCTCCTTCACCGTCTACACCAACAGCTCCGCATCGCTGAGCGGCGCAGTTGAGGTCGGCAAGGGCACCTTCGAAGGTAAGGATGCGGTCGTCACCCTGGACACCTCCAAGCAGAGCGCAGAAAAGGGCGCCTACGTGATTATCGTGGTCAACGAGCTGCCCCGCCTCTCCCTGCCCATTGGAAACTGGAGTTACGGTCTGCGCATCAACGAAATCAAGGTGGACTAATCACCCCATAAAGCGACGCCGGCAGGGCGCTCGCACCCCAGACACAAGGGCGGGGCTTCTGAACTTACTGAGTTCGGAAGCCCCGCCCTTTTGATGTCCATTTATGACTCTTTATGGCAGGGTTACTACCCGAAGATTCACAGTGGGCGGAGTATCTGGCTAAGGGTCCCCCAAGATGGAATAATCGAGGGTAAAGCCCTGTTATAGGGGCATAACGAAAGACCTACAACGAAAGACATATCTGATGACTGAGAATCTGGGAGGCCTCTTCGGAGGCGCCGCCCTGGGCAACCTGAACCTCGCATCCGCACCCGCCACCGAGGCGGCACCGGCAGCAGAGGTTGAGGCCGACGCAACCGTCCACAACGTCATTATTGTGGGCTCCGGCCCCGCCGGCTACACCGCGGCAATCTACGCGGCGCGCGCCGAGCTAAAGCCCGTCCTCTTCGCCAGCTCCCTGGCACCCGGCGGCTCCCTCATGAACACCACCGAGGTCGAGAACTTCCCCGGCTTCATTCAGGGCATTCAGGGCCCCGAGCTGATGGAGAACATCGGCCAGCAGGCTGAGCGTTTCGGCACTGACATCCGCTACCAGGACGTGGAAAAGGTCGAACTCACCGGCGACGTGAAGAAGGTCTACACCGCCGACGGTGCCGTTCACCTGGCAAAGACCGTCATCATGACCACCGGCTCTCAGGTGCGTAAGCTCAACATTGAGGGCGAGGACCGACTCTCCGGTTACGGCGTCTCCTGGTGCGCGACCTGCGATGGTTTCTTCTTCAAGGACAAGGAAATCGCCGTGGTCGGCGGTGGCGACTCCGCACTGGAGGAGGCACTGTTCCTGACGACCTTCGCATCCAAGGTGTACCTGGTGCACCGCCGCGATTCGTTCCGCGCCTCTGAAATCATGCAGACCCGTGCATTCAACAATCCGAAGATTGAGGTTGTCTGGGATTCGGCTGTTACCGCAGTTCACGGTGAGAGCAACCTCGAGTCGATTACCCTGACCAACACCAAGGACGGCTCGGAGCGCCAGCTGGCTGTTCAGGGCCTGTTCATCGCTATTGGCTCCGATCCTCGCGTGGAGCTCGTGCGCGATCAGCTGGAGATTACCGAGAACCACACCATCGCGGTTCAGGGTCGTTCCTCGAAGACTTCCGTTCCCGGCGTTTTCGCTGCCGGTGACGTGATTGACCCGACCTACCGCCAGGCAATTATTGCTGCTGGTTCCGGTGCTGTTGCCGCTCTGGACGCGCAGCACTACCTTGAAAACCTCTAAACTATTCGTATTACTCGCTGGGGAATCCGCCCCGTGTCAGAAAGGAGCACTCCGTGAGCAGTGCACAGCAGGCAACTGACGCCACCTTCGACGAACTGGTCCTGAAGAACGACAAGCCCGTTATCGTAGATTTCTGGGCTGAATGGTGCGGCCCCTGCCGCATGGTTGGCCCCGTGATTGACGAGATCGCTGGCGAGTACGCCGGTCAGGTTGACGTGGTCAAGGTGGATGTTGAGGCTAGTGGCGATACCGCCATGAAGTACGGCATTACCTCCATTCCCGCTATCTACCTTTTCAAGGGTGGCGAGGTCGTCAAGAAGACCGTAGGCGCCAAGACCAAGTCCGCTCTGCTGGCTGAGTTCTCCGAGCACCTGGGCTAATCTTTCGAGAAGTTAGAGAAAAACCCTCGGTGATGTTTCACGTGAAACATCACCGAGGGTTTTTGTGTATGCAACTAGATTCAGTTGCTAAACGTTATTTATGTGAAAATTTAGCCGGAGAAATCAGAATCCAGAACACGGATAATGCGGTTCAAATCCTCGACATTCGCAAACTCGATGGTCATCTTACCCTTGCGGGCACCCAGCGAAATTTTCACCGAGGTATCGAGCTTATCCGCGAAAGCCTCCGCAATATAGTCCAGGCGCTCACGGTGCTTCTGAGGCTGAGGAGCCTTACGCTCCTTCACCTCCGTGGCGCCGGATGCGTGGTTCACCAACTCCTCGGTTGCACGAACCGACAGGCCCTCATTCACAATCTTCTGTGCGAGAGTCTCAATCTGCGCCTGATCGGTCAGAGCCAGCAGAGCACGCGCGTGACCGGCGGAGAGAATACCCGCCGCAACGCGACGCTGCACCAGAGCCGGCAACTTCAGCAGACGAATCGTATTCGAAATCTGGGGACGAGAACGACCAATACGCTTAGCCAGCTGCTCCTGAGTGGTATCAAACTCCTCCATGAGCTGCTGGTATGCCGCCGCCTCTTCAATGGGGTTCAGCTGACTGCGGTGCAGGTTCTCCAGCAGGGCGTCACGGAGCAGGTCGCTGTCTTCAGTCTCACGAACAATCGCGGGGATAGTGGTCAGACCAGCCGCCTGGGTCGCACGCCAGCGGCGCTCACCCATAACCAGCTCATACTTTTCGGCACCGTTTTCGCGCGAGGGACGCACGACAATCGGCTGCAGAACACCAATCTCACGCACCGAGTGGATGAGCTCCTCCATGTCCTGCTCATCAAAATCGGTACGGGGCTGCTTGCGGTTCGGGTGAATATCGCGAACATTCAGCTCGGCGAACTGGGCACCGGGAACCGGAACCAGGCCGCTCTGCCCCTCGGAAGCGGACTGCGGAGTGGAGACGTCTTCACCAAAGAAGAAGTCCACCGGGCGACGGGTCAGGGTGGTGTTGCGAAGCGCCGCTCCCATGTCCACGCGGGACTTCTTCTTCGATGTTTCACGTGAAACATCCTGCGAGGAGGCGGGGGTTTCTACCTTTTCTTCTGCTTTCTCGGCGGGAGCAGGCTTTTCCTGAGCGGGTGCAGAGTCAGCAGGCTTAGCTTCTACAGCCTCGGTCTTAGTGCTCTTACGGTGCTTCTCCGGCTTGGCCTCGTGAGCCATTTCGAAGAGGCCGTCAGTCATCGGCTCTTCAATCGGAGCAGAGACTTTCTTGGGTGCAGTCTTTACTGCAGCAGTATTTTCGGATGCCTTCGCCTCAGCATTACCAGAATTCTTCGTACTCTGAGGGATCAGCGCCCCCAGGCCACGACCCAAGCCGCGTCGCTTTTCAGCCATCGTTACTCCTTAGGACTCCCGGACGAGCCCGCTCATTTTTTCTTCTTCATCTAGTGTAAACGAAATAAGCACTCGAGAGCAGGAGCAGAAATTGTGCGGCACACAATCCGCATTATTTTTAAAAATTAATGCGCTAAGGATGTTTTTGAAGATTTTACCTAGAAAATACCGCACACAATGAGCCCTTTTGAATCATCGAAAGACAATTCAAAAGGGCTCATTCAAAAGATTTAGATTATGCAGATCGGCGTGAGAGTTCCTGTGCCGCCTCGCGGTAGGCGCGAGCGCCGGTCGACGACGAGTCGTAGGTGATGACAGTCTGCTGATAACTGGGTGCCTCAGAGATACGCACCGAGCGAGGAATCTTCACACCCAGAGTCTCCTCCGGGAAGTGCTCACGAACCTCCTCCGCCACCTGGAACGCTAGGTTGGTGCGAGCATCGTACATGGTCAGCAGAATCGTGCTGATGCGCAACTTAGAGTTCAGGTGCTTCTGAATCATCTGAATATTCTTCAGCAGCTGACTCAGACCTTCCAGTGCATAGTACTCGCACTGAATCGGAATCAGAATCTCTTCCGCCGCAACAAAGGCGTTGACAGTCAGCAGGCCGAGGCTCGGCGGGCAGTCAATGAAAACGTAATCCAGGCGCTCCATGCCCCGCTTCTCGCGCCACTCGGTGTAGTCCATGAGGGCGTTCTTGAGGCGGGTCTCGCGAGCAACCAGGGAGACCAGTTCAATCTCCGCGCCCGCAAGATCGATATTGGCGGGGGCACAGAATAGGCCGGGCATGTCGGGGCATTCCTGAACAATCTCAGAAAGCGGCTTATCTTCAATCAGGACATTGTAGACACTGGGGACATCCACGCCGTGCTCAATGCCCAGTGCGGTTGAGGCGTTACCCTGCGGATCGTTGTCGATGACCAGAACGTTGAGTCCAGCCTCCGCGAGCGCAGCGGCGAGGTTCACGGCGGTGCTGGTTTTACCCACGCCACCCTTCTGATTCGACACGGTGAAGACACGCGTATGCACAGGCTTAGGGAGCAAATCTGCAACAGATTTCTGAGCTTGAGGAGTCATCGGGTGCCTTCCATATTCCGGGTGGTGTGTCTACAGTGATGCTTCTTCTGGCGCCTCGCTTGGCGTGATGTTCCGAAATGTTCACGTGCGAGGAGGGTCTACTTCCCCGCTCCCCTGCCGCTACCTATTCCCGGCATGTTTCACGTGAAACATACTCCGTAAGGTGCTGAAGCCTGCAATGTTTCACGTGAAACATTGGTGATGCCTGCCTGGTCTCTGAAGGACTCGGCGCCCTCACTGAATTATCAGGCTTTGATGCAGAAGAGTCTAAGGTTTCAATCCTTCCTTAAGGGTACCCGGCATCAGGTCAATACTCCACGCGAGAGGTCATTCTATGTACTCTGCGGATACACACACTCAACATGCCCATCAAACCTGCGCACAAAAAATGGGCGGTACCGCACAAGCCAGCATATTCACTAGCTCATTGCGGTACCGCCCACTCAGGACAAAGCCTTTAGAGACGAACTCGAACCACCGTCGTCGGCTCCTCCAGCAGGTTGCCACCGGCGGTGAGAATCTCAGTCTCACGCGCACCGTAGCGGTTCAGCTTCTTCTTCGCCTTAGTAATCTCCTCAGCGGCGCTACGACCCTTCAGAGCCAGAAGCTCGCCGTTGCCGCGCAGAATCGGCAGGGTAATGTCCAGCAGACCCACCAGGGCGGACACAGCACGCGCAGTCACCACATCAGCCTCAACAGTGCCCACAGCCTGCTCAGCACGCGAACGCAGCACGGTCACGTTCTCCAGGCCCAGATCCTCGACAACCTCATTCAGCCAGATGACACGGCGCTCCAGAGGCTCAATCAGAGTCAGCTTCAGGTCCGGGCGAGCAATCGCCAGGCACAGGCCGGGCAGACCCGCACCCGAACCAACATCAGCCACCGAAGCGTTCGGGGCGATGTACTCCTGCACCACGGCACAGTTCAGCACGTGGCGAGCCCACAGGCGCGGCACCTCACGCGGACCAATCAGACCGCGCTCAATACCGGTCGTCGCCAGGTGCTGCACGTAACGCTCCGCCAGGGGCAGACGCTCACCGAACACAGCCTCCGCAGCAGCACGCTCACTCTCGTTGAGAGTAACCATCGAAGTCTCCATACTAGGCTCCTACCTCGGGAAGAGAAATCACCACGTGACGGCGAGGGCCCTCACCCTCAGATTCGCTGTACAGGCCAGCGGCGGCCACCACATCGTGCACAACCTTGCGCTCGTACGGGCTCAGCGGCTTCAGGTGCTCATCACGACCGGTAGCGCGCACCTTCTCAATAGCGTCAGCGGCAATCTTCTCCAGCTGCTCACGACGCTCAGCACGGTAACCGGCAATGTCCAGAATCAGGCGGGAACGGGTGCCGTTACCAGCCAGGACGGAGAGGCGCACCAGCTCCTGCAGAGCCTCCAGAACCTCGCCGTGGCGGCCGACTAGGTGGCGCAGTTCCTCATTGTCATCGTCGTCGTTGAAGACCGAAAGGTAGATGCGGTTATTGCGCACCTCAATATCAATATCGCCGTCCATATCGACAATATCGAGGAGCTCCTCGAGGTAGTCAGCGGCGATATCGCCTTCCTCGTCGATGTCCTCAAAATCGTCTTCTTCGCCCTCAAGGGGCTCCTCTACCAGCTGCTCCTCAACGAGCTGCTCATCCTCATATTCCATAGCTTCAGTCACGATAATCCTCAGGGTGTTCGGAGGGGTGTCCTAGGGGTAAAAAGTATCTCATACACGGCGCCGGGCCCGCGCCACACTGGCGAGAACCCGGCCCGAATCACGGAAGAAAACTACTTCTTTCCGTTCTGCTTATTGCGTTGCTGCTTCTGGCGCTTCTTGCTGACCGGCTGCTGACGCTGACCCGCAGCGGCACGCTCACGAGCCTCCTGCAGATCCTTCTCGTGCTGCTCACGGGTCTTACCAATCGGAGGCAGGCCCTTCGCCGCACGGCGAGCGTTCAGCTCACGCTCCGCCTGAGAACCGGGGGTCGGGTTATTACGGATAACCCACCACTGCTGGCCCAGCGACCACAGGTTCGACACGGTCCAGTAGTACATAACACCCAGCGGGAAGTTAATACCGGAAACAGCGAAGATGATCGGGAAGATGTACATGATCATCTGCTGCTGACGGAACATCGGAGAGTTCAGAGCCGCCTCCGACATGTTCTTCACACTCAGCTGCTTCTGAATGTAGAACTGGGTCGCACTCATCAGAACAATCATGATGACCGCCTGAACAACGGTCGCGGTAGTGTCACCAGTGCCCGGGTGCAGCATGGTCGCGAACAGCTGAGCACCGAAAATCTGTGAGTCATTGAACTGGTGCACCAGATCAGCCGGCAGCATGAGCACGCTCTCATTGCTCTGCGCCGCAGTGGGAACGCCCATCAGCACCTGGTACAGACCGAAGAAGATCGGCATCTGAGCCAAAATCGGCAGGCAGGACGCGAAGGGGTTCGTACCGTGCTTACGGTACATTTCCATCTGCTCCTGAGCCATCGCCTGGCGGGAGAGCTGGTCCTTCTTGCCCTTGTACTTCTCCTGCAGCTTCGCCATATCGCCCTGCATCGCGGTCATACCGCGCATAGCCTTAATCTGCTTGACGAACAGCGGAATGGTCAGGGTACGCATCACCAGGGTCAGGAAGATAATGCACAGAACCCAGGTCATACCGGACGCCGGGTCCATACCCAGCGAGGTGAAAAGAGTGTGGAACAGCCACAGGACCACGGAGACGATCCATTTAAACGGCCAAAGAATCAAATCAAAAATATTCACGCGGGAATACTCCTTAAGGACTCGGCTAAGTCATTGTGTGGGAGGCGCCGCCTACTCAGGGCGGGCGTCACCACCGGTGTGAGGGGTGTAAAGATGGGGGTGGTTGAGCAGAATAATTTTTGGTTCTGCTCCGGGAGCGAAAGTACGCTTCCCCTCCGGGACTGGGTCGATACCTCCGGTCGCCCAGGGAACACACCGCAGGATACGGCGCACCGTCAGGGAAAGCCCACCCATCGCACCGTGGGTGGTCAGCGCCTCCAGCGCGTAGGCTGAGCAGGTCGGGTAGTAGCGGCACACGTCCCCGTAGAGGGGGGACACAACCTTGCGGTAGGCCTTCATGCACGCAATCAGCAGGTTCTGCGGTAGAACATAGAGTGCCTGCAGGAAAGTTTCTGGCCGGACGAATTCGTTAGGCGCTAGCGCCAGTAGCTCGTCGGGGCCCAGAGTCTCAGCCGAGGCGCTGTAGGTGCCGCTGTGATGCGCGTGGAAGCGTTCTTCACGGTGGGAACAGCGAGAGTGACTCACGATGTCCCCTCGTCGTTCGGGCGGTTCTGCGGTCGGTTGAGCTTAGCGAACGCGGTCTCAAGTGCCGATTCGTAGTCGCGGCGCAGCTGATCCCAACTGGCGTTCGCGGAAGCGGGAAGCGCTCGCACCGCGATGGCGTACCCTTCCGGATGCGCGGCGCAGGTGAGCGCGGCAAGTTCACGCAACCGGCGCTTCACCAGATTGCGTGTGACTGCGTTGCCCACCGCCTTCGACACAATGAAACCTACCTGGGTTGTTTTTCCAGGATTTTTCGCCGTAGATACAACGATGTTCCGACGTCCTGTACGGATGCCGGAACGGAAGGCGTGGGAGAATTCTGCGCTGGTGCGCATACGGTGCCGTTGAGGCAGCACGTGTTCCCCTTTACGTAGTGTGGGAGATTCGGCTCGTGTACTGAGCTGACCTCCGCGTGTATTTCACGCTTAATGATAGTTCGCCCGCCGATGCGTGTGCATCGGCGGGCGAACTATATGCCGTGATTAGGCCGAGAGCTTTGCGCGGCCCTTACCGCGGCGGTTCGACAGAATCGCGCGGCCTGCACGGGTACGCATACGCAGACGGAAGCCGTGCTTCTTAGCGCGACGGCGGTTGTTCGGCTGGAAAGTACGCTTGCTCATACTTTGTCTCCTTGATTTTTGCGGTTCGTGCCCTCACGGGGTATCGGAACCGTACGCTTCTTGGTGCACGGAGGTACCGCGACTATTCGCAGTAGGCGGTGCACACACAACAGCACAACTTTAGAAGAGTGGAGGGCGTAAATCAAGTTCTTGGGGCGTTTTTCCGCGTGATTCCGGGCTCGTTTGCGCCGTGGAGGTGGTGATTGCGGTGCATTTATGGGCTGTGGAGAAGCCCCTTATGCAGAGGCTATAAACCTGGGGATATTTACAGCGGCACGATATCCACCGCGGTGCACAACAGCCTCTTACCCCCACCCACCGGAGAGTTATCCACAGCCTAGTGTTTCTGAGATGTTCCGCAGAATATCAAGGAAGAACCCCTGCTATGCACTTAAATCCACCGCTTATCCACTTCTGTAATTACAAGTTTTCCACCGTGTGGAAAACTCTTGTGGATAACTTTCTCCACCTGTGCATTAAGCGGGTAGAATCTTAATGACCTCGCGGTGGTTTCCGGCATTATTTCTTTACTGCGCCACCGCTTCACATCGAGTGAAAGTAAAGAATTCCATGACCGATTCCCTTCAGGCGCGCTGGGCGCATCTGCTCTCCATTCTTGCCGCCGATCCGGCGGTGACGGCACGTCAGCGCGGTTTCGTGAATCTTGCGCAGCCTCAGGGACTGATGGGTTCTTCTCGCCTCATCATTGAGGTGCCGAATAAGCTCACCCGTGCGGTCTTTGAGGAGCAGATTAGTGCTTCGTTCCGTGCGGCTCTGCATGAGGCTTTCGGTCCGTCGACCACTGCTCTTTTCGACGTGAACGAGTCCATGGTTCCGGTTGAAACTGCAAGTCAGGACGTTTTCCAGGGTGAGCGTGAGGTACCTGCCGAACAGGCTCCTGCAGTCGCTCCGACTGTTCCCGCGCATCCCGAGGTACCCACCGGCTCGCGTGCTTTTGAGTATTACACGGAACCGCATCCGGGCCCCGATCACTACGAGGTTCCTGCCGATGAGCAGGTCACCCGCCCCTCCCTGCAGGCTTTGGAGGCGGAGCGTGCCGGCTTTCCCGCCGCTCAGCAGTCGGCTCCGGTGACGACTCCGGCAGCTCCTGTCGCGGGTGCGCCGGCCCCTCGCGAATATCCGGCGCCCCTGCCCACTTTCGTTCCGGAGGCCCCGGCGGTACCGGAGTCTCAGCAGGTGCATCCGCATGAAGACCCGGAAAACGCGCCGACCTGGGATAGCTCTGCCCGACTGAACCCGAACTACACCTTCGATACCTTCGTGATTGGCCAGTCCAACCGCTTTGCGCACGCGAGCGCTTTCGCGGTGGCGGAGCAGCCCGGCATCGTCTACAACCCGCTCTTCATCTACGGCGGTTCGGGCCTGGGCAAGACTCACCTGCTGCACGCGATTGGTCACTACACCAAGTACCTGTACCCGAACCTACGCGTGCGCTACGTGAATTCTGAGGAATTCACGAACGATTTCATCAACTCGATTCGTGATGATGAGGGCTCGTCGTTCAAGCAGATTTACCGCAATGTCGACGTTCTGCTGATTGACGATATCCAGTTCTTGGCGGGTAAAGAGGCGACGATGGAGGAGTTCTTCCATACCTTCAACGCCCTGTATAACCACCAGAAGCAGATCGTGATTACCTCTGATTTGCCGCCGAAGCAGCTGACCGGTTTCGCTGAGCGTATGCGTTCGCGTTTCGGTTCGGGCCTGAACGTGGATGTGCAGCCTCCGGAGCTGGAGACCCGTATCGCGATTCTGCGGAAGAAAGCTCAGAACGAGATTTTGCCGGTGCGTGATGACGTCATGGAGTACATTGCTTCCCATGTCACGGCCAATATTCGCGAGTTGGAGGGTGCTCTGATTCGTGCGAGCGCTGCCGCCTCAATGAAGAAGCCGCCGGAGCCCATTACCCTGGCTGAGGCGGAGACCTATCTGAAGGATTTGCTCTCTGATACCGGTGGTGCGGAGATTACATCGGCGCTGGTTTTGGCGACCGTGGCGAAGTATTTTGATGTGTCCATTGAGGATATGCAGTCGAAGTCTCGCACCCGCACGCTCACGAATGCGCGCCAGGTGGCGATGTATCTGTTGCGTGAGCTGACGGAGATGTCTTTGCCGCGTATTGGCAACGATCTGGGCGGCCGCGACCATACGACCGTGATGCATGCGGTGCGTAAGGTGAGCGCGCAGATGGCGGAGCGTCAGACGATTTTCAATCAGGTCACTGAGCTGACGAATTTGATCCGCCAGGAGCAGCGCGCCGCCGGCTAGAGCCTCTAGATTCCCCGCTTTACAGCAGATTTTTCACCTTGACTAGGTATTTTACTCGCTGTGAGGCGGGGTATCTTGGTGAATTCCGCTATTTTTAGCGGTGAGAAAAGCTGGATTTTCAGGGTGTGGATAAGCTGTGCTTTAACTCATGTGTTCGTGTGGACGTTAAGTGCATGAATATTCAAAAGGTGTGGAATCAGGGAAATGTATAAATATCCATACACAATGCATCCTCAGCACTGAGTGGATTCTTCCACTTAATGTCCACAGGCTACTTCCGCGTCATTGCAGGCAAGGAAGGGGTTTTCCACCGTTTCCACAAGCGTTAACAATACTACTGTACTTAAAGAAAAAATCCTCCCCATAACAAATAATTCTGCTCGACCGTCCGGTCTAGTTCAGGTTTTTCTGTATACCCCTGCTGAAAGCGTAGATTTTCGCGGATTTGGGTCGTTGCTGCATGCTCTCTCTTGGGTTGGGTTTAGAAAAGAAACCAACACTGAACCATTGCCTAGTTCGAACCTATTTTCGGGTAGATTCGCTACGTCTTCCGACTATCTTTGTAATTACAAAAATACGGAGGCTCCACGCACCTCATTACACCCGTTTTTTCGCTGCAGAACTGACCTTCGAGTCTCTGTGTAATTACAAAATCCGGTAGGATGGATAGACGCGCGCGCGGAAGATTCACTGCGCACCAGAGCACGCGATATCTCCGGCTCTATCGCCCAAAGCTTTACGTGCGCCCACAACCTAACTCTCCAATTCCGTGAAAGGCGCCTTCTCGATGAAATTCACCGTTGAACGCGATGTCCTTGCCGAAGCAGTCGGCTGGACGGCACGCTCACTTCCGCTGCGTCCCACCTCCCCCGTACTCAACGGTCTGCTGATTACCGCCTCCGCAGGTGAGGTCAGCATCGCAAGCTTCGATCACGAGACCAGCGCCCGCCAGGTCATCGCAGCTGACGTTGAAGCAGAAGGCGTTTGCCTGGTTCCCGGCAAGATCCTGGCTGAAATTTGCCGCTCCCTGCCGAACGCACCTGTCGAGTTCACCGCAGACGAGTCCGTGATCCGTATTCACTGCCGTTCCGCTAACTTCCAGCTCGCTGGCATGCCGGTCGTAGACTACCCCGAGCTTCCTGAGCTTCCCGAAATTTCCGGTACCGTGGACGGCGCCGAATTCGCTGAAGCCGTCAAGCAGGTTCAGATTGCGGTGTCCAAGGATGAGACCCTGCCGCTGCTGACCGGTATCCGCGTCGAAATCAACGGCGACACCATGACCCTACTCGCCACCGATCGCTACCGCCTGGCGATGCGCGAAATCAAGTGGAACCCGGTCAACCCCGACGTTCAGGCGGCTGTGCTGCTGAAGGCTAAGACCGTCTCCGAGGTGGGTAGCACCCTCTCCGGTTCCGGTGAACTGTCCATCGCTCTGCCCGCCGCCGGCGAGCTGATCGGCTTCGCTGCAGGTACCCGCCGTACCACCAGCGTTCTGATGGACGGCGACTACCCCAACATTCGTGCACTGTTCCCCGAGCAGACCCCGATTCACGCGGTGGTTCGCACCTCCGATCTGGCTGAGGCTGCTCGCCGTATCTCCCTCGTGGCGGAACGTAACACTCCCCTGCGTCTGAAGTTCACCCAGGGCTCGGTCGCTATTGACGCCGGCCGCGGTGATGAGGCTCAGGCTTCCGAGACCCTGCAGGCGCACCTGTCCGGTGAAGACATCACCGTTGCGTACAACCCTGCATACCTCTCGGATGGTCTGAAAGTGTTCGGTACCGAGTTCGTACGTTTCTCCTTCACCGATGCGCCGAAGCCCGCCGTGATTTCCGGTCAGGACGAGCCGCTGGCTGAGGACGACCGTAACTACCGTTACCTGCTGATGCCGGTTCGCCTGCCCTCGAACTAGTAGCTAGCCGCCCCGCGCGCCTCCCAAGGTTCTGCCCAAGGAAGCCCGCGGGGCTGTGCTTTCTACCCGCCCGCACCCATCCCCAACCGAACCGCACGAAAGGAGCTGCACCGGTGTATATCGACCATATTTCGTTGTTGGATTACCGCACCTACGCTCTGCTGAGCCTGCCTCTTTCGGCGGGGGTCACGGTGTTTCTGGGCTCTAATGGTGTGGGCAAAACCAATATTGTTGAGGCGATTGACTATGCGGCGTCTCTATCCTCGCACCGTGTGAGCCATGACGGGCCGCTGGTGCGGATGGGTGCTTCGCGCGCCTATATTCGCACCCGTACGGTGCGCGGCTCGCAGCAGACGGTGACCGAGTTTGAGATTGCTCCGGGGCAGAGTAACCGCGTGCGCATTAATCGTGCCGCGCCGGTGCGCGCCAAGGAGGCGCTGGGTATTGCCCGCACGGTGCTGTTCTCCCCGGAGGATTTGCAGTTGGTGAAGGGCGATCCGGCGGGTCGTCGCCGTTTTGTGGATGAGCTGGGGACCTCTTTGCGTCCGGTGGTTGCCGGGTACCGTAGCGAGTATGAGCGGATTTTGCGTCAGCGCAATTCGCTGCTGAAATCCATGCAGCGTAAGGCTCGGGACGAGAACGCTTTGAGTACTCTGTCGGTGTGGGATGAGCAGCTATCGACCCTGGGTGCTCAGCTTCTTTCCGCGCGTTTTCGCCTGCTACAGCGCTTTTTGCCGCAGCTTCGTCGCGCCTACGCGGGGCTGACGGACGGCTCGAAGGAAGTCGGTTTCAACTATGAGTCGACTGTTTTTTCGAGCATGGGCGAGCGCTCAATCGAGCACGCGGCACTGATGCGCATTGAGGACCTCAAAGAGGCTTTGATGCGCGGTTTTGCGGAGCGTCGACGCGATGAGATTGAGCGCGGCGTGACTCTGGTGGGTCCGCATCGTGAGGATATTACCCTGCTGCTGGGCGGCATGCCGGTGAAGCATTTCGCGTCGCACGGCGAGAGCTGGTCTTTTGCTCTGGCGCTGAAGCTGGCGTCCTGGTTTGTACATGTTGAGGATGATTCCTCGGCGGGTTCTTCGCCGATTCTGATTCTTGATGATGTGTTTGCGGAGCTGGATTCTGCGCGCCGCCACCGCCTGGGCGCGATGGTTGCCGATGCGGAGCAGGTGCTCATTACCTGCGCGGTGCTGAGCGATATTCCGGAGGAGCTGGGTGACTACCGCCTGGTGTCGGTGACGGCGGGTCATGCCGAGTATGCACAGCCTGCCGTTGCTACTGCGGATAGCGAGGGGTCGACTGCATCGGCGCTCGCGGAGGGTGGCGGCGATGAGTAACCCCGCCCGCCCTCAAAACCATGTTTCACGTGAAACATTCGACGAGTTTGCGGAACCGCAAAACCCGCGCGAGGTTGATAGCGTGGGCGAGTTCTACCGCGACGAGGTGGACGCTCCCTCCGCCCTACTGACCCGTATGCGCGTGGCGGCTCAAGAACGCGGCGAGGCGCCCCTGAACGCCTTCTCGGTAAATAAAATCATGCGCGATTTCGGTGCGGTCATGTCCGGTACCGCCTCGAAGAAGAAATCGCGGCGAGCGCAGGGCTGGGATCCCCGCGTTATGGGCGGCTATAGCGGCCCCGGGGAGAGCTCTCGCGACCCTAAACCCCTCGGTGGCATCGTCAGTGCCCTCATTCGTTCTCGCGGCTGGAAAGAGCCCGTGGCTGTCTCCAGCGTGCTGGCTCGCTGGGCTGAGCTGGTCGGTCCGGAAATTGCCGCACACACCCGTCCGATCAGCTTTGAAAACTCCATTGTTGAAGTTCAGTGTGACTCTACCGCCTGGACCACGCAGCTGCGCCTGATGCACGGTCACCTCATCGAGCTTTTTCGCCGGGAACTGGGCGAGGGTGTCGTAGCTCAGGTCCGCGTGTTGGGTCCGAATAACGGTCGCTGGAGCCAGCGAGGCTATCGCCGTGCCACCGGCATGCGCGGAGTTCGCGATACCTACGGGTAGGCGCATCCCGGTGAGCGCATCGCGTCACTGCATCGCATTGCCGCGGCGGGAAAAACTAGACATTGGGGTACGTTGCATAAAACGTGCCCCTTTTCTGCACTTCATGATTTTCTGCACGGTACGAAAGCTTTAGAATCGCCGGCAACCCCCACGAAGTGGTGAACCGTACCCCCCACCTCGAGAGGGGGTTGAAGCACTCTAAACCGCCTTTGCGGGCTTTTGAGCGGGTGGTAGTACCCAAAAAAGCTCAATATGTGACGTATGTAGATGGTTTTATGCTCTCTTGCTCGGTAAAATAAAAGAGACAATGCGTAAAGTGTGCCCACCTATGGGCACCACCGGCAACGCGGGTTGTGCAGGCACTTTCTGGTGCCCTTCGTGAGGTGTTCTAGGCTCCCCTCTGAGCTGCCCGCAGTTCTTCTTCGCCGGTTGCATCATCTACTCAAGGAGTTCTGCCTCGTGGCATCTGAACAGAATGCATCTGAACAGCAGCATGAATACGGTGCATCCGATATTACCGTGCTGGAAGGTCTGGAAGCGGTTCGCAAGCGCCCCGGCATGTACATTGGCTCGACCACTGAACGCGGTCTGCACCACCTGGTCTACGAGGTCGTAGATAACTCGGTCGACGAAGCGCTCGCCGGTTACGCCTCCAAAATTGACGTGACCATTCAGGCTGACGGCGCTGTTCGCGTAGAGGACGACGGCCGCGGCATTCCCGTGGATGAGCACCCCACCGAGCACAAGTCCACCGTTGAGGTTGTTATGACCGTGCTGCACGCTGGTGGTAAGTTCGGCGGTGGCGGCTACTCGGTCTCCGGTGGTCTGCACGGCGTGGGTATCTCCGTGGTGAACGCGCTGTCTACCCGCGTGATTACCGAGGTGCACCGCCAGGGCTACGCATGGCATATTTCCTTCTCGAACGGTGGCGTGCCGGACGGCCCTCTGCGTCGCGGCGAGCCCTCCGATAAGACCGGCACGATTCAGACGTTCTACCCGGACCCGGAGATTTTTGAGACCGTCGAGTTCGACTTTGAGACTCTGCGCGCTCGCTTCCAGCAGATGGCGTTCCTGAACAAGGGCCTGACCATCACTCTGACCGATGAGCGCGAGAAGTTCACCGGTGACGAGGTTGCTGAAGAGGAGAAGGAAAACGTCCTCAACCGCGTGCGTGCGAACGCCGACGGCTACACGACCGTCACCTACCGTTACGACAACGGCCTGTTCGACTACGTGCACTTCCTCAACGCTGGCGCGAAGACCATCGTGAACGAGGAGATCGTCTCCTTTGAGTCCGAAGACACCGACCGCAACATGAGCCTGGAAGTGGCGATGCAGTGGACCGGCGCGTACAAGGAGTCCGTCTACTCGTACGCGAACACGATTAACACCCACGAGGGTGGTACCCACGAAGAGGGTTTCCGCGCCGCTCTGACCTCTCTGGTGAACCGTTACGCGCGTGAGAACAAGCTGCTGCGCGATAAGGACGATAACCTCACCGGTGAAGACGTGCGTGAGGGCCTGACCGCGGTCATCTCGATTAAGATTTCTGAGCCGCAGTTCGAGGGCCAGACCAAGACCAAGCTGGGTAACTCGGAGGCAAAGTCCTTCACTCAGCGTGAGGTGAACGATCACCTCAGCGACTGGTTCGGTCGTAACCCCGCGGTGGCGAAGGACATTGTTCGCCGCGCGATCACTGCCGCTCAGGCGCGTATTGCAGCTCGTAAGGCTCGCGAGACCACCCGCCGCAAGGGCCTGCTGGAGACCAGCTCCATGCCCGGTAAGCTCAAGGACTGCTCCTCGAAGGACCCGTCGATCTCTGAGATTTACCTGGTGGAGGGTGACTCTGCGGGTGGTTCGGCAGTGCAGGGCCGTGACCCGAACACTCAGGCTATTCTGCCGCTGCGCGGTAAAATCCTGAACGTTGAGCGTGCTCGCCTAGACCGTGCCCTGTCCAATGCTGAAATTCAGGCAATGATTACCGCTTTCGGTACCGGCATCGGCGACGACTTCGATATTGAGAAGGCACGCTACCACAAGATTGTTCTGATGGCGGATGCGGACGTCGACGGCCAGCACATTACGACCCTGCTGCTGACCCTGCTCTTCCGCTTCATGCGTCCGCTGATTGAGGCTGGCTACGTGTACCTAGCTCAGCCGCCGCTGTACCGCATTAAGTGGTCGAACGCTCCGCACGACTACGTGTACTCGGACGCTGAGCGTGATGAGGCTCTGGCTCGTGGTGCAGCGAAGAACCTGCGCCTGCCCAAGGAGAACGGCATTCAGCGTTACAAGGGTCTGGGCGAGATGGACTACACCGAGCTGTGGGACACCACCATGGACCCGGCTCGTCGTACCCTGCTTCAGGTGAAGATGGAGGATGCAGCTGCTGCTGACCAGATCTTCTCTGTTCTGATGGGTGAGGACGTTGAGGCTCGTCGTGAGTTTATCCAGCAGAACGCAAAGGACATTCGATTCCTCGATATCTAGCCCGAAGCGGCATATGCCTCATAGGCAATATGCAGACTGAGGCATATGTCAATCGAGATATGAAGTAATGAGAAAGTTATGAGCGAAGAACACCAGAATGAGACTACCAAAGCTGACGTTGTCAGCAACGGTGGTGTTGAAAGCGTAGACCACCACGGTCACATTGAACAGGTGGACCTGCAGACCGAAATGCAGCGCTCCTACCTGGACTACGCAATGGCCGTTATTATTGGCCGCGCCCTGCCGGATGTGCGTGACGGTCTCAAGCCCGTGCACCGCCGCGTGATCTACGCGATGTACGACGGCGGCTACCGCCCGGACCGCGCCTTCAATAAGTGCGCCCGCGTGGTTGGCGACGTGATGGGTCAGTTCCACCCCCACGGCGATATCGCTATCTACGACACTCTGGTGCGTCTGATTCAGAGCTGGATTATGCGTTACCCGCTGGCTCTGGGTCAGGGTAACTTCGGCTCCCCCGGTAACGACGGTGCCGCGGCGCCTCGATACACCGAGACCAAGATGGCTCCCATTGCTCTGGAGATGGTGCGTGACATCAACGAGGACACCGTTGATTTCCAGCCGAACTACGACGGTAAGTCGCTGGAGCCGACCGTTCTGCCCGCGCGCATCCCGAACCTGCTGGTCAACGGTTCTTCCGGTATTGCTGTGGGTATGGCGACCAATATCCCGCCGCACAACCTGCGTGAGGTTGCTGAGGGTGTGGAGTGGTTCCTGAAGAACCCGCACGCGACCAATGAGGAGCTGCTGAACGCTCTGATGGCGCGCATTAAGGGCCCGGACTTCCCGACCGGTGCACAGATTCTGGGCACCAAGGGCATCGAGGATGCGTACCGTACCGGCCGCGGCTCTATCACCATGCGCGCGGTGGTCAATGTGGAGGAAATCCACGGTCGTACCTGCCTGGTGGTTACCGAGCTGCCCTACCAGGCAAACCCGGATAACCTGGCGATTAAGATTGCTGAGCTCATCAAGGACGGTAAGGTCACTGGTATCGCCGATCTGCGCGATGAGACCTCGGGTCGTACCGGTCAGCGCCTGGTGATTGTGCTCAAGCGTGATGCGTCCCCGAAGGTTGTGCTGAACAACCTGTACAAGCACACCCAGCTGCAGGAGAACTTCTCCGCGAACATGCTCGCCATTGTTGATGGTGTGCCGCGCACCCTGTCCCTGGATGCGTTTGTGCGTCACTGGGTGGATCACCAGATGGACGTTATCGTTCGTCGTACCCGTTACCGTCTGCGTCAGGCGGAGGAAGAGGCGCACATCCTGCGCGGCCTGCTGAAGGCTCTGGATGCTCTGGATGAGGTTATTGCCCTGATTCGCCGCTCCCCCACCGCTGATGAGGCGCGTAGCGGCCTGATGGAGTTCCTGCAGATTGATGAGGCTCAGGCTCAGGCAATTCTGAACATGCAGCTGCGTCGTCTGGCTGCTTTGGAGCGTCAGAAGATTCAGGATCGCCACGATGAGCTGATGCGCATGATCGCTGAGTACAACGCGATTATTGCGTCGGAGACTCGCCAGCGCGAGATTATCTCTGAGGAGCTGGGCGAGATTGTGAACCGCTACGGCGATGAGCGTCGCACCCAGATCATGTACGGCTACAACGGCGACATGTCCATGGAAGACCTCATCCCCGAGGAGGAGGTCGTGGTGACGATTACTCGCGGCGGCTACATTAAGCGCACCCGCAGTGATCAGTACCGTAGCCAGCACCGCGGCGGTAAGGGCATTAAGGGTGCCTCCCTGCGCGGCGATGACGTAGTGGAGCACTTCTTCGTGACCACTACGCACAGCTGGATTCTGTTCTTCACGAACCTGGGCCGCGTGTACCGTGCGAAGGGTTACGAGCTGCAGGAAGCCGGCCGCGATGCGAAGGGTCAGCATATTGCGAACCTGCTGGAGTTCCAGGGCGGTGAGCATATTGCTCAGGTCATGGAGCTGAAGAGCTACGACGATGCTGAGTACCTGGTGCTGGCAACTCGCGGCGGCATGGTGAAGAAGAGCCGCCTGAGCGATTACGACACGAACCGTACTGCCGGCCTGATTGCGATTAACCTGCGTGAGGGCGATGAGGTTGTTTCGGCGTTCACCGTTTCGGCGAAGGACGACATTCTGCTGGTGTCGCGTAACGGTATGTCGCTGCGCTTCCACGCTGATGATGCGTCGTTGCGCCCGATGGGTCGTTCGACCTCGGGTGTGACCGGTATGAAGTTCCGTGACGGCGACGAGCTGATTTCTGCGAACGTGGTTACTGAGGGCTCCTTCGTCTTCGTGGTCACTGAGGGTGGTTACGCGAAGCGTACGAGCGTGGATGAGTACCGCGTGCAGGGCCGTAACGGTTTCGGCATTAAGGTTGCTAAGCTAGTTGAGGATCGTGGCGCCCTGGTGGGTGGCCTCATTGTGGACGAAG
This sequence comes from uncultured Rothia sp., assembly GCF_963555405.1. GTDB lineage: Bacteria > Actinomycetota > Actinomycetes > Actinomycetales > Micrococcaceae > Rothia. The sequence goes on along the minus strand of NZ_CAUVVO010000006.1, from coordinate 104,575 downwards.
AGGACGAGGTGCTGGTGGTTATGGCCAGCGGCAAGGTCGTTCGTTCGAACGTGAATGAGGTTCCTGCGAAGGGACGCGATACTATGGGTGTTATCTTTGCAAAGCCCGGTAAGGGCGATTCTATTATTGGTGTTGCACGCAACCAGGATCGTCAGCTGGATGATAGCGACGATGAAACCACTGAGAACACCGAGGCTTCGGAGTCTTCTGAGGCGCCCGGTTCGGACAACGAGGGTGAAGCGGCGGCTGCCGATCTCACCGCTACTGGAGGTAACTAATGAGCAGCACTCCCGCGAGCTCCTCTCCTGCGTCGGCACAGCGTTCGGCGTCGGCTGGTGCATCTAAGTCTTCGGGTGCGGCTAAGGCTGGCGCGCGTCGCCCGGCTCAGGCACGTTCGGGCCAGGCCCGTCCTGGCGGTACCGCTAAGCGTCCTGCCGGTAAGCGCCCTGTGAATGCTAAGCGTCCGACTGGTTCGCGCCGTCAGCTGGTGCGTCCTGCGCCGCGTTCGAAGATTCGTCGTGCGCGTCTGGTGGTTCAGAAGGTTGATACGTGGTCGGTGGCGAAGCTGATCTTCCTGCTGTCGATTGCCCTGGGTATTGTGACTGTGGTGGCTTCGGTGATTCTGTGGCTGTTCCTGCAGGCTTCTGGCGCGTTTACCGGTGTGAACCAGCTGATTAGCTCGCTGGGTACCGGTTCGACCACTGTGGATATTTCGCAGATGATTTCGCTGGGTCAGGTTGCTTTGGTGACTACTATTTTTGCTGTGGTCAACACTGTGGTCTTTACTCTGCTGGGTATGATTGGCGCGATTCTGTACAACCTGGCTGCGAAGCTGGTTGGTGGCGTGACTTTGACTCTGAGTGATGAGTCCTAGTTTGTAGCTTTTGAGCTTTGTGTGCGGGCGGTGCCCCTCTGGATGGAGGTGGTGCCGCCCGTTTTGCATGCTTGGGAACCTCGCAACAGTAAATGTGATGCAGAACATGCTTTTTCGATTTGGTGTTACCCTCAAACACCTGTATAGTTATATCTCGTTCTACGGAAGAAATTCCGCAGAAGGAGGGCGTATAGCTCAGACGGTTAGAGCGCTTCGCTGATAACGAAGAGGTCCCAAGTTCGATTCTTGGTACGCCCACTCCACACTATGAAAGGCAATAATGAAGAAATTATTGATTCTTGCTGTTCTTTCGTGTGTCACTGTGATGGTCTTGAAAAAGTACCAGAGCAATGAAGTCGTGAAGGCTTGGAAAAATAACTAAACAGTGGTTTTCGCTGAGACGGGGGCGTGGCGCAATTGGTAGCGCATCTGCTTTGCAAGCAGAGGGTTAGGGGTTCGAGTCCCCTCGCCTCCACTTTCCGGTGATTATAGCAAGAGGGAAACGCCTGGTTCCATTCCGAACCCAGAAGCTAAGACTCTTCGCGCCGATGGTACTGCACTTTTGTGGGTGTGGGAGAGTAGGTCATCGCCGGTTTATTTTTGAGAAAGACCCCGTATCGAAAGATACGGGGTCTTTTGTTGTATTCGCCGTAGTTGTTGTATCTGAGTTGTTGTATCTGCTGATGTGATGCGGAGGAATCGGTGTGAATGCCTCGCAAGGCCAGTGTGCTGCATGCGCCGCGGATTGGTGGCTGGAGTTTATTCTTCGTGATGCTGGAGTGCGCGCCGCTATAGAAAGCCCCGTGCTGTAAAAACCCACAGGGGCATCCTGCACGGGTAGTTTGGTGGCTCAAATGAGGTCTGAATAATAAAGGTGTGTCACAAAAAGAAAGCTGGGAGGTTCCTGAAAGTGAACACTTGGTGAACACACTTTAGCCTCTTGATGGATATAATCGCCCCTCTCCCCCACACTCTCGCATAAGCCACATAAACCAACTTAAGCATTCCGATAGGTGCACCCTTTTTGCCGCGGAATATCGGGATTATTGCCCCTAGAATATGGTCTCTGCAGCAAAACCCTCACGGAAACCCGCTCAATACTGTGGGTTTATCTGTTATTTCGTGTTAATTCGGAATACTTTAGATTTCACGAAAACCGACAGATAATTTTCTTGTGACTACAGAACTCATTATTCTCGTGATCGTGGTGCTTACCGCGCTCGCCTTCGACTTTACGAATGGCTTCCACGACACCGGTAACGCGATGGCAACCTCCATTGCGACCGGTGCGCTGAAGCCTAAGACCGCCGTGGCGTTGTCTGCGTCCCTGAACCTCGTTGGCGCGTTCCTCTCTGTTGAGGTGGCGCGTTCGGTCGGTAGCGGCATCGTGAACCTGGATCGTATCGATGTAACAACGGACGGCCCGGCGCTGATGCTTATTGTCTTTACCGGTCTGGTGGGCGGCATTCTTTGGAACGTTTTGACCTGGCTTCTGGGTCTTCCCTCCTCCTCGTCGCACGCTCTGTTTGGTGGCCTGATTGGTTCGGCTATTGTCGCGATCGGCTTTGACGGCGTGCAGTGGATGGGCGTTCTGTCCAAGATTATTGTTCCCGCGGTCCTCTCCCCCGTCATTGCGGCTATTGTGGCGGCAACCGGCACCTGGCTGGTATACCGTATTGCTGCCCCGGTGGCTGACGACCGTAAGCACGGCGGCTTCCGTAAAGGACAGGTTGCGACCGCATCCCTGATGTCTCTGGCGCACGGTACTAACGATGCGCAGAAGACCATGGGCGTGATCTTCCTGGCTCTGGTTGCCTCGGGCACTCTGAGCAACGATGACGCAATCCCCTTCTGGGTGAAGGCTAGCTGTGCGCTCGCGATTGCTCTGGGTACTTACCTGGGTGGCTGGCGCATTATCCGCACCCTCGGTAAGGGTATCGTTGAGGTAGACACCCCGCAGGGTGTTGCTGCTGATGGTGCATCCGCCGCGATTATTCTGACCTCCTCCCACTTCGGTATGGCACTGTCCACCACTCACGTGGCATCCGGTTCGATTCTGGGTAGTGGCCTGGGCCGTAAGGGTGCTGAGGTTCGCTGGTCTGTTGCTGGCCGCATGGTGGTTGCTTGGCTGATTACTCTGCCGGCTGCCGCAATTGTGGGTGCTCTGACCTGGCTGATTGGTCACGGCCTGAACGCTCTGACCGGCACCCAGTTCGTTGGCGAGCTGACCGTGTTCGCGCTGCTGATTATCTTCTGCTTCCTGATGTGGCGTCATTCCCAGAAGGACAACATTGACGCTTCGAACGTGACTGGCGACTGGGATGAAGAGGAAGGCGCTGCAGTCACCAGCGCTGACGCATCCGCAGAGCAGACTCTTGCTACTGAGAAGGCAGGTTCGTAGCCGTGGAATATCTGATGGACATTGTGAACAAGGTTATTCCGGTGCTGATTGCCGGTCTGTTCTTTGGTGCGGGCCTTCCGGCGCTGTATGCTCTGGGTCTGCGTCTGCTGGCTGGCCGTACCGAGTACACTGCGGACGGTAAGCTCGTTGAAATTGAGCCTCCGGGAACGGTGGCGAAGATTGCCGCGTCTTGCATTTTTGCTATTATCGTAGCAATCGTAATCATCGGTATTCTCTGGGTCGCTAAGGACTTTATCGACCACACTTTCGGCTGGAATATCTTCGGCGTAACCGGTGGAGGCCACTAATCCGTGAACACTAAATTGCATATGATGACTGCTTCGAAGGAGGGGCTCGATGCCTGATAAGAGCATAATCTCTCGAGTAATCGACTGGCTGAGCGTCGGGTATCCCAAGGATGTTCCGGTGCAGGACCGCGCGGCAGTGATGGCTATTTTGAAGATGCGTCTGACCGATGAGCAGCTGCAGGAAGTTGTTCGCCAGCTCATGCAGTCTCGTGCTGCCCGTGGTGAGGCGTACGTGAGCGACCAGCGCATTAACGAGTACATTCGTCGAGTGGTGGATCATACCCCGACCCCGCAGGATATTGACCGCGTCGCTAAGATTCTGGGTGCGCACGGCTTCCTGATTGCGGAGAACCACGTGAACGAGGACGCTGAGCCTACGACTGGCGGTACCGAGTACGTGACCTACGACGATCCGACGACCGGCGAGATTCGTATCGCCGAGTTGGCTGCTGAGTCGGCTAATATTCCGGCTCCGAACGCTACTGCTGCGCAGGACGACTAAATACTTGCTGTGAGAGTTAAGAACTCTCATGAAGCTTGTGACCTATGGGGTGGGCTGAAGTCCACCCCATAGGTTTTCTTTATGCCCTCCGATGGATGTGCCGCGGGTTGTCAGCTCACCCATAGGTGCGGGCGGTATCCTAGAGAGACTCACTCCCTCAAACTAATGGCGAGCTTTGTGCTCGCCCTACATCATGGAGATTCTGTGTCTTCTTCACCTACTCCTGAACCCGAGAACTCTCACCTTACGTCCACTCAAGAACCCTCTCAGGGCGTTTCTGAGGCGGCATCCGTCGCCACTGAGGAATCCTCCGCTAAGAGCTCTTCAACCCGCGTAGATGTCGCTAAAGAGGCTATTGCCGAGCAGGCGCGCCGCCTCGTGGTTCCTCGCCGTTCCCTGCTTCTGACCGGTGGCGTGATTGCTGCCGCCGGGGTGCTTGCCGCGATGCCGCAGATTGCCGCCACCGGTGTTCTGGGTGAGGACGCTGCGGTGGTGGTTTCAAACGAGAAGCTGCTGGCGCGTCGTGAGCGTCTGGTTCGCGAGAATATTGATACCCGCTACCTGAAGATTGAGTCGCTGGGGCGCATCTATGTGGGTCAGGGGCGTACTGAGCAGGATCTGCGTCTGGTGGGTTCTTTCTCCCTCACGGAGGCGGCACAAGCCGATTTGACGGCGGCAGCTACGGCTCTGACGAACCTGTCTGTCTACGGTTCTTTGCACCGGCTGAGCGTCACCTACGGTGGCGTGGACTCGGCGAATGACCCGCAGAACGTTGCCAACACCGCCACGGATGCGCCGGTGAGCCCGCTGCGCGTCAATGATTCGGCAACTCTGAAGGAAGAGCAGTGGCTGAAGGTGCTGACTGCCAATGCGGCACTGGGTACTAATGCGAGCTACGCTCAGGTGAGTCTGCTGGCGGATGAGCTGCGCCTGAACGCCGTTGTGATTGATGAGAACTATGAGTCCCTGATGAAGCGCTTCCGTGCGCTGGCTGAGCTGGATCTGAAGAACGAGCAGGTGCAGCAGATTCACCTGAATATTCAGTTGGCTCCGGATAAGGCGCTGACCCTGCCCTCGGGCGCGCAGTCGAAAATCTCGGTGAGTGTTGCGGAGTCTTCGCGCGTGGCAACGGTTGCTGATGTGCTGTCGAAGGCCGCCACGAGAAAGGAACTAAATACCCTGGCGTCGTTCTCGCTGGTGTGGAACGCCCGTGAAAAGTACCCCTCGGCGAGCCAGTGGGACGCGTTCAAGCTGGGATTCAAGGCGCCGGAATCGAAGGAAGAGTCCGCGAAGGAGGCGCAACGCACCGCGGTTCGTAAGTATCTGCAGGAAGTGAGCGGTCCGCTGCAGGCTCTGACGAAGCGTGAGGCGACGGTGCCGGGCGAGGTTATTTCCTAACCCTCTCGGGGTGTGATGGGTCTAACTAAAAAAATGTGCCCGAGGATTTGGTAAAGCTACAAAAGGTGTTATAGACTAGTAGAGCACCGCGGGGGCGTGGCGCAATTGGTAGCGCATCTGCTTTGCAAGCAGAGGGTTAGGGGTTCGAGTCCCCTCGCCTCCACTTTCCGGTGATTATAGCAAGAGGGAAACGCCTGGTTCCATTCCGAACCCAGAAGCTAAGACTCTTCGCGCCGATGGTACTGCACTTTTGTGGGTGTGGGAGAGTAGGTCATCGCCGGTTTATTTTTGAACCGAGAACCCCATGTCGAAAGACATGGGGTTCTTTGTATATCCGGGAATATGTCTGGGTATATCAGGTGTCTGGGGTATATCAGGGAGATTCAGCACTACAGCCGCAACTCCCCCTCCAACAAACGAGAAAAGCACCCAAAACAATAGCCGCCCGCCAGAGCATTACACTCTAGCGGGCGGCTATCTTTCATAAAGCGCTCCCTCACGCCGCCAGCGGCGCCTCAGAAAGCCTTAGAGAAAAAGATACGGGGAAACACGCTTATGCGTTCTTCCAGGGATCCTCCACGGGACGAGCTGCGTTGTAAGCTGCTGCGCCTGCAACACCCAGAGCAACCAGCAGGCCCAGGAATGCCAGGCCCTTACGGGGGCGCTTGCCGCCGTTACGCTCAATACGAGCCAGTTCCTTCTCAGCGGCGCGAACGGTCTTCGCGGTAGCCTTACGAGCCTTCTTCAGAGCCTTCTTGTTGCCGGTCAGCTTCTCAGCGAACATCTCAGCGGTCTTGCCTTCCAGCGCGGACTCAACAGCAGCCAGGGAAGAGACAACAGCCTGAGCCTTAGCAGCCTTGCGTGCCTTGCGCTTCTTGCAGCAGAACATGGGGTGACCTCCATCGGTTGAAATGCGCCAGCGGCCAGAAAACGCCGCAGCGCGCGTAGTGTTCACCTCTCAGGATATTCAATTCCCGCCCAAAAAGCCCGCCCAACGGTGCGCCCGGGGCGAAAAAACATGTTAGATGGCGAATGAGCGCCGCCCCGTGCCACAATAGAGCCATGACTAATGCAACTGCTAAGGCAACTATCCACACCAACTACGGTGACATCGTCGTCGAGCTCTTCGGCAACCACGCACCGCTGACTGTTGAGAACTTCATCGGCCTCGCTGACGGCTCCCGTCAGTGGAAGCACCCCCGCACCGGTGAAATCATGAACACCCCCCTGTACAAGGACGTCGTGTTCCACCGCATCATCAAGGACTTCATGATTCAGGGTGGCGACCCCCTGGGCATGGGCGTTGGCGGCCCCGGCTACCAGTTCAAGGACGAGATTCACCCCGAGCTCTCCTTCTCCAAGCCCTACCTGCTGGCAATGGCTAACGCAGGCCCCGGCACCAACGGTTCTCAGTTCTTCATCACCACCGTTGAGACCCCCTGGCTGAACGGTCGCCACACCATCTTCGGTGAGGTTACCGACGAGGCATCCAAGAAGGTTGTTGACGCTATTGAGAGCGTTGAGACCGGCTTCCAGGACCGCCCGGTCAAGGACGTTGTCATCTCCTCGATCGACATCGAAAAGCTCTAATAAACCCCATCGGAAGGCTCATACGAGCATTCTGCTGAAGGTGTTGAGAAAACACGTATAGTTCAGGGGCCCGCCAGGATTCTTCCGGTGGGTCCCTGCGCTTATATGCCCACGCGCGCCATCCCCCGCACACCACCTTCGGATAATCCTGTACACAACCCCTGGAGGTTCAGTGGAGAACTTTCCCAACTACGCAGGCTACGGGCAGACTCCCACCGTCTGCGTCAACCACCCCAACCGCGTTAGCTACGCCCAGTGCAAGCGCTGCAACCGCACCGTCTGCGGCGAATGCCAGGTAGCGCTGGATGTGGGCATGGTCTGCCCCGACTGCTACCGCGACCTCACGGGCGGCAGCTCGAAGGCGCAAGGTTCGAAAGCACAGGGCTCATTCCTGGCGCGCCACTGGCACATTACGTACACGCTCATTCTGATTAACGTCGCGATGTACGGTCTGCAGCAGATCATTCCCAATGAATGGGTGGTTAGGCATGGCAACATCTGGTGGCCCTACGTCCAGCATGGCGAGTACTACCGCATCATCAGCTACGGTTTTCTGCATATGCAGAACGACCCGATGCACCTGGTGTGGAACATGATTAACCTCTTCATCTACGGTGTGTCCCTCGAACGCATGATGGGGCGCTGGAAGTTCCTCCTCGTGTACCTGGGCTCTATCGTCTTCGGCGCCCTCGGCGTGTACGTGCTGGCGTCTGACACCAGCGTGGTGGGTGCCTCCGGTGGTCTATTCGGCCTCATGGGCTCTTTCTTGACCCTGCTAATCATCAGGAAGCAGAAGGACACCGCACGAGTGTTCGTCATGATTACTGCCCCGAACATCATCTATAGCATTCTGACCCCCTCGAATATCTCCCACGCATGCCATGCGGGTGGTTTTGTCGGTGGTGTGCTGTTGACACTGCTGTTTGTCCCGCTTGTGGATAAGCCCGAGCCTCCTCAGCAGCAGAGCCCGCAGCAATGGCAAAACGGCAGGTACTAAGCCTGAAAATACGTGAAAAATCTTCGGAAAATCCGGCACGAAAATCTTTGGAGAGGCAGTGGAGAACTTTCCCAACTACATGAATTACGGGCAGAGCCCCACGGTCTGCGTCAACCACCCCGACCGCGTTAGCTACGCCCAGTGTGGGCGCTGCAACCGCACCGTCTGCGGCGAATGCCAGACGGCGCAGGGCGCGGGTGTAGTATGCCCCGACTGCTACCGTGACCTAAATGGATTCGCCTCGAGCCCGACGCGTTCCTTCATCGCCCGGCACTGGCATATTACGTACACGCTCATTCTGATTAACGTCGTGGTGTACGGTCTGCAACAGATCATTCCATTCCGTTGGGTGTACAACCTCGGCGCGATGTCGGGTCCCAGTGTTCACCGCGGTGAGTACTACCGCTTGATCACGCACGGTTTTTTGCACTCGCAGAATGACCCGATGCACCTGGTGTGGAACATGATTTACCTCTTCATCTTCGGTGTATCTCTCGAACGAATGATGGGGCGTTGGAAGTTCCTCTTCGTATATATGGCTGCTACCCTGGGCGCTGGCTTCAGCGTGTATATCTTCGACTACTACAGTCGCACCGTGGGTGCCTCAGGCGGTGTGTATGGCCTCTATGGTGCCTTCTTCGTGATTCTGCTTCTCAGGAGGCAAAAGGACACAGCACGCCTCTTTATGCTACTCATCGGCATTGATGTGGTGCAGAGCCTCTTCCACCCGCATATTTCCCTCGCGGGACACTTTGGCGGTCTTGTCAGCGGCGCACTAGCAACCCTGCTGATTATCCCGTTCGTGAAGAAACCCGAGTCCTCGAATCCGCCGCCGCAGAGCCCGCAGCAGTGGCTCAACGGCAGGTATTAAGCCTGGAAAACCGCGGAAATCCGGTGCAGAGACACGTTATCCACAGCAGTTTTCCACACTGTGTATAACTACATTCGTGTAATTCCACGAGTGTGAGTACATGTTAAAAACCTGTGGATACAGGCTAAAACAACCGAATTACACGGGGTGAATTACACGGGTGTAAGAGTTTTCCCCAGATTTCTCCACAGATGTGGAAAACCTTAAATACCAGGATGTGTGTAATTACAAAAAATTTCGGCGCGAAGCGCCGGATACAACAAAAAGTGCCCGGAAGGATCAACCTTCCGGGCACTTTCACGTATCGAGCCCCTCACGGGGCGAAGAAGCAGCGGGCGCGAACCTAGTTCGCCTGAGCCTCCGCCTCCTCAACCTCCTCGGGAGTAAGCTCCACGCCGGTGTACAGGCGGAACTGCTCAGCAGCCTGCAGAGCAATCACCTCACCGCCGTGAATAACTTCCTTACCCGCCGTGCGAGCCGCACGAATCAGCGGAGTCTCAACGGGCATCGCCACCACGTCAAAGACCACCTGAGCCTCAGCAATAGCCTCTTCGGGGTAGGACAGCTCCTCGCTCTCCTCACCGCCAGCCATGCCAATCGGGGTCACGTTCACCAGAATCGGTGCACGCAGGTTACCCACCTCCGGCGCCCACGCGTACTCGTAACGCTCAGCCAGCGCGCGGCCGGTCTCCTCGTTGCGGGCAATAATCATGCCCTGCGAGAAGCCCGCGTCAAAGAACGCGCCAGCCACAGCCGCAGCCATACCGCCCGAACCGCGCAGCAGGAACGGCAGCGACGGATCCACGTTATGCGAACGCAACAGGGAAGCCACCGCAATCACATCCGTGTTGTACGCCTTCAAGAAGCCGTCAGTGTTCACAATCGTGTTCACCGCACCAATGACCGCCGCCGAGTGGTCCATATCGTCCATCAGCGGGATAACAGCCTGCTTGAACGGCATCGACACCGAGCAGCCACGAATACCCAGAGCACGCACGCCGGCGATAGCGCCCTCAATATCGGTGGTGGTCATCGCCTTGTACAGGTAATCCAGACCGTGCTTCTCGTACAGGTAGTTGTGGAACTTAATGCCGTGATTCGACGGGCGACCGGACAGAGAAATGCAAACCGTCGTATCGCGGTTCAGCGCCGGGCGAGCCATCTTACGCCTCGCCGCCAGCGTTGAGGGTGTTCTCAATCAGCTTCTTCACCTTGTTGCGGCTCACCAGGTCAGCGACCACAAAGTGGGTGTCGCCGGTGTCCACGGTGGGGACGGTCGCGTTGCCGTCGTTCAGGGACTTCACGTGTGCCTCAGCCTGCGGATCCTCCCAAATGTTAACCCAGGTAGCGTGGTCGCCCAGCTCGCCCAGCTTAGAATCCAGAGCCTCGCAGTAAGGGCAGCCGGGGCGCCAGTAAATGACGACGCCGCCATCCTTCATGACCTCGCGTGCCTTCTGCTGATCGGACTGCTGACGTTCAAACATAGTTCCTCCATAAACAGGGTGCTCCGCGGTCTGCAGGAGGCGCTAAAACCTGCCTGAGGGCCGCAGCTCAATAAGTTGACATATCAAGCATAGCTGAGCGTGCAGGGGCGGGGGAGAGGTCCTCATACGGCGAACCTCCGTGGCGCGCCTCCAGCCTGCGGTGTACTCGCCAGAAGTCTTCACCCGCGCATTAACGGCATACGCCCCACACCACGGTTGCCGGACCAATGATGCGGGGCGTATACAGTTCGCGAGAAAGCGCGAGCACTTGTGCTGAGTAAGAGTAAAAGAAGAGTGAAAACAGGCTACCCGGCGGTAGCAGAAGCTGAGCAATATGCCGAGTGAGTCAGTGAGTGAAAGAACCCAGGCGGGGCAGAACGCCCCATATATTCGAGAGAGATGTTGAGTGAAAGCCTGTAATGCAAACCCAGGGGAATGGCGCCCTACCCCATGAGGAGGCGAGGTAGGGCGCCAATCCAAAGGGAGGCTGTCGCCTTACTTGCCGAACTTCTCGGTCAGCTTGGAGACGTTGTCAGTCACGACCTCTTCAACCTTGGCAACGTGCTCGTCGGTGACGACCTCCTTGCCAGCCTTCTCGTTGATGACTTCCTGAGCCTTGTCGAGGCCCTGCTCAACGGTGCCCTTGATATCGAAGCCCACGGGGGCCTCCTTTCTGCGCTTTCGCGCTCTAAAGCCTCACTCTGGGTGAGGGGCCTGCCCGGATGGGCAGAAAACTGGAGTGTGATGCTTTGGTGGACGAAACCTGCAAGCTGGGCTTGTATGTGACGGTCGAACCCAGTGTAGATGCTATCCATATGCCGGACTATGCGCATCGAAACTTTACAGCTCACGGATTGCGTCCGTCGATAAGTGTACATACCCGCGAGGACAAGAAAAACCACTCTCAGGAAACGAGGCGAAGCTTTTGATCAACGACCAAAGAATCGTGGCTTATCAGTGCGTTATTGGGGGCGTTGCACGGAGGATTTTTGCAGAAACTCGCAGGAAACTTCCAGCTATGAATATTGTTCAAAACCCCAAAAATACACCCGTATGACACCCCGACGCTTTATGACGGCCCTACGGGACCCCCTAAAACACCGGAATATCCGTAGGATCCGCACCCGCCGACCAATCATGAGACGCCGCAAAACCAGCAACCATCGGCAAAAAACGAGGCGCCGCATAGCCGCGCACCGCATAGGTGGTCGCCACCGCATCCGCAGCAGCCTCCAGCTGGGAAGTCGGAATCAGCGCCATCACCGCGCCACCAAAACCGCCACCCACAATACGAGCGCCCAGCGCACCCTGATCCAGGCACACCTGCACCGCATCATCAATCTCCGGGCGAGAAACACACAACTCATCGCGCATCGACACAAACGACTCCGTGAAAATACGGCCCGCCTCCTCAAATGCCGCGAAACCAAGCTCATCAGCATGCTGCAACAGATAGCTCGCACGACCCACCAGAGTCATATCGTGGAACGCATGACGCACCCAACCACGCGGGAACGAACACGGACGACCCGCGTCCTCCAGAGCGTCCAAGGCACGATTCACCGAAGAATCCACCAAATCAGCACGCCACGCCTTCGCAGCACGCGCATCCATACCCGCACACGACAGGTCCTCCGGTAGGGCATCACGCAAAAAACGCAGACCCAAAGCATCAGCGCACGCCTCAGACGCCGCACGACGAGCCGCAAAACCACCATCCGTCAGCTCATGCGGAGTGTTCGTATCAATCACCAAAAAACTCAGGCCATGCTGAGCAATATCCACCGCAACCGGCTCAATCGAAAAATCACGGAAATCAACCACCAGAGCCTGCTCCGGATACGAACGCAACGACGCCGTCTGATCCAGGCCACCCGTATGCGCGCCAGCCATCTTATTCTCAGCCGTAATACACACCTGAGCCAGACGCGCACGCAACGCATCACTATCAGCCGGGGTAGCATCCGCCTGTGGGCACTCCTCACGCACCGGACACGAGAGCTCCAACAATGCCAACGCCGTCGAACACTCCAAAGCCGCCGAAGACGACAAACCGCCACCCACCGGAACACGAGAATTAATCAGCAGGTCAGCACCAAACTCATCGGGCAGCATAATGTCCCTGCCGCCCTCCTGATTCATCGCCCACGCAACACCCGCCACATAGGTGAACCAGCCCTTCAAATGACCCGGCTGAATATCGCGAATCACGACCGTGCGCTCATCGCCGGGCATCTGTAAAGAAGCCGCGCGCAACACACCATCACGACGCAACGCACCCGCCACATAGGTGCGGTACGGCAACGGCATCGGCAGACACGAGCCACCCAAAAAATCAATGTACTCGCCCAAAAGATTCAGACGCCCAGGCGCAGACCACACACCATCCGGCTCATAACCATACGCAGTAATAAACTCCTCACGCACACGCGCAATCTCCGCGCTATGGTCCGGAAGAGCCGCCCACTGGGCGGTAGCGGTCATCGACATGGAACACCTCTGATAAAGCCCAACAGGGCACTAAGACATAAACGACACCCCACTCGCACCAGATACCCGCAGGTATCAGCACAAGCACGTGTCCCCTCTAGACTAAAGCAGAGTACCAAGGAACATCGACTCAGCCGCCAAACCGCACCAGTTTCAATCCGCACCAGTTTCAGCACGCGGCAGGGGAGAGGTACGCAACGCACGCAAAAGCCCCGCACCCCCACACAGGGGGCACGGGGCACCATACATAACTAATAAACCAAAAGAAGGTGATTACGCATCCTGCGTATAAGGCTCCTGCACCACCATCATCGAATCAATCGCAGAGAGCAAATCCTGGCGGTAGCGGTTAAACGCATTCTCAATCAGAGGAACATCGCCACTCGCCACAGCCTCCTGCGGAGAAATCAGCGGCAGAGTCTGATACTCCTCCACCAGGCTCAATGCAATATGAGTCAACAAACGAGCACGACGAAGAGCCTCCGCATGACCCAAACCAAGAGCCTGGAACTCATGAGCCATCGCCACCACCGGCTTCAACTCACGTGGGTGCAGAATCAAACTCAAACGCACCACCTCAGGGCACTCACGAATCGGGTAGAGCAAGGAAAACAGCGTATCGCCGCGGCGAATCATCGAAGCGCGAATAGCCTCCGGATTCGCCTCAGCCTCCTCAGACATCGACTTCGGGGCACGAGCCAGAATGTAATCCGCCAGCAGAATCAGAAGCTGCTGCTTATTCTTCACGTGGTAGTACAGGGCACCGGGAGCCACGTGAAGCTCCTGAGCGAGTCGGCGCATGGAAAGGTCCGCCAAACCGTAGGTCGCCAAGACCTCGTAGGCGGTATCTAGAATCTTTTCACGGGAAAGTACCACCCTTTCATTTTAGGGTGTTCAAATCTGTATCGTGAGCAAGATGCACCCCACGGCAAACAAAAACCCCATAAATACGCGGGAGAAGCGCAAAAATGAATGTTGATTCTCACTCACACAGAGCGAACGTTTCGCGTTTCACGAGCACTTTTACCACCGAAAACCCTCCAGTACACGCAGAAAAAAGCAGACGCCCACGCTCTCGGCATAAAATCGCGTCTTAAACCGCCCAAAACCGCCAAGACAGGTAAACCTCGCGGGCACACAGGGCAAAAGGGGGTGTTTAATATTCGGTATGAGCAATGCATTTTCTGAACTAATCGAGCGCGCCACTGCAGGCGAAGGCCTCAACCGCGAAGAAATCCACACCCTCCTCGTGGATGGTGAAGGCCAGGACTTCGCCCTCATCGAGGCAGCCTCCGTCGTGCGCCGCAACGAATTCCGCAACATGATTGCGATCCACACCGAAGATGAAGCACTCGCCGACGCACTGGGCACCCGCTCCATCGCCGTGGACTCCTACGAGGTACTGGATATCTCCCGCGATATTGACTCCGAAGAACTCGCGGCAACCATCGAACGTATTGCTGAATCCTCCGCCATCGGCGTGACCGTACTGCTGCCCGAAAATGCAGTACCCATGATGCTGATGCGCGTGCTGTCCATCCTGCGCCTGGCGGCACCTGCCAAGGTCATTCACCTGCCCGAAGGCTACGAGCAGTCCCTGCGCTCGCTGACCTCCCTCGCAATGCACGTGGTCAGCGCCATCACCATTACCGACGACATTGAGCAGTGGCCCATGGTCAACGAGGTGCTCAAGGCTCTGCGCCACGGCGGCATCGTCATTTCCGGTACCGCTGGACGTGACGCCCTCGCAGGCTACCTGCGCTACCTCTCCGACCTCGGCGTGGACCTCATGGGTCACCGCGACGCACGCGGCTCCGCCTGTGGCTCGGTTGACGGCGGCGGATGCGGTTGCGGTTCGGGTGGCTGCGGTAGCCACGAGGAGCCGGCACCTTCCGCTGGTGGTTGTGGCTGCGGCTCGGGCGGATGCGGTTCCTCCGCTGAAGCTCCCGCTGAGCCTCACGGTCACTCTCACAGCGGCGGTGGCTGCTGCGGTGGCCACGATAAGCCGAAGGAAGAACAGGGTGGTTGCTGCGGCGGTCACGACGAGCCCGAACCGGTCGTTGAGGAAGCTCCCGCCGGTGGTTGCGGCTGTGGTGCTGGCGGTTGCGGTTCCAAGTAACCTGCTAGGGGTTCTTGCCCCAAGCCATATATTCCAAATATAGAATTTTCCCCTGAATACCTTGCTGAATAGTAGGGTTATTCAGGGGAAAACTCTATATTCCACACAAAGCATTAGGCTCAGAGGTAAACAATGCCAGAATAAACGCCGCAGAACCCCCATATCCGAAAAACGGAATGAACCCCTCCGGTAGAGTAGAAAGACGTAGCCGACTAATCCTAGCCGCGCGAAAGGAACAACACCGGACCAATGCTTTACCTCTCCGTTATCGTCATCATCCTGCTCGCGACCGTATTCATGGTCAGCGTCGGTGATCGACTCAACCTGCCCTGGCCGGTCATGATGACCCTGCTCGGCGCTGCCGCGCTCTTCATCCCCAACCGACCGGACATCACCATCGACAGCGACATCATCCTGCCGATCTTCCTTCCGCCGCTACTGTGGGCCATCGGCGTTAAATTCTCCTGGGGCACCCTGCGCCGCCGCTGGAGATCCGTACTGCTCTACTCGGTCCTTCTCACCACCGTCTCTGCCCTGGCAATTGCCGGCGCAGCCATGTGGTGGGTCCCCGGCATGACCATCGCCGTCGCCCTTGCCGTCGGTGCCGCCGTCTCCCCGCCCGACCCCGTCGCCGTGGAAGCAGTCGCTGAGCCCGTCGGCATCCCCCGCCGCCTCATCGGCACCCTGCAGACCGAAGGTAGCTTCAACGACGCTATCGCAATCGTTCTCTTCCACGCCGCAATCCACTCCATGACCAGCGACCACCACATCGAGCCGCTCTCGGTCGCTAAAGACTTCGTGCTCGGCTCGATCCTCGCGGTCATTATTGGTTACATCTTCGGCTGGCTCGGCGGCTACGTTCGCCAGCGCGCCCACGACGTGGTCACCAGCAACGCCGTGACCCTCGTGATCCCCTTCGGCGCCTACCTCGCTGCTGAAAGCGTGCATGCCTCCGGCGTTATTGCCGTGGTCATCGGCGCTATCCAGTTCACCAGCACCAAATACATGGCGGCACTCGAAGCGGAAGAACGCCTCTCCTCCACCTCCTTCTGGCAGATTATTGAGCTGCTCATGACCGGTGTCGCCTTCGGCCTCATCGGCCTGCAGGCAAGTAGCATCATCGCCACCGCCGACCCCTCCCGTACCGCAGGCCTCTTTGTTGATG
This sequence comes from uncultured Rothia sp., assembly GCF_963555405.1. Lineage (GTDB taxonomy): Bacteria > Actinomycetota > Actinomycetes > Actinomycetales > Micrococcaceae > Rothia. Next base: position 88,376 of record NZ_CAUVVO010000006.1, on the reverse strand, counting down.
GTGCACTGGTCGCACTGGTCGCCATCCTGGTGCGCCTCATCTGGTTCACCATCGTCTGGCTGGCAGGACGCAAGAACCCCATCCACGAGGGTGCCCCCGAAAGCTTCGCCGAAGTTATCATCATGACCTGGTCCGGCATGCGAGGCCTCGTGACCCTGATTCTTGCCCTGTCCATCCCCGTGGTCAACGGCACCGAACAGGTCCGCCAGGACGCCATCGTCATGATGCTCTCCGTGCTCTTCTTCACCCTCGTGCTACCCGGCCTGACCCTGCCCATGCTCGTGAAGGTCCTTGGCGTGCGTGCCAATCATGAAGAAGAAACCGCCGTACCCGAACTGCTCAAGATCGCGCAGGTTGCAGCCCTCGAGGCGCTGCAGGCAGAAGCGAAGGCAACCACCGATCCTGAGACCTACGCCCGCGTGAAGGAAATGTGCTCCGCCATTACCCGCCGCGACGAAATCAGCGAGGCGCTGCCCGAAGAATACAAGCAGCACATGGAGAAGATTAAGGACAAGAGGAACGACTTCGTGCGCCTGCGCGATGCCGCCCTCGTCGCCGCGCAAAACGAGGTTATTTCTGCTCAGGACCGTTACGACTCCCACGACGTGACCCGCGTGGTGCGTAAGCTGGACATCCTGGCGCAGGCAGAAAGCATCCGCTCCTCCGGCATGTTCATTCTTCCCGCCATGACCGCCGGCGCGGTCGCCATGGAACGCTACAACCTCTGGAAGAAGCACCAGGGCACCCTGAGCACCCGCGCAATCCCCGTGGTGGAAAACGCGCCCGCCTCGCCTCTGGTCACCAACGAGGTAACCCCCACGTCCTAGCCGGTACCTGCACCGCGTGCATGAATGTTACGTTTCTGCCCCTGCCTACGCCACCGAGATAAGCCCGTTGGTCTTTAGCTCACAGGCGATAGACAAGGGCAGAAGCAGATTAAGCCTCAACTATCACCTAAAATGAGAACCGAACGTTAGCTCTCTCAAACTCACAAACACATTGAAAGTAGACATGGATTTCAAGACTCTCTCGCCTGCGTACCTGACCTCCCTCGGCGTGATTTTTTGCGGCGCGCTCTTGATCGGAACCTCCAACCCCTGGCTCCTGTGGCTCGGCTGGATCCTTCTGATTCTTGCGTTGGGTCTGAACGTCCTTGCCTTTGTGCTGTCCGTGGGTAAGGCGAAGGGCGACCCGACCCCCGCACTGGTTGCCAACCTGGACGGCATCGAGTCCTCCGTTGAGAACCGTATCCGCGAGCGCTCGGAGCACCGCCGTGAAGAGCGTGAAGCTGCTGAGCATGAGGTAGTCGAGCACGATGCTGCGGCGCAGGCTGACCAGGAAGTAGCTCCCGCTGAATCCGTTGAGACCGTTGAGGCGACCGAGCCCGCTGAAGCTGCAGAGGTCCGCGAGGAAGAGCCCACCGAATCTCAGCCGATTGTTGATCGTGCCCCCGGCCGTATGAGCGTTCTGCCCTCGCGTCCCCGTTCGGGTCGTGCCCCCAAGCCCCGCTCCAACGCACGCTAGGTAGGTCGGTAGTGAATACGAAGTTTTTGCTTTCCCCGGCGTACCTGGTTTCTGTTGCCCTGATGCTTTCCGGCGCGGTGCTTTCCGGTGGTCGGTTCATGCTGATCGGCTGGATTCTGTGCATTGTGGGTGTCTGCTTGAACGCCATGACCCTGGTGGTGCTGACGAATCGTGAGCAGCTGTACACCATGGAGGCGAAGGCTGCCCGAGGCACCCGCCGCGGCTTTGATGACCGCCCCGCTGTGGTGCAGCGATTGGACGAGGCCCCGGCTACTGACAGCGCAGACGAAGGATCTGCGGAGTCCGTCGAGGAAGCCGCAGAAGAGCCCGTTGAAGCACCCGCGCAGAAGACCAACTAGGGTGTAACCCCCTAAGACGTAAAAGACCCCCGCAGAGATTATCTGACGTGAATAAAAGACCGTAACCGCCCCCCGTACAGGGGAGTGGTTACGGTCTTTTGCTGTGCTTGCATATTTATTTTGACTAACGCTCGTCGAATACTTTTGTCTTTTGGGGGAGGAGGGGTGGCGAGCGGGGTCTTTAGCGCTGAGTACCCAGCTTCTGCGCCGCGAAATCCGCGTACTCCTGCACATGCGCGCGAGCCTGCTTGGTCAGCGCCTTATTCTCATCCAGGATGCGTTCCGACTGCGCCGCCATCAGCTCCAGGTACTGGCGGTCGCGGGTCTTCTTCCATGCGGTGCGTGCCGCCTCCAGCTCCGCGAAATCGTTGAGCGCCTGACGCTGCATCGTGTAGCGGATCCACATGAGCACCAGAATCAGCATCAGCGGAATGAGGCACGCCCAGCTCTGCCACAGCCCGTACAGTGCCGCCGCAATGGCACCCAAAACAATCAGCACCGGAGAAATCGAGACGATGGGGGAGTCCGGTTGGTTCTTCTGATTCTTCACGAGTGATTCACGCGCCATAGCGCGGAAGGTGTCAGAGAAGCTGGACGGGTCGTAGGACTGAGCAGGCTCGGCCTGCTGGCTCTTCTGTGACTGATTCTTGCTGGGCTGAGAAGCGGAAGGGCACATAGAAACCTCACGGGGATACACGGGGAGTAACGGGAAAGCGGGTGTTTCACGTGAAACGGGGGAGTAGGCGGCGAGCACGCGCGAGAGAAGCGGCGAGTCCGCGGAGGCGGACTGGCAAGCTCCGCGCTCGCTGCACCGCCGCCTCGGCAGCTTCTACAGGGAAGCCTCAATAAACTCGTACGCCTTATCCACACAATCGGTGGTGACAGCCTTAACCTCATCGGGGGAGTAGCTGAACGACGCCGAACGGTCAGCGTAGCGGTGCATGTCGATATCGTTCCACGAATCACCAATCGTATGCACCTCATAGGAGCTACCCGGATGCTCCGACTGCAGGTACTCCACCAGATGCTGCAGACCGGTGCCCTTCGTGCAGGCGGGCGGCACAATATCCAGGAAGTCCTGGTTCTTGTGGCAGTCCACCGAATCACCAAAACGCTCCAGAATCCAGGTGTACGCCGCCTCGCGGACCTGCGCATCCGGAATCCACAGGGGTACACCCACGTACTCGTGGTTCTGCAGGTCATCAGCCGGCAGGGGAGTGAACTCCGGCAGGATATTCGTCGAGGAGCCCACCCGGTCGCAGAGGCTGTAATCGTTATCCAGGGTCGTAGCGAACAGCGCCACGCCGTCCACGGTGCTGAAATGCTCGTAGCACGCCTGCACAACACTCACCGGAAGAGGCTGATGGTAAATCACCCGGTACTCCCGGTCGGTAATCACCGCACCCGTGTACAGCACGTGGTAGTCAAAGCGGATGGCGGTCGGGTTCAACGCCAGCTGAGTAGCAAAAATGCTCTTGCCCGTGCACGAGACCGCCAGGTTACCCTCCGCCTGCCAGCGGGCAATCGCCTGCTCATTGGCAGGCTCTACGGCACGGTTAAACAGGATCGTGCCGTCCAGGTCGAAAGCCATCAACTTGGTCATAGAAACTCCTTTGCGGGAGGGCTGCATTGCCGCGAATTGTGCGCCGCAACCGATAGAAAACGCCCATGAAAAACGGGGGTGCCGCCGGTACTTCAAGTGTACCGACCACACCCCCACCACTTGAGACAAGCCCCTGAATCTCACGCCTTCGCTGAAGGGTGAAAGGGCTCATCCCTCAGATTTTTAGAGGGCCAGGAAGCCCAGGTACGAACCGAGGATACCCACGGCAAACAGAGCGAAAATCAACCAGATAGCGTTGACCTTCTTCTTCAGCAGCCACATGCACAGGAAGCACAGACCCAGCGACGCAAGGCCCGGTAGCAGATCGTTCAGCACCGACTGAACGGTCACATCCACCATCGCGCCAGCCTGGTTCTTGTAGCTGGTTAGCGGCAACGGAATGTTCACGCTCGTCCAGCGGTACACCAGCGCACCCATCACGAACAGACCCATCACGGACGCACCCTGAGTGATCTTCTGCAGGGTGTTACCGCCCGCCTCAGTCACAATCTGGGTACCCTTCTCGTAACCGTACTTGAAGCCGTACCAGCGGGTCGCCCAGCGAATCGCGGTCAGACCAAAGAAGAACAGCAGCGGGCCCAGAATATTACCGGTCACCGCCAGGGAAGCACCCAGAGCAGCCAGCACAATACGTGCGGTACCCCAGTAAATCGGGTCGCCCACACCAGCCAGCGGGCCCATCAGGCCCACCTTCACGTTGGTGATAGCGGCCTCGTCAATGTCCTTACCTGCTGCCTTCTCACGCTCCATTGCAGCGGTCACACCCATAATCGAGGATGCAACCCACGGCTGGGTGTTGAAGAACTCCAGGTGGCGGGTCAGCGCCTCCGCCTGGTCTTCCTTCTTGGTGTAGAAGCGCTTAATAGCCGGAATCATGGAAACCGCGAAACCGATGGACTGCATACGCTCAAAGTTGAACGAACCAAGCAGGAAAGTGGAGCGAATGTAGGTTTCGACCTTATCGCGCTGGGTGAGCTCGGGAACTTCAACGAGCTCGACGTTCTTGTTCTCAGTCATGATGATGCTCCTTACTCGAGCTCGTTATCGAGGTCGTTTGCTGCGGCTGCCGGTGCTGCGGCGGGTGCCTCGCTCTTATGGAAGAGCGGGTTCAGCTGGGTGTACAGCAGACCTAGGCAGGCGCCCACAATACCGATAGCAACCAGGTTGAATTGTGCCGGGGTGGACAGTGCCACCAGGACATCCTCGGGCTTTCCGCCGGCAAGAGGCACAATCGACTGGGTTGCCGGGATGGCGGCAGCGGCAATGAAACCGAGGAAGAAGAAGGGCATGAGAGCCTTCGAACGCATCATGTTGATGACCATTGCGAAACCGACCACGGTAATCATGCCACCGGCAATACGCAGACCAATGGTTACCTGTTCCGGAATCATGCCCAGCAGGCGGGTCAGCTCTTCGGAGCTAATCAGAGCCACAATAGCAGTCGGGATAGCAACGCGCAGACCCTGCAGAGCCATACCGCTGAGGTGCATCAGCTCAATACCGCGGAAGTTCGCCGTCTTCGCGAAATTATCCGCCTGATGCTGGAAGAACACCGTAATGGTACGAACGAAAATGGTCAGAACCTGACCTGCTGCAGCCAGCGGCACAGCAATAGCAATACCGGTGGTGATGTCCTGGTGACCCTGAATCACAACAATAGCGGAGATGGTGGACGCCAGAGCCGAGTCGGGAGCCATAGCGGCACCAACATTCATCCAGCCCAGGGCGATGAGCTCAAGTGCGCCACCGAGCATAATGCCGGTAGTCGGGTCACCCAGCGCAAAACCCATCAGGGTACAAGCGACCAGGGGGCGGTGGAACTGACGCTCGTCCACCACGGATGCGACGCCCGCAATGAACGCCACGAGAACAACGAGAATAAACGTCAGGGCGCTCATGCGTCCAGGCCTTTCTGCTTGAGGATCTTTTCCAAATCAACCGGGGAGTGGTTGGGCAGCTGCTGCACCGTCAGCTTCACACCGCGCCTAATGAGTTCGCGGTAGGCTTCCAGGTGCTCCTCGGAGGCGTACACTGCGTCCGAAAGCTGAACCATGCCGGTCTTGAAGGTGACGCCACCAACGTTCACTTCGTTGATCTTGACGCCTTCGTCGAGCAGTCGCACCACGTCAACGGGGGATTCCACGACGAACATGGTCTTCATGCCGGTGTACTTGGGGTTGTTGTACACGCGGCCCGCCTTAGCGATGTCCAGGACGTTGGTCTTCACGCTGGTCGGTGCGACCTGTAGCAGCAGGGACTTGCGCAGCGGATCGTGTGCCGCATTATCGGATGCCGCGATGAAGGTCTGCGGTGCGATATGGGGAACCCAGGTGCCTGCCACCTGACCGTGAATCAGGCGGGAGTCGATGCGGGTGAAGATAGCGTCCATGGTGCCGCCGGGAACCTGCTGAGCAGCCGGAACTTCGACCGCCTTGGTCTCTGCGGGCTTCGCCTCGGCGGGCTTGGCGGCTGCGGGCTGGTTCGCCTCCTGGAAGGAGCGAATACCCTTAGTGCCAGCCTTGTGTGCCTTGGCGACCAGGGACTTGAGGGTTGCGTTCTTACGGCCTACGCCGGAGATGACCTCAATAAGCATCGGTACGTTGACACCGGAGACGACGTCGACGCCCTCGCGGGTGGCTGCGAACTGCGCACCGGCGTTGTAGGGGCTACCGCCGAAGAGGTCGACCAGCAGCAGGGTTTCTTCTGCTTCGGACGCCTCAACGATGCGGGTGTACTCTTCGACGAGATCTTCGGGGCCCTGACCCGGCAGGAACGTGACCGGGTGGACGTTTTCGAAGTTACCGAGGATCATGCCGGCGGTCTTCAGCAGAGCCGGAGCCGACTCGCCGTGTGCCGCCACAATGATAGTGACCATAGTGGTCCTCTCGTTTTCGTGACATGGTGTGTATAGGTCCCGTGAAGGGCCTCATAATTCTCAGATAGTAACACGTTGTTTTTGTGTTTTGTGGGTTTTTTCTGAGCATGCACACTTTAGGTTCTTGTGACATTTTTATCGGTGTTGGAATATGGGTTTTTGATGTCAAAACACGTATTTATTGCCAGGGTGTAAAAAATTTAAACAGAACACCGAAAAATGCTTGTCCATACGAAGGGGAAGACGTTATTCTCGCGAAAATTCGGGAATGTTGGCGTCTTGTAGGTGGGTGGACGAGGTGTTTGACGTGGAATATGTGGATCACAAGAGCGCGGGAAAAAGATTTACAAAGAAAATACCGAGCAAAAAATGGCTGCATGAGTCAAAAAGATGTGGGATTTATATAAAAACCAACATTTGTCTGTGGTCTGTCCACAGAATGGTATTTTCGGAATGCGCTGTTATAAAGCGTCATTTCAAAATTCAAATCGACGCGCTAACGCGCGAAAGAAAACCCGGGAAAACGGCATTTTAGTGACAGGTTGTATATATAAATAGCAGCTCACCTTTAACGGCCACGTTCCGCCCGGCGGCGCCTCCCTGCACTGAGACTTCGGGCATAGAAAAAGCGACCGGGGGTTCTCGGTCGCTTCCTACAGAGCATACGCTACGCGTTAATGCCCCACATATCCCGCGCCAGACGCGCAATATGAATCGTCAAATACGTCAGCTCATCACGAGTCAGGCTCTGCTTCAACTGCATCTGCAGCACCAACAAAACCTTCTGTGCACACGCGTAGGCGCGCGGCGCATCCGCACGAAGAGCCGCCAACAGGCTCGGCTGCGACACCTCATCCTCAGCATCCTCCGCCGACTCCGCGGAGGCGCGGCTCGCCCGCACAAACAGGTACCGCAGGTGCGTCACAAAACGCGCCGCGCTCATCGAATCCGGGTCAATCTTCCGCTCGTAACTCGCCTCGATGATTTCAAAAACCTGCGCGAAAACCTCAGTCATACGGAACGCCTGAGACATATCAGCCGTCGCAAATTGCGCGTTGACCAGGTGCAGCGCTAGGGGAATTGCCTCGTTCGGGTCCAGCTCAACATTTAGGCGCTCGCGAACCATTTCCAAAACCGTGCGGCCGTACTCCACCTCGCGCGGATAAAGAACAGTCACCTCCGGCGCCAGCGGGTACTCCACCCGCACCCCATCACGCGCACGAACCACCGCATAATGCAGGTGATCAGCCAACGGAAGAATAAAAGAATTCGACAGCTCCAGCGCACCCTCGGCGCGAACCTTAGACTCCAAAAGCGTGGCAATCGACAGAATATCCGCCGGAATCTCAGAAAGAGTCATGCTCAAACGCTCACCGGACATGCCCTTCTCAGGCACAAAGGTCTGCTCCACCGCAGACGGGTCAACCAGCTGACCCTTACGCTTACCAAAGGCAATGCCGCGACCAATCATCACGGACTCCTTGCCCAAATGATCCACCGTGAGGACAACATTATTGTTATAAATACGGCTAATGCGCATGTGTCCTCCTCTGCGGGTGTCGGGGCGCCTGTGTCGGGGTGGCACACTGAAACGATAAAAGGCGATTGAGTATCACCTAAGCTACTACAAATTTTACCGAAAGATTGAACCCGTATTGAAGGGTTAACGCGCGTGGTTGGGATAATGGGCGGCGCGAAACTGTGCCCCAGCTGTGACGCGGGCAAGCATTCCATAAGTTTGCGGCTGAAAACCGGCTCCCGCCCCACCGTGAACCCTAAATCGCGATACTCTTAACCACATGAGCAGTAAAGCAACCGAAATCGCCAAGAACCTTCCTGCCCTCGAGCACCCGGACGGCAGCCCCATCCGCGCCCTCGTCGTTGACGACGAGGAAATGCTCAAGGAACTCGTCAGCATGGGCCTGAAAATGATCGGCTGGGATGTGCAGTCCGCCGGTGACGGCCCCTCCGCGCTCGCGATTGCCCGCGATTGGCGACCCGACGTGCTCGTGCTGGATATTATGATGCCCGGCTTTGACGGCCTGGAACTGCTCTCCCGTATCCGTAAGTTCTACCCCGAGGTTCCCTGCCTCTTCCTGACCGCTAAGGACTCGGTCGACAACCGTATTGAGGGCCTTGCCGCCGGTGCGGACGACTATGTGACCAAGCCCTTCTCTATGGAAGAGGTTATGATTCGTCTGCACCGTCTGGTGCAGCGCTCCGGCGTTGCCGCCATTGACGATGCCGAGCTGGTTGTGGGCGACCTGGTGTTGAACCAGGACACCCGCGAGGTGACCCGCGGTGGCGAGCAGATCAACCTCACCGCAACCCAGTTCGACCTGTTGCGCTACCTCATGGAGAACGCGAAGCGCGTGGTCTCCAAGAGCCAGATTCTCGACAACGTCTGGAACTACGATTTTGGTGGCCAGGCGAATATCGTAGAGCTGTACATCTCGTACCTGCGTAAGAAGATTGACGTGGGCCGCGAACCGATGATTCACACCGTGCGCGGTGCCGGTTACGTGCTGCGTCCCGCCGTATAGTTCTATTCTCTGCTCTTCATATGGCGCGGTATAACACCCAGTTATACCGCGCCATATCAGTTATATTCCGTATTTCGAATATAGAAAGAAAGGATACTCGTGGGCTCCTACTCACCCGGTGAACCCGCCTCCCCGGATAACGAAGCAACCCGCCCCCTGCGTGCGGGTTCCCCCGCGCAGGATGGTGCTACACCCTCCCGCGGGAACTTCTTCGTGCGCCTACGCGCCGCCTGGAAGAGCATGAGGAACCCCGAAGCATCCCCCGAAGAACTGGGCTACGTACCCCACCTGCGTTCGCGCCTCATCGCAATCCTCGTGGCAGCCCTCGGCATCGCCTGCCTCATTATCGGCCTGTCCACCTATGTGACCCTGCAGAACTCCCTCTACCAGCAGGCGCAAAGCGACCTCAAAGAAACCAGTCACCGCGTAGTGCAGCCGACCTCCCGAGATGGCAAACGAGAAGAAGTGGACTGTAGTGACCTGCAGAAGAGCAACTCCCTCTTTGCACCCGGTCAGGCGTCCGGAACCATCATTACCTGTGTTGAGTCCGAAGGTGCCGTAGAAATCGCCAGCAAGCTCGCCAAAGACGGCACCGTACAGGCTCTCTCCGCTAACGACCAGGTAACCCTCGGAACCATGGCGCTGAACGCCACCAAAGAAGAAGTTCGAGAGGTCAAACTGGAATCCGGTCTGTACCTCGTGAAAATCACCCCGAAGGCTAGCAGTACCGCTGACGCGCAGGTGGTTGGTATCCCGCTCGCCAACGTGCAGCAGACCCTCACTATTTTCGTGATTGTGGTGTCCCTCGGTTCAATCGCCGTAATGGTCGGCGCCGGTGTGGCTGGCTCCTACATTATTCGCGGCACCATGAAGCCGCTAGAACGAGTCTCCGCCGTAGCAACCGACGTGGCGCACCTGGACCTGGAAGAACACACCATCTCCTCGGCGGTGCGCGTGGAACCGCGTGACTCCGACCCGCGCACCGAAGTAGGTGCGGTGGGCTACGCCCTCAACCAGCTACTGGATAACGTGAACTCCGCCCTCGAAGTGCGTGAACGCACCGAGCACCAGATTCGCGCCTTCATCGCGGACGCATCCCACGAGCTGCGCACGCCCCTCGCCGCCATTAAGGGCTACTCCGATATGCTCCGCTGGACCGAACCGCTCAGTGAGTCCGGCCAGTCCTCCCTGGCGCGCATCGACTCGCAGACTGAGCGTATGTCCCGCCTCGTGGAAGACCTGCTGACCCTCGCCCGCCTTGATGAGGGCCGCGAACCCAAGCTGGAGCAGGTTGACCTGACCGAGCTGGTACTCGAATGTACCTCGGATATGCAGGCGGCAGCCCGCACCCACGAATGGCACCTGAACCTGCCCGATGAGCCCGTCGAAGTGGTGGCGGATCGCTCCCAGATTCAGCGCGTGATTCTGAACCTGCTCTCGAACGCCCGCAAGCACACCGATGAGGGCACGCGCGTGACCGCGGGCCTGTCGGTGGACGCGGCACGCCGCGAGGCTGTGGTCACCGTGACCGATAACGGCCCGGGTATTGCACCCGAGTTCCTACCGAAGATTTTTGACCGCTTCACCCGCGCCGACAAGGCCCGCTCCGGCTCGGATGGAACCACCGGCCTGGGCTTGGCGATTGTGCAGGCTATTGTGCAGGCGCACGGCGGTTCGATTCAGGTGCAGAGCCAGCCGGGTCATACGGTCTTTACAGTGCGCCTGCCGCTGGATGTGCGTCTTCAGCCGGTTGCCTAGTTCGGCGTCTAATCTGCCGTCTGGCCTGCTGTCTGGTCTGCATGCGTCCACTCTGTGAATGGCTGCTTGAGGGGGAGCGGGGTGTGCTGTGTGTGCACCCTGCTCCCCTTTTATTGTGCTTTTGCGGTTTTATAGTGGTTTGACATGCCAAAACACTAAATTGCTTGTTGAGTAAACATTAAATCTGCACTTCAAGTTTATTACCTGGAGTGCAAATATGTGGTCAATCTAACCCCAAAATAGTTACCCCCGGTGAAACAATACGCGTATTGTAAAAAACATGGCTAATCTTGTTGAATCCCCCGCAAACATCACGGACAAGCGCTCCGCCCGCAAGGCAGAGAACCGCATCGCAATCGTTGAGGCAGCAGAAGCCCTCATCCTCGAGGGCGGCTACGGCGCCCTCAACGCAGAAGCACTCGCAGAACGCGCCGGCGTCTCCCGCCGCACCATCTTCAACCACTTCGCCTCCGTGGACGACGTGCTGGTCACCCGCATGAACCAGTACTTCAACCGCATCTTCGAAGAATGCGACTTCACCATCTCCGGCGAAAACGCAAGCATGGAAGCTGAAATGCTCTCCATCGCCCGCAACGTCTTCATGAGCAACACCCTCGAAGAGTACATCGCACCCTTCGCACACCTGCTCTACGCCCTCGAAATGGACAGCCCCGCAAAATTCGAAGAATACTCGCACGTCATTCTCGAGCGCACCTACGACATCTTCCTCGAGCGATACCTCGAGGCATACCCCGACCTGCCCTACCTGCGCGTGGCAGTCTTCGCCTCCAACCTCTCCGAAACCATCGGTGAAGGCGTCTACTACTACCTCACCCGCGCCGAAGAAGTAACCGCCAAGGTCGCAGCGGAAGCCCCCGAAGACACCCACCCCGAAGCACTCGCCATCGAAGCAATGCGCCAGTGCGTACTCGAGGCACTCGACTACCTGGGCCGCCTGGTCCAGGGCGAATTCGCAAGCTAAGCCCCATAGCGTTCACGCTCAAAAACTCTCGCTTCGGGCACCTCACCTGCAGGTGCCCGAAGCGGGGTGTTTTTTGCCCAAAAACAGGGGCGTCACCTCAGCATGCGGGTGGCAAAACAGGGCAATCACCGTACTCACACGCACCCAACACCACAAACTCTTCGCTCACTCAACTTCAAAGGAATAATTCATGGCTACATGGCTCTACCGCATCGGTGAAGCCGCCGCCCGCCGTGCCTGGGCTGTCATCCTCGCCTGGGCACTCATCATTGCAGGTGTAGCGGGTGCCTACACCGCGTTCCACGGCAAGCTCAGCAACACCTTCACCATGCCCGGAACGCAGACCCAGCAGCTCTCCGACGAGCTCGCACAGCGCTTCCCGAGCGCCAACCGCGGCTCCGGTCAGATCATTCTCACTACAGGTGACGGCACCGCCCTCACCGAAGAACAGAAGCAGGCATTCTCTACCGCGCTGAACAAGCTCACCACCGAGGTGCCCTCCGTGGACGCGGTCACCGACCCGTTCACCACCACCTCCAAGCTTGTAGAGGCGAAAAACCAGCTCGACGAGGCGCACACCAAGATTGGCGCTGCCCCCTCCCAGATTGAGGACGGCAAGAAGCAGCTGAACGCTGCTGCCTCGCAGATTGAGGACGGCACCAAGCAGATTGCCGACAGTGAGAAGAAGCTCGACGACTCGCAGGCGCAGATTACCGCGGGTCGAAAGCAGCTGGATGACGCGCAGAAGCAGCTTGACGACGCGCAGGCACAGCTGAAGGAGGGTTACGCCCAGGCGGGGGCGGTAGGCTCACCCGCCGAGATGATGGATCAGCTCAACGCCCAGCAGACGCAGCTGACCGAACAGCAGAACGCCCTCAACCAGCAGCGTGACACCCTCGCCGAGAGCCAGAAGCAGGTCGATGCGGGCCGCGCAGAGATTGCCTCCAAGAAGGACGAACTGGCTGAGGGCAAGAAGAAGCTGGACGAGCAGCGCAACCAGCTGCAGAAGACCGAAAGCGAGCTGCCCGCACAGCGTGAGCAGCTGAAGCGTCAGCAGAAGCTGTACGACTTCACCGCCGGCTACCGTATGGTCTCTGAGGATCAGTCCACGGCGATTGCGACCGTCTCGTTTAAGAAGAAGATTTTTGAGGTTCCCTCCGCTGACCTGCAGAAGGTCATGTCCGATATTGAGTCGGCGGACCTGCACGGGGCGACCGTCCAGTTCGACGCGAACCTGAGCGAATCTGCGCTCGGCGGCGGCTCGCACACCGGTGAGGTTGCGGGTATGGTTATCGCCTTTATCGTGCTGATGGTCATGCTCGGCACCCTTGTGGCTGCCGGCCTGCCGATTCTCATGTCCCTGGTGGGCGTGGTGGTGGGTGTGCTCGGCACGCTCTCGCTGTCTTCCATCATTCAGATGAGCTCGACCGCCTACACCCTGGGCCTGATGCTCGGCCTGGCGGTCGGTATCGACTATTCGCTGTTCATCCTGAACCGCTACCGCACGAACCTGTTCGACGGCATGCCGAAGGTCCAGGCGATTGCTCTGGCGAACGGCACGAGCGGTAATGCCGTGATTTTTGCGGCAAGCACCGTGATTATTGCGCTGGTTGCGCTGAACGTGACCGGTATTCCGTTCCTGGGCGTGATGGGTAATGCCGCCGCGTTCTGCGTGGTTGTTGCCGCCCTGATTGCGGTGACTCTCACCCCGGCGGTGCTGTCCCTGGCGGGTACCAAGATTATGTCGAAGAAGCTGTGGGCTTCCATCGACACCCCACAGAAAATTGAGGAGCGCCGCGCGCAGGATGCCGAACGCACCGAGAAACCGAATGGTTGGTTGCGCCTCGTGCTGGCGCGTCCGCTGCTGACCCTGGTGGTGGGTACTGTGGCGCTGCTGGTTGCTGCTGCACCCATGTCGCAGATGCGTCTGGGCCTGCCGGATGCCTCGAACTACCCCTCCGATAGCGCCGCGTATAAGTCCTACGCGCTGGTCAAGGACAAGTTCGGTGAGGGCATGAGCGCCCCGCTGGTTGCGGTTGCGCACACCCCCGCGAATATGAGCGAGGAGCAGGCTCAGCAGGCGCAGATTGATATCGCCTCTGCGGTGAAGGAGCGCGGTGGCTCGAACGTGCAGGCTGTGGTTCCCGGCGGCATGACCGATGACCGTACCCTCATGATTTTCCAGGTGATTCCTGCCCACAGTGCAAGCTCCGTGGAGACTGAAGAGCTCGTCCACGAGCTGCGCGCCGTAACCGTTCCGGTTCAGGGCTCTGAGGTGTCTCTCGGCATCGCGGGCCAGACCAGCGGCAATATCGACGTCTCCGAGGTGCTCGCGCAGAAGCTGCCCCTGTATCTGGGCGTGGTGATGGGCCTGTCCTTCCTGGTGCTGATTCTGGTGTTCCGCTCGATTCTGGTTCCGCTGGTTGCCTCGGTGGGCTTCCTCTTCTCGGTGCTGGCGAGCTTCGGTGCCGTGGTGTCCATCTACCAGCTGGGCTTCATGAGCTCCTTCTTCGGTGTGGACCATCCGGGCCCGGTGCTGTCGTTCTTGCCGACCCTGCTCATCGGTATTCTTTTTGGTCTTGCCATGGATTACCAGATGTTCCTGGTGACCGGCATGCGTGAAGCGTACGTGCACGGCAAGGACGCGGCGACCGCCATCGTAACCGGCTATAACCATGCGGTGCGTGTGGTGGTGGCTGCCGCGATCATCATGATTTCGGTGTTTGGTGGCTTTATTTTCGCTGATTCGACCATGATTCGCCCGATGGGCTTTGGCCTGGCGTTCGGCGTGCTTGTGGATGCGTTTATTGTCCGCATGACGCTGACCCCGGCGATTATGGCTCTGCTGGGCGATAAGGCGTGGTGGATGCCGAAGTGGCTGGACCGCCTCACCCCGAATATGGACGTTGAGGGCGCCGCGCTGAGTGAAAAGATTCAGCACGAGCGTGAGACTGCCGCCGCCGAATCGGGTAGCAAGCTCGGGTAAGAGCCTCGGGTCAGAGTAAAGTATTAGTGTGCGTTTGTGCGCTGTAGCGCACTCTGAAGACTAATACGAGATGAAAGGGTAGGTGCACGGTGATGAGGAACCGCGCGAGTATCCGGCAGGGGATAGGAGGCGTTCTGAGCCGTGTGCCTGCCCCTTTTCTTGTCTTTTTGGGCGGCGGCACGGGCGCGCTGTGTCGCGTGTACACTCCCGGTGGCGTGCTGGTGGCGAACCTGCTGGGTTCGTTCACGCTGGGCCTGCTGACGATGGTGTGGAATGCTTACGCGCGCCGTGACGGTGAGGAGCGGATCCAATCCTTCCGTCTGCTCTTTGGTGCGGGCATGATGGGCGGCTACACGACGTATTCGTCGATTGCCGCGGTCATGGCGCAGACGATTTTTCTGCCGTACACGGTGCACGCACAATATATGGTGCTGGCGGTGGCGGTGCTGCTCGTGGGTGGTTTGGTTGCCGCCGCGGCTGGCATGCTGACCGGTCGTTTGCTGGCGTCCCGCCTGGTGCCTGCCCGTGATGCTGAGGAGGGCCGCTAATGTTTTTCGCGCTGATGATATTCTTATGCGGCGGTTTGGGTGCGATGGCCCGTTTCTTCTTGGATAAGGCGATGTCGCCTCGCCTGCGTACGGAGTCTTCGATTATTAGCCCGGTGTTCGTCATTAACCTGGTGGGTTCGTTCCTGTACGGTCTGCTGATTTTGCCGGTGTCGAATCCTCGCGCACTGGGCGTGCACTATAACGCCACGGATCAGGTGGCGTTCTGGTGCACGGTGATTACGACCGGCCTGCTGGGTGGTTTTACGACCTTCTCAACCGCCATGGTGGAGGCGCTGACCGCCCGCGCTGAGGGCAAGATGGTGAAGTTCCTGATGCTCTGGCTGGTGCAGGTTGTGGGTGCGATGGTGGCTGCGATTGCGGGCGCGTTCTTGTTTGTGCTGTTGTTTGGTCGGTATATTGCGCCGGTGTTCCCTCCGGATGTTTTGTACTGACGGTATCGGCTGTAGCGGTTTGCGTGGCGCGCCGGGTGCTGTACAGGTTTTTCACAGTTTCGCCTAGGGTGAGCCATAGAGCTGTCTTTTACACTGGTGGTGAACGATATGCGGCGGGCACGAACAGACACCCGCTATATACCATTGGGAATATATGTTAGAACAGGCATATACTCAGGTGGAAAGCATATAACTCACTCTCACGACATAAGGAACACACAGCATGCAGGAACTACTGAATAAACACATGATTGGCACCTTTGCCATCGAGATTGTGGTGTTCACCGTGGCACTCTCCATCATTGGCTTCATTGGCATGCACCTGCGCACCAAGAAGACCGGCCGAGCACACAGCATCCGCCAGTACCTGCTGACTGCATCCTTCGCGCTGTTCCTTGCGTCGATTCTTTCGCTGACGCTAACCCCGATTGGTAGCGCGAATAGCGTCACGAACCCCGAACTCTACTACCCGCGCTTCTACGTGGGCTGGAGCTGGCAGCAGGCGTGGGACCTGACGGCTGGCATGGGTCTGCACCGCTTCGCTACCACCGTGTATGCGCAGCTCTTCTTCAATATCGCGATGTTCATCCCCTTGGGATTCTTTACGGCGGGCTGCCTGCGCTGGGGTCTGCGTGCTACGGCGCTGAGCGGCTTCGCACTGTCGAGCTTCATTGAGTTGAGCCAGCTGACCGGTAACTGGGGCCTGGCGGGTTTCACTTACCGCACCTTCGACGTGGACGATATTGTGAACAATACTGCAGGCGCGGTGCTCGGTGCGGTCTGTATTTGGGTGGTGCGTGCGATTCAGAAGCGCCGCCTCGCTAAGCATGACCGGGTGTTGGCAATGGCTACCGCCGCGGCATAGAAGCCCCTTGGGTTAGCAGACGTTTTCATAACATGATTGATATAATTCATGTTATGAAAACGTCTGCTCCTAGCCTCCTTCCTATCTTGCGTAGTGATCTGCAGGGTGAAGTGATGGCATTGCTGTTCTCTCATCCTGAGCAGCAGTACACGGTGTCACAGATTGCTGATGCGACAAGTGCTTCGTTGCCGACTGTCTCCCGAGAGGTGAACCGTCTGGAACAGTCTGGTTTGGTGGCTGTCCAGAACGTTGGTAGGACCCGTATGGTGCAAGCCAAGGTTGATAACCCGGTGGGCCAGGCGATGCGTCAGTTGATTCTTGTGACGTATGGGCCTGTTCCGGTGCTCCGGGATACTCTGCAGAGTGTTTCCGATATTGAGGGTGCCGCCATTTATGGTTCGTGGGCTAGCCGCCGTTCTGGGGTGGCTGGGCACGTGCCGAATGATATTGATGTGCTGGTCGTTGGTTCCCCTTCGCGTCAGAAGCTGTATGAGGCTATTGATGATGCTGAGCAGAAGCTTGGCTATGAGGTGAACGTGAAGCGGTTGTCTCCTGAGGCTTGGAACTCGCAGGATGGCTTCGTGCAGACTGTGCGCTCGCGTCCCATGGAGGTTCTCTTTGGGCAGCTGGAGGTGAACGATGTCGACGCTGAAGCCTAAGCTAGGACCTTTCTAGACGGTATTTTTCGGTACCCCTGAATGAACCTCCTTGCATGCGGTAGACGCAACGAACCCCTCATTTTCATAACCTGAACAACATGAGTCAGGTTATGAAAATGAGGGGTTCGCCGTTTTAGATGAAACCCTAGACAGGGGAGCCTAGATGAGAAGAGCTACTCGTCGTCGGTCACGCGGTTCACGACGCGGGTGCTACGGTTCTCCTTCACCTCTTCGGGCAGCAGAATCGGCATGGAACCGGTCGGGGTGTAGGTTGCCGCGCGTGCCGCCGCGGTAGCGTGGGTGTCCTCAAACTCGGGGACGACCTCGGAGCTAGGTGCGCGGTACAGGTGGCTATTAGCCCACCACGCGAAGAGCAGAACCACAACCGCCAGAGCGCTGGAAACGAACAGCCACGGGCTAACCTGACCCTCGTAGTAGAGCTTGAAGAACGCGCCACCCATGAAGCCACCGGCAATCGGGCCGCAAATCGGAACCCAGGCGTAGAACCAGCGCGAGGAGCCCTTATCGTGGATGGGCAGCAGGGCGTGCATGAGGCGCGGACCGAAGTCACGGGCGGGGTTCAGGGCGTAGCCGGTCTGACCACCCAGACCGATGACGAGCACGGCGACCATGAAGCCGAAGGCGAGGGGCTTAAGCACGTCGTTGAGGTTGAGGGAGAGTTCCACACCGCCGCTGATGGACGGCTTGAAGTTCACACCGGTGTACAGCGCCGAGAAGACCAGCATGAACGTGCCAATCATTTCGGAGAGGGCATTGGTGAAATAGTTGTGAATGGCAGGGACGGTACCGAAGATACCGAGCTTAATCTTCTTGTCGGCGGTTGCCTTCCAGTGCGGCAGGTAGTTGAGGTAGACCAGTCCGGCACCGACCATTGCGCCGAGGACCTGGGCGATGATGTAGCCGGGGACCTTCTCCCAGGGGAATTCGCCGTAGGCTGCCAGACCGATGGACACGGCGGGGTTTAGGTGGCCGCCGGAGTAGGCGTGGGAGGCGTAGACGCCGAAGGTGACGGCGAAGCCCCAGCCGAAGGCGATGGTGAAGAAGTTGTCGCCGTGGCCTTTGGATCGGCGAAGTTCGACGTTGGCGATGACGCCGCAGCCGATGGTGCACATAATGAGCGTGCCGAGGAATTCGGCGAGGTAGGGGCTGATGGTGTACACGGGGTGTCCTTCAGGTAGTGAACTGCGGGTGGTGAACCGGGGTTCGACCGGGTGTGCAGTGCCGAGCGTGAGGGAGGTGTGGTTTTGTGTGGGGTTATGCCGCCCGAGTGGCGTGTTTACCCTTTGGCATCTATGGAACCCCGAATACCTCAGAAGGGCAATACTTTGGTGTTATTTCACCCTTAGACATAAGCGGTTTTTCGGGTTTTTCGTTTAAAAATAAATGTGGTGGATGAGGGGAAAAACAGGCATAGTCCACACCTTGGACTCGCTCTGTGAACCCGCAGTTGAACCCATAGACAAACTCACGAATAAACCCGCAGTTAAACCAACACTTGAACCCCGCCAACACCACCCGCCATCAGCGCAAAATCAGCGCAAAAATGCCCGGGCACCTTCTTGAGGTACCCGGGCATTTTCTGTAATTTTCGTGCGGCTCTTATGAGCCGTTTTGGGGCGGGGTATACGCCGCTACACGGCTACTACTTGGCGCTCGCCCAGTCGAGAATCGCCTCGAAGAAGCGCTCGCAGGCGCTCAGCTGCTCCAGCTCAATCCACTCGTTCGGAGTGTGTGCCTGCGCGATGTCGCCGGGACCGCAAATGATGCTCTGCACGCCGGCGCGCTGGAACTGGCCCGCTTCGGTGCCGTAGGTGACCTTCTGCGGTGCGTCGTTGGTGCCCAGCCACTCGTGGGCGAGGCGCACGATGGGCGCGTCGTCTTCGGTGCCGAGGCCCGGTACGGCGGCGAGCAGCTCGTGCTTCACGCCCACGCGGGAGGTGAGGCTACCGGGCTCCGCGCCGGTCAGCTTTTCTGCGCGTGCAGCGCGTGCCTGCAGATCGGGCAGAATCACCTCGGAAAGTTCGCGGTCAATGCGCTCGACGAAGGACTCGGTAGTCACCTGCGGCAGGGTGCGCACATCGTACTCCACGACCGCCTGCTCGGCGACAATGTTGTACTGCAGGCCGCCGTTTGCCAGGTTCACGCTACCGGTGGAGTGGGGAATGATGAACGATTCGTCGTAGGGGCCTTCTTCTTCCCACTGGTCTGCCATGTCGGTGAAGAAGGTGATGAACTCGCCGGCTGCGGCAACCGCGTTCACGCCGTGGGTTGCGAGGGAGCCGTG
The DNA here is from genome assembly GCF_963555405.1 of uncultured Rothia sp. GTDB lineage: Bacteria > Actinomycetota > Actinomycetes > Actinomycetales > Micrococcaceae > Rothia. The sequence continues at coordinate 68,896 of NZ_CAUVVO010000006.1, read as the reverse complement.
CTTGGGTACGCCGGTGAAGGTGACGCGGCCGCGGTGCGCGCCCTTGTGCGCGTCGATGATGCGCATACTGGAGGGCTCACCCACAATCGCGTAGTCGGGGGCGAGGTCGCGCGCCACGAACTCCTCGATGAGGGAGGGGGCACCGATGCAGCCGATTTCCTCGTCGTAGGAGAACGCGAAGTGCAGGGGAGTGCGCAGCTTCGCCTCGGCAACGCGCGGCAGCAGCCAGAGGGCGACGGCGATGAAGCCCTTCATATCGCACACGCCGCGGCCGTAGGCGCGGGTACCCTCCACGCGCAGGGTGAAGGGGTCGGCGTCCCAGTCCTGACCGGCGACGGGAACGACGTCCGTGTGGCCGGAGAGGATGAGGCCGCCGCGGGTGGTGCCGTCCGCTGCGGGGACGGTGATGAAGAGGTTGGCGCGGGTGCCGTCCTCGTTGTAGGTGCGCACGCCGCGGTAGCCGTAGCGGCCGAACTCGGCTTCGATGAGCTCAATGAGTTCGAGGTTGGAGCTGCCGGAGATGGTGGGAATCGCGATGAGCTTTTCGAGCCAGGGGAGGGATGCGGGCTGGGTGGTCTGAGCCGTCATAACTATTCCTTCTGCGTTGTGGTGCTGTGCGCTGTTATGTTCAGGGTACGCCGCGGGGCGGTATTCGTCGCCTCATGGTCGTCGAATACCGCCCCGTGACCCCTGCGCGGGGTTAGATGATGTAGTTGTTCACGTTGGAGTGGTCACCCAGCGCGTGGAAGTTGCGCGAGTGGTAGACCAGCGGGGTGCCTTCGCAGTCGTTGCGGATGAACTCTTCAACCTGCGCGGTGAAGACGAGTGCGGGGCCTGCCTCAACGCGGCTGAGCGGGGTTGCGCGCAGTACGCGGCGCACGCCGTGGACGAGGGGCTCGCCGGTGTGGACGAATTCCCAGGTGCTGGGGTCTTCGAAGCGGGGGTAGTCGTGGGTTGCGAAGTTCTTAGCGATGGTGACATTCTCAGCGTCGAGCATGTGCACGAGGAAGGAGGATGCAGCCGCGATCTTTGCTGCGGAGCCGCTGTTTGCCTTGAGGGAGAAAGCAATAATGGCGGGGTCTGCGGATACGGAGGTCAGCGAGGAGGCGGTGAAGCCTGCAGGTTCGCCGTTTTCGTCGGTGGCGGTGATGATGGCGACGCCGGCGGGCTGGTGTCCGAAGGCGAGCTTGAACTGCTCGGAGGTGTCGGCGATGGGTGCCTGTGCTGCAATGGTTTCGGTCATGATCGACCCTTTCTTCTGCGGCTGCGTTTGAGGGTTCGTCCAGATGTGTATGCGTTGGGCGACCCTTTGTTAAGGGGAGATATGTTTCAGGGTAAAGCTAATGGGTGCTGAACACCTTATTTATTGCCCTATGTTTCTTAGGTGTACCTTTCATGACGCGGGGCGCGAAATATTACGTCATATTCTTCGCCGTTTGGGGGCTTCCCGGAGGCGTTCTGCGGGGTACCCCGTGAGAGGTTCGGAACGCTTGGTTTTGGGTGCTGTCCCTCTCTCTTCCGCGGGGTTTCGCGGGGGTGAAGAGGCCTCTAGGGTATCCTTGCTTGGTACGCGAAAGCGCACCGCGCCCCGTATTTGAGGGGTTTTCCGGTGCGTGAACTGTGGGGAGAAGAGGGTTAATGAGCTGGTTGGCAACTATTCCGCTGCTACTTTTTGCGGTCGTGTTGGCTTTTGGCCCCGGCTATGCAATGGGCTGGGCGCTGCGTGTTCCCGCACGTCTGCGCGTTTTTTATGCGCCGCTGCTGTCCTTCGCTTTGGTGGCTGTTTCCGCGATTGTGCTGGGCAAGACCGGTATTCCGTGGAGCCTGATTTCTTTCGTACCGGTTGCCGCCGTGCTGGTGGCTGCCGCCGCGGGTGTGATGCACCTGGTGGGCCGCCGCTGGCCCGCTCTGACCTCTGCAGAGTGGCCGGGTAACGATGTTCCTGTGGCGTGGCCGGTGGTGGGTGCTGTTTTAGGCGGATTCCTGGTGCTGCACATGACCGAGGACATGGTCTACGGACCTGAGGCGTTCTCGCAGAGCCTGGATAACTCATTCCATATGAATGCAATCCGTTGGATTCAGGAGCACGGTGACGCGTCGAGCCTGACCCTGGGCGCGGTATCTGCGGCAGACCAGCAACCGGCATTTTACCCGGCGGGCTGGCACGATTTTGTGTCCCTGATTTATAGCACTACGGGTACGAGCATTGCGACTGCCACCATCGTGACCGTGTTACTGGCTGCCAGCATTTTGTGGCCCTGCTCGCTGGTGGCGCTAAGCCTGAGCATCCCGAAGCTGCGTCGCCTGCAGGCGTTGGCAATCCCTGCGCTGACTTGCGGTTTTGCTGCCTTCCCCGGTCTGTTGTTGCGCTGGGGTGTACTCTTCCCGAATCTGCTGGGTTACGCTCTGGTGCCGTCATTTGTGGCACTTATGGTATGCCTGGTGCAGGTGATGGTGCGCGGCGAGCACGCAGCGCTGCTTTCCCTGTGTCTTTCCGCCCTGGTGGGTGTCGCGGGTCTAGCGCTTGTGCATCCGAACGCGGTGGTGTCTGCTGTGGTCTTTGCTCTGCCGCTGGTGCTGGCTGGGGTGGCGTGGGTAGTGCGCTCGCGCGAGCTGACCTCTCGCCAGAAGTGGGTGGGATCCGCTCTGCTCGGGCTGGTAATTCTTGGGTGTGTGGGTGCCTGGTGGTTCCTGCGTCCCGGCGCATCTGCCAGCAACACGTGGGAGCCTATGCTCACCGAGGGTGAGGCGCTCTACCAGTTCCTCTTCCTGGGCTTGGAGAACGCCAATCAGTTGAGAGATACATTCAACCCCTCGTATCTGGCCGGTTTCCTGGCTCTGTGGGGCGCGGGGTACCTACTGTACAAGCGCCGTAACCTGTGGCTGATTGCCAGCTGGGTGCTGATTGGTTACCTATGGATTGTATCCGCCTCGGTGCCGCGCGGCGAGTTCCGTCTGCTGATGGTAGCTCCCTGGTACACCGACCACTTCCGTCTGGCGGCGCTGGTGGTATTCCCCTCAGTAGTCCTGGCCGGTATCGGCCTGGGTGGTGCCGTGGAGGGCATCTTCGTGCGCATCATGCACTATATTCCGCGTGAGAAGCACGCGAAGGTTGCCCCGGCAATGATGGGTGCCGCCATGGTGTTGGTGCTTGCGGTTGCGGGCCTATCCTCGCGTGTACCCTCGGTACAGGAGACAACTCTGGCGGTATCGCAGGAATACCGAGTGACCCCGACCTCTGTGGTGCTGAATCAGGACGAGATGAACGTTATTAACGAGATCCCGAAGATCGTGCCGAGGGGCGATGTGATTGTGAACAACCCCTGGGACGGTAGCGCCTATATTTACGCGCTGGCAGATCGTCACCTGACGGGATACCACTTCGAGTTTGAGACTTCACCCAAGTACTCGGCGATTATGCACAACCTCAAGGACGCTCGTACAAATCCGGAGGTGTGCCGCGAAGTGAACAAGTACAAGGCCCACTGGTACGTTCACCTGGAGAACCAGTTGAACTTCGGCCCAGACGCACAGAAAAACTACGACGGCCTCGTAGCTGCTATCGACACGGACGTGCTGACCCCGGTGTACTCCTCGGGTCCGATGACTCTGTACCGCATTAGCGCTTGCGATAATAACTAGTATCTGGCACTTTTGGGCTGCCTGAAGTATTGCGGGGGTGGCGTGGAGACTAGACCACCCCCGCGGTGCTACTTCGAGCGTCGTTAAGAGAGTGCTGATAAGATGTAAAACCGGTATGCCTTTGTGCGCATACTAGCTTCCGTATGCCATATACACAAGAGATAGCACCGCATGGAATCAGAGACTTTTAAGCAGACCCCTCGACCCCTCATCATTATGCCCGCGTGGAATGAAGAGGAAGTTATTGGGGGCACAATTGAAGAACTTTTCCGCATGATGCCTGAGGTCGATCTGGTGGTCGTCAATGATGGATCCACCGACCGCACCTCTGAGATTGCGCGCGCTGCCGGCGCTTTCGTGATTGATCTTCCCTACAACATGGGTATCGGTGGCGCTTTGCGCACCGGTTACAAGTATGCTCGCCAAGCCGGATATGATTGCGCGATTCAGGTTGATGCTGATGGCCAGCATGACCCGAAGGGTATCCGCACTGTGCTTGCTGGCCTGGAGGACGTCAACATTTCGATTGGTTCCCGCTTTGCTGAGGCGACGAACTATAAGGTGTCTGGTCCGCGTAAGTGGGCGATGGTGGTTCTGGCCCGTATGTTTACGATGATTTCAGGCGAGAAGTTCACCGACGCCACCTCCGGCTTCCGTGCAGCAGATCGCAAGGCGATTGAGCAGTATTGCGAGCATCTGCCTGCAGAGTATCTGGGTGACTGTATTGATGCCTGCGTGATGGCGATTCGTTCTGGCTTGACTGTAAAGCAGGTGCCGGTTGAGATGCGTGAGCGTCAGGGCGGTACTCCTTCTTCAAGCCCGTGGAAGTCTGCGGTGTACCTGGTTCGTTCTTTCTTCTCGTTTGGCATGTCGATGACTCGCCAGAAAACGAATGTGGGGTCTAAGTAAATGAGCGCAAATATTTTCTTCCTTCTCGTCGTTGTGGTGATGGAGGTTCTCGTTCTGGCACAGGTACGCAACCAGAAGATGAAGGAAAAGTACGCTGCACTGTGGCTTATTGTTGGCGTCATCATGATTGTGCTAGCGCTTTTCCCGAAGCTTTTGGATTCCCTCTCGCGTCTGGTGGGTATTGAGACCCCGGTCAACCTGCTGTTCCTACTAGCGATTATTATGCTGATGGGTATTAGCTTGCACTTGACCCTGGCTATCTCGAAGATTACGGATGATATGCGTACCCTCGCTGAAGAAGTGGCGATTATGAAGGCTCTTCAGCGTCAGCCACAGGGCGCTTCCCGCGCTACGGAGCGAGAGCAGAAGAAGCCCTAAAGCCCCTGATTTTTATACGTTTCTACACGTTTGAGCTTGGAGTAATACCTCATGACCGTTGATATTCTGTTCCCCTACTACGGCGACGTTGCCATGATGAAGCAGGCTGTGCTGTCTGTGGTCGGTCAGACCAACCCGGACTGGCGCATGATTGTTATTGATGACGGCTACCCGGATGATTCGATTCCCGGCTGGTTCGAGTCGCTCAAGGATGAGCGCATCACCTACATGCGTAACGAGAAGAACTTGGGCGCGAACGGTAATTACCGCAAGTGCCTGACCTTCGTAGAGAATGACCTGGTCACCGTCATGGGTGCTGATGATGTCATGCTCCCCAACTATGTGCAGTGGCTGGTGGATTCGGCTGCTAAGCACCCCGAGGCGTCCATTTTCCAGCCCGGCGTGGTCGTGATTGATGAGAACAACGGCCTGTCGAACACTTTGGTGGAGCAGACTAAGGCGTTCTATCGTCCTAAGGGTGAGGCTGTTCTGCAGGGTGAGGAGCTGGCTACCTCCCTGTTGCGCGGCGCGTGGTTCTACTTCCCGTCCTTGGGCTGGCGTAAGGACGCTATTGTGGGCACCGGCTTCCGTGAGGGCCTGAATGTTGTGCAGGACATGGCGCTGATTCTGGACATTACGATGCGTGGCGGCTCCCTGTACTACGATCCGCAGGTTGCGTTCATGTACCGTCGTCACGGTGGTTCTGACTCGTCCTGGCGTGCCCTGGAGGGTACCCGCTTTGATGAGGAGCGCCGTTACATGAACACCATTGCTGATGAGATGACTGCCCTGGGTTGGACGAAGGCTGCTCGTGTGGCTCGTATTCGTTTCTCCTCGCGTGCTCACGCGCTGACTCTGCTGCCGAAGGCGGCCCTGGCGAAGAAGTGGCAGGGTGTTAAGAACCTTGCCGAGCATGTGGTGAAGTAAACCCTATATTTGTGTGCGGTGCGTCGTACATCCTGTAGCGGATGTGCGGCGCATCTGCGTATGTAATGATGGTCTGTGTTAGCGGCTAGTGTTGGCGGCTAGGAACGAGGAGGACACCGTGGAAGCCCAAGATACTGTAGGAGCCCAGGACGCCGTTGAGGCTCAGTCTTCGGGCACGGTCACCCGCTACCAGTCCCTGGCGCTTCTGGGTTCGTCTCTGTTGGCGGCGGTCTCCACGCTGGTGGTGACCATGATTGCTCAGCGTGCCCTGAACGGTTCGGAGCTGACGGAGTTCCTGCTGTTTTGGGCGGCGCTATTCACGGTGACGGGCATTATCACGGGCATTCAGCCGGAGATTACGCGCGCGGTGGGTACGGCACGCACTCGTGCTGTATCCGACGGGGCAGTATCCGGCAAGGCTGCATCTGCTGAGGGTTCCGCGCCGCAGGGCGCTCGCGTGGTCACGGTAACCGCGGCACTCGGCGCTATCGCCGGTGCGCTGGTGCTGGTGAGCTCCCCGCTGTGGGCGGGCCAGCAGATTCCGCATTCGGCGGCGGTGGGCGTGACCGTTATGGCGGTGGGTGTGTTCCTCTACGCCCTGCAGGCAACCATGAGCGGTGTGACCGCCGGTGAGGACCGCTGGTACCTTTTCGCGGCGGTGGGCGGCATGGAATCTGCCGGGCGCCTCATCCTCATGTTTGCGGCGGCTCTGCTTATTCCTTCCCTTGCCGGTCTTGAGGTGGCGACCGTCGTGCCGATGGGTCTGTGGCTCATCCTGGCGCTCGTGACCGTCTCGGGTCGCCGCCTGTGGGGTGCCCGCGCCGATGTGCCCGCGCGCCGACTGACGACCAATATCCTCTGGTCGTTCCTGTCCTCTGCCGCTGCGGCGGTGCTGATGATGGGCTTCCCGAATGTGCTGAAGGCGAGCGGTGCCGCGGAGAGCGAACCGGTCGTGCTGGGCACCCTGATCCTGGCGATTTCCATTACCCGTTCGCCGATTATGATTCCCCTGCAGGCGTTCCAAGGCGTGGCGGTTTCTGCCTTCTTGAAGCAGCGTCACCGCCCTGTGGCGGCGTTCGTTAAGCCTGCCGCCGCAGTGGTGGCTGTGGGTGCCGTGGGTGCGTTGGCGGCGTACCTGGTGGGTCCGCTGCTCTTCCGCCTGATTTACCCGCCCGCCGCAGGCGCAGAGTCCGCGTACGAGGCGGCAGCCTCCGGTATCACTCTGGGTGCGCTGGTCTTCGCCTCGGCACTACTGGCGCTCATGACCCTCTCGGGTAATATGGCGCTCGCGGTGAACCAGCACCGCATCTACCTTGCCGGCTGGGTGGTTGCCGCGGCAGTGACGCTGAGCCTGGCGTTCCTGATTCCCGCCCCGCTGGTACCGCGCGCTATCGTGGCGCTGGCGGTCGGCCCGGTCTGCGGCTTCGTGGTGCACATGGTGGGTGTATCTGTCACCGCCCCCAAAGGATAATCCTGCATTAAGAATGCCCCTCGGCTGACATTCAGCGGAGGGGCATTCTCTGCGTAGCGGCTAGGTTGCAGACTGGACTGTAGGCTTCTTACCCGAAACCAAAGGGTTACGGCCGAGAGCCATGGCCCGCTTCTCAACAAAGGTCCAAGAAAGCCATGCTAGGCCGAAGGTGATGATGGCGTCGAGGATGATATTAACTGAGATTCCGAGGGAAACGCTTCCCAGGAGTACAAGAATCTGTTGTACCGGCCAGGCGTAGATATACACGCCGTAAGAGATATCGTTGGTTTGCCCCAGAGGAACGTTAAGACAGGTGCCCAGGGCAATAATTCCGAAGGCCAAAACAATCTGAGTCCACTGCATAATGTTGGCGTGAGGAACGAGCCAGGTGAAGTAGAACCCGGCGAGAGTACAAATTGTAGCCAGGAGCGGAGTGATTACCGGACGGAGCGTGATACGGCGGCTCACGAGGTAGAGTAGAGCCCCGGCAAAAAAGAAGGGGTAGAGGCGTGCTGAAGCCTTGAGGTTTCTAGGGTCGAGGCCCAGCGCCCAGGTCATCCAATCGTAGCCAAGTACCTGAATGAGTACGTAGTAGCTGAGGCTCACAAGGTAAGCGAGAGGAATAAAAACCTTTAGGTGCCGGCGAATGAACGGAAGGTAGAAGATGGGGAGAAGTAAAAGGTAGCAGAAGAACTCGTATTCTAGCGTCCATGCTGAACCGTTCCATGAAGGGGAGGTAAACGGCACGTCGGCCGGTCCGTTAAAGAGTCCGTACTGCAATTGGGAGAGATCCCAGTTGTTGCGGAAGTATAAGATGGCGTTGGGGATGTCCCAACCCATGGGGGCGTGGCCTGTGAGGACGGAGAGCGTTCCACCAATGAAAATTACGAAAAGGATGGAGACCCAGTAACCGGGGAAAATACGCAAGATACGCTTCACCAGATATGATCCCGCGGAGCTCCGGTAGGCGCTGTGCGCAATTAAAAATCCCGAGATGGCGAAGAAAGCATTGACTGCAAAATCGCCAAAGACATAGAACTCTTTCCACAGGGGGTTTTCATCAACCTTTACACCCGCCACAATGTAGGGCGTGTGGGAGAAAATCACAAAGGTCGCGAGGACTAGGCGAATGAAGTTAAGAGAATTTGGCCGCTCAAAAACGGCGGAATAGAGGGACGGATACTCCGGTGCTGTATGTGCCATAAGTTTCTAGGGGATATGTGGATGAATATGCAATGTGAGTGCAGCGTTGGGTTAGCGCAGAGATAAAACCGAGAGTGAGAATCCCCGTGCTTTGTTCCAGCAGATATATGACTAACGCTTAACGTCAAAGTGTCTGGGATTAGAGGTTGTAAACCCGTTTAATGTAAGCGCCGTAGAGCCTGCGGTAGAGCGCCGGGCTGACCTTGAGGAGCAGGCCCGCAGCGCCAAAGACGGGGCGGCGGCGCAGGGCGAGGAGCGTATCGCCGAAGCTGAAACCGGCACGGCAACCCGCCAGCACAGCCGGGGCGCTCTCACCGCCCACAATCAGCGCCTGCTGCGCGTTATTCAGGTACGCAATAACCCGGGCAATCGTCAGCGCCTCCTGACCGGCAGGCAGATGATACGTGCTCGTACGCTGCAGAGACTTCTCAAAATACTCCAGCAGGCGGCGCGTCTCGGATAGGGGAGTGATACGGCTCCACGTCAGGCTTCCCGCGCTTACCGCGTAGGCGTACAGCGGCTCATCAATGACGGTCACGCTCTGCGCTCGCAGGTAGCAGTCCAACAGCGCGCACTCATCCTCGGCTCGTTCAATCTGGGGGTACCGGACGTTCTCAAATAGTTCGCGGCGAATAATCTTATCCCAGGCGTAAGGAGACAGCTGGTCCTTGAGCAGGGCGAATGCCGCTTCCTGGCCGGTCAGCGTGCCGGGGGTGCCCTTGAGGCGCTGGGTGGTCGAACCGTCGGTCGCCACCATGTTGTGGGCGCAATTGACCACCTGCGCCCCCGTACGCTCCGCGTGGTAGTGCAGGCGCTCCAGGAAAGTCGGGTAGAGAGCATCGTCAGAATCGGGGAACGTCACCCACTCGCCACGCGCCTCATCCAGGCCCTGGTTACGCATCGCGGACAGGCCCTGATTCTTGGGGTTATTGAACACGCGCACGCGCTCATCCGGGTTCTGCTGCAGATACTCGGCAATCAGTTGCGCCGAATTATCCGGGGAGCCGTCAATCATGACCAGAAGCTCAAAATTGGGGTCGGTCTGCGCCAGCACCGACTTAATCGCCGCAATGACGGTGGAGGCGGTGTTGTAGACCGGCATGATAACGCTAGTGCGGGGGACAGAAGTCATCAAGAGCTAAGACCTTTTGAGAGAACGATAAGAGAACGAGTATTACATTCCGTAGGTGCGTTTAATATAGGCCCGATAAATGGGGTAGTAGATTGCGGGTAGGTACTTGAAGAGTGCTCCCGCAATCCCAAAAACAGACCCGGAGGAAATCGCCAAATACAGGGTGCGGGGCGTGATTTCTTGACGGCATTGACGTAGGAATTCCTGACCGCCTGAAGGGTTCTGACGTAGAACGCTATTGCCGCTATTGACAAAATTAATGATGCGCGAAATCGCGAGGGCGGACTGGACCTTCCTACTAACGTGGGGGAAGCCTACCGTTGCATCCACGTAATCCATGAAGGCGATTAAATCTTCGAAGGGAGGAGTTGAACCCCAAGTGATAGATTCGGGGTTCACAGAGTAGAGGTTGAGGGAATCGGGGATAACCTTCAATGCGCGGGCTACGGTACAGGCTGCAATGCTGTATCCGGCGTCTTCCACTCGGTTAAAGAGAGGAAATTGGATGTCTTTGAGAGGGGCACGACGAAAAATTTTGTCCCATGCAAAGGGCGCGATGCGGCTGCTAAGAACCCGTGCTAGCGCGTCATCACCGCTAAAGGTGCCTACCTCGCCCATGAGACGGTACTGGGTTGATCCGTCAGGGTAGTAGATGTCGTGGGCACAACCGACGACATCGACATCGTCGGTAGCTGCAGCGTGCATGACTTCTAGGAAGTTGGGCTTGTATGCGTCGTCAGAGTCGAGGTAAGCGAGCCATTCGCCGGTCGCATGGCTAATTCCAACGTTGCGTGCACCGGCCAGCCCAAGATTTTTTTCATTAAGGTGGTACGAGATGCGTGGGTCCTGGAGTTTCTGGAGATACTCCTGAATTACACGGTGAGAATCATCTGGGCTTTGATCGTTGATGATGATGAGTTCAAAATCCGGGTCGGTTTGAGAGAGTACGGAGTCGATAGCCCGAACTACAGTGTTTGCGGTGTTGTAGACCGGCATGATAATGCTGGTGCGGGGTGACGGCATAGTACCTCTTCGAAATGCGGCGGATGGAACTACATACAGGTACATCATACGGTGGGGGTGGTGGGTAATCGAAATATGTTCCACCACCCCCACGATATATGACGGACCTACTGGTGGGGAGGAATATGCGTAGTATTGTGGGGCTTGCGAGTATGGTCGGTGTTAGCCCAAGCCATCCACAAACCCCAGAGGGCTATCGCGAGACCAGCCCACACACTTGCCTGCTCCTGCGTAAGGATTCCGTATGTCTGCAGGACGGCAGTGGTAGCCGGAATAACCGCGTATAGTTGCTTACGCCATCCTGGACGGTGTCTAAGCATGGCGCTTTGACTTTGCGAGCTTCTCGATATCTTCAATACGCTTAGCAATGAGAATCATCTGATGATCGAACCATTCCACAACGGTTCGAGTGTTGACAGTAGCGTTGCCAAATTTAGCAACCGCAAGATTACCTTCTCGAACAAAAGGCTCGTTGTACACATCGGTTAGGGCTCGATGCGCTGCGCGGTAGGCGGATGCTTCAGAAATAGGTGCCATGATAATCTCCTTGGCGGTTGGGCGGCTATGATAGCCGCGGTTTAACAGAAAACCCCGCCAGGATAAACCCGACGGGGTGAACTACAGCAGTGAAATAACAGCTTCATGCGGTAGTTTTATCTGCCCGGGAAAATGGTGTAATCCTACTTGGATTGGTTACCTATGTTCACAGGCAGAAGCATAATGGTGGACGATATTAGTCCTGGCTATGAAGTAGCAGGGCTAAGGCCTTCATGCCTTCTAACCCTTCCCACACAGCAGAGCATGAACGACAAGATGCTCGTTCAGCGGTGTAATACAGTGCAGATTTGCGTATTGATGTTGAGCCGTCGCAGCTTGTCTTCGTGACTTCCTGCTCCCCGCAGTTAGGGCAAAATCCCTGCAAGTCATGGCTGGGATGGCGCAACGCAACAATGGCCCGAATCCAACTAGTCGTTATTGCCAACGCCTCATCATGAAGTTCCTGATGTAAGTGATTGCGAATCCACGCAGAAACCTGATTTTTCAGCGATGCACCTGGGAATGAACCCATAACAACCGAACGAATAGACTCCTGAACTTGTAGCGCATTAGCAGAAATGGGCATACGACATCCAAAGCGGCTGGTGCTGGATGCTCCCCCGGTACGTGAACCGCCGGCTACATAATCTGCCAACTCATCCAATAACGCCTGATGGCGTGGAATACGGAACTTTGGGCGGTGCAGACATTGACGGTCTGAGTCCTTCACAGGCGTGCCCACGGTTAGAGCAATCAGATGCTGTTGTAGCTGATCGCTAGACGAAATGGTAGCCATAATGATGTAGCCTCTCTGCTAAATGAGTGAATTATTGATATCCGCTACAGTGCGGAAGGTGTGTGGACCATAGTGTTGGTCATACATGGATTTGCCCTGCTTCTGCTTCGTGGCAGCGAAGTTGAAGCATGCGACAGACGCTTTCTCCGTGCGTGTAGGAATGATGCTAGACCGGCATCATGGACGACCAATTCATCTTGTTCGCTCTTCTTACCGATTGGAGCTACTCCAGTGTCCTGGTGCTCGTTCTGTCGCTTCAATTGCCGGTAGTGCTTGCGGCACAAAGGATACCCAGCATGTCGAGAATCCTCATCTATTGGCTTCTCACAACGCGTGCAATGAGAAAGCGGAAGAAAAAGAACCGGATTTGCTCGCGAAGGGTAAATTCGCTGCTTTGAAGTTCGTCGAGCTCTAGGATTGACAGGAAGATAGACCCGCGGTGAATCAAGAGGAACGGTGCCTCGTGGAGCGTGAATACATGCACGACAGATGGAATAGATAGGATTCCACTGATTCTCTATTACGAGCGGTTGCCCGTAGTTCTCCGGGCGTACACTACTTGCCGGTAGGGAGAGACCTGCCGTACGCCAACACCGAGGGCATATTGAATGCCCCTGCATTAGATAGGGACTATCGTGCGTCTGTATAGCACGGCGCCGCGCCTGACAGGTTCGGCAATCCTCTCTATAGGAACTGGTTGGCTCCCTGCATCCTGCGCAGGGGCGGGGTAGGTGTTTCATGGTTTCTCCTGAATACTATGCCTAGTCAAAAGAGTAAACAGATACTTTTCAATGTTCTAAATCGCCCTTTAATATTTAGGTTAGGGGGGGGGGTGTACTTGAAGGTAGATGAGGCTATTTAATCCGTAAATCAACTTATATTGGTTTATTTATCGATAAATATTCATTAGGTGAAATTTTGTGATTTATTGAATGCGTTATATTTAAAGTTTTGTAGGTGTTTGGGGTAGGGCCTAGAGACCCTACCTCAAACACCCTGATGGTTATCTCTTTTGTTCCAGTAGATAAATCTAACTAGAGTGCACGCACAGCTTTTTCTGCCTCGTCGAGACGCTGCTGAAGGTACAACATGGAGTTGTCGAACCAGTGAATCACGCCGCGCAGGCCAGTGAGGCGGTTGCCGAATGCCTTTTCTGCGAGCTCTCCCTTGCGGATGAAACCTTCATCATAGATTGCATTCATCGCATTCTTAGCTGCGCGATAGATAACCTCTTCTTCGTTCACTTCTGCAGGAGGACGATAAATCGTGATTGCAGGAGAACCGTTATACACCCAAATCGTGTCGTGCGGATTGATGGAAATGCCATTGTGGCCAGCGTTGCAATGGATAATCGTGTCGTGGTCATCATAGAAAATGCCGGTGTGACCAGCTGCGCCGCTGGTGTATCCACGGCGACCCCAAATAAACACGTCGCCACGTCGTGCCGGGTAATTACCCGATGCATCCGGTCGAACCTGAGTCCAGCCGTTACTCTCCAAATCGTGGAAGAGCGTTTCGGTATTACCAATAGCAATATTCTGCGGGAGCAGGCCAGCATCTCGCAGTGCAAAGTAAACCGCAGATGAGCAGTCATAAGAATGCGGGCCAGTTCGATAATTCATCGAATAGGTCACCTTGCCCTTACGCTGCTCCATCCATGCAATCGCCTGATCAATCTTGGACATAATAAAATCCTTTCGGAAAGGCTGTAGCCCTACACTTTGACATTCCCGGGAAGTCAAAGTGCAGGGCTACAGCAAATGAATTGGACACTAAAAATGCCGACCAGCTTTATCCTGATCGGCATGATTCCTCAGCAGGCACACTCCTGCCGAGGTGATATTCACTTTACGAGGGTTGGGGTGCGAAAGTCCTGTCGCGCATTTTTGAAATTACAAATTTCTTGATTGCTTATGAACTGGCTGGGGTTGGAGGTGTCAGCCCGCTATCCCTACTTCACACTCTGTCTTCATACTTTGGGAACTTAGGTAACCCTATGGAAAAGGGGCGGTGTGCTCCCTACACTGGAAGGGCACATTGACAGACCGCGCGGGCCGCCCACACAGCCGCCCCGCCCCTCCCAACGGGTACACCACCGAAGGAGCCACCCATGAGCCGACGCACCGACGCGCCCGCCCGATCACCACGACGAGCCGCCCTCGCCAGCTGGATAGGCTCCGCCCTCGAATACTACGACTTCGCCGTCTACGGCACCGCCGCCGCAATCGTGCTCAACCGCATCTTCTTCCCCGAAGATACCGCCGCCATCGGCATCCTCAAGTCCATGGTGGTTGTGGGCGTCGCCTACGTTGTGCGACCCTTTGGCGCCATGATTGTTGGGCCCCTCGGTGACCGTTACGGCCGCCGCTTCGTCCTGATGCTCACGCTCTTCCTGATGGGCTTTGCAACCTTCGCGATTGGCTGCCTGCCGACCTACAGTGAGGCGGGTATCCTCGCTCCCACCCTGCTGGTCATCTGCCGCATGATTCAGGGCCTCTCCGCCGCCGGTGAGCAGGCAAGCTCCATCTCCATCTCCCTGGAGCACGCCAACGAGCACCAGCGCGCCTTCACGACCAGCTGGACCCTGCAGGGCACCCAGTTCGGCTCGCTGCTGGCGACCGCCGTGTTCATTCCCTTCGCCGCCCTACCGGATGAGCACCTGCTCACCTGGGGCTGGCGCGTGCCCTTCTGGCTCTCCGCATTCGTGGTGGTCACCGCCTGGCTGATTCGCCGCACCCTCTCCGAGCCGCCCGCCTACCTGCAGCGTGAGAAGCTCACCGAGTCCCCGCTCGTGCTGGTCTTCAAGCACCACAAGCGTGCCGTGCTCACCATCGCCGTGTGCGCCATGGTCAACACCGTGAACATGGTCTTCACGACCTTCGCGCTGTCCTTCGCCACCAAGGGTTACGGCCTCGACCGAAGCACCATGCTTCTGGTGCCGGTTGCCTCGAACACTCTCGGCCTGGTTGCTATTCCGCTCGCCGCCATGCTTGCCGATAAGATTGGCCGCAAGCCCGTGTTCATTACCGGTGCGGTTGCTTCCTCCCTTGTGATGTTCCCGTATCTCGGCGCGATTACCGAAGGTAACTGGGTGGGTATCTTCGCCTACGGCGTGCTCATGCACGGTGCGCTCTACTCCATGGCAAACGGCGTGTGGCCTGCCTTCTACGCGGAGATGTTCCCGACCCGCGTTCGCGTGACCGGTCTGGCGCTCGGTACTCAGATTGGTTTCGCAATTTCTGGAGGCGTCGCCCCCGCCGTGGCGACGAGCCTCGCCGGTGCCGACCTGCATAATGCGGTGCTGCCCGCCGTGTTTACGGTTGCCATGTGCGTGCTTGTGGCGTTGGGTGCGCTGACGGCTCGTGAGGGGTACAAGAAGTCCCTGGCTGAGCTGGATGTATAACCCGAACAATATATTCTGTATATAGAATAAATACAGGTGGGGCTGGATAGCTAGCTATCCAGCCCCACCTGCGTGTTTAACCTTCTAAACCCCCTGCTGTGCTGCAATCAGCGCCTCAAAATGAGTCGCCATGCGCTCTGCATTCGGTTCCAGCCCGGTGAAGAGGCGGAACGCATCCACCGCCTGACCGACCGCCATGTAGCCGCCCGTTAGCACCTCGCACCCGGCGGCACGCGCTGCCTGTACCAGCTGTGTTTCCTGCGGCAGGTAGATGACGTCCGCAACCCACAGACCCTCGCGAAGCACCCCGGCATCCAGCGCCGACTCGCTCAACGGCATACCCGGATGCACGTGCATACCCACCGGGGTTGCGTTCACCAAACCCTGAGCTTCCAGTAGAGCTTCAATCAACGGCTCATCCTCGGTTAGCACCTCGATTCGGGTCTGCGGGAAGAGCCCGCTCAGCTGCTCCGCCAGCCCCTGCGCCTTCGCCGCGTCACGCTCGAAGAGGCTCAGTCGGCGCACCCCCAGGCGGCACAGCGCGTACGCCGTGGCGCTACCGGCACCGCCGGCACCCAGCTGCACCACGTGCTCCAGGCGCGCCGGATCCTCCGCCACCTGCGGCAGGCCGCGCTTCAGCCCCGCAATGAACCCCGAATAGTCCGTGTTATCGCCGTAGAAGCTGCCGTCCTCGCCAATCACCACGCAATTGACCGCGCCCAGGGCGCGTGCCGCATCCGAGAGTTCGTGCAGGTGCTCCATGACAGACTGCTTGCACGGGTGCGTGATGTTGAAAGCGTTAAAACCGAGCAGTGCCGCCGCATCCAGAAGCGCTGGGGCGGAGGCGCCGTCCAGGTTCAGGGCGTCCAGGTCGACGGGGCGGTACAGGTAGCGCACGCCGTGCGCGTCCGCCTCTGCCTCGTGCATGGGAGGGGTCAGTGAGGAGGTGATGCCGTCACCAATGAGGCCCACCAGGAAAGATTCAGTACGCAAACTCATAGTTTCACTGTACGTGTCCACCCCTCAAGATGCACCTACTTTCTTGAACCCGTACCAAATGCGCGCTGGATTTGGGAAGAAGATAAAAATAATTTCTATGCCCACAAGAGCGATATGTCTGACAGAAACACCTCGAAGGTATAAGCTTGGTATAAGTGCTCGCGCGCCACGGCGCGCACATGAGACCACACAGACACCGTCACAGTGAAGTGATACCGATATTCGGAGGATAGATTGTCAATGACTGACAAGGCTATGGCACACTTCGCTGGCGCCGATGCATGGGTCGAGCAGTATTTCCTGAACAGCCCCGAAGATGAGCGTGAAGAGTTCACCCCGGCAGAGTTAGAGGATTTGGCTCGCACCCACCGTGCGCTGGCTCAAATCCGCCTGCCCAAGACCCCTGTCGTTGCTGCGCGCAACGACGAGTACAACACCACCCTGTACGTCGCGACTGACGACATGCCGCACATTGTCAGCTCCCTGACCGCATGCCTCGCCGCGCACTTTGGTGGTTTCGTTACGATTCTTCACCCCACTTTCCTTGCCGAACGCAGCCCGGATGGTAACCTCCTGAGCCTGCGTGGCACCGGCATGCGCGGCAACCTTGCCAGCGGCGATACCGCCACTCTTGGCGTGCCCTCCCTCAAGCTCAGCGATAACGCCCCCGAAGGCACCACGGTCGCTATTGAGTCCTGGATTGCGGTCCGCCTGACCCGCTACCTCACTGAGGAAGATCAGCGCCGCTGCGAGAAGGAAGTTGAGCGCGTGCTCGCTGACGTTCGCGCCTGCCACACCGACCTGGACGCCATGGTCACCCGCGTTTTCGACCTGGCGCAGTCCATGTACGACCTGCGTGGCGCAACCCTGGGCCACGGTGAAGAGTCCTACGCCGCTAACCCGCGCGGCGTGGAGCCTGCCTCCCGTGTGGAGGTGGCACAGGACTTCCTGCGCTGGCTCACCCGGGGCAACTTTGTGTTCATGGGCGTGAAGGAGCGCGTACTGGACGGCTCCTCCGGCGCTATTTCTCTGGTGGACCGCCCCGGTTCGGCGCTCGGTATTCTGCGCACCACGGAGGGTAAGAGCCGCATTCCGCTCTCGGGTGAGACCCTGGAGCGCGCTCTGTTCCCGCGCCCGCTGTACATCACGAAGGCGAACTCCCGCTCCACCGTCGCACGCAACGACTACCTGGACTACGTTGGTGTGCGCCGCTTCGACCTGAATGGCCGCGTGATTGGCGAGTACGTCATCCTGGGTCTGTTCACCCGCCAGGCGTATGCGCTGCCCGCTATTGAGACTCCGCTGGTGCGTGAGCGTATCGCGATGGTGCGCCGCCGCCTTGGCTACCACCCCGGTTCTTACTCTGACAAGGCGCTTCTGGGTGCCTTGGAGGATTACCCCCGCCTGGAACTGTTGCACGCTTCCGCCAATGATTTGACCGATACTTTCGGCGGCATTATGGGTCTGGAGGAGCGTCGCAAGACCCGCCTGTTCCTGCGCGCTGACCGGTTCAACCGGTTTATTTCCGCCGTGGTGTACCTGCCTCGGGATCGCTACAACACGAACGTGTGCTCCCGCATTCAGCAGGTGTTCCGACAGGAATTTGATTTGAGTGCCATCGACCATGAGGTGTACCTGTCCTCCTCATCGTTGGCGCGTCTATTTTTCCGCATTCGGCTCACGAACCCCAACGATGTGCCGAAGACGGATCATCAAGCTCTCGAAAAGCGACTGCAAGAAGCCGCCCGCTCCTGGGTGGAAGCAACCGCAGCTGCTATTGAGGCATGGAAACCCGGAGCGGAAGGCCGCCGACTCGCATCAGCCTGGGCAGATGCGACTAGTGCAGCCTACCGAGCCGATTACACAGTAGAACAAGCAATCGAGGATATCGTGATTCTTGAATCTCTCTCGGGCCAGAAGCCCGCCGCAATCAAGGTTGAAGCCGGCGAAGCCAACACCACCCGACTGAAGACCTACCTGTCCGCACCTCACACCCTCACCGAGCTTCTGCCGGTTATGCAGAATATGGGCCTGGTCGTTGTTGATCAGAAGCCCTACGAGTTCAAGCCTGAGGATGGCGAAGACTACGGTTACCTCTACGACTTCGGAGTTGAATTCCCCGAGGGCGTGGACGCAAACGCTGTGGCTTCCCTTTACGAGGACGCCCTGAACGCCTACCTGCTCGGTGAGCGCGAGTCCGATACCCTGGACCGCCTGATCCTGGCTGAGGGCCTGACCTGGCAGGAAGTACGTCTGTTCCGTGCCCTGAACCACTACCTGATTCAGCTGGGCCTGGGCTACACCCCGTCCTTCATGTCGAACACCCTGCTCGCAAACCCGGCCATCACCAAGCACCTGGTCGAGTTCTTCGAGGTCAGCTTCGACCCGAACAACGGTCTCAACGATGAGCAGCGCAACGCACGCCGTGACGAAATCGAAGCAGCCCTGGTTGAGGAACTGAACCAGATCCCCACCCTGGACGCTGACCGCTACCTGCGCTCCCTCGGCAAGGTTATCCGCGCTATCCTGCGCACCAACGCATACCTTGCTGACCGCCCCGCACTCGCGTTCAAGGTGGCACCGCAGGAGATCGACTTCGCACCCCTGCCCCGCCCCAAGTTCGAGATTTTCGTCTACTCCCCGCGCGTTGAGGGTGTTCACCTGCGCTTCGGTAGCGTTGCACGTGGTGGCCTGCGCTGGTCGGATCGCCGTGACGACTTCCGCACCGAGGTGCTCGGCCTGGTCAAGGCCCAGATGGTGAAGAACGCCGTCATTATCCCCACCGGCGCGAAGGGTGGCTTCTACCCCAAGCAGCTGCCCGACCCCGCAGTGGATCGTGACGCATGGATCACCGAGGGCCGCGAGTCCTACAAGGTCTTCATCGGCTCCCTGCTGGATGTCACCGACAACCTCGCAGTGGGCACCGACGGCTCCGAGACCGTTGTCCGCCCCGAAGGTGTTGTAGCACGCGACGCTGACGACTACTACCTGGTGGTTGCAGCGGATAAGGGCACCGCAGCATTCTCCGACACCGCAAACGCAATCAGCCTGGAGCGCGGCTTCTGGCTGGGCGACGCCTTCGCATCCGGCGGCTCCGTCGGTTACGACCACAAGGCTATGGGCATCACCGCACGCGGTGCATGGGAGTCCGTCAAGCGTCACTTCGCTGAGCTCGGCCACGACGCTCAGACCGAAGAGTTCACCGCAGTCGGCATTGGCGACATGTCCGGTGACGTGTTCGGTAACGGTCTGCTCCGCTCCAAGGCAACCCGCCTGGTCGCAGCATTCGACCACCGCGACATCTTCCTGGACCCGAACCCGAACGCGGCAGTGTCCTTCGACGAGCGTCAGCGCCTGTACAACCTGCCCCGTTCCTCCTGGCAGGACTACAACCGCGACCTGATTTCCGCCGGTGGTGGCGTGTACTCTCGCGGTCTGAAGTCCATCGAGATCACCCCCGAGGTGCGCGAGGTTCTGGGCCTGGATGAGTCCGTCACCGAGCTGGCACCGACCGAGCTGATTTCCGCAATCCTCAAGGCACCGGTCGACCTGATTTACAACGGCGGTATCGGTACCTACGTGAAGGCTTCCACCGAGACCAACGCACAGGTTGGCGACAAGGCTAACGACGCACTGCGCGTCAACGGCAAGGACCTGCGCGCCAAGATTGTTGGCGAGGGCGGTAACCTCGGCTTCACCCAGCTGGGTCGTATTGAGGCTGCGCTCAACGGCGTTATCCTCAACACCGACGCAATCGACAACTCCGCAGGTGTGGAAACCAGTGACCGTGAGGTCAACATCAAGATTCTGGTGGACCGCCTCGTGGCACGCGGCGAACTGCCCGTTGAAGAGCGTGCTTCCTTCATCGAGTCCCTGCAGGACGAGGTCGGCGGCAAGGTCCTCGAGACCAACGTTGAGCAGAACGTCCTGCTGCAGGGTGAGTTCCACGGCTCCTTCCTGGGTACCAACCTGTACAAGCGCCTCATGCACGACCTGGAAGAGCACGCCGGCCTGAACCGCGCCGTCGAGTTCCTGCCCACCGACGAGGAGCTGGACGAGCGTCTGGAGACCACCGGCGACCGCCTGACCCGCCCCGAGCTGTCCGTTCTGGCTGCGTACGTGAAGATTTACCTCACCCACGCACTGGAGCAGACCGACTTCGCGGACGACCCCTACCTGGAAGGCGTTCTGCGTAGCTACTTCCCGGCAGCACTGGTTGAGCGCTTCGGTCAGCACCTGGACTCGCACCCGCTGCGCAAGGAAATCATCTGCACCCGCGTCGCTAACGAGCTGGTCAACATCGGCGGTATCACCTTCGCATACCGCGTGATGGAGGAGTTCAACGTCGGTATCGATTCCGTCGCACGTGCCTTCATCGTCGCTCGTGAGCTCTTCGAGCTGGGCACCGCAGCTAAGCTGCACCGCGAACTGCCCCCGAAGACCCCGCTGGATGCATGGTTCACCGTTCTGCGCGACAACCAGCGCGTTCTGGATCGTGCTGTCCGCTGGTTCATCACCGAGCGTGGCGTGGTTGCTGGTACCACCATCTCTGAGCTGCTGGAAACCTTCGGTTCCGTCGTCGAGATGCGCCACAACCTGCCCGAGTACCTCTCCGGCACCTCCCGTGAGCGTGTTCGTGCAAAGCGCGATGCAGGCGAGGCATGGGGCCTGCCCGAGGAGCTCATCGTCATCTGGATTCGCGGCTTCGAGGGCTACGCCCTGATGGACGTTATCCGTTCGGCACGCGACCACGATTTCGAAGCAACCTCGCTGGCACCGGTCTACTTCGCAACCTACGACCGCTTCAAGGTGGACGAACTGCTCGGCCTCATCTCCGACCTGCCCCGCAGCGACCGCTGGGAGATCCTGGCACGTCAGGCACTGCGCGGCAGCCTCTACGAGACCGCTGCAGGTCTGGCACTGTCCGTGGCAGAGGGCGCGAAGGGTGACT
Source organism: uncultured Rothia sp. (assembly GCF_963555405.1). GTDB lineage: Bacteria > Actinomycetota > Actinomycetes > Actinomycetales > Micrococcaceae > Rothia. Next base: position 47,525 of record NZ_CAUVVO010000006.1, on the reverse strand, counting down.
TCTCCACCGTGGACGGTGCACAGAAGGCACTGGCTACCTGGATTGAAGAGCACCCGACCCGCGTGGGTAACATTGACCGCATCCTGAAGGAGATTGGTGAGGCCGCTCTGGACGTCACCGGTCACCCGCGTCTGGCTGTAGTGTCCGTGGCACTGCGTACTCTCTCGAGTGCATCCTAAATAGCTAAGGCCCGTTAGGGTCGCTTAGAGCATCCCGGTTCCCTCCCGGTTGGAGGGGCCGGGATGCTTTTGCGTAGGGACACATGGTGCGTGCACAGGTGGTGCGGGGGATCCTTGGTCGGGTGAATCTTTTGCCGGTGTACCAGCGCGTCAGCACCTAGCGTGGAGCACCCAAATCAAGATTGTTGCACCCTGCGCATATTGCACAGAATATTGCTCTCACTAGGTGTTTTACATTCTTGTGTGACGCACATTATGTGGATGTGTCCTAAATCCCCTCAAATATCAAGTAGAGGGTTAAAGAAACCAAAGGTTTTAGTTGATATATGCCGTATATTGATTCACGGCGGCATCAGCGCAAGCCACGGGGACCCGGCACTTCTCGGTACGACGACTCTTTCCCCTGGCACGTCACACGGTGCTGTTAAAACACACTGCCCCTAATCTTTACGATTATCGACTGAAAGTCTGCAAGATTGTCTACCAACCACGGTACTGAGGAAAAAAGCAACAGCGCATGGCGCCTCCTCATTAACTTTCTGCTTTACGTCTCTCCGGTCGCCCTGCTGACCACCATCTTCCCCATGGTCACCCCGACGATTAACCGGTACAACCTCGATGGTGTACCCCTGATCCAGGTGATTCTGGCAGCGTCCATTACCGTTCCTTGGCTCAGCCAGGCAGCCTGCCTGCCCCTTTACCGTGCTATCCAGATGGAGCACAAGAAGATTGCGGACGCCCGCGAAGGCCTGCGTATTCACGCTGAAACCCTTGAGCACCAGCTCAAGCGTGCCGAAGCACGAGCCGTACGCGCACGCATGTCCGAGCCGCAGTTCCAGGACATTACCGACCTGACCGCGTTCACCCGCAACTGGCTCTATCTCTTCTTCATGACCATGCCGCTGGTGCTGCTCTTCGCAATTCCGGTCGCCCTCGTTCTGCACTGGAGCCCGACTGCATTCGGTGCGTTCTTCGTCCTGGGCGTTCTCAACATTGCGTTCGCGCAGCTGCTGGTCATCCCGAACCTCGCGAAGAACCGCATCATCTGGTTCATCGCGTGGCTTGGCTACACTCTTGCCCTGTACTGCTATCCCATCATCTGGTTCCTGCCGCCGCTGGTTGGTTCGCTCATCCTGTTGGTGAGCCTCGGTAAGGACCTGGTGCACCTGCTGCACTTCGCGCGCATCCCGCTCAAGGACATTGCGCTCGACGCCCTGCGCGGCTTCTTCACCGGCTCCATCATCTGGGCTGATAAGTACATGCTCTTCCTGGTCACCGGCGGTGAAATCAACGTCGTGGCAATCTACCTGAGCCTGATCCCCTGCGTTATCGCCTACAACTACTTCTTCGTGGTGGAAGCAGACCGCGTCAACGCAAGCATCCAGCACCTGTGGACCATCTTCGACCGCCTGCCCTACAAGGGTGTTCAGGCGGAGTCTTCGAAGGCTCTGCGCACCTCCAACCACGCTATCCGTAACTCCCTGCTGATTTACATCGCCAGCGCTATCGTCACCGGCATCCTGATGTTCATCTTCCTGCCGCAGTCCTACCCGCTGGCGCTCTCCGGCCTGGTCGTGGCGTTCCTCTTCGTTGCAGTGGCACTGCTGGTTTACCAGATCGAGTACATGACCATGTACGTCACCGTGCAGCTGCTCTCCGCAGCGCACCTGGTGCTGCTCTTCATCTCCTTCATGATTCTGCCCAACGAGACCGGCTACCTGCCCATCATCGTGGGCGAGACAGTGCTCGCCTTCGCATGCTACCGCGTCTACCGTCAGGCGTGGGCTGCACCCGAGTACTCCCTCTTCTGGCGTCGAGCCCTCGCCTGGTAAGAACCGCACGGTCCGCGAAAGACACATACGACAATGACTGAACAGATGTACCGAAACCACTACGCGCCGCTGCAGCTTCCGGCTCCCGGCCCCCACTACAGCGACCCCGAATACCCGGACGTTGACGTCGCCATCATCATGGAATCCACCTACCCCTACCTCAAGGGTGGTGTGTCTGCGGTGGTGCACGATATCGTCTGCGAAAACCCGGATCTGACCTACGGCATTATTCACATCGCCTGGGATAAGAACTCCCCCCACGAAGACCTCTACGGCATGCCCGAGAACGTCAAGTGGGTCAAGGTGCTGTACCTGAGCCTGGAAGTTAACCGCGACGCCTTCGCGGAAGCCTGCGACCCCTCCGCACTGCGCATGAACTTTGCGGAGCGTCAGGCACTCACCCAGCGCCTCATGGACGGATTCAGCGCCCTCATCGCCGGCGACGTGAACCCCCTCTGGAAGCTCTACGACGAGGGCATCAACCCCGCAACCCGCAGCTACAACCTCTTCGGCCTCTTCGGAACCCGCGAGTTCATGCAGGCGATTGCGGGTCTGGGCTTCTTCTCCGAGGTGCCCTTCGGCGAGCTCTTCTGGAAGGTGCGCGACTTCGTCTCCATCCTCTTTGCAATCCTGCACGAGCGGATGCCGCACGCCCGCGTCTACCACGCCCACACCACCGGCTACGCGGCACTCATCGCCGCCGCAGCCGCACGTGACCACGGCACCAGCTTCCTGCTGACCGAGCACAACCTGTACATTCGCGACACCGTGAACACCAAGCTCGAACGCAACATGGCGAAGCCCGTCACCACCGACTACGCCTTCCTCAACGAGGAGCGTGAGCACCCCGGCCTGGGCCCGGTCACCCTCGATGAGCGTGCCTGGTCCGTCTGGTTCGTCGAAATGGGACGCTTCTGCTACCCCAGCGCCGACATGGCAACCTACCTGTACCCCAAGGCTCTGGAAGAGGCACGCGGTATTGGCGCGCCCATCGACCAGATGAACGAGGGTGAGAAGGACCGCGCAATCATTCTGCCCAACGGTATGCTCATCGAGTCCGTGGCGGAAGCCTACTACGCCCGCCAGTCGGCGCGTGCCCGCATCCTCGCTGAGGGCCGCGGCCACGTGTGGCGCTTCGTGTTCATCGCCCGCGTGGTGCCCATTAAGGGCCTGACCGACCTGATTCGCTCCCTCGCGGTGCTACGTGATCAGGGTCTGGTGAACTTCCACCTGGACGTGCTCGGCCCCAAGGACCACCTGCCCGAGTACTACGAACTGTGCCTGCGTACCATCGAAGAGCTCAACATGGGCGAGTACATCACCTTCCACGGCACCGTGAACGTGCGTGCGATGCTCGACCGCTTCGACCTGCTGCTCATGCCCAGCTACAATGAGGGTCAGCCGATTGTGGCGCTCGAGGCGATGGCTGCATCCATCCCGCTGGTCAGCACCGACGTGGGCGGTATGTCCCAGCTCATCGACGATGTGCTGGTCGCCCCCGATGGCCACGAAATCGGTAACTGCGGTATCTTGACCATCCCCGGCGATATTCACGGCTTCGCGGCGGCGCTGCGCACCCTCATGGAGGAGCCCAGCATCTACGAACGCTACTGTGTGAACGCCTACGACCGTATCGTCAGCTTCTTCCAGCTGCGACTGGTCATGGACCGCTACAACACGATCTACCGCGAGCTGGGCAAGCTGCCCCCTCGCGCCCCCGAATTCGACCCGGAGTACGATGGCGAATAAACTCACCCGCTTGGGCGGACCCGGCAAATTTGGTGCCTGGGTCCGCTACGGCGGTAAGCCCATTACCCAGCAGCAGCTTGATTTTGCGGTCAAGAACTACTCTGTCGCAATCCTGCAGCCCTGGGAACTGGACGCGGCACGCTATCTGAAGAAGCGTGCACCTCAAATGGTGGTGCTGGCGTACAAGTGCCTGTCCTCCACCCGCTCTTATGAGCCCGGCCCGATCTATTCTTCGGGTGTCTCTTACCCGCTGGCGCAGTCGATGGCGAACTCCGGTAAGGATTTCTTCGCCCACCGCCTCAACGGCGACCGTATCGAGTGGAAGGGCTACCCCAAGCACTTCCAGATGCAGGTGTGGAACGCCGACTATCGTTGGCACTGGGTGGACGCTGTGGTGCGCGAAATGCGCGACTCACCCTTCGACGGGGTCATGGCGGATAACGACATCGAGAACGACTACTACGGTCTGGACCTGCCCATCCAGGGTGTGGAGTCCATGACGAAGATCCGTGAGCACCTGGATTTTCTGGTTGCGTATGCTGGTATTGAGCTCAATAAGATCGGCAAGATTCTGGTGCCCAATATTGCTGAGTCTCGTCTGCGTTACGGCAAGTGGGAGCGTCACAGCGCCTACGGTGGCGGCTTTGAGGAGGTGTGGCTCGGCTGGGGTCCGAACGACTACCTGTCTTCGCCGTATGCCGTGATGCAGGGTCGTGAGATTGCGAACGGCTCGGCGGGCGACGTGAACCTGGGTGCTACTTTTGCGGGTCTGGGTGGCCGTAGCGCAGCCTCGCAGAAGAAGGTGACGATTCTGCGTACCCCGCTTAGCGACCGCAAGGCTGCTATTACCGGTACGGATGAGAATTTCCTGTACGGTTTGGCGGGCTTCTGGGTGTTTGGTGGAGGCGCCTTCACCGGCATCAGCGCAACCCACCACGACGCCTACGACGAGATTCCGCACGCCCCGGAGCTTTCCTACGATCTGGGGGATCCGGTCGGTGGCATTATTGCTCAGAAGACCGCTCAGACTCGTGCCTTTACGCGCGGTTGGGCTGCCCTGAACACCGGCTCGAAGGATGTGACCGTGAAGGTTCCCTCCGGTCTGGTGGATGCGGCAAATCGCCCGGTGCCCTCGAGCTTCACGCTGCGGGCGCATCAGGGTGTGTTGTACCGCCGTAAGGCGTAAATCGCCGCTCGCGCAGTACCGCCTGTGAGTGTACTGCCAGTCTGTATAACCTCATAAACAAACCCACCGGCAATATAGCCAAATGGCTATATGTACCGGTGGGTTCGTTATATGTGTGCTAGATGAGCTGGGGTAGCTTACTTAGCGGGGTAGGAGGGCACGTCGTAACCGCCCATACGCTCCAGAACGCGAATCACCTGGCAGGAGTAACCGAACTCGTTGTCGTACCAGACGTAGACAATCGCGGAGTCATCGGTCACCACGGTAGCCAGCGAGTCCACAACACCCGCGGTGCGGGAGCCCACGAAGTCGGTGGAAACAGCCTCGGGGGAATCCGAGTAGCCCACCTGGCGGCGCAGAGCACCGTCAATGGACTCGCGGCGGAACAGCTCGTTCAGCTCCTCAGCGGAACCTGCGGGTTTGGTCAGCTTCACGTTCAGGATTGCCATGGAGACATCCGGGGTGGGAACGCGGATAGCGTTACCGGTCAGCTTGCCCTCCAGCTGTGGCAGAGCCTTCGAAACAGCCTTCGCCGCACCGGTCTCGGTGATGACCATGTTCAGCACAGCGGAGCGGCCGCGGCGGTCACCCTTGTGGAAGTTGTCGATCAGGTTCTGATCGTTGGTGAACGCGTGAACGGTCTCAACGTGGCCGCGCTCAACACCGTATGCGTCATCCAGAACCTTCAGTGCCGGAGTAATTGCGTTGGTGGTGCAGGATGCTGCGGAGAGGATCTTGTCCTCATCGGTGATGACGTCATCGTTCACGCCGAACACGATGTTCTTCATGTCGCCCTTACCGGGAGCGGTCAGCAGAACACGAGAAATACCGGGGCGGTTCAGGTGCTGCTCAAGGCCCGGAACGTCGCGCCAGCGGCCGGTGTTGTCCACCAGCAGGGCGTCGTTGATGCCGTACTCGGTGTAGTCGACAGTGGTCGGGTCGGAGGAGTAGATGAAGCGAACCGGAACACCGTTAGCGATGATGGTGCTGTTCTCCTCGTCCACCTCAATAACGCCCTTGAAGGGGCCGTGAACCGAGTCGCGCTCCAGCAGGGACGCACGCTTGACCAGGTCCTTATCACCGTTCTTACGCACCACAACAGCGCGCAGGTTCAGGCCAGAACCCAGCGGCGAGGAGGAACGCTCCAGCAGGATGCGGGCCAGCAGGCGGCCAATACGACCGAAGCCGTACAGCACAACGTCCTGCTCCTTCGGCTGGTCACCCTGGTGGTTCACGGAGGAACCCAGCTGCTCGGGCAGCCACATGGACAGCTCGGGGGAGCCAGCCTCACGGTGTGCCTTGTGCAGAGCAGCAATGTTAATCGAGCAAGCGCCCAGGTTCAGCTCAGTCAGAGCACGAACCAGCTCGAGAGAGTGCGCGGGGTTCAGGGGCGCACCATCAATGTGGGATACGAAATCGTGCAGCTTCAGCAGCTCAATGACAGACTTGTTGACCAGGCTGCGGCCGTGAATGCTCAGCACCACGCCGTTCTCGCGGTGCAGCTTACCAATGAGGGGGATCAGCTCCTCTGCGGTAGCCTCACGGTTAACCCAGGTAGCGGTTGCAGTCGTCACGTATGACCTTCTTCCTAACTTCGTCGTTGGAGGGTAGGCGCGACGATGCTGTCGCGTCAATACCGTGCCGGGCGTTAAGACCCGGCGTCGGTTTAAGTCTAACCCGTGTGAACCCCTCCAGACCCTCAAAATTAGCGATATTGAGGCTAAAAGTCAGAAGAGACAGAAGGCAGTTTGTGAACCCACACGGCAAGCCAACACAAGCCCTCAGAAGGGAAAGCAAAACCACTTTAAATACCCACAAAAACACACGCCACGAGGGCACAAACATGAGTAGAATTGAAACCATGTTGACTGTAATCGGTGAAGCACTCGTAGACGTCGTCCACCAGCACGACGGAGAAACCCGCGCCTACCCCGGCGGATCGCCCATGAACGTAGCCGTCGGCGCACGCCGCCTCGGCCACCCCACCAACTTCGTCGGCCACTACGGCCCCGACGCCTACGGCAAGAGCATTGACGCGCACCTGGAAGCATCCCAGGTGACCCTGCCCTTCGAGCACAGTGCCGAGCGCACCTCCGTCGCCCAGGCAACCATCGGTGCCGACGGCGCAGCAGAGTACGAATTCGACATCACCTGGTCCCTCGACTCCGTCGCAGAAAAGCTCACCGAACTGGCACGCACCTCCGATGCAGTACACACCGGATCCATCGCCGCCATGCTCGAACCCGGCGCACACGTGGTCGCAGCAGCCTTCGAAGCCGCCCGCGACAGCGCCCTGCTCAGCTACGACCCGAACTGCCGCCCCACCCTCATCCACAACGTTGACGAGGGCCGCGCATGGGCTGAAAAGTTCGTGTCCCTCTCCACCGTCGTGAAGGCATCCGACGAGGACCTGCAGTGGCTCTACCCCGACCGCTCCCTTGACGACACCGCCCGCGCGTGGCTCGACCTCGGCGCAGAGCTGATGGTCATCACCCGCGGCGAAGACGGCCCCATCGCCTTCACCAAGAAGTACCCCGAGGGCATCAGCCAGCCCGCACACCGCGTTGAGGTTGCGGACACCGTCGGTGCTGGCGACTCCCTCATGGCGGCACTCATCGCGGGTCTGCTCGACCGCGGCATTGCCGGCCCCGAGGCACGTGCCAAGGTTGCCGCGCTGACCGCAGAAGAGATCGCCGACCTGCTGCGTTTCTCCGCAACCGCAGCCGGCATTACCGTCTCCCGCGCGGGCGCTAACCCGCCCACCCGCGAAGAACTCGACGCCGTACTCAACGGCTAAAAATTCATGCCTCGCCGGCGGATAGCTCACTCTGTCCGCCGGCGTCGCCATATCCACCCGCACCCCAACGCTGAGGAGCACCATGACCAACATTGGCACCGCACCCCTGCCCCGCGAACCCTACGCAGGCCTGCCCGAACTGCCCGAATTTACCCTGACCTCCACCGACATTCAGGACGGCGGTACCGCCCCCGAATGGATGCGCTCCGCACTCTTCGGCATTGCTGGTGGTCAGGACCGCTCCCCGCAGCTGTCCTGGAGCGGATTCCCCGAGGGAACCAAGTCTTTCGTGCTGACCTGCTTCGACCCGGATGCGCCGGTCCCCAGCGGCTTCTGGCACTGGACCGTCTCCAACATTCCTGCCGAGGTGACCAGCATCGACACCGGCGCGGATGCACCCGCCGGCGCCCTGACGCACCGCAACGACGCCGGCGTGGCGGGCTTCCTGGGTGCTGCGCCTCCGGCTGGTCACGGCCCGCACCGCTACATCTTCTGCGTCACCGCCGTGGACGTGGAGAAGCTCGACATTGACGAGAACGCCACCCCCGCCGTCGTGAACTTCAATCTGCTCGGTCACGGCCTGGGTCGCGCGTTCCTGACCGTCACCTACGCGGAACCGGCAGCTTAGCACGTAGCCCTAACCAGCCTCGCGCTTTAACCCGCACCGACACACCCCATCACCGAAGGCAAACACTGCATGATTAAACTCATCGCCAGCGACCTGGACGGCACCCTCATCGGGCACGACTTCCAGTTCCGCCCGCGCACCCTGCGCGCCCTCGAAGCCGCACGAGCCGCCGGAATCGAGATCGTCTTCGTCACCGGCCGCCCGAGCCGCTGGCTCACGCCCCTGCGTGAGCAGACCGACTTCGACTCCTACGCCATCTGCTCCAACGGCGCGGTGGTGTACCACCTGGGCGCGAACGAGGTGGAAGAAGTCAACGGCGCTGATCCCGCGGTGATTGCCCGTACCCACGAGCTGCTGGAGCCCATGTTCCCCGACGCCACCTACACCCTCGAAACCGTGGACACCGTCTACATTCAGGGCCCGCACGACGGCGGTGAGGTGCTTGAGGGCGCCCGCGTTATTGAGTCGAGCATTGCCGATTCCCTAGAACGAATCGGCTCAACCCCGGTCATTAAGTACCTGATTCGTGTGCCCGGCATGGACCCGGATATTCTGCAGGCGCGCGTGCATCAGGCGGTCGGTTCGCTGGTGTCGGTGACTCGCGGCGTGGTCGGTGAGCCGCTTGTGGAGATGGGCTCTAAGACCGTGAACAAGGGCAGGATTCTGGAGAAGTTCGCGGCACGCCACGGCATTGAGGCGCACGAGGTCATGGCGTTCGGTGACATGCCGAACGACGCGGAAATGCTCTGCTGGGCGGGGGAGGGCTTCGCCATGGCGTCGGGCCAGCCGGCGCTCATTGCGAAGGTGGGGCGCACCTGCCCGCCTTTCGACGAAGACGGCGTGGCGCAGACGATTGAGGCGATGCTCGCCGAACGGTCCTAGCCGTCTAGTGCTAGTTATCCAGCACAAGCGACTGGGTGCGCCTCCGCAGACATAACTCAGATATAACGCAGACATAAACTTTTATGTTTACACATAAAAAATTTGAGTCTAGACATAAAAATTTATGTCTAGACTCAAATTTTTGTGTCTGATTTACATCTGATTTGTGTCTAGACTAAAATTTTTTGTATGAACAACGTGGAATGGACCCCCGAATGGCTTGCTGAAACCATCAAACTACTGCGCACCCACGGCAGCGATACGCAGTTTATTGAGGTCAAAAAAGCCCACGGCGGCTACCCCGGAAGCCTAGACGCAACCCTCAGTAGCTTCTCCAATAGTTCCACGGGCGGAATCATCATCTGCGGCCTAGACGAGAATAATGACTTTGCACCTGTCGGCGTATACGACCCGGCAGACCTAGAAAAAACCCTCGGCAACAAGCTCCGCAGGGGCCTTAAGCCGCCGAACACCATGGAATCCGGCACCATCCTCTACGAAGGCGCCAAAATCTTTGTTGCCGCCATCCCTCCGCTGCCTCCCTACGAACGCCCTGCCTACATTGGCGGTAAAGCGTACGTGCGTTCCGGCGACGGTGACCACGAAATGAGCCGCCACGAAACCGACCTGATGGTAGCCCAGCGGACACGCACCGGGTTTGATGAAGAGCCGGTGGAATACACCTCCATGGCTGACCTAGACGAAGGGCTCAAGGCTGCATATCTGCGAGACGTGCGTGCTAAATCGCGCCGCCTCGCCGGAAGCTCCGATGAAGAGGTGCTCCGACGCAAGGGAATTATCGCCCTCGGAACCGACAACCTTTCCCTTGCGGGCTTGTACGCCTTGGGTTCTTACCCTCAGGAGTTCAGGCCCTCGCTCAAAGTTACCGGAGTCGTCATTGACCCAAGCGGTAAAGCCCGCAACCTCGACAAGTTTGAGGCGGACGGCCCCATCCCCGCCATGCTCGAAGAGACTCTGGCATGGGTCAAACGGAACCTGGCACACCCGGTTGTCGAACTGTCCAACGGGCACCTCATCAACGGGCAGGAAGTACCCGATATCGCCCTTCGTGAGATTCTGTCGAATGCCCTCGTACACCGCAGCCTCAACCCCAAAGCAGATACCGAAGAGGTGCGCGTCAGGATTTTCCCTGACCGAATCTCTGTAGAGAACCCCGGCGGTCTGTACGGAATCACTCTCCAGCGTCTGCAAGAGTATGGCGAACGCTCCCGCGTGAATGACCGCCTGTATGACGTCTGCACGCATGTAACAACCCCTGACGACGGATACCGAGTCATCGAAGGTGAGGGTAGTGGCATCTACACGGCACAGGAGGCGGTGCGTCAGGCAGGGCTGAAACCCATCCAATTCATTGATGGGGTCATTCGTTTTACCGCGATTATTAGCAGGGAGCCTCTGGATGGTGCTCGTATCGCCGATGTTAGTTCACCGCAGCAGAAGTCGGAGATAGACCCGCGCCAATCGTCACCCACGGTTCCTAGTAACCGTCAGGAGGCGGTGCTCCTGGCTCTGCGCTCGCTACGCCACCCCGCCGGTATCGAGGACATCATGGGTGCTCTTCCTGGGCCTTTTGCTGAGCTGCAGAAGCCGCAGGTCCGGTACGTCCTCACGAAGCTCCTTCAAGAAGGAGTCATTACCCGTGAAGGTGGTCGAGGTAACCGCAATACGACATACCGCCTGGCCTAACCGAATATCGGGCTAACGCGCAAAAGCGGCCCGGATGGAAACCAATCCATCCGGGCCGCTTTTCTGCAGCCTACGCCTCAGGAGTATCACTCCCATGGGCGGTGAGGAGTCTAGTGTCCCTCAGCGCTCTTCTCAGGGTCGAAGGGCTCCAGCGGGTCGCCGGCAGCCTTCGTGTACTTCGCAATGAAGGTCATCAGGTGGAAGATAATCAGGGTTGCCGCGGTACCCAGAGCAATACCGGCGAAGGACAGTTCACCGAAGGTCCAGGTGTAGTCCGCAATACCCACGATCAGGGCCACAGCGGCGGTGGTCAGGTTGATCTGGTTCGAGAAGTTCACGCGGTTCTCGCTCCAAATACGTGCGCCGAGCATACCGATCATGCCGTACAGAACGGTTGCGGCACCGCCCAGAACACCCGCCGGGACGGTCGCAATTGCCGCACCGAATGCGGGGAACATGGACAGCGCAATCGCGAAGATAGCAGCCACCCAGTACGCCGCGGTGGAGTACACCTTGGTTGCAGCCATAACGCCGATGTTCTCAGCGTAGGTGGTGGTACCGGAACCGCCGCCGAAACCGGCGATGGTGGTTGCCAGGCCGTCCGCCATGAGGGCGCGACCCGAGTAGTCGTCCAGGTTCTTGCCGCTCATCAGAGCAACAGACTTCACGTGGCCGATGTTCTCAGCCACGAGCACCAGAATCACGGGGATGAACAGGCCGGCGAGCTCCCAGTGGAACTCGGGGGTCTGGAACTGCGGCAGGCCAATGATGCCCTGGGTCTGCACAGCCTTGTCAATCTTGGAGAAGTCCACCTCACCGCGAATCACGGCGGTGATGTAGCCGATACCCACACCCAGCAGGATGGACAGGCGACCAATAATGCCCTTGAAGAGCACCGAAATCAGGATGATGGAGCACAGGGTCACCAGCGCGGTCACCGGTGCCACCATGAAGTTGTCCTTAGCGCTCTTCGCCAGGTTGAAGCCAATCAGCGCCACAATCGAACCGGTCACGACCGGGGGCATGAGCTTGGTGAGCCAGCCGGTGCCAGCGAACTGAACGATTAGGCCGACCAGGAACAGCGCCGCACCCGCCATGACGATACCGCCGAGGGCACCAGCCGGGCCGTGCGAGTTCATAGCAGCCGCCAGGGGTGCAATGAATGCGAACGAGGAACCCAGGTAGGAGGGGACGCGTCCGCGGGTAATCAGCAGGAACAGGACCGTACCGATACCCGAGAAGAACAGGGTGGTTGCCGGCGGGAAGCCGGTAATAATCGGCACGAGGAAGGTCGCGCCGAACATTGCGACCACGTGCTGCGCGCCGATACCGATGGTGATCGGCCATGCGAGGCGCTCGTTCGGGGCAACGAAGGAACCAGGCTTGATGCTGCGGCCGTCGCCGTGGATCGACCAGTCAAAGCCGAGAAGCTTAGAGATGCTCAAAGGGAGCTCCTGAGGTGAATGTGGTGGTGTATAAAATTCCACATCATTCTACGCGTATACAAGCGTGGGTCACAGCTAAACGGCTGTAAATATGAGCAGGGATACGTTGAGTGGTGCATATATTCTCTTATCGTGGGCTCTATATCGCGTATATAGCCCAGAAAGCATCAATACCCCGTATATGCAGTTCAAGGCATATACAGGGTATTGATGCAAAGAGCGAATAAAAACACTCGCTACACGTAGCTCAGTGGCTTAGAGAGCGTCACGCAGGTTCTCCAAGTGATCGTAACGCGCCAGTTCGTAACGCAGGTGACCCTCGGTCGGGGACTGAACCGGCAAGAACGTCGCCTCACGCAGGCGGCGAGCCGTCGGGGAATCAGCCACGTAACCGGCGCCTCCAACAACCTGCAGCTCAAAGTGAGTAGCAATGGTTGCAAAGTGCGAAACACCCAGGCGCAGGCTCAGCATGTCACGACGCTCAGCACGCTCCGGCTCAGACGCCAGACGAATCAGTTCCTCACGCAGGCTCTGGTACTCGGTCAGAATCAGCGGGAACTCAGGACGGAATACGCCCTGAGAGACGTCCAGGTGCTTAGCAGCCTCCTGCAGGGCGCCAGCGGCAAGACCCAGGCAGAACGACGACTGAACCAGCAGGAACGGCGCGGTCACATCGTGCAGGAACGCCTCAATGTTGTCGCTCAGAATGTCCTCGCTCGGAACGAAAACGTCCTCGAACTTCAGGGTGCCGGACTCGGTGCCGTTCAGCGCCAGCAGGTTGCGGTGATACTGAATGCTCAGACCTTCAACGTCCTGGCGAACCGTCACAATGTAGCGGTTCGGGTGGCTCTCCGGGGCGTTCTGCACAGCCACCGGAAGAACAATCACGCCGCCCGGGTACAGATTCGACGCCCACGACACGGAACCGTTCAGCTTCAGGCCGTCCTCAACGAGGGTGCCCTCAACCTTGATCGGTGCCAGGCCCGAAGCCTCTTTGTACGCTGCCGCCATTGCGGTGGTGCCGCTAACGGTCGCATCCGACAGGCCCTCGGGCAGTTCGCGACCCACAGCGTCAAAGAACGCGATGGTGGAGCGGTGAGCCCACAGGGAGAACGCCGTGGAGGCATCCTCGGTGGCAAGGTCGAACGCTACCGAAACCTGGGGGACCAGGGAGCCGCCGTCACGGCCCAGGGTAATCAGGCCGTCCTTAGCGATTTCGCGCAGGTTCTCGAAGGGGGAACGCTCACCGCGGTCAACCGCGCTAGCGTGGGTTCGGGCGAGTGCGAGCACCTGCTCGCGCTGGGGGTAGTCGTAGAGGGGTTCGAGAGTGAACTCGGACATGGGGTTTCTCCTAAGAGGGGAGCATCGCGTCTATGCGTGCAGCTTGAACAGTCGGTCAATGGGGGTGCTGACGGCCTTACGGGCGCGAACAACAGCTTCTTCGTCGGGTGCGTCGTAGAAGCAGAGGCACTTGGCGGTGTCTTCGCGAACGTAGGTGCGCAGGAAGGAAACCTCGGGTACTTCAGCGTACTTGGGGGCGTTTGCCTTCTTGCGGGTCAGGTACTGTTCCATGGTGATTTCTGCGGGGATGTCCCACTCAACCAGGTAGTCTGCGTCCTTCTTGAGCTTCTTGATGTCTTCGAGCTCTGCGCCGACCAGGCGGACTGCGTCGGGGCCTGCGACGGCTGCGCGCTCACCGATTGCTGCGGCGAGGTCGGGGCCGAATGCGGTGTTCTCGGATTCGACGATGACGAAGACGATCTTGTGGTCTGCGGAGACCTGGGTTTCGATGAGCTCGGCGCCGTTGGTCAGGGACGAGTTGACGGTCTCGATGAGTGCGGTTGCTTCGTCCTTGGACGGCTGTGCGGGGGTCAGTTCTACCAGGTAAAGTGCCATGATTTTCTCCTCGGCTAAGGGTTGAAGGGTCGTGCCGGAAGGGGTTTTCCGACTCGTTCTGGAATCACCTTAGACCTGTGGTTGAGGGCTGTCTAGTAGATTTCTGTTCGTGGCTTAATGCGTCCCTTTTTGACCCTGTATGTCGTCATGTGCGTTCATGTGAAGAAATAAATCGTCACAGTCCCGCGCAGTAGTTCCGCGCGTGGGAACCCGCCTACGGCCGCAGAGTTTTCGTGCGGATTCTAGGCCTCGGTGGCGTGCCTATCCGCGCCGTCCTGCTCGTGCCGCGAAGTTGTCGAGGGCACGGTTGAGTGCGGGGACAGTCCACACTTTTTGCCCCTGAATTTTGACGCGCTCTTCACGTAGAATCTGCAGCTCCACCATGCGGTTGAGGAGGCGGTACACGCTAGCTCGAGACCCCTGCGTGTGCTCCTCCACCATGCGCGCGGTGAAGGCAGGCTCGGTGCAGCACAGGTCGGCGAGGGAACGCAGGAGAGGGGTTTTACGCTGGGCAATGGACAGCACCTCATCGCGCAGGGTTTCAATGTCTTTCGCCAGAATTTCTGCGTTGGTGATTGCCTTCTGAGTGGCGTCAATGAAGAGCTCGATAATGGGTTCGGCGTCGCCTGCACGGTAGTCGGTGAGCGCCTGAACGTACCCTTCGGTATCGTGCAACAGGCCGGAGGAGACGGGCAGAATCACGTGGCGGGTGACGCCGCGGGCGAGCAGGAGCGCGGAGATGAGGGCTCGCCCGGTTCGACCGTTGCCGTCGGTGAAGGGGTGGATGGTCTCAAATTGGGCGTGCGCGATAGCCGCCTGTGCGAGGGGGTCAATATCGCGGCGGTTCATGAAGGCTACGAGGTCTTCGAGGGCGGCAGGAACCCGCTCGTGATGCGGTGCCACGTAGTCGGCGGTCACGGGTGAATCACCCTTAATCCACACCCACTGGGTGCGAAGCACGCCGGAGTCCTGCTGCAGGCCGCGAGTCAGTTCGCGGTGCATCGCCAGGATGTTATCAACGCTAATGTTTTCTGCCGTGTTTAGGGCTGCACGCATGGCGTGAACATTGCGCGCCACCAGCTCGGCGTTAACACCGACCTTCGACCCGCTTGCACCCAGGACGGCAAGCGAGAGCCTGCGTGCGCTAACGGTGAGGTTTTCAATCTGCGAGCTGGACGCGGATTCGCCGCGCAGAAGAACCGCGGAGAAGGGGATACCGCCAATATGGTGGAGCCGCTCATCGAAGCGGGTCATGGCGGTGGTGTTCTCTTGGAGGCGCGCTCGCAGTGCGGAGCTGAGTTCGACGTTGAGTTCGGCAATGGAGGCGGGTACGGCGCTGGAGAAGGTGCCGGAGTTGCGGCGCGTTGCGCGTCGGGAGGCGAGGGCGTCCCGGTGAACCCAGGGGGCTTGCGGCTCCCATTCGAGGGCGGGCCAGGTGATGGCTGTGGGCATGGTTCCTCCTCCTGGGGGTCGTCTTGCGGCTTGTGCCTTGTGCTTGTGTTTGGGTGGGGTCTTAATAAGACAATACACCCCGATTTTCTTATTAAGGCGCTTAATAAGAAAATCCGCGCGGATTGTCTCATTAAGGAAAACCCTCTGGAGCCCCGGTTGTCGGCGCATACAACAGGGCATGTGCCAGCGCATACAGCAAGGGCCCCGAACCCTTGATAACTCAAGGATTTGGGGCCCCTAGCCTATATGCACTAGCCTCATACGCTCACGCCGCCTGAAAACAGCGAGTCAGCAGTCTAGACAAGCAATTTTGCGGTTACTTCACGCCGCGCATCATCTTCTGAACCGGCTTGTGCACCAGGAACAGCAGAATACCGGTCGCGATGGTGATAATACCCATCCAGGTGAAGTAGGGAACCTCGGTCTCCATGCTGTAGAACGGAGCCAGCCAACCCGACAGCACGGTACCCATTGCCACGGAGGTGAAGTACAACGCCATCATGTTCACGCGGTGCGCCTTCGGTGCGAGCTTGGTCGCCAGCGAAATACCGACCGGCGAAATGATCAGCTCGGCGATGGTGCAGACGAACAGAATCAGCACAATCCAGCCGACGTTCACGCTCTGAACGCCCGCCTGGGCAAGGAAAATCCAGAACGCCAGACCAATAATAATCAGCGCTGCGGAGAACTTCAGGGTGGTGACCGGCTGGCGGTCGCCCCACTTGGTCCACAGGGCGGAGAACATCATGCCGAAGATGATGATGAAGACAGGGTTGATGGAGTTGACCAGGTTCGGGCTCAGCTGCATACCCAGGATGTGCCAGTCGAGGCGCTCATCCGAGTACACCGCCATGACGGTGAACTGCTGCTGGTACAGTGCCCAGAACACGGCGTTTGCAATCCACAGGGGGATGAATGCGGTGACGCGGGAACGCTCATCGGAGGTAACGTCCTTAGCGGTCAGCATCTGTGCGAACAGGGCGATTGCACCGATGAAGATGAAGCCCATGACCCAGTTCTTGAGGTTGTCTGCGGTCATCAGGCCGGTTGCCAGCAGAATGCCGAGAACCACGACGATACCGACCAGTGCCAGGAAAAAGTTACGCTTCTGTGCGCCGGTGAAGGGGGTGCCCACGTGGTGTACGGATTCAGGCAGGTTCTTGCGGGTCAGCGAGTACTGAATCAGGCCGGCAGCCATACCGATTGCGGCAAGGCCGAAGCCGAGGTGGAAGCCGCCGGTCTGCCAGCCCCAACCGGTCAGGAGCGGACCGAGGAGTGCACCGGTGTTCACGCCGATGTAGAAGATGGTGAAGCCTGCATCGCGGCGGGAGTCGTGGTCGCCGTAGAGCGAGCCGACCAGCACGGATGCGTTACTCTTCAGACCGCCGGAGCCGATAGCGACCAGCAACAGGCCGATGATGACGCCCGGTACGCCGGGGATGAGGGAGAGGGAGATGTGACCCGCCATAATGCCGATGGCGGAGTAGAAGAGGGTACGCTCGGGGCCGAGGATTCGGTCACCGAGGATACCGCCGAGGATTGCCATGAGGTACACGACTGCACCGTACGCGCCGATAACGCCGGTGGCGAGGTCCTTGTCGAGGCCCAGGCCGCCCTTGTCGGCGGTGTAGTACAGGTAGTAGATCATGATGCCCTGCATGCCGTAGAAGGAGAAGCGCTCCCACATTTCTACGGTGAACAGGTTTGCGAGCATGCTCGGGTGGCCGAAGAAGGTCTTGGTGTCCTTGGGTTCGGCACCTGTGATGGTGTTGGACATGGTGAAAATTCTTTTCTGTTGCGCCCGGTTTTCTGTGTGACCCGGACAATATGTGTATAAGTGTATACCCTTACCCATGCATATGTATACATGGAACGCACCTATATTTCACAGAATGAATTCTCATGCAGTGCATGAAAAACCATTTCGATTTTTTCGTATGCACCATTTCGGGAACCCACAAACCCCCAAATACCGGGCTAGATGCGCCTCGTGCCCTCAACGCGATAGAGTGGAACCACAACTATGCCCACCCGGCACCCCGCCGTGCCGACCGGCTCATTTTTAATCATTTCAAAGGAGAACCCCATGACCGCTGTACCCCAGGTTGACCCCCGCGACGTTCCCGAAGGCGCAACCATCATCGACGTGCGTGAAGACTACGAGTGGGAGGGTGGCCACGCGACCGGCGCCAAGCACATCACCCTCGGCACCATCGCTGAGCGTCTGGAAGAACTGCCCGCGCCGGGCGAGGACTTCTACGTCATCTGCCACGGTGGCGGCCGTTCGAACCGCGCGGCAACCTTCCTGCGCGAGCATGGCTACGCCGCACACAACATTGCGGGCGGCACCAGCGCGTGGTTTGCTGCCGGTCTGCCGATGACCAGCGAGAACGGCGAAGCCCCCGCGGTTGTTCACTAAACCGCCGGTTCGCCTGCACGCCATACAATGGAGTCCGTGACTGAAACTTCCGCGGACCGTATTTTGTCTACCCCGAACGCTCCCGCTTCTGCCTCCCCGCATGCCCTGCCGAGTAGCCTGCAGAGCATCCCGTGGGATGCGCAGACGCGGGAGCTTGCCGTGCGCCCGCTTCCTTTCGCGGTGAACTGCGAGGAGGCGTACCCGCTGTTAACTGCTGGCGCTGAGTATTCGTTCTGGCTGGATTCGGCGCGCGAGGAGTCGCCCATGTCGGTCGCCTCGTACGTGGGCGTGGTTCCGGCGCAGCTGTCGCCCCTGCGCGTGGATTCTGCGCGTGCGGCGGCTGAATCTGGCGGGGAAGACCCCTTCGCCCAGCTGGAGGCGGCACTCGCCTCCGCACCGCGCGTGCACCCGGATGCCGCGGTGGCAACCGGCCTGCCCGCGGGTTTGCGCGGCGGTTACGTGGGCTATTTTGGCTATGAGGCGCGTGCCGCCATGGGCTTGGAGCACGGCCACCCGGTGCCGGGCTACCTACCGGCACATGAGGCGCCGACCCCGGATTCTCTGTGGTTGCCGGCGGTCCGCTACCTGGTGCACGAGCATGCCCGCCCGGGGGTTGCGGCGCGTAGCTGGCTGGTGGGCGATGAGCCGTGGTGTGAGGCGGTGAAGCAGCTGCTGAGTGCGGCGGGGGAGTGCACCTCCGAAAATACTCCCGTCAACGCCCCTGAGCTCACCGAGCCCCTACTCTTCCCGGCACCCGCCGCGGAAGCCTATATGGATTCTGTTCGCGCTAGTCAGCACGAAATCTACGAGGGCAACAGCTACGAGGTGTGCCTGACCGCGCAGACCAGTGCGCGCATCCAGAATCCGAGCCCGGAGCTTTTCTTTGAGCTGTATCGCCGCCAGCGCGCCCACAATTCGGCGCCGTATGCGGCGTATTTGCGGTGCGGTGATTTTTCGGTGCTTTCTTCTTCGCCGGAGCGTTTTTTGAGTGTGGATACGCACCGCAACGCGCAAACCAAGCCGATTAAGGGCACGGTACCGCGCGGCGCCACCCCGGAAGAAGATGCCGCAGCAGCGGCATGGTTGCGTACCGATGAGAAGACCCGCGCTGAGAACCTCATGATCGTGGATTTGCTGCGTAATGACCTGTCTACGGTGTCTGACCCGGCGTCCGTGCGCGTGCCCGTGCTCATGGGTGTGGAGAGCTACTCGACCGTGCATCAGCTGGTATCTACGGTCAGTTCGCGTCTGCGTGAGGGAATTTCCGCGGTGGCTGCCGCGCGGGCGTGCTTCCCGGGCGGCTCGATGACGGGTGCCCCGAAGCCTTCGACCATGCAGATTATTGAGCGCCTGGAGGGTCGCGCTCGCGGCGTGTATTCGGGTGCTCTGGGTTTTGTGTCTGCGGATGGTTCGGCGAACCTGTCGATTGTGATTCGCACGCTCGTGGCGCACGATGAGGGCACGGTGACTCTTGCCGCGGGTGGCGCTATCGTGGCTGATTCCGACCCGACTGCCGAGTATGAGGAGATGCTGACGAAGTTGCGTGCTGCGTTGCCGCCGTCGGTGGGTCGCGTGGTGGAATAGCCTAGCGCCGGGATAACGCGGTAGTGGGATAGCGCAGGATAGCCTGCGCCGCCTGCACGTGAGCCGCTACACTGGAACTATGACTAAGCTTTCTGAAAACCTCCCCATTGAAGAAGCCCGTGAACGCCTGCGTCAGCTGATTATGGAGCTGGCTGTGGTGCGCGGGCACGTGGTCCTCGCCTCCGGCAAGGAAGCCGACTACTACGTTGACCTGCGCCGCATCACCCTGCACCACGAGGCTTCTCGCCTGGTTGGTCAGGTCATGCTGGACCTGCTGGATAAGAACGGCATCGAGTTTGAGGCCGCTGGCGGTCTGACTATGGGTGCTGACCCGGTGGGTACCGCGATTATGCGTGCTGCTGGTGATCAGGACCGTGCGATTGATGCGTTTGTGGTGCGTAAGGCTCAGAAGTCTTACGGCATGGGCCGTCAGGTGGAGGGCCCGAGCGTTGAGGGCCGTCGCGTGGTTGCTGTGGAGGACACCTCCACTACCGGTGGTTCGGCGCTGACTGCTGTTGAGGCGCTGCGTAAGGCTGGCGCTGAGGTTGTGGCGGTTGCTGTGATTGTTGACCGTGCGACCGGTGCGAAGGAGCATGTGGAAGAGGTTGCGGGCGTTCCGTGCCTGTACGCATACTCGAAGGATGAGCTGGGCCTGGACTAGTCTCTGTGGACTGAGTTCTGAGGACTTCGTGATTTTTTAAGGCATTCCCGTTGCGGCGGGTGAACCCGTGCCGCTGGCTGCTGTGTGTGGCTGGTGGTGCGGGTTTTTGTCTGTAAGATGGCTCTGTGGGCGCCGGTTGTGGCGCCGGTTGTTGGTGTGAAGGTGGTTGTGATGGTTGAGAATCGTGAGGCGGCTGAGGCTGTGCCTGCTGAGGCGGCTGCAGCTGAGAGCGCACCCGTTGAGGGTACTGAGCAGGGTACTGCCCGTTTTGAGGTGGGTGTGGGCCCGTGGGAGGGTCCGTGGCCTGAGGGTGACCATTGGGATGAGGAGCTGCTGCGTGAGGGCGACCGCCGTAACGTGGTGGATAAGTACCGTTACTGGTCGATGGACGCGATTATTGCTGACCTGGATACGCGCCGCCATGATTTTCATGTGGCGATTGAGAATTGGCAGCATGATTTGAATATTGGCACGGTGGTGCGTACTGCGAATGCGATGTTGGCGAAGGAGGTCCATATTATTGGGCGTCGCCGCTGGAATCGTCGTGGTGCGATGGTGACGGATCGTTATCAGCATGTGCGTCATCATCCGACGATTGAGGATTTTGTGGCGTGGGCGCAGGGTGAGGGTCTGGAGATTATTGGCATTGATATTTTTCCGGATTCGGTGCCGCTGGAGACTTATGATCTGCCGAAGAAGTGCGTGCTGGTTTTTGGTCAGGAGGGCCCGGGCTTGTCGGAGGAGTTGCACGCGGCGGCTAAGGACACGTTGTCGATTGAGCAGTTTGGGTCGACGCGTTCGATGAATGCGGCGACGGCTGCGGGTATTGCGATGCATGCGTGGGTTCGCCGCCATGTGTTTGGTCAGATTCCGTCGTAGTTTGGCGGCTGTTTGTTAGGTGTTTAAAGGTTCCGATGCGTTGTGTGCGCGTCGGAACCTTTTTCGTTGTGGTTTGGGCGGCTTAAACCACGCATGAAATTATCTAGGCGTGTTAGTGTTAACGCAAATCACAGGAGATATGAGAATCGCACTCTCAATTTCAGTTTGGGACATGCGATGGATTTCCTGGCTTCGGCTCGCCAATGGTTGCGGGTTGTGGATATGAATGACCGCGGCGTCATTCTTTTGAAAGGAGATTCTGATGAGGATCTTTAATAAGTCTCTTGCTGTTGCGGCCTGTGCGGCTGCGGTGACTTTCGGTGCGGTAGCACCTCCGGCATATGCTGGGGTGACTCTCTATTCGGATGCAAATTTCCTTGGGCCCCGTATGGAAACTGAGGGGACGAAACATTTGGGTTGGATGAGTGACCGTGCATCTTCATTGCATTCTGGTGGGTGTCGGTGGCGCTATTACGAAGACGTCGACCTTGCGGGTCGCAGGTTTGAGTCTTCTTCCGACCTCAACTATCTGCGGGGTCTAAGCCATGCGGGTCTCCATTGGGGCGAGACTTGGGATGATCGTATTAGTTCTATTGAAAAGGTACACTGCCCCTGGTAATTGTGATGGAGGAGCCCAATGTTTGTGGGCTCCTCCTGACTTTCCCGTTTGAAAGGAGTCGGTAACAATGAAGAAATCTGTTGCCCTACTCGCCTGCTTTGCTTTAGCTTTAAGTTCCTGTGCCGCTGCGCCTAAAGATACTAGCCTCAAAGCCCAGCTGGATTTTGAAAATAACTATATTACTCTTCCGCTCGATGAATATGACATGAGTGACCAGGCCGAAGATATAACATATAGAGCGTATTTGTTGATTCTTAAAGAGTGCTACGCGAAAAAGGGATACGATTTTGAAATTCTAGAAAACGGCTTGGTTTCTGGCAACGCTTCCGAGTATGGCCTCTGGAATGTGAAGCATGTGGCGAATCATTTTACGTCCAGCGAAGTCAGAGATGAGCAGGAAAGGATTTATGAGAGCATCCCTGAAGACGTCAGGGCCAGCTGCCGCGAAGAGCATCGGGAAGAACTGGATATGCTCTATTTTGATGAGGATGATGAGAAAAAGTACCGCCCCATCGGTCGTATCCGTAGTGAAGCGTACATGCGTGCGCAGGGTGACCCTGAATGGAAGAAAGCCCGCTCGGATTGGTGGGACTGCCAGCGTGAGAAAGGGTTGACGCCTCGCACCGGGGACGGTGAATGGACGAGTAAAGAATTGGCCAGTCTGAATGCTGATGATCCTAAAGTGTTGGAGGAGGTTATTCGCCTGGCCACCATTGAAGCTCAATGTAGTGAGAAGGTGAGGTTGGCTCAGCGTTTGGGTGATCTTGAGGCGTCCTATCAGGGGCCTTTGATTGAGAAGAATCAGGCGTTGCTGAATGATTTGAAGGCCGATCGTGATGCGAAGATAGCGAAGGCGCGTGAAATTATCGCCACCCACCAGTAGCCGCACCCGACTAAGGGCAGAACGGGCGAACCAGCCGCAGAATGCTCACAAGTTGCCCATAAGAAAATCCGCGCACAAGAATCTGTGCATAAGAAAATCGCACAAGAAGGAGCCGGGGAGTGTCACCACTCCCCGGCCCTCACTTTATTCACTCTCAACCTCGCAGCCCATGCTGGCGCACCTACAGGCTCGTCAGCTCAAGGCCACTCAGCGTCAGGCTGCTTAGCCCTTTAGCCCACCGGAACGTTAACGTTCACCAGCGAGTACAGATCCTTCGGATCATCCGGGCTAGCAACCAGGTCAATGAACTGCTGCAGGTCGGTGTCCTGCGTAGCCGCACGGGCATAACGCAGACCCGAGAAGTCAGCAATCGCGAAGCCCACCGAATCAAACAGGGTAATCTGCTCATCCGAGACACGGCCCGGCTCCTCACCGGTCAGCACCTTCCAGAACTCCACCACCGGGAAGTCCGGGTCCTTCTGCTGAATCTCGCCCTCAATGCGGGTCTGCGGCGGGAACTCAACAAACACGGTGGAGCGGTCCAGAATTTCGCTTTCCAGCTCAGTCTTGCCGGGGCAGTCGCCACCAATAGCGTTCAGGTGCACGCCGGGCTTCACCTGGCGGTCCAGCAGAACCTTCGCCTGCTGCTTATCGGCGGTGCAGGTGGTAATAATGTCGGCACCCTCAACAGCCTCGTCCACGTCCTTAGCCAGGTGGATGCGGAAGCCCAGCGGCTCCAGGTTACGGCGGAACTTCTCCATCGCGTGCGGATCGACGTCGTAGACGGACAGGTCCTCAATACCGAGCACAGCGCGCATACCCAGCGCCTGGAACTCAGACTGCGAGCCGGTACCAATCATTGCCATCTTCTTCGAATCCTTGCGTGCCAGGTGCTTAGCAACCATGGCGGACACACCAGCGGTACGCAGCGCGGTCAGCAGGGTCATCTCAGCCAGGAACACGGGGTAGCCGTTGTCTACGTCAGCGAGCAGACCGAATGCGGTCACGGTCTGGAAGCCGCGTGCCGGGTTGGAGGGGTGGCCGTTCACGTACTTGAAGGAGTAGGTGATGTTGTCGGAGGTGGGCATCAGCTCAATCACACCGAAGGGGGTGTGGGAGGCGACGCGCGGGATCTTGTCGAAGCTCTGCCACTTCTTGAAGTCTTCTTCGAGGAAGTCGACCATGCCGGCAATGATGTTGCCTACGCCGTCCTTCTGAATCCACTTCGCCATCGAGGCGACGTCAACAAATTCCACCGCGTGTGCGCTAGGACGTTCAGTCATGATTTTCTCCTTTGAATATCTGCACAAAACTTCTTTGTGCATCTGGTGGTCACTGCGGATATCTATTATCTCAAAATATATTGCAGGACACACCGTATTAGAAATGCTGTAAATATGTACTTTGCTTTATGTATTACACGGATGTAATACGGAAGCGAACACGGAAGACGTGCAGGGAGGGGGTTCTAGAGTCTAGAGCTCCTGGAACCTACGGGCTAGGGTTTAGGGCTAGGGTCTAGAACTCCCTCATCGCCTTCACCGGGATTTCACTGGGATATCACGGGATCGGAAGCTGCCGGTCGGGTTAGTTGCCCTTCGGCTTGTCCTCGTCCTCAAGGTCCAGCTCACCCAGGTCAATGTGGGTACGAGGCTCCGAAACAAGCTTCTTCACCACGGGGCGGGCAGCAATCACAGGCACGGAACCGGTGTAGCCTTCACGGACGCGAGCAATCTCGTTGACGCGGTCACGAACCGTGTACCAGCCGATAATCAGCAGCGGAATAACCACCAGCAGCGATGCCAGGGTGTAGGTACCCACCGGGTAATCCAGAGCCATCAGCACCAGCACAACAGCGAGGAACACCATCACAGCCCAGTCGCTGAAACGACCGCCGGGTGCGCGATAGTTGGGGCGCTTGTACTTGCCCTCACCGACCAGCTTCAGGTACTTCTGGTGCGACATTGCGATAGCCGCCCAGCTAGCCATGGTGCCCACAGATGCGATGTTCAGCACGACCTCGAACGCCTGCTCAGGAACGAAGAAGTTCAGCACAACGCCGAAGAGGCCAATCACACCGGTCAGCAGAATACCTGCCACCGGAACACCGGAGCGGGACACCTTGGTGGTGAACTTCGGTGCCGAACCTGCAACACCCATCGAGTGAAGGATACGGCCGGTGGAGTACAGTCCAGCGTTCAGCGAGGAAGCAGCCGCGGTAATAACGACCAGCTGCATAATCGGTGCGGTACCGTCAATACCGATCGAGTCGAAGAAGGTCACGAACGGCGACTCTGCATCCTTGTACGCGGTGTAGGGCATGAGCAGGCAGAGCAGAACCACGGAACCAACGTAGAAGATCGCGATACGCCAAATCACGGTGTTGATAGCGCGGGGGATAACCTTCTCAACGTTCTTGGTTTCACCACTGGTGGTGCCGACCAGCTCGATACCGGCGTAGGCGAACACAACGCCCTGAACCACGATAAGAGCGGGAAGAATACCGTTGGGGAAGAAGCCGTCATTGGCTGCGATGAGTTCAAGGCCGGGGCGGACGCCGTTGATGGGTTCACCGAAGACCAGGTACCAGATACCTACCGCCATGAAGGACAGCAGGGCAAGAATCTTAATGAGTGCGAACCAGAATTCCAGCTCACCGAAGAGCTTCACGGAGATGAGGTTCAAAGCAACGGTGACAACAACGACGATGAATGCGCTGAGCCACTGGGGAATATCTGCGAAGAACTGGTTGTATCGACCGAACCAGCTGATGTAGATGGCGATTGCGGTGGCGTCTGCAACGGCGGTCATTGCCCAGTTCAGCCAGTACAGCCATCCGGATACGAATGCGGCCTTTTCGCCGTAGAATTCGCGGGTGTAGGAGACGAAGGAGCCCGAGGAGGGGCGGTGAAGAATCAGCTCGCCGAGGGCTCGCAGAATCAGGTAGCCGAAGAAGCCGATGACGGCGTAGATGACGGCGAGCATGGGGCCTGCGTCCTGCAGGCGGCTACCGGTGCCCAGGAACAGACCGGTACCAATAGCGGAACCGATGGCGATCATCTGGAGCTGACGTGCGCCAAGCCCCTTGTGGAAGCCTTCCTGTTCGTGTGCGAACGGGTCGTCTGTGGGGGGCTTAGTGTACTGATCCGCTGCAGAAGTCTGCGGGTTCTTGTTCGGTGAGGTGCTCACGCTATACCTCCTTGGATAGTTACATCTGAAGCACGTGTTACATGAAATGTGGTTGGGAACACGTCTGTGGGTTGTAACGACTATAGCACGGCAATTTAGGTAAATATAACCCGCGTCACGTAACAATTTATATACATATAATGCATATCTTATGAATATGTTTGGTTCATGTTGTATTGTGTGGTTTTCATTGTTTTGTGAAATAGATTAATTGAACCCTGGGTCCAAAAAATCAATTACCCCACCACCGCACAGCACAAGAGCACCCACAACGGGGTGCTCCAGCAACCTAATCAGAACGGGACTCTAGCCCTCCATCAGGCGGTCAATCTTCGCCCGCAACGCACGCTCACGACGATTCAACCACCACCAACTCGGCCAACGCATCAACGACTTACGACCCACCTGCACGACCGAGGGGAGCTTCGCCTCCGCAAGCGCCACATCAATCTCATGGTCGCTCGCGCCCTCATCACGCATTTTCTCCATCAACTCAAGGGATTTCGCCATATCGCCATGCCCCAAAACATGCCGACTCTTACGTTCCAGAACCTCATCCAACTGGGCGCGCACCGGCGCAATAGCCGCCGCATTCGGATGCTCACGCTCAGCACGACGCTGCGCCTGGCGGGCACGCTTCTCACGTTTCGCGTCGAGCTGTTTCGGATTATTTTTAGCGCTCGCCTTGCTCATGGGAGGTTCCTTTCGCCGCGTCCGGGTCGTGTGCACGCTGACCTGCACGCACAGAAGACATCAAGTCATTAACACCTCTACTTTACCGCGGTAATTCGCGGAAATTTCGCTGCAGTAAACCCAAAAAAACCCACAAAAAATTAACGATAAATAAGTCGTATCTTGGTAAAATAGTGCGAGTAGGAGGCGTCTCGCGCGCCAACAAAAAATGGTGAACCGGCCCAACATCGGTAACCGGTCGCATCTATCCAAGGAGTCAGCATATGGCTATTGCAACCCCCGAAGTTTACGCAGAAATGCTGCAGACCGCGAAGGAAAAGGGCTTCGCGTACCCCGCAGTGAACGTGACCTCCTCCCAGACCCTGAACGCTGCTATCCGCGGCTTCGCAGAGGCTGGCTCGGACGGCATCATCCAGGCATCCACCGGTGGTGCAGCATACTGGTCCGGCGCTTCCAAGAAGGACATGGTCGTTGGCTCCCTGGCCTTCGCAGCATACGCACGCGAGGTTGCTAAGCAGTACGACGTGAACATTGCACTGCACACCGACCACTGCCCCAAGGACAAGCTGGAAGGCTTCGTTCTGCCCCTGCTGGCAGAGTCCGAGAAGGCTGTTGCTCGCGGTGAAGACCCCATCTTCAACTCCCACATGTGGGACGGCTCCGCAATCGACCTGGACGAGAACCTGAAGATTGCTGCTGAGCTGATCGAGCGTACCTCCAAGGCAAAGCTCGTTCTCGAGGTTGAGATTGGTGCCGTTGGTGGCGAGGAAGACGGCGTTGAAGGCGCTATCGACGACTCCCTGTACACCACCGTTGCAGACGCAATCAAGACCGTTGAGGCAATCGGCCTGGGCGAGAAGGGCACCTACATGGCTGCTCTGACCTTCGGTAACGTTCACGGCGTGTACAAGCCCGGTAACGTTCACCTGCGCCCCGAGCTGCTCAAGGAAATCCAGACCGAGGTCGGCGCTAAGTACGGCAAGGGCGACAAGCCCTTCTACCTGGTCTTCCACGGTGGCTCCGGCTCCACCGAGCAGGAGATTGCAGACGCAGTGTCCTACGGTGTTATCAAGATGAACATCGACACCGACACCCAGTACGCATTCACCCGCCCCGTTGCTGGCCACATGTTCAGCAACTACGACGGCGTGCTGAAGGTTGACGGCGAGGTCGGCAACAAGAAGACCTACGACCCCCGCGTTTGGGGTGCAGCTGCAGAGGCAGGCATGGCCGCACGCGTGGTCGAGGCTTGCCAGCAGCTCGGTTCCGTCGGTACCTCCATCAAGTAAGGTACTGTTCGCCCGTTGCGGCTCCCCTTAGCCGCTGCCGGGTGTGAACCTAGGCTTCGTTAAGCGAAAGCGGTGCCCGCTTCCTCAGTACGAGGAGGCGGGCACCGCTCTTTGTGTATGTAGCTAGAACCGGGTAGCTATACCCGGGTGAGCCAGGCGCTCATTGCTGGCAGGGTGGTTTACTTGCCGCCGCAGCCGCAACCACCGCATCCGCAACCGCCGGACTTCACAGCCACCGAACCGGAGGTGGGAATACCGTCGCCGGTGTCGCCACCCATGAGGTTCACGCGGTTACCAATCTCGGGGCCGCCGACCGGCTGAGGTGCCTTACCCGCCAGGGTCGCCGCGAAACCGGCGGGCTCCGCCAGAGGGCTCAGGTTCGGGATCATCGACGCCGCCGGGGAGCCGGAGGGGCCGCACGCAGCCGCTGCCGCGTTCGCCTTCGGCTGCGACACCATGTGCGCGCGGGAGAAGCGCTTAATCTGCTCGGCGGTCGGGTACGCGAAGGATACCTTCACCTCACCGTTGACGAGCATGAGCGGCAGAACCTCGCGGCCGTTCATCTCAATCTGCTCGGCAACCGGTGCGCACTCTTCAAATGCGGAAGGGTAGGAGTCGGTGGAGTACACCTCAATATCCACGCCTGAATCCAGCGCCTCCTGCGCGGCACCCAGGAATTCGGAGCGCTCCATATCCTGCGGATCCTCCGGGTTCTCGCCGGGGCCCGGAATAAATACTTCAAGAACGGTTTCAGCCGCTTCAGTCATCAGTTTTTAGCCTTTTCTCTCTTATCGGCACCGGCTCGGGGGAGGGGCGCCAGTCCTTCACTAAGTGTACTCGGGACCTCAAGAGTGCAGAAGTGTGATGTGAAGTTCCAGATTTGCGGAATATTTGCAGAATTCGAGTCGAATGACCCTCAGCTCGTGAGCTGCGGGTTCAGGTGTTGTATTCTGAGTGCATATGCACCGGAGTGTGTGAACCCTGCGTTTAGGCAGGCGCCGCCCGGTGTGAAACCAAGAAGGCAACGACGCCCGCATCCGACGCGGACGCATCAGCGCTACAAATACACGCTATTCATAGCGCCACACGACCAGAAGGAGCATACATGTTCGGTTTCGGCAAGAAGAAGAAGGAAGCTGCCGCACAGGAAGCATCGTCCGCAGACGTCTACGTCGCACCTGTTACCGGCGAGTACCTGCCGCTGAGCGAAGTCTCCGACCCCGTTTTCTCTCAGGGCGTTATGGGTGACGGCTACGCAGTGAACCCCACCGCAGGCACCATCGTCGCACCCGTTGCAGGCACCATCGCACTGATTCAGGACACCCTGCACGCATTCATGCTCCGCACCGAAAACGGCGGCGAGGTACTGGTTCACATCGGTATCGACACCGTTGAGCTCGGTGGCGAAGGCTTCACCAAGATTGCTAACGTAGGTGACAAGGTTGAGGCAGGCGCACCCATCATCGAGGTCGACTGGGCAGCTATCGAGGGCCGCATCCCCTCCAAGGAAACCATGGTGATGATCACCAACACCGCAAAGTTCAACATCTCCAAGGACTCTGAGGCACGCCGCCCCGTCGCAGCCGGTGACCGCGTTGCCCAGGCATCCAAGAAGTAAGCTGAACCAGCGAAAAGCTCAGCTTCAACAGCGGTGAAAAACCCGCGAAAAATGTTTCAACGCAAAAGGTCGCGTCCTGTAGGCTCAATCGGGCTACAGCCGCGGCCTTTTTCGTTACGCGAGAAATTTTTTAACGTCGCATGAATAGCCGCCACTAAAAGCGGCGGAAAAGGAGGAATACCCGGCGCAGCTTGCACCGCGGGTAAGAATGAGGCGCAAATAATACCCTATTTTCCTGTGAACGCTATGAAGAACCGATAAAAAATCGTTATTCTACTTAGAGTTGCAGTTTGAGTTGAGAGAATCCGGACCCTCAGCTATAAACCAAAACTTCAATGACCAACCACACACATTACGCTCAACTCATAAACGAAAAAGGACCACTACGGTGACTGCATTCCCGAAAATCTCCAAGAATCTGAGCCGCCGCGGCTTCATCGGTGCCTCCGCACTGGCACCCGCCGCGCTCATGCTCCAGGCAGGCGAAGCCCACGCCGCAGCCAACACCCGCGCACAGCTCGCGGCAGTACACAGCGGCTCCCCCGCACATCAGCTGCTCTACAAGACCGATGAATTCTTCATCGCCCACCGCGGTGCCGGCAACATTAACCCCGAGCACACCGCCTACGCCTACGCAGAGTCCGTACGCCGAGGCGCCCTCGCCGTCGAAATTTCCGTACGCACCACCAGCGACGGCCACTTCGTCTGCATGCACGACACCAACATCAAGCGCACCACCGGTGCGGCCCTGGACGTGCGCGGCCACACCCTCGCCGAACTGCGCCAGCACAAGGTCGACATGCGCCAAAACTTGGGTGAGAAGATTGGCCTGTACGACATCCCCACCCTCGAAGAAGCCATCGCCGCAGTTGACGCTGTACCCGCAGGCGGCGAATACGCCTCCGTCGGCGGCAAGAAGGTCGTACTGTTCCTCGAAGCGAAGGACGGCCCCGCACAGGCAGGCCTCGTCAAGTTCATCACCGACCGCGGCCTGCAGCGCCGCACCGTCATCAAGATGTACCGTGACGGCAGCGGCGGCTTCAAACCCACCTCCCGCTACCTGAAGCTTGCCAACTCCGCAGGCTGCGCCACCTGGTGCTACTTCGACGGTGGCGACCCCATCGACAAGATTTCCGCAATGGCACGCCACGAAAACGTGGACGCCATCGGCGTACCCTACTACGAGAAGCCGACCGGCGCTTCCCAGGGCTCCATGAGCGAGGAGAACGTACGCGCCCTCACCGGCCTCGGCAAGGCAGTCATCGTCTGGGAAATCCACCGCCGCTCCGCCTACGAAAAGTACAAGGCACTGGGCGTGAAGGGCTTCATGTGCCCCGACCCCTACTGGGTGATCGGTGACCCCTTCGACGCCAGCGTCAAGATTAAGACCGGCCAGCGCCCCCACGGTATGCTGCCCGCCGACCCCTCCGTCGCAGCAGACATGCCCGACCTGACCGGCGCAGCCATCGTGCACAACCAGCGCTACGACGAATCCGTACTGCTCGGCCCCCTGGCGAACTACACCACCCGCGAAAAGTACACCCTCGACTTCTCCATGAAGTGGACCGGTGCACTGCCGCAGCAGGACGGCCACTACGGCTACATCGCCTTCGGTCGCGAACACGACGGCGCCTTCGGCATCGGTAAGAAGTTCGCCGCAAAGCAGGAAGACGGCACCTACGTGCTCGCCATCCGCCCCAACTACCGCGGCAGCTCCGTGGCGCAGATTCTCTGCTTTGAACCGAACCAGGCAAGCCCGCGCGTGCTGCACACCATGAAGCTGCGCCAGAAGGTCACCACCGGCCAGGCACTGAACTGCAAGATCGTGGTGAACAAGAACAGCTTCTACTACACCGTCAACGGTCAGTACTCCAGCCCCATCAACCACAGCGCCTACCGCGGCCCGTACGTACACTTCGGCCGCTTCCACGGCACCAACGATGGCGGCCCCCTGGAGCTGACCCGAATCGAGGCACGTCAGTCCTGGATTTGAGAGAACCGGTGGGCCTAACCCACCAGGGTGCCCGCCCCACCGCCGCTCAGCGGTGAGAGCACGGGTACCGGGCAGAGCGGATGTAACACCGAGCATCCCTTCCGGGCAACGCCTTCCATAATCCCCAGCTAGGATGCTCGCGCGCTGAGCAACGCACCGAGCGAGAATCCGCACCGAAGGGGGTCGCATCTGTAATGGATGCGGCCCCCTTTGGCGTGCCTGCGGTCTTTCCAGGGCGGGGGGGGAGGAGCGGCGAGGGTGTGCGGTGACGGGTGGGCGCGCGGGGTAGGGGAGTGTGCGGGACTAGAATTAAAAGCGTCAGAGTCGACCGCACCGGCCGCCCCAACCCGAAAGGCACGCCATGACCACCTCACCCGAAAAGCCCGCTACCGAGAGCTCCGCTTCCGAAAAGCCCGCCGCGAAGTCCGCCCAGCTACGCGGCCGCACCGAACCGCACATGCAAAGCATCAACATGCCGCAGCGCGAACCCATCGACCCTTACGAGCGGCCCTCCTACCCCTTCTTCTACGTGCCCACCGACCTGCTCCTCGGTGGTAGCTGGGTCACCGGCGACAACGGCTCCTTCCCCGTACACAACCCCTCCTGCGGCCAAATCCTCGCGCACGTCGCCGACGCCAGCGTCGAACAGGGCATCGAAGCACTCGACGCCGCCTGCGGGGCCCGCGCCTCCTGGGCGGCAACCAGCCCCCGCGAACGCGCCGACATCCTCAACCGCGCCTACACGCTCATGACCCAGCGCACCGAAGTCATCGCCCGACTCATGACCCTCGAAATGGGCAAGCCCCTCGACCAGTCCCGCGGCGAAGTCGCCTACGCCGCGAACTACCTGCGCTGGTACGCCGAAGAAGCCGCCCGTAGCTTCGGCCGCACCGCCGTCGCCCCCGAATCCGGACTGCAAATCACCACCGTACGCCGCCCCGTGGGCCCCTGCCTGCTCATCACCCCCTGGAACTTCCCGCTCGCCATGGCGGCACGCAAGGTCGCCCCGGCGCTCGCGGCGGGCTGCACCGCGGTGCTCAAGCCTGCCTCCCTGACCCCGCTCAGCTCCCTGTACTTCGCGGACCTGATGCGCGAGGCGGGTCTGCCGGACGGCGTGCTGAACGTGGTCACCACCTCCCGCACCGGCGAGGTTGTCTCCGCGCTGATGGCTGATGAGCGCCTGCGGAAGGTATCGTTCACCGGCTCCACCGCCGTGGGCCGCACCCTGCTCTCGCAGGCTTCGCAGAACGTTCTGCGCACCTCCATGGAGCTGGGTGGCAACGCCCCGTTCATCGTCTTTGAGGATGCGGATATTCCCGCCGCCGTGGAGGGCGCCTACGCGGCGAAGATGAGGAACATGGGCGAGGCATGCACCGCCGCCAACCGCTTTATCGTGCACGAGGACGTTGCCGAAGAGTTCACCCGCGCCTTCGTGGAACGTATGGAGGCGACCGTCGTGGGTGACGGAACCGTCGAGGGAACCGATTGCGGACCGCTAATTCAACCTTCAGCGGTTGAATCCATGCTTTTTATGGTGGAAGACGCCCTGGGCAAGGGTGCGCTCCTCGCCTGCGGCGGTTACATTCCTGAGCTTGAGGAAAACGTTCCGAGCGATACCGGCGGCATGCCCAAGAACCTCAACAAGGGCAACTTCATTCGCCCCACCGTGGTGACCGGCGTGACCGATTCGATGCGCGTGTGGCGTGAAGAAATCTTCGGACCCGTCGCCCCGATTGCCACGTTCAGCGGCTACGGCGAGGAGGGTGAACGCACCGCCCTGAAGCTCGCCAACGACACCGAGTACGGCCTGGCGGCGTACGTGTACACGAGCAACCACCCGCGCTTTACGCGCATGGCGGCGGGCCTGGAGTTCGGACTGATCGGCTACAACTCCGGCGTTATCTCGAACGCGGCAGCCCCCTTCGGTGGCGTGAAGCAGTCCGGCATGGGTCGCGAGGGCGGCCCCGAGGGTCTGGAGGAGTACACCGAGCTGCAGTACATCGGCGCACCGAACCCGTTCGCCGGATAGGCCTGTTTGCCGGGTACGGCGAGATGCCGGTTACGGTGAACCCTGGATACGGCGAAGCCTGAATACAGCGAAGCCTAAATACAGCGAACCCTGGATGCAGCGAACCCTGGATGCAGCGAAGCCCCGGCGGGTACCCGAGAAGGTACCCGCCGGGGCTTTACGCTGTCTACATCATGCGCGGGTGCTAGAGCTGGCGCAGCGCGAGTAGCTCGCGGCTGAAAGCATCTGCGGGACCCTTGCCGCACGAGTTGGGGCGCGGCTCAAGGGTGACCCGCTCGAAGAAGGTGACCCAGGTGCGTCCATCGGTGTGGGAAGTGAGTGCCGCCTCCATGGTGGGGTGCTCGGAGAAATCTTTAGGCGAGAACGCCGCAAAAAATTCAGGGGAGAACTCAGTGCTTGTCTCGACGTTCACATCGATGCCCGCCTCGCGGAGCGCAACGAATGCCTCCCGCCCCGATGTTTCACGTGAAACCAAACCCCCAGAGGTTACTTCTTCGCCCTTTTTCTCTAATTCGAGGCGTACGGCAACCTCTGCTGCCTGCTCCACCGGGGTGTCCGTGCTGCGACCACGCAGACCGTGCAGGGACGGAATGGAACGACCCGCCAGCGACAGGTACGCCGCCAGCGCCGAAGGCTCCGAGAGGCGACCGTAGGTGTAGCCGGTGGGCAGCATAATGCCGACCGGGGCAAAACGGTGACCACCCGTGTGCGAGCACTCCCAGACCACGTTCGCGGGCAGGATATCCGCCAGGTGCGCCGCAATGGGGCGACCACGCAGGGCACAGCAACGGTCACGCTTGGAGTGGGTGCACACGAGAATAGCGGGGGAGTCCATGAGCTCCGCGCCGGTTGCCTGAATCAACGCCTCTGGGTTGTCCAGGGGCAGGTCGAGTAGCTGCTCAGGGGTACTCACGCTGAACGAGTAGAGCTTCTCCTCGCCGGGGGTTGAAATCGCGTAGAGCACCCGGTGAGTCGGGGTGCCGGAGTCGTCCTGTGCGCCGTGCAGTACGCGCCCCTCCCTACCCGCCTGGCGGATCAGCAGGAACTTCAGACCCGCCCGCGAGGTTGCCTCACCCAGCGCCGCCGACAGCTCCTCGCCCAGGGCGGAGCCGTCCAGCACGTCACGGCCCCACTGCCCCACGTGCTCGAGCGCCAGCCAGGCGGTGGCGCGTCCGGCGGTGCCGCCGAGCGCCTCGTCGTCGTAGAGGGAGCAGGAGTCCTCGGGAATCTTGGTGGCGCGGGTACGCGAGGAGAGCTCATCGGCGTGCGCGGCACGCAGGTTCTTCAGCTCGGCGGGGTTGGCGGCGCGCGGTTCGGGGGTTGCGGGGGTGCAGGAATCAGTCATAGTTCCTCGATTCTACGCCTGCAGACTGCGAGGGCACTAAAGTGCCCAAAATCGTCTATAAACCTAAAAGACAACCTTATAAGGGTGATTTTTAGGGGTTATCGGGTGGTCAACTACTCAGGAAGGAGCGCCAAAGCGACGCGGTAGAGGTTTTCCTTTTCCTCGGGGGTGCCAAAGAAAGAGCGGAGCATAAACCCCTGGAAGACCATCATGAAGGCGTCCGCGGTATCGCGGGCGTAGTCGGCGATGAGCGCCTCCTGCTCGGGGGTGCGCTGCGCCGGGTCGGGGTTGATTTCGTGCAGGACGCTCAGCTGGTCGACCGCCCAGGGGGTGAGGGTCTGGGTAATGATGCCCTGCAGTAGGGGAATGATGTCCGTGGTTGCCCTGGCGACTTCAGGTGCGTGGAGCGATTCAAGGCGGATGCGCAGCATAGCGGAGAAGTTCTCGTTGACCATCTGGTTGGTGTAGATGGTTTCGAGAATGTCCTGAGGTCCGGCGCCTTCGGGGAGTGCGGCGTAGAGCTCCTTGACGTTGTTGAGGCGCTCGTTGATAGCGCTGATGAGGATGTCTTCTTTGCCGGAGAAGTGCGAGTAGATGGACCCGGAGGACAGTCCGGAGGCTTTGATGATGTCGCTCATGGAGGTGTTGGTGTAGCCCTTTTCGAGGAAGCAGCTAATGGCGGCTTCGATGATTTGGGCTCGGCGTGCGGCTTTGGTGGCGTCTGTTAGTCGGGGCATGGTTCCAGTCTAGGGGGTGGGGCTAAAGAACGCGTAAACACAACACTGATTCTTTTTGTGACTTTACAAACAAAATATCTATTTTGTTTGCACTCGGTAAAAATCGAGAGTAGAGTTCTGACTCGTAAACGAAATAAGCATTTTGTTTGGAGATTGTCATGAACAACGAAACCGCCACCGCAGTCACCGCAGAAGCAGTGACCGCCGCAGCCACCCAAGCTGCCGCATCCCAGAAGATCGCGGCAAAGAGCATTGCAGAAACAAGCACGCAAGAAACCACCGACCGTTCCTCCTGGCTCAAGGTCATCACCACCTCCGTACTATCATCCTTGGTGGTAGCACTCATCGTCCTAGCTTTCACCTGGCCCACCAAGACCATGGAAGCAAAGAACCTGCCCGTCTCTATCGCAGGCCCCGAGGTGACCGTCAGTCAGTTTGAACAGTCCCTCAAAGACCAAGGTATTGAAACCTTCGACTTGAAGCAGGCATCCTCCCGCAAAGAGGCTGAACAGCAAATCAAGCAGCGCGAAACCTACGGCGCAATCATCTTCACCGAAGGCGCCGCCCCCGAAGTGCTGACCGCACCAGCCGCAAACGCCGCAGCAACCCAGATGCTCAACGGTGTTGCCACCCAGCTGAACGCGCAGATTCAGCAGAAGGCACTCGCCGCTAAGACGGAAGCCCTCACCCAGGCGGTGCAGACGGGCGGTGAACAGGGTGCGCAGGCCGCCGCCCAGCTGGAGCAGATGAAGGTGCAGGCCGAGCAGGCATCCGCAATGGCGGTGAAGACCACCGTCGTGGTACCCCTGAGTGAGAATGACTCCTCCGGTTCCGGTATCGCTATCTCCGCATTTCCGCTGGTCATTGGCGGTATTTTGGGCGGTTCGTTCTCAGCCCTGCGCGTGAACGGCACGTGGCGCCGTTTCGTCACCGCAATCCTGTACGCCGTCATCGGTGGTGCGCTGACCGCCCTGATTCTGAACGTGTGGTTCGGCCTCATCCCCGGTGACTTCGCAACCCTGTGGGCCGCATTCGGCGCAACCTACCTGGCTACCGCGTCCTTCATCGTGGGCGTGAGCGCTCTGTCGTCGCCGTTGGCAGGCCTGGGCCTGGGCGCCGTGGTGACCATGTTCATCGGTAACCCGATTTCGGGTGCGTCCATGCCGAGCGCGTTCCTGCCCGGTGCGTGGGGTCAGATTGGTCAGATGATGGTTCCGGGTGCCTCCTCGACGCTGCTGCGTTCGATTGCGTACTTCCCGGAGGCTGCAACGAGCGGCCAGTGGCTGGTGCTCGGTTCCTGGATTGCGTTCGGTCTGCTGACCGGCGTGATTGGCTGGGCCGTCAAGGAGCGCCGCACCGCAACGGTGGAGGCATAAGCCTCCTGCCTCGCGTGAGGCCGCCGGCGCGAACGTATCGGCGCGAACTTAGCCGGTAAAACATAGTCGGCAAAACTTAAGAAGGGTGTGTACCGTGTTTACTGAACACGGCACACACCCTTTTCTGTCGGCCAACCGACTGTTATTCGCTTGTTACTGGTTGTCGAGGACGTACTGCTTGAACTGCTCGTCCCGGCGCTTGAATTCTTTGAGCTCATTCTCCAGGGCAGCCTGGTTTTTGTCGACGAGCGGCTTCTGGTACTGCGCCTCCAGGTCGTAGAGCTTCTGCGAACGGCCTACGTCCTGATTGCACTGCGCCTGGATAACGGCGATTCGAATTTCCTCTTCTGAGGGGGTGGTGCTCTGAGGAATATTCTTTTCTTCCTTAACGGTCACCTCACTATCGGGGGTGAGGCCCTTGTCTTTGACGCATCGCTTCCACTCGTCGTCGAGAGATTTTTTGAGCTGCCTATCCCCAGCGGCGTTTCGAACGTCATTCTCCACACGCCTATACGTGGCGGAGCCGAATGGTATCTCTCCAATTTGCTTCATCTCTTCGCTGGCGCGCTGATAGCATTCGGTGCTGACATCTTTCCCAGGGTCGGATGAGGCTGCAGGGGAGGACAGATCCAGCGTATTTGAGTCTTCGCTCTTGTGGAGGCCATATTTTTGGGCGTACTCAACGTTCCAGATTCCGTAGGTCCTGCCGGGGTTCCTGCCGGCCCCCTCGGTGCGGACAAACATCTTGTAGTGCTGCCCGTGTTCGGCAAAGCACTTTTTGCGGGCGAGCTCAAGGGCCTTGGTGAAGTATTCGTCCTTGCCGGTGGTGTCGTAAGCGTCCAGGGGTAGGATCACCTGATCATTTTCTGCGTCGAAGATCGCGCGGGCGCTTTCATCTTTCTCCAACGTGGGGCCGAAGGAGCAAGAGGACAGCATAGTGCTGATGAGGGCAGCCGCCAGGAGCTTTTTCAAAGCTGACATGGTGTATATCCAATCTGTTACGGGGAGCCCGTGGCGTCGCGGCCACACCCCGCCGTAGACCACGCGAACGATGTGGTCCTGAGAACACTTCTTGAGAAGGTGACTTAACAATACCCCTAGTGGATGCGGGTTTGCGCTCAATAGAGAGGCGCGTGCAGCAGAAAATTTTCTGCTGCACGGCGGGTTTGGTGCCGGTTGCGGATTTGCCTAGTGAGATTACGGTGAGATTGCGCAGGATAGGTGGGCGCACCTGATTTGGTGCCCCGCCCGCCTCGCGCCACAATGAACACATGACCGCAGAAGACACCAACGCACTGACCAGCGCCAGGCTCGACCTCTGGCTCTGGTCAGTGCGCATCTTTAAAACCCGCTCCCTCGCCGCCGACGAATGCAAAGGTGGCCACGTGCGCGTCAACGACGCCCCCGCCAAACCCTCCCAAAAACTCAAAAAAGGCGACGTGGTGCGCGTGCGCTACCCCGGCTGGGAACGCGTCTTCAAAGTCGAAAAACTCCTCGTCAAGCGCGTAGGCGCGCCCATCGCCGTCACCTGCTACGAAGACCTCTCCGGCCCGCGCCCCGCCTACCTCTCCATGCCTCCGGTCGCCAAACGCGAACGAGGCAGCGGCCGCCCCACCAAGAAGGAACGCCGCGCCCTCGATGAGCTCCGCGGTCGAGGCGCCTAGCCGCGCCCATCTCGCGTGCCTATCTCGCAGAGTGCACCCCGCCCCGCGCCCGGGCACCCACCGCGGCGGCGGGGAGTAGCCTAGAAGGATGAGCACACAGAAGCACCCGAATACTGAACCCGGTAGCACTGCGTCCGGTGCGCCCGCAAAGAACGCTGCGAATACCGCCGCGAGCCTCAGCGCCAATACCGGAGCCAATACCGCCGAGCCTTCGCTGAACCGGCGCATCCTCGCGCTCGCGGTACCCGCCTTCGGCGCGCTCATCGCCGAACCCATCTTCGTGCTCACCGACTCCGCCCTCATCGGCCAGCTCGGCAAGGCGGAACTCGCGGGCATGAGCATCGCCGCCACGCTCGTCACCACGGTCGTGGGCCTCATGAATTTCCTCGCCTACTCCGTCACGCCCGCCGTGGCGCGCGCCTTCGGCGAGAAGAACCTGCGCCGCGCCTGGCAGATTGGCGTGGACGGCGTGTGGGTCGCCTTCGGTCTCGGCATGCTCCTCATGATCGCCGGATACGCCTTCGCCGACCCGCTGCTGCGCGGCCTTGGGGCGACCGACGAAACCATCAGCTACGCCCTCGACTACCTGCACCATTCGCTGTGGGGTATTCCGCCGATGATGATTATCCTCGCGCAGGTCGGCACGCTCCGCGGGCTCCAAGACACCGTCACCCCGCTCAAAGTCGCCACGGTCGGCACGCTCGTGAACATTGCGCTGAACTGGCTGCTCATCTACCCGGTCGGCTGGGGTGTCGCCGGTTCGGCGACCGGCACCTCCCTCACCCAGTGGGGCATGGCCGCCGCGCTCGGCGTGGTCATGATGCGCGGCACCCGCGAACACGCCGTCCGCTGGGCACCCGATACAGCCGGCATGCGTTCGGTGCTCTCGCTCGGCTCCTGGCTCATGCTGCGCACCCTGTCGATGCGCATCGCCTCCCTGCTGACCGTGTTCGTCGTGGCGCGATTCGGCACCGAACACACCGCCGCCTACCAGCTCGGCATGGGCGTGTTTAACCTCTTCCTCTACGCCCTGGACTCCCTCGCCATCGCCGCGCAGGCGCTACTCGGCAAGGAGCTCGGCGAACGCGACCTGAACGTAGAATCCGAACGCGTGAAGGTGCGCCAGCTGAAAAACCGGCTGCTCCGCATGAGCCTCATCTACGGCGTTATCACCGGCCTGATCTGCCCGCTCATCGGCTTCTTCGGCTCCTGGATGTTCACGCAGGACGCGCAGGTGGCGTTCCTCTTCACCATCGCCACCGTCATCATTGCCCTCGGCCAGCCCATCGCCGCGTACGTGTTCACCCTGGACGGCATCCTCATGGGCGCGCAGGACGTGAAGTACCTGGCGATTGGCTGCTTCATCATGCTCGTCATGTACGTGCCGGTCATGCTCGGCCTGCACTGGGCTGTCGGCGCCGGCACCATGGATGCGCTCGCCGGGTATTGCGGCTTGTGGGCGGCGTATATTCTGTACTTCCAAGGAATTCGCGCAGTCATTTTCGGTCGCCGCGCCTCCTCGGATGTGTGGATGAAAGCCGGCGCCTAAACCCCTCCCTAAACCCCTCGAGCCTGATTGCTTCGAACATACGTGCTCTGGGCGTAATGGCTCACAATTAGACCGACCGCACCCTCCGCGGGTGTAGCATGACAGGGTAATGAAACCCTCATGCAAAGGATGAAACCGTGACCGTAACCCGCGAAGAAGCCCTCGAAATTTTCGCCCGCCGCCGCGCAACCCGTGCCTACGACCCCGACCGCCGCGTCAGCGACGAAGACTTCGCCGCAATCCTCGAATTTGCGCGCCTGTCGCCCAGCTCCGTCGGCACCGAGCCGTGGAAGTTCCTGGTCATCCAGGACCCCGAACTGCGCGAAAAGCTCAAGCCGATTGCCTGGGGCATGGCGGGCGCCCTCGACGACGCGAGCCACGTGGTCGTACTGCTGGCGAAGAAGGGCCTGCGCTACGACACCCCGTGGATGCGCCGCACCCTCGAAGGCCGCAACCTCACCGAAGAGCAGATGCAGGCTGCACTCGAACGCTACGGCAACTTCCAGAAGAACGACATGAAGGTCCTGGAAAGCGACCGCGCGCTCTTCGACTGGGCATCCAAGCAGACCTACATCGCCCTGGGCAACATGATGACCGGCGCCGCAATGCTCGGCATCGACTCCTGCCCCATTGAGGGTATGAACTACGAGGCAGTGAACGAGCTGCTCGCCTCCGCAGGCCTGTTCGATCCGGAGGAATACGGCGTATCCGTGGCTGTGACCTTCGGTTACCGTGCCCACGAGATTGCGCCGAAGAGCCGCCGCTCCATCGAGGACCTGGTCACCTGGGCGTAAGCTTTTTGCCGGGCTCTCGGTGAGGTTTTCTTGCCGGGGTTTAGGCTCGGACTGTTGAGCTCGGGCTTTTGAGCGGGGTGTTTGAGCTAGGTGTTCAAGCCGCCGCCCGTGAAAAGTGAATATAAAGAAATGCACCGCCTTTACACGGGCGGTGCATTTCTTTATATCTTTTACCGTGCAAAAAGCACGGTGAGATGCGCTTTTGAAATTTTCGTTTGAAATCGCGCGTGGCGATTCATTCTGTATAACGGCAGAGCGCTACTTTCTAAACGCCGTCAGACGCATAGAATTCAGCACCACAAACACCGAACTAAACGCCATTGCCGCAGCCGCAATCATTGGGTTCAGCAGGCCCGCCACGGCAACCGGAATAGCCGCCGAATTGTAGGCGAACGCCCAGAACAGGTTCGACTTAATGGTGCGCAGCGTAGCGCGGGAGAGGCGCAGTGCCGTCACCACCGAAGCAACATCCGAACGGGTCAGCACGATATCGGCAGCCTCCGCGGCAACGTCCGTGCCCGAACCCATCGCAATGCCCAGCTCAGCAAGAGCCAGCGCCGGGGCGTCATTCACGCCGTCGCCGACCATCGCCACGCGGTGACCGGCAGCCTGCAACTTCTCAATCACCTGCGACTTACCCTCCGGGGTCACGCCGGCGTACACGTTCTCAGCCGAAATACCGACCTGCGAGGCGATCGCCTGCGCAACCTGCGGGGCGTCACCGGTGAGCAGGATCGGCTCCATGCCGAGCTCACGCAGCTGCGCCATGGTTTCTGCCGCCTCCGGCTTGGGGGTGTCGGCAACCGAAATCATGCCGACCGGCTGCAGAGCGGAGGTGCTACTCGGGGCATTATTCGGGGCCTCGCCGCGGGCGACAACCACCGTCGTCAGACCCGCCCGGCGAGCCTGATCCAGTAGAGCCAACTGAGCCTCGCTCAGCTGCGCACCCGCCGCCTGCAGGTACTCGGGAGTACCCACCACAACCAGCTGGGAGGCGCCACTCTCAGCGCCTTCACCCGCGCTGCTCAGCACGCCGCGCACGCCTCCGGGGACACCCTCGAAGTCGCTCACACTCGGCGCCGAAGCACCCTCGGCCAGCACGCCCTGTTCGCGGGCAAAACCGGCAATCGCGCGGGCAATCGGGTGCTCACTCAGCGCCTCCACGGCGGCGGCATCACGCAGAACAGACAGAGAACGCTCGTTCTTGGAATCTGCGGATTCCGGCGAAATACCGGACAAGTCGCCCGCCGACTCATAATCGCCAAACGTGCCGTAGAACGCCACGGACATCTCACCAGTCGTCACCGTACCGGTCTTATCCAGCACCACGCGATCAACCGTGCTCGTCGCCTCCAACACCTGCGCATTACGAATCAAAATGCCCAACTGCCAGCCGCGACCCGTACCCGCCAGCAGTGCCGTCGGAGTAGCCAAACCCAGGGCGCACGGGCACGCCACCACCAGTACCGTCACCGCCGCATTAAACGCCGCCGCACCGTCACCAGAAACCAGCCACCAACCGACCAGGGTCAGCGCCGAAATCACCAAAACCACCGGCACAAACACCGCAGAAACACGATCCGCCAAGCGAGCAATCGGAGCCTTCGTCTCCTGCGCGCTCGCCACCAGCTCACCCATCTTCGCCAGGGTTGTCTCAGCGCCCACACGGGTCGCACGCACCGTCAACGAACCAGACGTATTCACCGTCGCACCCGTGACCGCATCACCCGGATGCACCTCCACCGGCACAGACTCACCCGTCAACAGGGACGCATCCACCGCCGATGAACCCTCAACCACCACACCATCCGTGGCAATCTTCTCGCCCGGGCGCACCAGGAACAGATCATCCGGCATGAGGTCCTCCACCGGAACCTGCACCTGCTTCGTCACGCCCTGCTTATCGGTGCGCAGCAGAGTCGCCTCCTTCGCACCCATACTCAGCAGGGTGCGCAGCGCCTCCGAAGAACGATCGCGAGTACGGTGCTCAATCGCGCGACCAATCAGCAGAAACAGCGTCACCATGGATGCCGAATCAAAATACAGCGGCGCATGGTTGCCGGTAAACATCGACCAGAAACTACCGCCCGCATGATGCACATGCGCCGTCAACGCCGGGTTCATGAGCAGCTGCGCCAGCGAATAGAAATACGCCAACACCACGCCGAGAGACACCAGCGTATCCATCGTGGACGAGCCATGACGCGCATTAATAAGCGCCGCCCGGTGGAACGGCGCAGCACACCAAAACGCAACCGGCGCCGTCAGAACCGCCACAACCCAACCCCAATTCGGGAACTGGAACGACGGGAACATCGAAATCAAGAAAATCGGCACACCCAAAATCGCCGCATAAATAATGCGGTCAGTGAAGCCGCCATTCATGCTCGGAGTGCTGTGATGGTTGCCGCCGCCGGATGCGTTCGTGTTCGTTCCAGCGCCCGCACGCGGCCCGTTCTTAAGGTGCGCCGTGTAGCCGGCATTGTTGATGGTCTCAACAATCTGCTCGTCGCTCACACCCGCGGGTACGATGACGCGTGCCGACTCCAGTGGCAGGTTCACCGCCGGGTCAACGCCGGGGATTTTGCGGAGCTTACGCTCCACACGACCCACGCAGGATGCGCAGGTCATACCCTGAATATCCACGTGGATGATTCGGGTGGATTCCGTTGATTTTACGGTCGTTCCGGCAGGATTAAAAAGAGAACGCTCACTCTGTGATGAGGTCTCGCGGGTGCTTGTTGAAGGCTGTGTAGAAGACACAATACTTCCTCAAAACTCAAAAACGGGAGGGTAGAAAAAGGTACACCAAGCCGGGGGAGGGGCCCCGAAGGACCCCGCCCCGGACGGTGTATGGTGCAGTGTTTAGGGTGCAGTACTGAGGGTGTCGCGGGAGTGAAAGCCGCGGGTAAAACCGCGAGGCTGTAAACGCGGCGGCGGGAGTAATGCTGCGGCTGTGAAAGCGGCGGCTTAGTGGTCGCCGGGCAGCCCATCCGGCCTGCTCGTGCGCGGGCGAATACCTGTCACCTTCGCGCCACGATCGGACACACCGTAGGCACGCTTCACGGCAGCCCGCGGGAACGGCGAAGCGTTCGCCTTCTCACGCGCCTTCACGCCCTGCTCGTGCTCGGCGGAACGCTTATTCGCGCTCGTGCCGCTACGTCGCGCCGCACCGGGCGCATCCTCACGCGCCGTGTATTCGGGGCTCTGCTTCACCCACGAATCGACCAGCGCCGCATCCAGATTCATCTGCCTGGCCACGCGGGTGATCGCGTCGCGCAGGTGCATGTTTTCGGCGCCGACAAGGGTGCGGACCGCGCCAACAACCATCGCAATGTACTGCGGAGGGTAAGCCATGATGACTCCTAATCGAGCCGGCTGCCGCGCTAGACGGCGGGGGTGAAGCCAGCCTCTACGATAGCGTCTGCAACAGCCTGGGTGTTGAGGGTGCCCTCGTGCTCAATGGTCACGGTGGAGACGCCGTCCTTGACGACGTCCACGGTCACGCCGGTCACGCCGGGAACTTCGCTGACCTCTTCGCTGACGCTCATAGCGCAGTGGTTGCAGGTCAGGCCGGTTGCCTTAACGGTGGTGGTGCTCATGATGATTTCCTTTCGGTAATGGGTTGAAAACTTGGGGCCGCCCGGTGTTTAGGGGCAGCGTGTTT
This sequence comes from uncultured Rothia sp., assembly GCF_963555405.1. Lineage (GTDB taxonomy): Bacteria > Actinomycetota > Actinomycetes > Actinomycetales > Micrococcaceae > Rothia. The sequence continues at coordinate 2,784 of NZ_CAUVVO010000006.1, read as the reverse complement.
AGCTGCGCATGAGGCGGGAGATTGCGGCGGTTGCCTCTTTGACCTTGGCCTCTGCGATGGTCGGGTCGCCGGTGCGTTCGGATTCGATGGCGGCGCCGGTCACGCAGTGGCCGATGTGCTCTTCAAGCAGGTTCAGGGAGACGGCGTGGAGCGCCTTGGAGACCGCGGCAACCTGGGTGAGGATGTCGATGCAGTATTTATCTTCGTCGACCATGCGGGCGATGCCGCGGACCTGCCCTTCGATGCGGCGCAGGCGCTTGAGGTGCGCCTCTTTGTTGGAGGCGTAACCGTGCTGGGTTTCGGGCGCCTCGCCGCCGCAGCATGCGCCGGTGTGTGCCTTGGTGGGTTCCTCAGTGGGGGCGCCGGATGCGGTGCTGACCTGGTCGGATGTGCTGTGGCAGCACTGGTTGCTAGTGGTTTCCATGGCTTAAGTGTATACCCTATGGGGGTATACCGCAAGGGGGTGTTACGAGTTGTTACGCGGTATGGGGGCGGGGGCTTGTCGATAGAAGGATTCTTCGATAGGTTACGGCCCTGTCGATAGGTTAGTGTTTTCACTGCGGGTTAAAGACCCACGGCGAAGACACTAACCTATCGAAAGTTCCCCCGACCCTCCCTTATGAACGGCGAAAAGCCACATGTGTTTCGAGAAGCCACCAAAGAAGTGGCTTTTCGAAACACATGTGGCTTCTCAGCGTAAGACCCACGGGAGGGGCTTACATGTCGGGCCAGTCACGATGCAACGAATACTCCGTGTCCCCGTCACCGTTATCGTTCAGGTGCCAACGCTGACCGGTACGGATATCGGCCTTGCGTAGGCGTGGGTTCGGGTTATCCTTCTTACCCATGGTCGGATCGTTCTTGCAGCCCCAACGAGTGTCGTCATAGCTGCAGTCACCGGCTACGCGGCCCACATCAACCCACCAGACACGCACCAGCAAAGGATCACTGGTCGCCTGCGGAGTCACCTCCATCATCTGCCACGGACCACCATCCACACGGAAACGAGCCGTGTAATGCACGGTCGCGTACGCGTGGAAGTTACCCGAACGCTGGTAGGCGTAGCTGGTATCCGTTTGACGCGGACGCTCACGAGGGTAGGTGGTGACCGGTTTGCCCGCGGTGTAGTTGGTGTCTGTATCACCATTGCCGTACTCGATGAAGTACGAGGAGGGCATGAGTTCAATTTCGACGTGTCCGGCGAGCATGTCTGCTTCGAGGCGGTAGGGGCCTCCGTCATCGACGTAGAAGTTGATCTGGTCGCCCTTGTAGACGTTGGGGTCCCCTTCTGCTCGGCCGGTTCCTGCGGGGTTGTTGTAGGACTGGTGCAGGGTGGGCTTGCCCGGCTCTAGCGACTCTGCAGCGTGGCGGATTTCCGTCATAACTTCTTCGTAGGTCGGGCCGGCGGGACCCGGGCTGTCGGCACTGGTGAGGGTGCGGGTATCGTTGGGGACACAGGTTTCTGAGGTGCGGCTATATTTGCCAAAGCCGCCATCGATGTAGGTTCCATCGTCACGAACGATAAGATTGTTGAGTTTTACGTTTCCAATCTTTCCGCCCTTACCTACGCAACCAAGGATGTTAGAGTCACTCTTGGAACGAATTAGGGTCATGCCGTTAGCGCCTTTGGAGGCGTAGGTGCTAGGTTCTGAATTTGATGACTGAGATGGGTAATTTCCGTCATTTATATTTTCTGAGGTATGACCTGTGTTTCTATTGCCTCCGCTTTTGTCTTTATATTTTGTATTCTTAGTGGTTTGACATACTTTGGCGCTATTTTCAGATGAACATTCTTTTGTCGAGTCGCTACCTAATGCCGGAGCGATTGATGAGCATACAATATTTATTCCAATAATTATCAATGAAATATTTTTAATATTCTGTCTCATGTTTAGTCCTCAACACTTACATAATCAATGATTTCCCATTTTTGACCGTTGTGCTTCAGTTCAAATTTGAAGGTATCATCAGTTTTGTCATCATTGGTCCAGCTAACCCAGCTCCCATCAGACTCAACAAAGATCTCACGATCCCATTCGCGATAGGCTTTCCAGAAGTAGGTTTCACCGTCTTCGGACCAAGGGTTTCCATCGGCTAGAAAATGGTCGATTCCACCAATGATCCATCCGCCGCTTTGATAAAGCTCTTCTGCATTTTTATACTCTTCCAATTCACGTTTGAAATTTGGCGAGATGAACTTGCGAGCCATCGAGTAATCGCCAGTTTGAGTGCCGTAATTTGCCCACAAAATCCAGGCATCCATCGTCTTGCGCATGCCCTCCAAAGACTTTTCGTTGTAGCCGTCCTCCGGAACGTTAGGCTTCGGTACATTCTGTGCCGGACCGTACTTATCAGCAGGGCGGTATTCCCCATCCGGCGCCTTCGAGCCGCCCGAGTAGCCTCGGACAGTAGAGGGGGTTGCTGAAGCTGATGCAGATTCAGATGCCGCAGCAGAAGTAGATGCCGATTCGCTCGGCGCGGCGGAGGCGGTGGCTGCCGCCTCGTTATTTGCCTGCTGGCCACATGCCGCAAGCAGGGCCCCCAGGCCCACAAGTGCGCCGCTGCCCAACAGGGTACGGCGATTAAAGATGGTCGAATCCATAGAAGGTACGCTCCTATCGTCGGTGATGGTGTGATATATGTGCATGTCGGGCCGTTATTCACGGGCCTCATTGACTGCCGGAAGAAAACAGCCCCGTAGCGCGCCCATCAAGCGCATCAATGCGCTGTGGAACACTACAGTTACCACCCTACCGCATGTTTGCCGTCGTTTGCATTCTTTTG
>NZ_CAUVVO010000005.1:0-141855 GCF_963555405.1 uncultured Rothia sp. | reverse complement strand
AACCCCGACCCTTCATTAGCAGTGAAGTCCATTCGGCCGCTCTGGCACGTCTCCACGGTGCGCTCGTGAGCGCATCCCTATAAGAATATAGGCTGTTTTGCGCTTGGTCAATTCGACCCATGCTTCGGGGGATATCTCTGAGTGTGTATTGCTCTATAGGGTGGACTATGGATTGTAGGCTTTGAGGCTCATATGCATTTTCGATAGACTGCTACTGTCCCACCGATAAATAGAGGGCGTCTCTGGCGTGTGATTTTTTCATGCAACGTTGCCAGAGTTGTCTTATTTACTCAACGAAATGAGAAATCATGTCTGAAAACCCCAACAACCCCCAGCCCCAGTTCAACCAGGACCCCCAGTTTAGCCAGCAGGCACCCCAGTATGGTCAGCAGGCTCCTTACGGTGTGCCCGTTCAGACCCCTGAGCAGCAGGCTCAGGCGAAGAAGGCAAAGACCCTGTCGATTGTCTCTCTGGTGAGCGGTATTGTGAGCTTCTTTGTCCTCGGTTTCATCCTTGGGGCTGTAGCTATTGTGACCGGCCGCCTGGCTATGAATAACCCCGAGCTGAAGAACCGCGGTATGGCTATTGCCGGTACTGTTCTGGGTGTCGTCAGTATTATTTTGCTGGTCGCTCTGAAGATTTTTGTAAAGTACTAAGATTGAAGCTACCTGCAGTAGCCTCATGATTTGAGAAAGCCCGCGAGCGCCCGTGCGCACGCGGGCTTTTTCGCGCCCGTTTAATGATCTTCCTCTACAACGGAGTGCATCGTATATATCCAAATGACGAGTTCAGTTGTATGCGCCTCAGTGATGAGTTAGGGTGAGTAATGTTTAATGCACACCATTCACATGAAAGAGGGACCGCATGTCTCAGAACCCGCAGGACTCTAACTCCTACGACTACAACCCGGAGTACAGCAACCTGAACGAGCAGAACGGCCAGAACCAGCCCGGTCAGTATGGCCAGCAGCAGTACCAGCAGCCCGGCCAGTACGGTCAGCCCATGATGGTGCCCGTCGGTATCGTTCAGAAGACCCCCGAGCAGCTTGCGGGTGAGAAGGCTGCTCAGACCTCCATGGTGCTGGGCATTATCGGCCTGGTCTGCAACTTCTTCGTCAGCTGGTGGTTGTTCGGTCTGCCCTCCCTGATCCTGGGTGTTATCGGTATCTTCAAGGCGAATGAGGCGGAGCGCTACGGCGCGGCTGCTTCGGCTGGTCGCATCATGAGCTGGATTAACGCAGTTATTGGTGGCCTGTACCTGCTTTTCCTTGGCGGCGGTCTGCTGATGCTACTGATTGCGGGTGCTGCAAGCAGCTCGTCTTCCAGCCACTTCGCTGAGCTGGTCAGCACCCTGGCACTCTTCTAAGAGCTCCCGCCCCTCCCAGAGGGTGCGTAAAAGCCCCGTTCCTCGCGTTGAGGGGCGGGGTTTTTGCATAACCAGCTGGCACTCCACCACCCTCTTGAAACGTGTTGTGCGGGTTTGAATGACAGATGTAGTTGTACCCGTTTCGGTGATAGGTTAGGGTGAATACTGTTTAACACACACCAGCCGTACGAAAGTGAGATGCCGTGTCTCAGACTCCTCGGGGCTCAGACCCCTACGACTACAACCCGGACTACAACCGTCTGAACGAGCAGTACGGTCAGTATGGGCAGAATACCCAGTACGGACAGTACGGCCAGGGGTCTTACGGTCAGTACGGCCAGGGCTCTTATGATCAGTATTCTTACGACCAGTACGGTCAGAATTCGTATGGGCAAGACCCGTACGGTCAGAATCAGTACGACCCGTACGGTCAGCAGTACCAGCAGCAGTACCAGTACGGTCAGCCCATGATGATTCCCGTGGGTATCATTCAGAAGACTCCCGAACAGCTTGCCGGTGAGAAGGCTGCTCAGACTTCCACGGTGCTGGGTATTATCAGCTTGGCTTGTATTCTGACTCTCAGCTGGTGGCTGTTTGGTCTGCCCTCCCTGATTCTGGGTGTTATCGGTATCTTCAAGGCGAATGAGGCGGAGCGCTATGGCGCGGCTGCTTCGGCTGGTCGCATTATGAACTGGATTGGCGTAGCCATTGGTGGCATGTTCTTGGTGCTTTTCGGTGGCGGTATGCTGCTGGCGATTATGCTGGCTCTTTCGGATTCTGCCGCAAATTCTAGGCTCGTGGAGACTGTACAGATACTGGCACTTTTCTAAACACTTTCACCCTCACTGGAGGGTACGCATAAGCCCCGTTCCTCAACGCAAGGATCGGGGCTTTGCTGTGTATATGCCGTATGTTTGGTGGATTCGGCTCGACATGCTTGTTCCCCCGGCGGGGGAAGGTCTAGGGTGAAGTTAACACCCCTCGCGTGTGGAATGTGAAAGGTTGTGGATGCGATGTCGCAGCTACCCCAAAACAACGAAGCCTTCGATTACAACCCCGAATACGCCAGGCTATACCAGGAAGAGGGCAACGAGCAGTCTAGCCCGGATACTTCTGATGAACAGCTACTACCCGCAAATGAGTCTCCGGGTGAGTTCTCAGATCAAACGGCGGGTAAAAGAGCAGCGAACCTCTCCCTACTGTTTGCTTTCCTCAGCCCGCTGTTTTTCTTTCTAGGGTGCTGGTCTCTTGTCAAAGGTCTTGAAGAAACTGCTCTGCAGATAGCTCTCCTTGCCCCAATCCTGAACATCCTGGGTATCTGGCAGGGATTCACAGCAAGGCGGCGCGGTACGCGTGCCAGCGGTGGCCTGATTCTCAACGGGCTGGGGCTATGCATTTTCATTGGTATCGCCGCCTTCATCATGCTGATTGTGAACGCCTTGTCAGGCATCAACTAATGACGCTGGCTCGATGGTGAGCTCAGATGCTCTCCCGAGTCGCTAGACACGTAACACCCGGTATTGAAAGGTTGTGGATGCGATGTCGCAGCTACCCCAAAACAACGAAGATTTCGATGACAACCCCGAATACACCAAGCTCTACCAGGAAGATGACAGCGAGCAGCCCGAGGTCGACGATACGGACGACTGGTCGCTACATGAAAGCGAGCTACCTCCCGACGTGCGGAGGGCACAAGCCGGTAAAAAGGCGGTGAACTTGTCCCTCCTTTTCGGTGCCCTGGGTCTGCTGTTTCTCTTCCTGGGGATTTGGTTGTTTGCCAAGGAGCTTGAAAATGGTATAGTCCTGGCTATCGTTGCCCCATTACTGAGCATCTTAGGCATCTGGCAGGCGTTCGTGGCACACCGGTACGGCAAGCACGCCTTCGGAGGTCTAATCCTTAGTGGGATAGGAATCGGCATTGTCATTGCTATCACCGTCCTCATCTTATTGATTCTGAACGCCTTGTCACACATCCACTAACGATGCTCCCGGTAACTCGAAACGGCATATGCGAAGAGCCCCGTTCCTCAATACGAGGAACGGGGCTCTTTGCGCTCCACACGTGGAGCAGAAGCTAAAACGCGGATGGTAAGGGATTTGAACCCTTGAGACGGGGTTACCGCCTACTGGTTTTCAAGACCAGCTCCTTCGGCCGCTCGGACAACCATCCATACGCACCAGAGACCGGCATTTTATGGCAATACCGTGCCGCAGGGCACTACGAGATTATCTCATGCGATAAGCTTTCTGTAAATCGCGCACCAACGATGGTGCTTCCGGCAATGAGGAGGACTCATGAGAGCAATTATTGAGAACAGTCACGGTGGACCTGAGGCTCTGACAATCAGCGAAGTCCCCGCCCCCGTACCCCGATCCCACGAAGTTCTCATCCGTGTTCACGCTGCCGGAATCAACCGCGCCGACGCCCTGCAGCGCCGCGGATTCTACCCGCCGCCCGCCGGCGCGAGCGCCATCTACGGCCTCGAAGTAGCCGGCGTTATCGAAGCGGTCGGTGAAGGCGCCTCCGTGGAGAACCGCGGCACCCCCGTCATGGCGCTCCTGCCTGGAGGCGGCTACGCCGACTACGTGACCGTACCGGTCGACCACGTGCTACCCGTACCCGAACAGCTGAGCTTCGCCGAAGCCGCCGGTATTCCCGAAGTCGCGGCAACCGTCTACTCGAACCTAGTGCTCACCTGCGGCATGAGCATGAACCCCGCCGAAAACCTCAAGGAAGACGGCGAACCCGCGGTGGTGCTCATTCACGGCGGTACCGGCGGTATCGGTGTGCACGCCATCCAGCTGGCGCTCGCCGTAGGTACCCGCGTGTTTGCAACCGTGGGAACCGAGGAAAAAGCAGAATATGTGCGCTCACTAGGTGCGGAACCCATTATTTATACCGAACATTCGTTCCGTGAAGTTCTGCTGGCTGAAACTGGCGGACGCGGCGCCGACTACATCCTCGACGTCGTGGGCGGAAAGTACCTGGACGACAACCTGCACACCCTCGCCGACGGCGGGCACCTGTGCATTATCGGCCTCATGGGCGGCGCCAAAGCAGAAGTGAACCTGGGGTATATGCTCTCCCGCCGCCTGTCGGTGCACGCCACGAGCCTGCGCACCCGTTCGGATCAGCAGAAGGCTGAGATTCTGCGCGGTGTACGCGAACACGTGCTGCCGCTCATCGAATCCGGCAGGATTGGTGTGGGTCTGGACCGTATCTTCGACATGGAGGAGGCGGCTGCCGCCCACGAGTACTTCGACTCGGGTCAGCATCGTGGCAAGATTGTGCTGCGCATGGTCTAGAAATCGCTGTGCCCCCGCGGTGCCTTTTTAGGCTGGCGCCGCGGGGAGTGTTGCGTGAGCGGCGTAATGAGAATCTGGGCTTGAAATAAACAGCTGACTGCTGACATCTCGTCACTAAAAGAAATTTAGGGTAACCTAAGCATAGGGAGGTTTGCGGGTCGCCGCAGAGCCCATCACCGGCAGCCTCCACCGATCAACAAACACGGCACACACACCACGCAGAGGAGGGCATATGGGACTTAAAAGCTACCTGCAATCGCGCCGCGACGACGCCGAACTCGGCAAAGGCATCTGGCGCCGATCCCACGACCGGTTTATTCGCGGCATTGACCGCTTCCACCAGGTCCTCGAACGCCTAGCGGCAACCGATTCGTCCACCTCCATGATTGAGCTCATCGTGCCGGACGCAAACGCGCTCGCCGACCTGATTCCGCGCGTGCGTGCGGTCGTCATGGAAGCACACCGCCTCGCCCCCAGTGACGGCGATATTCCCGCCTCCCCGTTCGGCACCTACTCCGACCTGAACCGTGCCCTCTCCAAAGCGGGTAACGCCGTGGCACTCTGCGCCGAAGCGCTCGCCATGGCACGCTGCTTCGGCAACTGTGCCACCGGATGCGACCGCCAGGTGAGCGTGCACCGTCGCGTGGAAACCGTCATCCAGCACATTGAGGAAGCCGAACGCCTCATCCAGCGCGCCCAGAAGGAAGCCGCCGGCGAGCTGACCTTCGACGACGGAATCCCCGTAGGCCGCACCCAGCTGGTTGAGGCATAACACAGGAGCCTAAATACCGGTCAACAGGCGGGTTAGTTTGATGTGCACCCCAACAGGCGATACGCTTAAAGAAGAGGTGTAGGACACTTCTTATGCGGTTCCGTCACAATGGAGGTGACGACACAATGCGATGGTACGCGCGGAAGAACCGCAGGCTTTTTCCTGCCCCTCTACGGCACAACCCAATGCACAATAATTCACGGAAGAAGTCACACACCATGTTTGAATTCCACCGCAACGAGCGCGCACGCCAGCTGCGCCCCAGCCTCTCTCGTTCCTGGCTCCTCGTGCGCGCCAACTCCACTGAAGAAGTTTTTGAAGAGGCCTTCGAATCTGAAGCTGACTCCATCATCATCGACCTCGAAGACGGTTGCCCGCCCGAAGAGAAGGATGCAGCCCGCGAACAGGTCGTCCGCATGCTCAACTCCGGCGTCGTCGCATGGGTGCGAATCAACGCCATCACCACCGAACACTGGTGGAAGGACGTCAAGGCTCTCAAGAACGTCAAGGGCCTGCGCGGCGTCATGCTCGCCACCGCAGAGCACGCCACCGACATCGACCGCACCGCAGCCGAACTGCCCGCCGGTACCCCCATCATCGCGCTGATTGAGTCCGCACTTGGCGTGCACCACTCCGTCGAAATTGCCCGCGCGATTGGTACCTTCCGCCTCGCATTCGGCGCAGGCGACTACCGCCGCGACACCGGCTCCTCCGCAACCCCCATGGCGCTCGCCTACGTGCGTTCGCAGCTGGTCATCGCTTCCACCCTCGGTGGTCTGCCCGGCCCCATCGACGGCCCGACCCTCGGCGCATACGGCGCTGACCTCTCCAAGGCATGCGGCTTCGCAAACGACCACGGCATGACCGGCAAGATCACCCTCGACATCCGCCAGACCGAGACCATCAACGCGGCATTCTCCCCGAGTGAGATTGAAATCGAAGAAGCACACCAGATGCTCGACGTGCCCCTCGACGGCCCCCGCGACGGCTCCTACCTGCCGCGCTACCTGCGTGCAAAGAAGGTCAAGGAACTCGCCAAGGTTTACGGCCTGTGGGGCAAGACCGACAGCGACTTCCAGCGCGCATCCAAGTAAAGCGCTGGTCTAAAGTACACGCGTAAAAAGCCGCGCATCCGAACCCCGAATGGGGAACCGGATGCGCGGCTTTTATATGCTCTAAAACCTCTGGCGCGCTACAACTTAGCTGCTAGTTACGGGGCGACTTACCGCCCGTCAACGCATGAGCACACACATACGAAGTCACCAAAGAAATCACAATCGGCACCAGGAACGAGGTGTCATCCTCATACACGGAACGGTAGAAGAACCACACCGCCAGGGAAATCACCAACGCCAGCACGTACACCAGCGCAAAACGCATCGTGGCGCTCATCGGACGCGAAGAACCCGCAGCGGCACGACCAGCCTGCGAGCGGTTCTGCAAACGCTGAGTATTTGAGGAGTGAGAAGACACGAGAATCTCCTAAAAATCGACGGTGACATCTCTCAAGACAATGACATCTCGCAGATGCTAAAAACCGCCGCAACACACCGGAAACCGGCACGCGTTACGGCGGATGTGGAGCCCCCAGTGGGATTCGAACCCACGACCTTTTCTTTACGAGGGAAATGCTCTACCCCTGAGCTATAGAGGCACATATGCTGCCGTTCCCAACTGCCCGAAAGCAGCCGGCGAACAGTGCATACCCCGCAATAGTACCAAAAAGGCGGGGGAGAGGCTAATTACTTTCAGCACCGCGACCACAGGTTCAAGCAGGTGGCTGGGTCCCTATGGCGTGCACTGCATTCACCCCGCAAACCCGCCCGCAGATAGGGAATGTTCAGGGCAGAGGCATACAATAAACCCTATACCCATGGCGGCTGACAGCGCCTCACCGCGCCCAACAACCACTGGCACATCAACCACAGATGTATCAACCACAGACCAGCCCGCCACCCATAGAGAGAGGAACCACCATGACTTCACCCCTCAACCGCCGCACCCTTCTGCTGGGCGTAGTACCCGCCGCCGCCCTGGGACTGAGCGCATGCGGTTCCAGCTCCTCCCAGTCATCTTCGACCGCATCGGCATCTGCGAGCGCCTCGGCAAGTGGTTCGGCAAGCACCGCCGCTCCCTCGGCAAGTGCTTCGGCGTCCGCTAACCCCTCGGGCTCGGCTACTGCTTCCGCGACCGCCGATGACGGCTACGTTGGCTTCCGCCTCAACCGTGAAGTACCCGGCGCAGGTACCGCAACCCTGTACACCGACTACCAGTGCCCCTACTGCGCCAAGGCAGAACCCAAGTTCGAAGAAGCCGCCAAGAAGCTCGACGGCGTGCTGAACGTGACCGTACGCCACATGCCGCTGAACATGCACGTCAACGCCGTACCCGCCGCACTCGCCGTGGAAGCCGCCGAGGCGCAGGGCAAGCACCTCGAAATGGCGAACAAGCTCTTCGCCACCCAGAACGACTGGAAGGGCATCAGCGAACGCGACAAGCTGCGCACCCTCTTCAACGACTACGCCAAGGAACTGGGCCTGAACACCGAAGAATTCGACAAGGTTTTGCTCGCCTCCGATACCGTCAAGCCCATCCAGCGCGACTACGATCACGCCGTGAAGATTGGCGTGAAGGGCACCCCCACCTTCGTCGTGAACGACAAGGTCGTTGAGGGTCTGGATTCCTCCTCCTCGGTGGATGATTTGGTCAGCACCTTCAAGCGTGAAGCTGGCGTGAAGTAGTGGCGCACATTCAGCTCTCCGGCGGCCAGCGCGCCGAAATCCACCCCGACGGGTTCAGCGACCACGGCTACGTTCTCGAAATTGGGGGTGCCGAGCAGTCCCACGTGGATATTGCGGACCCCGGCTACGTGTTCTACGAGTACCTGCGCCGCATCGCAAACACGGTGGATGCGCTCGCGCCCGCCGGTGAACCCATCACCGCTGCGCACCTGGGTGCCGGTGCGTTGACCCTCGTGCGCTATATTCAGGCGACCCGCCCCGGCTCCCGCCAGGTTGCCGTGGATATTGAACCCGAGCTCATGGGCTTCGTGACGGACCGCCTGCCGCTACCCGCTGGCACCGACTGTCAGCTGGTGGTGGGTGATGCCCGCGAACAGCTGGCGAACCTGCCCGAACTGCTGGGCGTGCCCGGCTTCGATGCGATCATCCTCGACATCTTCACCGGCATGGACGCACCCGCGCACCTGGCGAATCGCGACTTCTACCGCGAGCTCAGGGACGCCTTGAGCGAGCGCGGCATGGTCGCGGTCAACGTGGGCGATGACGCGGGTCTGCCCTTCTTCCAGCTGCAGGCGGCAGCCATGCTGGAAGTCTTCGACCACGTGTGGTGCCTGTGTGAGAGCTCGATGCTCAGCGGGCAGAACGAAGGCAACCTCGTGCTGGTTGGTACCTCCCGCGAGCTGGACGAGGACACCCAGGACCGGCTGTACGCGATGGGCCCGCATCCGGCGGAGGTGCTCACCAGCGAAGAGCTGCGCGACCTGCTGGACGAGCTGGCTGAGAGCTAAAACTGAAACATAAAACCGTTGAGGCGGGTACCTGGTTGGTACTCGCCTCAACGGTTTTGTATATGGGTTTTCTCTATGCCGCGCGCCGGCAGAATCTTGGTTTTATTCGGGTAGCGGCACGGGGACGGGCTCCTCGCCCTCATCCTTCGGCTTGGGGGAACCGCCCTGCGTGGTGGTCAGCGTGATACCCACACTCGCGGTCATCAGCAGGCAGATTGCCAGCCAACGAACCGGGCCCGTCTCCTGGTTCAGCAGCGCCCAACCGGCAATCGCCGCAATGGCGGGCTCCATGCTCATCAACACGCTAAACACCTGCTGCGGCAGGTTACGCAGAGCCATCAGCTCCGCGCTGTAGGGAATCACCGAAGCGAACATCGCGGTACCAAAAATCATGAGGAGTAGCACCGGATCCTGCGCCGCATTCCACAGCGGCTGAGGTGCCGGAACAATCGCCGCCACCGGGGCAATAAACGCGGCACCGACCAGCATCGCAACCGCCAGGCCGCTTGCACCCGGAACCAGCGCACCCACCTTCGCGCTGGAGCGAATATACAGCGCCCAGAACACGCCAGCAATCAGCGCGAACGTCAGACCCAGGTAGTCGGTATCCTTGCCGACCGCCGCCTCATAGCCGAGCACCAGCATGCCCGCCAGGGCGCAAAGCACCCATACCGCGTCGCGGAGCCTGCGCGTCAGCATGGACGCCAACGCCAGCGGGCCCAAGAACTCCACCGCAACCGCCAAACCAATCGGGATGTGGTCAATCGCGCAATAGAAGAAGCCGTTCATCAGACCGAAAGTCATACCGAAAATGATGACGGCACGCCACTGCTCCTTCGACCAAGACAGCGCACCCGGCGGCATTTCGCCGCCGCGGCGGGTACGCCAACGCGCCGCCAACCACACGGCGCTACCCACCACTATGGAAGCAATCGCCAGGCGGCTGACGCTAATAGCTAGAGCACCAAACAGCGGGAAGAGCGTCACCGCGAACGCGGCACCGAACTGCAACGACGAGCAGGATATCAGCACAAACATAATGCCCAGCGCGGGGCGTTGAGATGAAGTATGCGGCATGATTCTCCTTCCTGCGCCTCACAAGGAGGCGGTGCATCTCTCACGGTGTACAGGTGACGTATCGATTCGGGCGGGAGCAAGAACCTGACCAGCGCAGTTAAAGGCAGTTAAAGAGCGCACCCCCGGGCAACACGAGATACTATCCTACTCGTCACCCGGGGGTGCTAGAAACCGTTGATACGGCTACCGTTCAGCAGATTAGAGGCCCTTCGCCTCACGGTCAGCCTTAATCTGCGCAGCCGACGGAATCGTAATAGAGTTAGTCGCCATCTGCGCAATATCCACCGCGTGCGCATCCACCGCACCCGGCAGGTAATGGTCCGCATCCTCCAGCGTGCCGTCCTCCTGCGCCTTCTTCTGCGCACGAGCGTGAGAAATCGAAATACCGATACTCGCCGCCACCAGCAGAGCAATAGCAACCCAACGAACCAGGCCGGTAGCTTCACCAAGCATCACAATACCCACAGCCGCCGCAATCGCAGGCTCCAGGGACAGCACCACGCTATAAATGTGCGCGGGCAGCAGACGCAGCGAAGAAACCTCACCCAGCGCCGGCAGGGCAGAAGCCAGCAGACCCATCAGGCAGCCAATAGCCAGCAGGTGCACATCCTGGGTGACCTTCAACAGGTTATTGCCGCTTATCAGGAACGGGAACGGCAGAACCAGCAGGGTAGAGACAACGTTACCCACGACCATGCCGCCCATACCCGGAATCAGAGCGCCAACCTTCTCAGTCGCCAGAATATAGGCGGCACGAGAAATAGCGGTCAGGATTGCGAAAACCACACCCATCAACGCGAAATCTTCAGGCTTCGCCTGGGACTCAGCAGTCAGAATCGCCATGCCCGTAAATGACAGAGCAATCCACACCAGGTCCAGCTTACGGCGCGACATAACCGTCGCCAGCACCAGCGGACCCATAAACTCAATAGCCACCGCAATTGCTAGCGGAACCTGCTCAATAGCCACATAGAAGAAGGCATTCGCACCGGTCAGGGCGACACCGAGGACAATGACCGCCATCCACTGCTGACGGGTCCACGAACGAATCTGCGGGCGGAAGAACACCCACAGCAGGATAGAAGATGTCAGCAGGCGCAGAGCGACCACGCCCCAGGGGCCCAAATCGCCCATGAGCTGCTTGGCAAGAGCCGCACCGAACTGCGCCGAAATAATCGCGCCGGTCGCGTACGCAACACCCAGCCCCTGAGTCGCCAGGGGAGAACGCGCAGCATTGGGCGTATGGGTGGAAGAAGTCATAGTATTCCTTAGGATTCAGAAGAGGTATTAGCCGCTATCTGTCATCAGGCGCAACCCGAATCTCCGTGAAGCAGGTCACGCACTATGCAAACAATGAATAGTGTGTAATCTACGACAATTTTACGCGCTTTAAAATTGGGCGCAAATAAAGACCAAAACACCCTAACAAGCGATCAAAAACCTCCACGCCCTCGGTGAAATTTCACCCCCCAAACCCCACCACAGGCCCCATATTCAGGAAAAATTCACCAAGCCGTGATTTACTGAGAGCATGCTTGACCCGAAGAAGTCTCTATTCGATGAAGACGGCAACCCCCGTCCCGCACTGACCACCACCCTCGACAACGTACTGCGCATGCAACGACCGCTCGCGCTGTCCATCGTCAAAAAACTGCGTGAAGCACACCCCGACGAAACCCCCGAACAAATCCACAAGCGCCTCGACCGCACCTACCTGCGTGACATCACCGCCATCGGCGGCGTCACCGGCGCATCCGCATTCGTGCCCGGCGTCGGCACCGTCACCTCCATGAGCCTGTCCGCGCTCGCAGTCGGCGGCTACCTCGAACGCACCGCACTCTACGCCCAGGCAGTCGCAGAACTGCACGGCGTGCACGTACACGACCCCGAAACCGCCCGCTCCATGGTCATGGCAATCATGCTCGGCGAAGAAGGCTCCCAGCTCATGAACACCGTGCTGCTGCAGACCGGCAAGGCAGGCGGTGTCTCCAACAAGTGGGGCATGCTGCTCGGCAACTCCTCCAGCGGCAAGATGTTCAGCGTCGAACGTACCATCCGAAACATGTTCATCCGCCGCTTCCTCACCCGCCAGACCGGTGCACTGCTCGGCCGTGCCCTGCCCTTCGGCGTGGGCGCAGTCGTTGGCGGTGGCGCGAACCTGACCCTCGGCAAGGACGTCGTGCGCAACACCCGCCGAGCCTTCGGCGACGCGCCCGCCTACTTCCCCGCAGAGCTCATGATTACCCCGCGTGCACCGCGCGTACAGGGCGGCGAAGGTTCGGACGGCTCCTCCGGCGTGGCTGGCTCCCTGCTCAAGGGCGTCAAGGACGCAGGTAAGGCTGTAGGCAAGGTCTTCACCCGCGACAAGGGCAACGACACCGAAACCGGTCACCACCGCATGCTCGGCCGCTAAAATCCTCGCCGGTCATAAAACCGGAACATAGCGAAGACCCAACACGCTAAAGACCCCGAATCCCTGAATGCAGGGACCCGGGGTCTTTTGTTTATATCTTTGCTACGGACTAAGCGTTCTTCGCATGGTCCAGCAGCTGAGCCGCAATACCGTTATAGGTGTGCGGAGTCAGAGCCGACAGACGCGCCTCAGCCTTGGGGGAGAGGCCCAGAGTAGCCACAAACTCCTTCAGACGAGCAGCATCCACGCGGTGACCGCGAGTCAGCTCCTTCAGACGCTCATACGGGTTCTCCATGCCGGGAACACCTGCGATAGCCTCAGCGCGCATCACCATCTGGATCGCCTCAGCCAGAACCTCCCAGTTCGCATCCAGATCAGCGGAAATAACCTCGGTCGCAATATCCAGACGCTCAAGGCCCTTCACCACATTGGAGATAGCCAGCACCGAGTGACCAAACGCCACACCAATATTGCGCTGCGCCGAGGAGTCAGTCAGGTCACGCTGCCAACGAGAAGTCACCAGGGTCGAACCCAGCGAATCCAGCAGAGCGTTAGAGAGCTCCAGGTTAGCCTCCGCATTCTCAAAGCGAATCGGGTTCACCTTGTGCGGCATAGTCGACGAACCGGTCGCACCAGCCACCGGAATCTGACGGAAGAAACCAATCGAAATGTAGCTCCACACATCGGTGCAGAGGTTGTGCAACACGCGGTTGAAATGAGCGATATCCGAGTACAGCTCAGCCTGCCAGTCATGCGACTCAATCTGAGTGGTCAGCGGGTTCCAAGTCAGACCCAGGTGCTCCACAAAACCACGAGAAATCTTCTGCCAATCAGTGCTCGGCACCGAGGCGTAGTGCGCGGCGTAAGTACCGGTCGCACCATTAATCTTGCCGAGGAACTCGGTCGCCTTCACGTGCTTGACCTGGCGCTTCAGACGGTAGGCGAGCACGCCCATCTCCTTGCCCAGGGTGGTCGGGGTTGCGGGCTGACCGTGGGTGCGCGAAAGCATGGGAACCTCGCGGCCCTCCTCGGCCAGGTTCAGCAGAACCTCAATCAGCTCCTCCGCGGCGGGAATCCACACGTTCTGCACGGCATCCTTGATGCCCAGGGCGTAGGAGAGGTTGTTAATGTCTTCGGAGGTGCAGCCGAAGTGAACCAGCGGCACCAGGTGGCCCAGACCCAGGCCCTCCAGACGGCGACCAATGTAGTACTCAACCGCCTTCACATCGTGAACGGTGACAGCCTCAATCTCAGCCAGCTCCGCCACAGAATCAGCGTTGAAATCGGTCACGATGGCGCGCAGGCCCTTCTTCTGCTCCTCGCTCAGCGGGGACAGACCCGGCAGCACCTCGTGCTCGCACAGGTAAATGAACCACTCAACCTCAACGTGGATGCGGTCGCGGTTCAGCGCCGCCTCAGAAAGGTAGTTCGTCAGGGGTGCGGTCACGGAAGCGTAGCGTCCGTCCAGGGGGCCCAGCGCGAGTTCGCCGGTGCCCAGATCAATACGGCCAGAAGGCAAGAAGGTGTTATTGGTGTGAGACATAACTCTATTTTTGCATGAATTCGCCGAAAAAATGAGGCGGTCAGAACAGATGGACGTGATGGGCGGCCCCGTTAGTTGCAGAAATATGACATTGCGGGAAGCCACCGAGGGGGCAAAAACGGGGTCCGAAGGGCCCAAAACGTGCGAATTTTTCGAAACACACCGGAGTTATCCACAGGCTGGCGTATTCCACCTGCACGGTCGCCGCGGCAGATTTAGCCTAAAACAAACCCGCCGCGAAAGGACACACTATGACCACCATCGTCGACTCCGCACCACCATCCGCACCCCAGCTGCCCCGCATCGACCCAACAGATGTTCTCCGCGCAGCAGGACACATGGGCATCGGCACCACCGCCGGACACGCCCTCGCCGGGCAACTCATGGCAGCCGCCGAACTTGCCCGCGCTAAAGGCGCAGAACTCTCCCACAGGATGCGCACCGAAGCCCAAGAAATCCGCACCGCACACCAACGCGCCACCGAACTCAACGGCGACCACTGGACCTCAGAAGCAGGACGCGCCTACCGGCGACAACTCGAAGAACACCGCGAAAAAGTCCGCAACCAAGCCGAACAAGCCGAAGACGCCGCCGCCATGATCGCCGCCGCCGGTGAAGAACTCGCCAACGACCTCACCGCCAAAGCGCAAGCCATCAAAGCCGCCGCCTCCGCGGTAGATAACCTGCTCGGCAAAATCGCCGACGGCGTCGCGGACGCCCTCGAAAAGCTTGACCCCGGCGAAATCATCGCCCGCTCAGGCGTGCAAAAAGCCCAGTCAACGCTCGATTCACTTATGCACGTGAACCTGCCTGACGGGCTGAGCTCGCTCATCCGAACCCACTAACCTCAGGAGACACCATGCTTACCGGACCCACCGTTGCACCCATCGGTGACCTCAGCGACTCTGCAGGGCCCACCGCAGGCACCATCAGCGTCGCCCTTGAAGAAATGCCCGGCATCGCCGATGGGCTCGACGCCGTCAGCCGCAATTGCGCAGACCGCACCATGCCCGTTCTCGGTATTGCCGCCGAAACCCGGCTCTTCCTTGGCATCAACGGGCGTGCCCAGCAGGCTGCTGGGCTCTGCGCTGGCCTCGCTACAGACCTCGGCGGAAGCGCGCTAAAGTTCGGCGCCACCGCAGCAGCCGTCCGCGCCGCCCACAGCTCCTACCTGCAGACCGAAAATATTGTCGCAGGCTGGTTCGAATCTATGGGCATCGCAAAGGACGGCAAGCTACCCGATGGACGCAGCACCCGAGACCACCTCCGCGGGCTCATCGCCGGAGAACCCGGCGAAGCTAACTACCTCTTGAAGCTCACCATTCCCGAGCTTGGGTACTTCTCGGCATCTCGGACGCTGCCGTATTCGCCTCTCGTAGCGGGTATTCTCTTCGGCTTCACCGCCTACATGGATGCCAAATGGAACCCCGAGATTGCGCGTCAGCGAGCATTTGACCGCGTTGCAGACATGTTTGGCATTCCGCGAGGACTCGTTCGAAAGGCACTGGGAGGTGGCCTATTCGGCATCATTAAATCTGGAATCGATACTTATCTTGGCACTAAGGCTCATAATATTCGGACCGCTTCTGCCAATGAATACGGTATTGCTACGCATCGTGGCGAGAAAAACCAGCTTTCTGTGGGGGCCAGCTCGGACCGTCTTCTTGCGGCTGCTAAGGCGCAGGATCAGGAATTTGAGCGTTCCCGACAGAACCCCTCGACCGCTGAACGCAGTGCCGTGCTCGTCACCGTCATGTACGAAGCGGGACACGAAGGTGACCCAGCCCATGCTCTATACGTCGTGAGTATTCCGGGTACTAACTTTGATTCCTGGGGCGGATCTATCATAGATATCGTTGGTATCGGACGCGAAACATTAGGCAAAGATACTCTGGAGAACCCCGCCTATCAGATGGTTTTGCAAGCCCTGCGTGATGCCGGAGCACCTCAGGGTGCTCGTGTGTACCTGGAGGGTTTCAGCCAGGGAGGCATGATTGCCCACAATATGGCGAATAGTACTGAAGTCGCCAAAGAAATCAACATTGTGGGTGTCTACGCTCAAGCCGCCCCGCTACGAGGTCTGCCGGCTAAACGTCGTGACTTTGGAGTGGACTACGTGGAAGGAGACGGAGACCCAGTTCCTGACTCAGCAGTGAACCCTTTTGCCCAAATTTTCGGGGGAACGTGGCAGCCTGATGAACGCGATACGGTAATCACCGTCAATAACCCTGAACATCATGGTGAAAATTACGACGAAGCCCTACAGCGTGAAGGGCATAGTAGCAAGGTGCCTGGCGGCATGCGCACCGCAATGGACGGTAAAGAATATGTGCTGGGGGAACAGAAGGTAACCTCAGCCTCAAGCCTGCCGGACGGTCTGCCTCCTGCTGTACGAAGCAGCATAACAGCCGGACGTATCGGAATCTACGGTCGCGCTGCCTGGGATTCAGGAACCAGGCCTGGTGTCTTGGGTATAGCTGAGCTGGCTGATGAGAAGGCAGAGGCGCGGTTGCATCAAGCAAAGCGTGCAGTGCAGACCGGTATCGAAAGTACTCGGCAGAATGTCGAAGACACCGTCTCAGACGTCCAGCAGGGCATGGAAATCGTCAAGCAGAAGGCAGAGGGTCTTCAGCGAGAAGCTGGAGAAGCCGCCTGGGCGGTTGCTAAGCAAATCCCCGCGGTCATCGAGGGTGCCCAGAAGACGATTCCTCACCCCGAGCCGACTCCGTCGGAGAAGCCTCAGGACCCGCCGACTGCATGGCCCGAAACCCCTGTGCCGCAGATGTCCAAGGTGCCCCTCCTGCAGGGATACAACCCGCAGCATCTGCCGCCCGCCATCAATATGCCGAGCGACCTGAGCCGCCCGGAGCCTGCGCCCATCAAGATGCCCGGGGACCTGAGTCGTCCGGAGCCTGCCCCCATCAAGATGCCCGCTCGAATCGAGGCAGAGGGGCAGCTACCCCCTGCAGGTCTGATCCCGCCGGATATTCTGCCCAAACCTGCAGATCTGCATACGCACGTCGAAAAGGCTGTTACTCAGCCAATCATCGACCAGCTGCAGCTCCCTAGTGCAGGATCTGTGCTCAAGAATCCTCCAATCTTCGGATCCGGACAGGGCGGAGACTACGACGGCGGTGAGTCGCTCATCCCCACTCTGCCGGGGCTGAAGCCCGCACCCATGCTCCCGCCCAAGAGCATTGACCCGGGATTCCTCGCACCGACTCCGCCCGAGAACATCGACCCCGGGTTCCGCGCACCAGGCCCTCCCGAGGACCTGACTCCCCTCGAGGAGCGTGAACCCCTGATGGTCTAAAAGCCTAGCCTCAAGAACCAATCTTGACGGCTCGGTGGAGGGTGGAGGGGACGAGTAGAGTAGAGAAGAGAAAAAGGGGCGCCGCTGGGAACAACCCCGGCGGCGCCCCTCCTTCTTTGTGCTCAGCGCTCGCCGCAGGAATCTACTGGCTGCTCGAATCACTGCCTACTCAACCGCTGTCTGCTCTCCAGGTGAGAAGCGTTAGCCTCCGAGCCGCCCGCAGGCACATACTGGAACCATGAGCCAGTCAGCAGAACACGCCAACATCCCGGTCCGCCCCGTCTTCAACACCCTGCCCAGCTACGCGGCAGGCAAGCCCCCGGCACCCGTCGAAGGCCTCACCCAGTACAAGCTCTCCTCCAACGAGAACCCGCTGGGCCCCGTACCCGAGGTCGCGCGCGTCCTCGCAGAATTTGCGGCCGTACACCGCTACCCCGACCCGCTCTCTACCGCCCTGCGACAGAAGCTTTCGGCACGGCTGGGCGTGGATGCCGACGACATCGTCACTGGTGCCGGAAGCCTCGGTGCGCTCAACCAGATCCTTAAAACTTTCGCAGGAATAAACGCCGACGGCGTGCAGGACGAAGTCATCTACGCCTGGCGTTCCTTCGAGGCGTACCCGATTCTGGTCGGTATTATGGGCGCTCGCAGCGTGCAGGTGCCGAACCTGCCCGACGGATCGCACGACCTGGACGCCATGGCGGCAGCTATCACCGACCGCACCCGCCTGATTCTGGTCTGCACCCCCAACAACCCGACCGGCCCCGCCGTCACCGAAAGCCAGATTCGCGCGTTCCTGGCGAAGGTACCCGCACACATCCCCGTGGTGATTGATGAGGCGTACTTCGAGTTCTGCGCCGCCTCCACCGTGCCGGAAGGTGAAGAAGCCCCGCTGAACGGCTTGGGCATCTACCACGACTACGAGAACGTCATTATTCTGCGCACCTTCTCCAAGGCGCAGGGCTTGGCGGGTCTGCGTGTGGGCTACTCGATTTCGCACCCGCAGATTACGCAGCACCTGCGTGTGGCGGCGACCCCGTTTGCGGTGACGGCGCTGGCGGAGGCGGCGGCTATCGCCTCCATCGAGCATGAGGACGTTGTCATGCAGCGCGTGAGCCACCTGGTGTCTGAGCGTGAGCGCGTGACTGCCCGCCTGCGCGAGCTGGGTTACGAGTTCCCGAACACCTATGCGAACTTTGTGTGGCTGCCTTTGGGAGAGCGCACGGGCGAGTTTGTGCAGCTGATGGCCGAGCATGCGCTGTCGGTGCGCGCGTTCGGTACCGAGGGCGTGCGCGTGAGCATCGGTGAGGTGGAGGCGAACGACCGTTTCCTCTCGCTCTGCGAGGTCTTCGCGAAGGGGCTCTAGAGCCTCTTGTGAAGGGGAGTGGGTGGCCACCCGACCCTAATTGAACAATGTACTATTTTCCCTTGTCGAGGTTCGTTTGGGCTTTTCAATTGGTTCTCGCGTGGGAAAAATGGTGGCTCGAAAAAGCGCTTAATGGCTAAACTAAACCTCCTATATATTCTAGAAAAAGAATATATAGGAGGTTTAGTTTAATGATGTTCAAATAGTGAATGACAGGGCATAATACACTGCGTTATCAGCGTAACTGCCACGAGATAAAGCCGGAAAGAGTAGACTGGTAACTATATATGCCCAGACCCTCACAGGCCTGCCGGAACACCTCAAACCCTGCACCATCAGGTGAACGTTGAGACTAAACCCCGGGCCGCTGAGGGCCAAGCCCTCGTCACGTGTGGAGGTTAGATGCACGAGAACGACAAGTACCCGGGAGTGCCCGAACGCATCCAGCTCATGGATGAAAACGGCACCGTACACGAACACCCCACCTACAGCCGGTACATCGAAGACGTCAACGCAGACACTCTGCGCGAGGCATACCGCCTCATGTACACCACCCGCCGATTCGACGACGAGGCAACCGCCCTGCAGCGCCAGGGTCAGCTCGCCCTCTGGGTGCCCAGCCGAGGCCAGGAGGCCGCACAGATTGGCTCCGCACTCGCCTACGCGCCCAACGACTACATCTTCCCCTCCTACCGTGAGCACGCCGTCGCCCTGGCGCGCGGCGTGGACTTCCGCGACCTGATTACCATCTTCCGCGGCTCCACCACCCACGGCTGGGACATGAAGGCGCACAACTTCCACACCTACACCAAGGTGCTTGCAGCCCAGACCCTGCACGCCGTCGGCTACGCCATGGGCCTGAACTTTGATGCCGACATCGAGGCTGAAACCGGCACCCGCCCCACCGGTCAGGGTCAGGCAACCGACCCCGCCGAAGACACCCAGAAGCCCGCCGTGGCGGTCTACTTCGGTGACGGCTCCTCCACCGAGGGTGACGCGCACGAGTCCATGGTCTTCGCTGCTTCTTACAACGCGCCGGTGCTTTTCTTCGTGCAGAATAACCGCTGGGCTATCTCCGTGCCCTTTGAGGTGCAGTCCCGCGTGCCGGTGTCCACCCGCGCCGCAGGCTACGGCTTCGAAGGTATTCGCGTGGACGGCAACGACGTCCTCGCCGTGCTTGCCGCAACCCGCTACGCCATGGAGAAGATTCGCGCTGGCGAAGGCCCCGTGCTGATTGAGGCTGAGACCTACCGCCTCGGCCCGCACACTACCGCGGACGACCCCACCAAGTACCGCACCGACGCCGACCTTGAAGGCCCGCTGCACCGCGACCCCATGATCCGCCTCGAGAAGCACCTGCGCGATAACGGTTACGCTGACGACGCCTTCTTCGAAGAGGTCGCAGAATCGGCTCAGCAGGTCGCAGACGGTGTGCGTGAGGCAGTGCTGAACTCCGAAGTTGCCGACTTTGAGCACTTCTTCGACCGCGTCTACGCGCAGGAACACCAGCAGGTGGAAGACGACCGCGAGTTCTACCGCACCTACATTGCAGGCTTTGAGGAGGAGTAAGCATGAGCGAGAAAATTGAACGTTTGACCCTCGCCAAGGCCATCACCCGAGGCCTGGAAGACGCCATGGAAGCCGACCGCACCGTCGTCATGCTCGGTGAGGATATCGGCAAGCTCGGCGGCGTGTACCGCGTCACCGAGGGCCTGCAGGCGCGCTTTGGCAACCGCCGCGTCATGGATTCGCCCCTGGGCGAGTCCGGCATTATCGGTACCTCGATCGGTATGGCGCTGCGCGGCTACCGCCCCGTGCCGGAGATTCAGTTCGACGGCTTCGTGTTCCCCGCGTACAACCAAATCACGAGCCAGCTAGCGAAGATCCACAACCGCACCGATAAGCAGTACACGGTGCCGGTGACTATCCGCATTCCGTACGGTGGTGTGATTGGTTCGGTGGAGCACCACTCCGAATCCCCGGAGGCGCTGTTCGCCCACACGGCGGGCCTGCGTATTGTGACTCCCTCGACTCCGCACGAGGCGTACTGGATGACCCGCAAGGCGATTGAGTGCCCGGACCCGGTCATTATTTTTGAGCCGAAGCGCCGCTACTGGCTCAAGGGTGAAGTGGACTTTAGCGATACTTCCTTTGACCCGTTCAGCGCGCAGGTGGTGCGTGAGGGTACGGACGCGACCATCGTTGCGTACGGTCCGCTGGTGCCGGTCGCTCTGGCTGCCGCGGAGGCTGCCGTGGAGGATGGCCGCTCGATTGAGGTTATTGATTTGCGCTCGATTTCGCCGCTGGATGTGCCGACGGTTGCCGCTTCGGTGGCGAAGACCGGCCGCCTGATTATTGCGCACGAGGCGCCGACCTTCGGTGGTATGGGTGGCGAGCTGGCTGCGGCTATTACAGAGCGTTGCTTCTACAGCCTGCAGGCGCCGGTGATTCGCGTGGGCGGCTACTACATGCCGTACCCGGTTTCTCGTGTTGAAGAAGAGTACGTGCCCGATATTGACCGTATTCTTGAGGCGGTCGACCGCGCTTTTGACTACTAGGCATACCCTGATCTGACGTATCAGCGTGTTGCGCTATGGCGGGTTGAAAGCCCGCACAGAATATTCCGTATAGGGTATATGCCCTAGTGAGAGGTAAAAATGTCCCAGATTTTCCCGCTCCCTGACGTGGGTGAAGGCCTGACCGAAGCAGAAATCCTCAGCTGGAAGGTAGCCGTCGGTACCGAGGTCGCCATCAACGATGTCCTCGTCGAAATTGAAACCGCTAAGAGCGTCGTGGAACTGCCCTCGCCCTTCGCAGGCACCGTCGAGGCGCTACTCGTTGCCGAAGGTGAAACCGTTGAGGTGGGCACCCCGATTATCAGCATCTCCGGCGGCGACAACGCCCCCGCAACCCCGGCGGCACCCGCCGCAGCAGAGGCAGAGTCCGGCACTGCACTGGTCGGCTCCGGCCCTAAGGCGGACGCTGTGAAGCGTCGCGCCCGTAAGCGCCCCGCCTCCGCATCCCAGCCCGCACAGGCTACCGCGGCATCGGTCACGCCGGCTGTTCAGGCACCCGTGGCGCACACCCCCGCCGACCCGGTGAACCGCAACCAGGGCCTGCTGAGCGAGCTGGCTGAGCGCGCCTCCCGCTTTGTGGAGAACACCCCGCTGAACTCGGTGGTGCAGCGTCTGACCCCCGAACATGCGGCAGCTGCTCCGGTGCCGACCCTGCCGCCCGAGCAGGTTCCGCACCGCCCGACCCTCGCGCCGCCTCCGGTGCGCCTTGCCGCAAAGGAGCTGGGTGTTGACCTGGCGAACGTGACTGCTACCGGTGCGCGTGGCCAGGTGACCAAGCAGGACCTCATGAACTATGTGGCGCACCTGAGCGATGTGCAGCATAGCGGCGCCCGCCAGCCGTTCTGGCAGCCCGCAGTCACCCCCGGTGACCGCATTGAGCGCATTCCGGTGCGTGGTGTGCGTAAGGCAACCGCGAAGGCGATGGTTTCTTCGGCGTTTAGCGCCCCGCACGTGTCCATCTTCGTGGACGTTGATGCCTCCCGCACCATGGAGTTCGTGAAGCGCCTGAAGAAGTCTCGCCACTTTGAGGGCGTGAAGGTCACCCCGCTGCTCGTGCTTGCCGCCGCGGTAATTTGGGCTGCTGAGCGTAACCCGCAGGTCAATGCGACCTGGACCGACAGCGAAATCCAGATTAAGCACTTCATGAACCTGGGTATTGCTGCGGCGACCCCGCGCGGCCTGATGGTTCCGAACATTAAGGACGCTCAGGAGCTGTCCCTGCGTGAGCTGGCTGTTGCGCTGAATAACCTGACCACCCGCGCCCGTGAGGGTAAGACTCAGCCTGCTGAGATGGCGAACGGCACCCTGACCATTACGAACATCGGTTCGCTGGGTATTGATACGGGTACCCCGATTATCAACCCGGGTGAGGTTGCGATTGTTGCCTTCGGTACGATTAAGCAGAAGCCGTGGGTGGTTGACGGTGAGGTTATTCCTCGCTGGGTGACGACCCTGGGCGGCTCGTTCGATCACCGCGTGGTGGATGGTGACCTGTCGGCTCGTTTTATGGCTGATGTGGCTGCGATTCTTGAAGAGCCTGCACTGCTGCTGGACCACTAGGCGGCATGTTTCGGCTGGTCAGCGTTTTATCGCTGGGTAGCTGAAGCTGCTTAGGATACAGATTTAGATAGAGAAAACCTCCGGCACCTTGTCACAAGGTGCCGGAGGTTTTCTCTATGGTTTTATTCCTATCGCAACGAGGCGCAGGTGCTGAGAAGCCTAGGCGTCCTCGCGTGCCACCTGGTCGTTCGGATACTTGTCTACGCGGCGGTGGTACAGGCGTCCGCACAGGCCGCCGAGGATAGCGCCGAGGAAGCTCAACGCCAGAACCAGCAGAACCGCCAGCAGACCGTTCGCGAAGTCACCCGCAATCAGCTTCTGCAGGGACAGGGACGCAACACCGTTCTGGAACAGCTGAGGCGCCAGGAAGGTCGCCAGGGATCCGAGGATGAGCGCCATAATCTGCCAGAGCCACACGGCGATGCCCTGCTTTGCGCCGGCGAATCGTGCCATACGGCCCGCCGCGTAACCGCCCACCAGGTAGGCAAAGAAGATGAGCACACTCAACGCCACCGCGACCGGCACTGCGTTTGATGTGCCGCTGAAGAGGCGGGAGACCACCGAGGCGTACTCGATGGACTCGCTCTGACCGGTCAGGGTCAGCCACGACTGGATAGCCCACAGGCCACCGTCCATGAGGGAGATGGTGATCAGCCAGCCGAGCAGGCCGGGCAGCAGGTGCATGCGGGAGTAGCGGCTCTTCTGCATGGACAGTGCGGTTGCGGCGGTGAGGATGGGTTCCGCGCCAGCCGCACCGGCATCACCGGCGGGGGTGGGGATAACGAAGTGGTCATCTGCCGCGGGGTTAGCTTGCGGGGCGCTGGGTGCCGCATGGGCGTTGCTGGGTGCGGGCACCTCGTAGCTTGCCGCCGCAGTTGGTACGGTAGCGGGTGCACTAGTTGCGCCGCCGCGTACGTTGTCTGCGCTGGGGGCTGCGGGCTTGTCGAGCCAGCTGAGGTTGTTGGCGCCGGGTTCGCCCAAGTCAGCACCGGATTCTGAACCCTGAGAAGTGGTGCCGGGGGAGAGAATCGGCTGCGTTGCGGTAGCCGCCTCAGTAACAGAGAGAGGCAGGGTCGCATCCTGCGAGGACTGCGCAGAGGACTGAGCCGAAGAGACCGACTCACGCGCCTTTTCGTGGGCGCGGCGTGCGGCGTTCAGCTCCTCATCGGTCAGAACCACGGTGGGGTCGTCGGAGGAGAATGCCGCCTCCCACAGGTCACTTTCGGTGGGAGTGGACGCGGCGGCGGCCGGACGCTGCTGCGGGGTATTGTTCTGTGCGTTCATTAAATCCTTTGGATTCTAGTCCTGGCGCTGAATTTAGCGGTTGCGGTCAGCGTAGAAGGCGCGTGCTTCTTCCAGGGCTTCTGCGGAGTAGGTGTGCGGGTATGCCGGGCGTTCGTTCTCGTCCAGGGTACGGACCACGCGGCCGGGGTTGCCGACCACGAGGGAGTTAGCGGGGACGTCCTTGGTGACGACGGTGCCCGCGCCAATCACGGAGTTCTTGCCGATGGTCACACCACCCAGGATGATAGCGCCGCCACCGATCCAGACGTTGTCTTCAATGGTGATGGGCTCGCCACCTTCCCAGTATGCGGCGCGGTCGACCGGGTTGAGCGGATGGGTGGGGGTGAGGAACTGTACGTTGTTGCCGACGAGCACGGTGGAGCCGATACGGATCGGGCAGACGTCCAGGAAAACGCAGCCAAAGTTGAAGAAGGAGCCGTCACCAATATAGGTGTTCACGCCGTAGTCGAAGCGTGCGCCGGGGCGGATGTGCGAGTGCTCGCCCAGGTGGCCGAGGTGTTCACGGTAGACGTGCATTGCCTGTGCCTGCTCGCCGCGTGCGTAGTGTTCTTCAGCGAGGACGGTTGCAGCGTGGATGCGCTTAGTCTGCGCGGCGCATTCGGCGTCGGGCATGTAGGCGGCGCCGGAGACCATGCGGTTGAAGATGTCGCCGTTGGGGCGCTGCGGGGTGTGCATTAGTGGGCTCCTCCCAGAAGGTAAGCAAGTGCGATGATGGCCATTCCAAACAGGATGACGACTCCTCCGGCGATGGCGAATCGTTTGGAAATTTCGCGGAGGAGCTTCTTGAACTGTTCGTCAGTGATGTCTTGCTGTCGTTTACTCATGCTTTAAGTATCCCAGAGTTGCGGGGTTCTGCCTTAGTGTTTCGGTGTTTATTGCGGTATCTGGGGCGGGTGTGCCGTGTGATTTTCAGCGTGGAAAGAAACGGTGCTGAGTTGAAGCCTGCGGGGGCGGGAAGGCACAATCATTGCATGACTGAGGCTCAGAAGAACACGAACCTGCAGGATGCGGCGGCTCCTGTATCCCCCGCTGGCGCATCCGCTGGTGTAGCTGCTGGTGCGCATCCGTTGGCGCATCGCCCCTGGTTGAAGAACTATACTCCGTGGACTGCCCGCGATATTGAGCTGCCTGAAACCTCACTGAGCCACCTCATTGACGAGGCGGTTCGTACCGTACCCCATAAGGTTGCGCTGGAGTTCTTTGGCGCGACCACGACCTACGCTGAGCTGGGCGACCAGATTGAGCGTGCGGCGGAGGGCCTGCGTGTGGCGGGTGTGCAGGCGGGTGACCGTGTGGCGCTGATTCTGCCGAACTGTCCTCAGCATATTGCGGCGTTTTACGCGATTCTGCGTTTGGGCGCGATTGTGGTGGAGCATAACCCGCTGTATACGGGCGCGGAGTTGCGCCATATGTTTGAGGATCACGGCGCGAAGGTCGCGATTGTGTGGGATAAGATCGCTTCGCATATTACGGGTCTTCCGGCTGATATCCGCCCGAACCATATTTATTCGGTGAACATGATTTCGGCGATGCCTGCGCTGATGCGTACCGCGCTGAAGTTGCCGTTGAAGAGTGCGCGTGCTTCGCGTGAGAAGCTGACGGGTCCCGCTCCGGGTACGGTGCCGTGGTCGCATCTGCTGAAGAGCGACCGTATTGATCCTGCGCATCGCCGCCCGACCGCGCACGATATTGCGTTGCTGCAGTACACCTCTGGCACGACCGGTCTGCCGAAGGGTGTGATGCTCACGCACCGCAACCTGGAGTCTAACGGCCGCATGGGTGAGGCGTGGATTAACCCGGGCGATGACGAGGTGATTTACTCGGTTCTGCCGCTGTTCCACGCGTACGGCATGACCTTGGGTGTGACGATTGCGTCGCTGTGCCGTGCCCGCCTGGTGCTGTTCCCGACCGTGGATATGGACCTGATTTTGAAGGCGATGAAGAAGACCCGCCCGACCATTCTGCCTGCGGTTCCGCCGGTGTATCGCCGCCTGCTGGATGAGGCGAAGAAGCGTGGCGTGTCCCTGGAGGGTATCCGTTACGCGGTGTCCGGTGCGATGAACCTGCCGCCCGAGCTGGTCGCCGAGTGGGAGGAAGCCTCCGGCGGTTTTATGGTGGAGGGCTACGGCCTGACCGAGTGCGCGCCGCTGGTGTCCTGCAACCCGCTGAATGACACTCGCCGTGCAGGTTTCATCGGTGTTCCGTTCCCCTCCACCGATATTCGCGTGGTGGACCCGGAGACCGGCGAGGACGTGCCCGAGGGTGAAGAGGGCGAGCTGTGGGTGAAGGGCCCGCAGCGTTTTGCTGGCTACTGGAAGCGTGAAGACGAGACCGCGAAGACCATCACCCCTGACGGTTGGCTGCGTACCGGCGATATTGTGCGCCTGGACGAGGACTACTTCATCCAGATTGTTGACCGCATCAAGGAGGTCATTATTACCGGCGGTTTCAACGTCTCCCCGACGGAGGTTGAGGTCGCCCTCAAGCAGCACGACATGGTCGCGGATGCGGCGGTGGTCGGTATTCCGCTGCCCGCCGGTGGCGAGATGGTCGTTGCCGCCGTGGTTGCCGCCCCGGGCCGCGTGGTGCAGGAGCATACCCTGCGTGAGCACTGCTATTCGAAGGTGACCCGCTACAAGGTTCCGCGCCGCATCGTGGTGGTGGATGACCTGCCCCGTTCGATGCTGGGTAAGGTTCTGCGCCGTAAGGTGCGTGAGCAGCTGATTGCTTCGGGTGAGTTCGATCAGTAGGCGCTAGCGGCTCGCTGATTGCCCGTTTTATAAACGCCGGCTTGGGTTTTCATACCCTTGCCGGCGTTTTGTGTGCGCCTGAATACACCGATAATGGCGCTTTGTGACCTGGAAATAATCACCGTATGACGAAATATGACAAAATATGACGACCTTGACGTTCTGTGTCTCATGAATAGCTCTTAACTTCCACACCCGCCCCCGCGCGTGCTGTAATTGTCCCATCATCATTCCCATCGGACGTGCTAATACCAACGTCAGCACCCGGCGGAACGCATCATCATTCAACAGAAAGATTCATAGCCGTGAAGAAGTTTGCTGCTGCACTCGCAGTTGTCCCCATGGTCTTTGGCCTGGCAGCCTGCGGTTCCACCAACTCCTCCTCCTCTTCCTCCAGCTCCAAGAAGGTCACCATCGGTGTGGTTGGCTCTGAGAAGTTCAACAAGACCCTGAAGGAAGAAGCTAAGAAGCAGGGTATCGACATTGAGTACAAGGAGTTCAGCGCTTACACCGAGCCGAACCCCGCACTGGACGCCGGTGACATCGACATGAACCGCTTCCAGCACATCGCGTACCTGTCTAACTACAACGTGAGCGCTAACAAGGACCTGCAGATTGTCGGCCCGACCGTCATCTACCCGATGGCTCTGTTCTCCAAGAAGCACTCCAAGCTGGCTGACATCCCCCAGGGCGGCGAGATCGTTATCCCGAACGACACCGTGAACGAAGCACGCGCACTGAAGCTGCTGAAGACCAACGGTCTGGTTACCTTCAAGAACGCTGACGTTGACGCACCCACCATCGACGACGTTGACACCGCTAACTCCAAGGTGAAGGTCACCCCCGTCGACGCAACCCAGACCGTGGTTGGCATGGAGTCCGCTGACGGCGCAGTCGTCAACAACGACTTCCTCAAGGATGCAGGCCTGAAGCCCGCAGACGCACTGGCTCAGGACGACCCCAAGACCGACCCCTCGGCAATCAAGTACGTGAACCTCTTCGTTGCTCAGAAGGACAAGGCTGACGACGAGACCTACAAGAAGATTGTTGAACTCTTCCACACCAAGGCCGTCATGGACGTCGTTCAGGAAGAGACCCGCGGCACCGCTGTTGAGGTCAACGTGAGCACCGACGAGCTGCGTCAGTCCCTGGCTAACGAAGAAGCCAAGCTGCGCGCCAAGAAGTAATCTTCTAAATACACGCCTCCTCTAGGCATACGCAAAGGCGGTAAGTCTAAGAACCCGATGCGGGTCACGACAGGCTTACCGTCCTTTGCGTAACGGCGTTAAGGCCCTTTAGCGCCCCAACCACGACATTTACGGATACATATTTATGAGTGAACTGGCACAGAGCTTCGGCGACAGCACCTCGCCCATGGTGGTTCTGGACGGAGTCTCCAAGGTCTTCGGCAACGGCCCCAAGGCAGTAGTTGCTGTCGACAACGTCTCCCTCACCATTAACCGTGGTGAAATCTTTGCAATTATCGGCTACTCCGGCGCCGGTAAGTCCACCCTGGTCCGCCTCATTAACGGCCTGGAAACCACCACCAGCGGCACCCTGACCGTTGGCGGCTTCGAAATTTCCGGCAAGCGCGACTCCGAACTGCGCGAAGCACGCACCAACATCGGTATGATCTTCCAGCAGTTCAACCTGATGAACTCCCGCACCGTGCTCGGTAACGTCGAGTTCCCCCTGAAGATTGCCGGCTGGTCCAAGAAGGAACGCCGCGCCCGCGCCCTGGAAATGCTCGAGTTCGTGGGTCTTGCCGACCGTGCAGGCCACTACCCGAACCAGCTTTCGGGCGGTCAGAAGCAGCGTGTGGGTATTGCCCGCGCGCTCGCGACCAACCCCGCCCTGTTGCTGGCGGATGAGTCCACCAGCGCGCTGGACCCGGAAACCACTCATGAAGTGCTCGCCCTCCTCAAGCGCGTGAACCGCGAGCTGGGCGTGACCGTCGTGGTGATTACCCACGAGATGGACGTGGTCTCCAGCATCGCTGACCGTGTGGCGGTCATGGAGTCCGGCCGCGTGGTCGAGCAGGGCAACGTCTACGACGTCTTCTCCAACCCGCAGACCGACGTGGCGAAGCTGTTCGTGGCAACCACCGTCAAGCTTGCCCCCACCGGCAAGGAGGCGGCTGAGCTGCGCGCAAACCACAAGGGTTACCTCATCAACGTTGAAATCGTGGAGGGTAACCAGGAGCTCGGTAAGGTGCTGTCCTACCTGGGTGCCCGTAACGTCCGCTTCAACATTGTGGGCGGCGGTATTGAGACCCTGCAGGGCAAGGCGTACGGTACCCTCACCCTGGAACTTCTCGGCGAAATCACCAGCATTGATGCCGCTGTTGCTGAACTGAAGACCGTTGCTCGCGTGCAGGAGGTGCGCTAAATGTTTGCTACTACTCTTCCGCTGGCTGCGTCTAAGACTGACTGGTCTGAGTTCCTGCCCGAGAAGCTGCTCCCGGCTATCGGCGACACCTTCTACATGGTGTCTATCACCATGCTGTGTGCCGGTCTGGTTGGCCTGATTGTGGGTGCTCTGCTGTACACCACCCGTGCAGGTAATATTTTCCAGAACCGTTTCGTGTACACGATCCTGAACATTCTGGTGAACGTGATTCGCCCGATTCCGTTCATTATCCTGATTGCGGCGCTGGGCCCGCTGACGAGCGCCGTGGTGGGTACCCGCCTGGGCGTGAACGCTGCGGTTTTCGCGATGAGCTTCGGTGCTGCGTTCGCAATTGCCCGTATCGTGGAGCAGAACATGGTCTCCATTGACCCGGGTGTGATTGAGGCGGCCCGCGCGATGGGCGCTTCGAAGCTGACCATCCTGTTCACCGTGATGATTCCCGAGGCACTTGGCCCGCTAATCCTGGGTTACACCTTCCTCGTTATCGGCGTGGTGGATATGTCCGCTATGGCCGGTTACGTGGGTGCCGGTGGTCTGGGTAAGATCGCGATTGTGGACGGCTACCAGCGCTTCAACGATGAGATCACCTGGGCTGTTGTGGCGATTATTATCGTCCTGGTTCAGCTGGTTCAGTTCATCGGTAACTTCCTGGCGAAGAAGGTTATGCGCCGATAGGCTCGTGCCGCTATAGGTACAGCTGATAAAGCATAGAAGATCCCCGGTCTGCTCCTGAGGAGCGGGCCGGGGGTCTTTCTTTGTGTCTGGTTCCTTTGCGCTAGGGGAGGGGACGCTAGCTGCTTAGCCCTGCGCTGCTTCGGACTGCTGCGCCGCCTCAAGCTTGGCGATCCAGGTGCGTGCCGCCTCCCAGAGCTGCGGGTCCTTGAACGAATCGAAGCGGCCAAAACCGGTAGGTGCCTTCTGCAGGTCGGTACCGGCGGGAGTGTAAATCATGACCTTCGTGCCGGCGTCGCGTGCCGCCTGCGCACCGGCGGGGGAGTCCTCGAACGCCAGCGCCTCGTGACCTTCAAAGCCGAGGCGGCGTGCCGCCTCCAAGTACATGTCCGGGGCGGGCTTACCGTTGAGAACGTCGTTGCTACTGACCCAGGTGCGCACCAGCGGGGCATAACCGTAGCTTTCCATCTTCAGGGTCAGAATCTTCGCGGTGGAGTTCGACGCCACCGCAACGGGCATGTGCTCGCTCAGGAAGCCCAGGAACTCCTGCGCACCCTCAATCAGGTTCACGCCGGAGCTGATGACCTCGTGCTCGGTGGTGAGCAGGTCCTTCATCACGCGCTCGTGGTGCTCGGCGTATTCTGCGGAGGCGGTGTCCGGCTTCTGACCGTTCTGCGCCTCGTAGGAGAGCAGGGCAAGCTCCTCGGCGACATCAGCTGCCGCCAGGCCGGTGAGGCGGTGCTCCACCTCCTCGGTGAAGGGAACAGACCAGCGGGTGAAAAGCTCACGCTGCACATCGTTCCAGACGGTTTCGGAGTCGAGGAGGATGCCGTCGCAGTCGAAGATTGCGCAGCGGGGGAACCAATCGGAGGGTACGGTGTGTTCAAACATAATGTCAGTCTCTCACAGGGCTTGAGGCTATGGAAGTGGTGGCACGGTGGGTGAGAAAACATGCAGGGCACACGCCAGGTGAGGGCACAAAAGCACGCGGCACATAAGTAGGCATAAAGAAACCCTCCCGCTGCATCCTGAGAGAATGCAACGGGAGGGTAAAGCGCGACAGCTTAGAGCGCAGATACCGGCTTGTGGGTCACCTGACGCATAAACGGAATGGTCGCCAGCAGACCCGCGTAGACCAGCACCAGACCCAGCGCAATAGCGCCGAAGGTCAGACCGAACATCTTCGCCAGAACCTCACCGGGAAGACCCTGAGCCGCAATCAAAGCCGTCAGCGGCAGACCCAGCAGTGCAGAAATCACGCTGATGAGCACCAGCGGGCCAAAGACCACGGTAAGACGCGAAGCCTGCAGCAGCCTCGTGGGGGTACCCATCATATTCAGCGAAGAATACAGCGAACCGCGCTCGTAAATCGCGGCGCTCTGGTTCAACACTGCGGAGAGAGTGACCAGCAGGTACGAGAAGAACAGCATGAGCAGCATGCCTTGGAACATGTCCTGCATGATGGTCATGAAGGGGCCGGCGGCGGGACCGGCTTGCTTCGCGTCTTTGCTCATCTCACCCGCGAGAATCAGGATGGGGCCGAAGAAGGTCACCAAGAAGGTCGACAGTGCCACACCCGAAACCTGACGCCACGCCCCACGCGGGGATTCCAGCACCGCACGGTAACCCAGCAGAACCGACGCCTTCTGGGTCATACGCACACGAATCTTTGCGTACGACCACACCAGGAAGGTGCCAATCCAGTCGATGGCAAGCATCATCAGCAAACCCGGCAGAGCAATGAAAACCGCCAGGTTCTTCATTGCGCTATCGGCACCGCCGTCCTGGAAGGGTGAGAACATGCTGAAGCCCTTGGAGGTCGATGCCAGAATCATCACGGCAATAATCAGAACAATACCGAGGCCCAGGGCAATGTAACCGGCAGAACCAGCCTTCGCGCGGGTACGCACACCCAGCGGGCTGATGCTGACCTTCGCCAGACCGAAGAGGGAGCTCAGAGCCGCCAGGACCATACAGCCCAGGAAGCAGTAGAAAATCATGCTCACCGGCAGGAGCATATTCTCAGCACCCAGCGGAACGTTCATGAAGTGCATGGCACCGAACGGGAAAATCAGCACCAGGTAGAGCAGCAGACCGATGATGAAACCCACGAGGGAGTACACCAGCGCATCCGCCACCGACAGACCCACAATCAGGGTCGTGGAGGCACCAATCAGACGCAGGGAGGCCAGGCGCTCATCACGGCGGCGGGCACTCAAACGAGCCGCCGAAGCGCCCAGGGTAAAGAGCGGAACAACCAGCACCAGAGCGGCAACCCACGCCAAACCCATGTAGAGCTTCTGAATGCCCATCAGGTTCACCAGTTCGTGGTCAACGTTGGTGGCGTGGTCAAGCCAGGTGCTCAGCGCCTGAACACCACCGGCAACCGTCAAAAACAGTGCCGAGGAGGCGGCAAAAGCCAGCACGGGAAGAATCGCCTGCGAACTCCATAGGGTTCGCTTGGCGAGTAGAGCATAGATTTGCATTATGCACCTGCCTGAGACTGAGCGCCGAAGCTCTGAGCGTGGTTCTGGGAAGCGGGAACACCGCCCTGGTTATTGCGCTGATCGCTCACAATCTGACCGTCCTGCAGGTACACCACGCGGGAGCACGCCGCCGCCACGTTCGGGTCGTGAGTAACCACCAGCAGAGTCTTACCCTGCTGCGGAATCATAGTCAGCAACAGAGCCATCACCTCACGCGCGGTCTTCGAATCCAGTGCGCCGGTCGGCTCATCCGCGAAAGTCACGGGGGCACCGTTCACCTGGGAGCGGGCAATCGCCACACGCTGAGCCTGACCACCGGACATCTCACCCATACGGCGGTCCAGCATCTGACCCAAACCCAGACGGTTCAGCAGATCAGCCGAAATGGAACGCGCCTGCTGGCGGGGAACACCGGCAATCATCGCGGCGAGGGAAACGTTCTCCTCCGCGGTCAGCTCGGGAACCAGCAGACCCTGCTGGAACACGAAACCAAACGAGTTAGCGCGCAGGGAGGTACGCTCACGCTCGCTGAGGGACTCCACCGCCACCTGACCGGTGGGGCCATTGAACAGCACGGAACCGGCATCGAGCTTGATAATGCCCGAGAGCGCGTGCAACAAGGTGGTCTTACCCGAACCGGAAGGACCCATAATCGCCACGGACTCGCCGGGGAAAATATCCAGGCTCACGTTGCGCAACACCGGGTTATTGCCGTACGACTTGTGCAGGTTACGGGCAGAAATAATCGCGCCGCGTGCGAAGGGCGCCTGCTGCATTTGCTGAGGTGCCTGCGCGGGGTAGCCCTGCGGCTGACCCTGATAGTAGCCCGCCTGGCTCTGCTGGTTAGGCTGACCGGAATACTGACCGGCAGGCTGCGCCGCCTGCGGAGGGGTCATTGAGTACGGGTTCTGAGCCTGGAACTGCGGGTTCTGAGATTGAGGATTCTGCGTCATGACAACCTTCATTGGGTATGAACTAACGGAAGTACACTTCTATCATCTCAGCTTCTCGACGGCTCAACCCTCCGTCTGGGGGCTGAAAAATATGGGAAAACCCTGAAAAAATTCGCCCCACCGGGTGCTCAATCGTCCCGCAGCTCATACCGCGGTATGAGCGAGCCTCACGCGAGAATACGCCGCCCACCCCCTTGAACTGCGCGGGGGCAGTGCCATACTAGAAGGATGACCGACGCACAGAACACCCCCATCATCACTCCGGTACCCGACCCCGAAGCAGGAACCCGCATCATCTTCCTGCGCCACGGCCAGACCGACTGGAACATCGACCACCGATTCCAGGGCGGCACCGACATCCCGCTGAACGACACCGGCCGCGAGCAGGTACGCACCGCCATCGGCGCCCTGAAGCAGGCAGAAGCCGACGGCACCACCGTGGACGCTATCGTCTCCTCGCCCCTGTCCCGCGCAGTAGAAAGCGCCAAAATCATTGCCGAAGGCATGGGCGTACCCTACCGCGGCGCCTTTGACGGCTTCCAGGAACGCTCCTTCGGCGACCTGGAGGGGCAGATTGCGACCCGCGAGCTGATTCTCGCCTCCCGCCAGTCCAACAACGCATACAACGTGGAACCCAAGAAGGACTTCCTCGCCCGCTCCCTCGCGGCGCTGAACCGCGTCCGCCGCGAATACGAGGGTCAGACCGTCGTGGTCGCCGCGCACGGCATGCTGATTGCCCTGAGCATGACCGCCCTGGTCGCTGAGCGCCACCCCGAACTGCTCAACGAGGACGGCATCTACCCGATCCCGGTGAACGCCTCCTTGACCGAGGTGCCCCTGCAGTACCTGGACAACGCGATCGACCGCCTGGTCGTGCAGCACCTCGAGCCCGAGCTGGGCCCCGAAGAGGTCCCGGCGGGCGCCGAGAACACGACCCTCACCCTGATCCGTCACGGCCAGACCGACTGGAACAAGGCGAACCTGATGCAGGGCATCACCGACATTCCGCTCAACGACACCGGCCGCGAACAGGCACGCACCACCGGCAAGAAGCTCGCCGACATGGGCCTGGAATTCACCGTGCTGGTGTCTTCGCCGCTCTCCCGCGCCCACGAGACGGCGCAGCTGGTCGGTGAACACTTCGACCTGCAGGTACACAAGACCTACCCCGAGCTGGTCGAGCGCGCCTACGGTGCCGGTGAGGGCCTGGACATTCCCGCCCCCGAGCGCCGCGCCCCGGAACGCTACTACCCGAACGTGGAATCTGAGCGTGACGTGTACATTCGTGCGGTGCGCACCCTGCGCAATATCGTGCGTGAGCTCTCTGAAGCTTCGGGCGACCAGAAGATTATCGCCGTCAGCCACGGCAGCTTTATCCGCCGCGCTCTCTCCGCCGCAGCCGGTGAAGAATGGACCGTGACCGTGCCGAACGCCGAACCGCTCACGATTGACGTGCCGGGCCTGTTCGCCTGGGACTCAACCAAGCAGTTTGACGAGGCGGGCCGCCTTGTTTGGTAAAGGACAACCCGGTAGCGGTCAGTCTGGCGCTCGCGTGTGGCGGCTGATTCTCTGGCCCGTCACGGCGCTGTACTGTGCCGTGGTGGCGAGCATCGTGTTCGCGCCCGTGCACGTGGACGATAACGAGATGGGTGGCCGCCTTGCGCAGCTACTGGACACCGGCCACGCCGAGGGCTGGCTGCCCGCCTTCATCACCTATTCGAGTATTGAGCAGCTTTCGAACGTCATCATGTTCATGCCGGGCGGTTTTCTCTTCGCCCTGCTGCTCAAACCGAAGGCTCGCCCGCACGTGCTGTACGCGGGGTTCCTTGTTAGCGCCTGCATTGAGACAATCCAGAGTTTCATGCCGGATCGTACGGGCGACCCGGTGGATGTACTGATGAACGGTTCGGGTGCTCTGCTGGGCGCGGCGGGTGCTCTGGGTGTGCATCGTTGGCGTCGCGTGCGTCGCGAACGCAAGGGTAAGTAAGGATCTGTGCCTGTTGGAGGCGCCGGCTCCGAGGGTTTCTCGGGGCCGGCGCCTTGTGTTTTTACCCTGCTGCGAGTGCGCTGGCGGGGTCTATCAACACCGTAGGTGGCGGGGAGAAGCAAAACCCAACAGTTCATTAGGTCAAACAGACATAAACAGGCAACAGCTCGCAAATAGGTGTGGTTTCTGTAGGGAACATTCGGGTAATATTCCGGCAAATACAGCGTTTTATATTGACTTGCCCACAAAAACCCACATAAAATCAAGTATTACCCTAAAGCGTTCTGTCGGTTCGCTGAAACCATGTCTTTCACGGCTCTCTAGCCACGCAGAATGCAGACGAGAACACACAGATTTCCTCCCCACTAGCCCAAAGGAACACCGATTTATGTTCGCAGAAGAACGCCGTGCCGAAATTGCAAAGCTTGTTGCCTCCGCACGTCGTGTCAACGGCGCTGACCTTGCGCGTCGTTACGATGTGACCATGGAGACCGTGCGCCGCGACCTCGCCGCACTGGAAGAAGCAGGTAAGCTCCGCCGCGTCCACGGTGGCGCTGTCACCATTGAGCAGTCCACCTCCCTGGAGTCCTCCATCTCCTCCCGACAGGGCATGAACACCCCCGAGAAGCGCCGCATCGCCACCAAGGCGTACCAGATGCTGCGTGACTCCGAGGCGGGCTCCATCGTCCTGGACGCAGGCTCCACCATCGAAATTCTCGCCGACCACATTGGCGCCGAGAACTTCAGCCTCAAGACCGGCAACGACCGCATCATCATCACCCACGCACTGCACATTGCAGTCAAGCTCGCGGAAGCCGAGGGCGTGACCCTCGAGCTGGTCGGTGGTCAGCTGCGCAAGATGACCTGGGCTGCTGTTGGTGCCCGCGCTGCCGAGCACTTCGGCACCATGCGTCCCGATATTGCTTTCATTGGTGCCAACGGCATTGAAGCCCACTTCGGCATCTCCACCCCCGGCATGAACGAAGCCATTGTCAAGACCGCAATTTGCAAGGCAGCCCGCCGCGTGGTCTTGCTCTGTGACTCCGCGAAGTTCGGTCAGGAATCCCTGGTCCGCTTCGCAGGATTTGAGGATATTGACACCCTCATTACCGATCGCGAGCCCGAAGGTGCCCTTCGTCAGGCACTCGAGGCCGCAAATGTCGA
Organism: uncultured Rothia sp.; assembly: GCF_963555405.1. GTDB lineage: Bacteria > Actinomycetota > Actinomycetes > Actinomycetales > Micrococcaceae > Rothia. The sequence goes on along the minus strand of NZ_CAUVVO010000005.1, from coordinate 105,309 downwards.
GATTGTGATTGCCTAATGATTATTACTCTGACCGCAAACCCCAGCCTGGACCGCACCATTGAACTCGGTGCACCCCTGGCACACGGCGCCGTGCAGCGTGCTGTTGGCGCTGTGCAGGACCCCGGCGGTAAGGGCGTGAATATTTCCCGCGCACTGCAGGTCTCCGGCGTGCCGACCCTCGCCATTGTGCCCGGTGAAGCCACCGACCCGGTGCTGACCGCACTGCAGGCTGTGGACGTCGAGTTCGCTAACCTGCCCACCGGCGAGCCGATCCGCTCGAACATCACCGTGGTTGACCCGGACGGCACCACCACCAAGTTGAACGCCCCCGGCACCGTTTTTGATGCTGAGCTGCGTCAGAAGTTGGACGAGCTGGTGGTTGAGCGCTCGAAGGGTGCCGACTGGGTGGTTTTGGCTGGCTCTCTGCCTCCGGGTCTGGAGCCGACCTACTACTCCGAGCTGGTGGCGGCACTGCGCACCTCCGGTTACGAGGGCAAGATCGCGATTGACACTTCTGAGGCGCCGCTGATTGCGACCGTCGCCGGTGAGCACAAGCCCACCCTGATTAAGCCCAATTCGGAAGAGCTGGCTCAGCTGACCGGTAGCGACAACTGGGAGGAGCTGGAGGCTAGCCCCGAGCTGACCGCCCGCACCGCCCAGAAGCTGCTCGGCGACGGCATCGAGTACGTGCTTGCAACCCTCGGCGGCGGCGGCGCCGTGCTCGTGACCGAGCAGGGTATCTGGCATGCTGTGCACGAGCCGATTCAGGTTCGTAGCACTGTGGGTGCCGGTGACTCGTCGCTGTCCGGTTTCTTGATTGCTCACACTCGCGGTGAGGGTGCCCCCGGTTGCCTGGTTCAGGCGGTAGCTCACGGTTCGGCTGCTGCTGCTCTGCCGGGTACCCGTATGCCTTCGCTGGAGCAGACCACTCCTGAGAAGGTCACCGTTCGTCAGCTGCAGCTCTAAAGCTGGGTTTGTGGCACTGACCTGCATATATTCACAAAAAGGAATGTATGCAGGGGTGTTACCTCAACACCCACACGCATATACGAACACAACACACACAGGTTGCACACACTTTGAACTCATATAGGGGAGAAGCTCGGCACCGCTGAGCGAATCCCCGCCCCAACACATACCCGAGGAGGGAATATGTCTGATCTGATCACCGCAGATCTCGTCCTGCTGGACGAGAACCTCGGCGAGACCCGATTCGACGTAATTGCCAAGCTCGCCCAGGCAGTCGTAAATGCCGGACGCGCTACCGACTTCGAGCAGCTCTACGCGGCTGCCGAGGCACGCGAATCCAAGACCGACACCGGCATCCCCGGTGGTATTGCGATTCCGCACTGCCGTAGTGCCGCCGTGACCGAGCCGACCCTGGCAATGGCACGCCCTAACCCGGCAGTTTCCTTCGGTGCTAAGGACGGCCCCGCCGACCTGATTTTCTTCATTGCTGCACCCGATGGCGCTGACCAGGCACACCTGAAGCTGCTGTCCACTCTGGCACGCTCCCTGATGAAGAAGAGCTTCACCGCGTCCCTGCGCGATGCCTCCTCGGCTGAAGAGATTGTTGAGCTGGTCAACGGTGCGCTCGGCGTGGGCGAGAAGAAGGCAGAGGCTAAGCCTGCCGAGGCTGCGCCCGCCGCCGCACCTGCTGCTGAGAAGGAAGCCCCCGCCGCTTCTGCTCCGGTGAAGAAGCTTGTTGCTGTGACCGCATGCCCCACCGGCATTGCTCACACCTATATGGCTGCGGACGCCCTCAAGTACGCGGCTGAAGAGCTCGGCTACGACCTGAAGGTTGAGACCCAGGGTTCCTCGGGTAATGAGAAGCTGACCCAGGCTGATATTGATGCCGCAGACGCCGTGATTTTCGCGGTGTCGGTGAACGTGCGTGAGCGTAACCGCTTCGCGGGCAAGCCCTTCGTAGAGTCCCCCGTTAAGCGCGGTATCGACGAGCCGAAGGAAATGATTGCGGAGGCTCTGGCTGAGGCTGAGAACCCCAACGGTGCGCGCGTTGCCGCTGCTGCATCCAGCGGTGAGGACAGCGCAGGCGCTACCGAAGGCACTTGGGGCTCCCGCATCTACAAGGCCGTGATGACCGGTATCTCTTACATGATTCCGTTCGTTGCTGCCGGCGGTATTCTGGTCGCCCTGGGCTTCGTGTTCGAGGCAATCACCATGCCGAACCTCGGCGATGTGAACACCAAGGCGATTCTCGAATCGGCAACCCTGTTCAACCTCGGTGATGTGCACTGGACCCTGTACCTGGGTGCTGTTCTGCAGACCATTGGTGGTTTCGGTCTGAGCCTGATGGTTCCGGCTCTTGCCGCGTACATTGCGTACGGTTTGGCTCAGCGTCCCGGTATTGCTCCGGGCTTCATCGCTGGTTCGGTGGCTCTTGCCGTGAACGCGGGCTTCCTCGGCGGTATTGTTGGTGGTATTCTCGCCGGTCTGATTGCCTACGCTCTGGGCACCTTGAAGCTGCCCCGCTGGCTCGGCTCGATGATGCCCGTGGTCGTTACCCCGCTGGTGACTTCGCTGGTTGCCGGTCTGCTCATGTACCTGCTGCTCGGTGCGCCCCTGGCTTGGGTTATGACCACCCTGCAGGATTGGCTGACCTCCATGTCTGGCGGTTCTGCCCTGGTGCTGGGTCTGATCCTGGGCGCCATGATGGCTTCTGACCTGGGTGGTCCCATCAACAAGGCTGCTTACCTCTTCGCAACCGCTGGCCTGTCTTCGGGTGCGACCGTGAACCAGGAGATCATGGCTGCCGTCATTATTTCCGGTATGGTTCCGCCGCTGGCTATGGCTCTGGCGACCACTCTGCGCCCCAAGCTGTTCAACGAGAACGAGCGTGAGAACGGTAAGGCTGCGTGGCTGCTGGGTGCATCCTTCATCTCTGAGGGTGCTATTCCCTTCGCTTCGGCTGATCCGGCTCGCGTGATTCCTTCGACCATTGTTGGTGGTGCTCTTGCTGGCGCTATTTCGATGAGCGCTCACGTTGCTTCCCCGGCTCCGCACGGTGGTATTTGGATTATCGGTCTGGCACAGAACCCGCTGATGTTCCTGGTGGCTGTTGTTGCCGGTACCGTTGTTTCGGCACTCGTGTACGTGGTGCTGAAGTCTGTGGGTGCCCGTTCTAAGGCATCCGCTTAAAGGCCGTATAACCTCACCTTCATTTGATCGTCTGTTTGCAGGCGTGAGCGTGAAAAAACACGTTACACTGTAGACAAACCACAGATAGGACATGAATTTATGACTACCTACAAGGGCGTCGGCGTATACGCCGGCCGCGTTATTGGCCCCGTTCTTCAGATGCCTAAGCCCATCGAGGAACCCAAGGACGGTCTGCGTCTGAACGGCGAGACCGCTGAGGCAGCTGCACAGCGCATCAAGGACGCTTCGGTCCGCGTTAAGGAAGACCTGCTTGCTCGCGCAGAGAATGCAAGCCGTGATGGCAAGGCTGTTCTGAAGTCCACCTCTCAGATGGCTACTGACCGTGCACTCATCAAGAGCGCTATCAAGCTGGTTGAGACTCAGGAGATGGCTCCTGAGCGCGCAATCTGGGAGGCTGCAACCTCCTTCGCTGACCAGATGGCTGCTCTGGGTGGCTACATGGCTGAGCGCGTGACCGACATCCACGACGTGCGTGCCCGCATCGTTGCTGAGCTGACCGGCCAGCAGGCTCCCGGCATCCCGGTCTCTGATGAGCCGTTCATCCTGGCTGCTATTGACCTGGCACCGGCTGATACCGCGACCCTGGACCCCGAGAAGGTTATCGCCCTGATTACCTCTGACGGTGGCCCCCAGGCACACACCGCTATTCTGGCTCGCGGCCTGGGCCTGCCCGCTATTGTGGCGGCTAAGGGCGTGACCGACATTGCTGACGGCACCATCGTGTACATTGACTCCAACGAGGGCATCGTTGACACTGAGCCCACCGACGCTGACCGCGAGGCGGCTATCAAGTATGCAAACCGCAAGCCTGTCGCTGACTTCGACGGCAAGGGCGTGCTGGCTGATGGCACCCGCGTTGAGCTGTACGCAAACGTTGGTGACGGCAAGTCCGCTGAGAAGGCTGCAAGCCTGAAGGCTGAGGGTGTTGGCCTGCTCCGCACCGAGTTCGGCTTCCTGGGCCACGACGCTGAGCCTTCCATTGAGACTCAGGCTAAGACCTACAAGTCCGTGTTTGACGCATTCCCCGGCAAGCACATCGTGGTTCGTACCCTGGACGCTGGCGCTGATAAGCCCCTGCCGTTCCTGAACGTGAACCCCGAAGAGAACCCCGCACTGGGTGTTCGTGGTTTCCGTACTGACTGGACCGTTCCGGGCGTTCTGACCCGCCAGCTGGAGGCTATTAAGCTTGCGTCTGAGGATTCCGACGCTGACATCTGGGTTATGGCTCCGATGATTTCGACCACCTCCGAGGCTCGCAACTTCGCGAACATGCTCAAGGAGATTGGCCTGCCCGTTCACGGTGTGATGGTTGAGACCCCCGCAGCTGTGATGAACGCTGAGGCTATCCTGGGTGAGGTCGACTTTGTGTCCATCGGCACCAACGACCTGACCCAGTACACCATGGCGGCTGACCGCCTGCTGGGCGACCTGGCGCACCTGAACAACCCCTGGCAGCCTGCAGTGCTGAAGATGATCAAGATGACCGTTGAGGGTGCTCAGCGTGCATCGGTCACCGCGGGTAAGAAGAAGTACGTGAGCGTCTGTGGTGAGGCTGCTGCTGATCCGGCTCTGGCTGTTGTTCTGATTGGTCTGGGCGTTGACACCCTGTCCATGAACGCTGGCGCTATCCCCGCTGTGGCTGCGGTTCTGAAGTCCGTGACTAAGGAGAAGGCACAGCAGATTGCGGCTATCGCCCTGCAGCAGATTTCTTCTGCTGAGGCGAAGGAGAGCGCACGCAAGGCTCTGCCGATTCTGGACGAGCTGGGCCTCTAAGCCTTAAAACGATTCCGGGTTCTGCCTGCCGCCCCTCAGCAGGGGCGCTAGGCGGTGCTCGGGTCCATAAAAATGCCGGGTGCGGAGTTTTATTTCTGCATCCGGCATTTTTTGTACTTGTTAGCGTATGGCTGAACGGTACAATTTATAGAGTAAGGGCGGGTCCTGAAGCGCCCCGTTCATTTAGAATAGGTACTGATATATTTCGGTTCCTTGATCAAAGGAGAAACATAATGGCAGAGCGCGAAGCCACTATTGCAAGCCGTGTTGGCCTGCACGCACGTCCGGCAGCTATCTTCGCTGAGGCAGCTGGCGACCTCCCCGTCGAGGTCACCATCGCAGCTAAGGGCGAGCCCGCAGATGAGGCTATGGACGCTGCATCGATTCTGTCCCTGATGTCCCTGGGTGCAAAGCACGGCGACGTTGTTGTCCTGCGCGCTGAGGGCGAAGGTGCTGAAGAGGCTCTGGACTCGCTGGTTAAGATCCTCGAGACCGACCACGACGCTGAGTAATTGACTTTCGCCTCTGAGGTGACCGCGAGCGGTGCGCTTCAGATGCTGTGAAGGCTACAGCCTTAAAGCGTGAATATCCCGTCACTTCGGTGGCGGGATATTTTTTATTATGAATAATTCATTTTTTATTGAGTTGTAAGTGTGGCACGGGGGAATATTTCCCCGCTAAATCTTAATGTATATATAACCTTTATTTTCCCTCGGAAATAGCTCTAAAAATATCTCCCAAAATATCTTCTGTACAGCAGTGACCCAAATTTCTCTTCATATCAATGAAGCTATCTGCCGTAGGTGCCGTAGAGTACTTTTTGCTCACAAAACCCCCAGCAGACCACGCGGCAGAAAAGTGATATTTCTGCGCCCCAGTGCTACCGCAGAATCGTGCCCTTGTTAGACTAAATAGGCACTGTCTATCTGGGAGGGACATTGGCAGAATCGAGGAACACCCCCGCGGAATCCAAACCGCGGGAAGCTTCGCATGCAGGCGAGGCAAATACTGCCGCAACGGAAGGAAGCGAGCAGAATACCACCGCAGGCTACATTGCCGGTAAGCGCGGTTTTCCCCTGGTTTCGCTAGACCAGGTCACCGACGAGCACCTACGCCGCGTACTGGCGCAGCAGACCGCCTCCACGAAGAGCTCGGAAGGTACCGTAGCCGCTGAAGCTGTCAGCGAGGTACTGCAGGAAGCCGCAGCGGATATGGGCATCACCGCGCAGGAGGTAGATCCCGCCAGCGATCCCGAGCCGATCCCTAACGGCCACGCTGCGCGCACCGTCATTGACCCCTCCCTCGTACCTGACGACGACCTAGACGCATACCGCGAGGAACCGAACCCCGTCACCTCCAGCAACCTGGTGACCGAGGCGGCGTTGACCCGCCCCTCCCAGCCGGTGCCCATGACCGGCATGATTCCGCAGGTGCCCAACTCTCACGCAGCCCGACGATACGGTGCGGATCCTACTGCTACACCGAAGACCGGGCCAGTTTCGATGCCCACCACCTCCGTGCCGCTGGTCGGTGGAGGCTCGCAAGGCCTCTCGGGGCGCGGTAGTGGCGGCCGCTGGGGTTCGCGTCGCCTCCGCTCTTTTGTGCGTACTGAGGAGGCGGCACCCGCCGCCCCGCGCGGTGCCCAGCGCATTGCTCAGCGCCAGTTCGTGCCGACTATTCGCTCTGAGGAGCATGAGCGTCGTGAGGCGTTCCGCCGTGAGAAGGAGTACGCCCGCGATACGCTGAACTTCACCCTGCGTCTGGCGGAGGCGATGTTCCACTACGGCGCGGACGCAATGGACGTGGACTCGGCGATTATTGCGGTGTCTTCGGCGTACGGGCTGGATTCGGTGGAAGTCGATATTACGAACCAGTCGGTGACCATCAACTACACCTCGGACCCCGATATTTACATGGAGTCCCGCATCGCCAAGCGTAACGCGAACGCTGATGAGCGCTTCACCCACACCCTGGTGCGTGTGGTGCGTTCCTCCACGGAAAACTATGAGGCGCTCTCTGAGGTGTACGGCCTAATCTACAAGATCACGCGCGGCGGCATGACCCTGGAAATGGCTGACCTGAAGCTGAACCAGATTACGCACCGCCCCAAGCCGTTCCCGCCTTTGGTGGTGTGGCTGGCGAACCTGGTGTGTGCCGGAACCCTGACGGCGGCGCTGGGTGCGAGCTTTGCGACGGCGTTGAGCGCGGCGATTATCTTTATTCCCGTGTACCTGCTGATTCAGTGGCTGAGTTCGATTGGTATTCCGGCGTTCTTCCGCATGGCTGCTAGTGCGGGTCTGATGACCTTCTTGGCGATTTGGCTGGGCGGTGAAGGGTCCATTCTGTCGGTTCTTCAGCGTCAGGGGGAGGCGATTTCTGCGCCCCTGGTGGTGGCGGCGGGCATGATTATGTTCTTGCCGACCCCGCGTCTGGTGGGCGCCGTGCAGGATGCGATTAATGGCTTCCCGGTGACGGCTGCCGGTCGTTTTGTGTCCACGGGCATGAGTTTCTTGGGCCTGGTGGTTGGTATCGCGACCGCGGTGAGCGCGATTAATATTTTCAACGGCCCGACCCTGGATATTGAGCAGCTGCGTTTTGAGCCGACGACCCCGTTGGTAGCGTCGTTCTTCTTCCTGGTGGCGATTGCCACCTTTGCGATTACCCTGCAGACGAAGCTGGTGAAGGTCGGCTGGCTGATGCTGATTACGGGCTGCGGACTGGCGGCGTATTACAGCTATGAGCTGCTTGCCGGTCCGAGTACGGGCCGCGGTCCGACGGCGTGTGCGGCGGTTGTGATTGGTGCGTTGAGCACGTATTTTGCGTACCGTCTGCATGTGCCTCAGGCGATTTTCTCGATTCCTGCGATTACGTTCTTGCTGCCGGGTCTGTCGTTCTTCCGCGGCATGTATCTGCTGACGGTTGAGACGGACGTGATTCTGGGTATGCAGAATATGATTACGGCGGTTTCGATTGTGGTGGCGATGGCGTCGGGTGTTGCGTTGGGTAATTACACGATGCAGTATGCGCTGCAGCATTTTACGACTCCGCGGAATGTGGAACCGGTGGAGTCTTAGGCTTCTTTTCAAGGGTATATAGCCAATATTGCATATATTTTATGCAGGTAAGGGGCGGTAGCTTACGAGTTCAACTCGCGGCTACCGCCCCTTCACTATGCCCTTGTGCTGGGTCTTGTGCAGGCTCTCGTATTGTGCCTAGCGCACCGTCCAGTCCACCGGCTCCGCACCCTGCTGCACCAGCAGAGAATTCACGGTCGAGAACGGGCGCGAACCAAAGAAACCACGATGCGCAGACAGCGGCGAAGGATGCGCCGACTCCACGCTCGGGTACGGCTGTAGCATGGGTGCGCACTTGCGCGCATCCGCACCCCACAGCAGACCAACCAGCGGCTGATTGCGCGCCACCAGGGCACGGATAGCGCACTCAGTGATTTCCTCCCAGCCCTTGCCGCGATGCGAGCCTGCATCCGACTCGCGCACGGTCAGCACCCTGTTGAGTAGCATGACGCCCTCATCCGCCCAGCAGGACAGATCGCCGTGATCAGCCGGAGCGATACCCAAATCGTCCTCAAGTTCCTTGTAAATATTGTTCAGCGAACGAGGCAGTGGCATGCCGCGGTGCACCGAGAACGACAGGCCCATCGCATTGCCGGGGGTCGGGTAAGGATCCTGACCAATAATGAGTACCTTCACCTGGCTCATCGGGCGGCGAAACGCATTGAAAATATCGGCGGCAGGCGGGAACGTACGGTAACCCGCCGCGTGCTCCTCACGCAGGAAAGCGCCCATGGCGTGAATCTGCTCTTCGACCGGGGCGAGGGCTGCCGCCCAATCCTCGCTCATAATGCTGCTGAGGGGCTGGTTCATGAATCTCCTCGGGAATATCCTCGGGCTGATGCGGCTCCGGCGGTTACGGTGCCGGGCACGCTACGGTTACTTCTCTTCTAGACTGGAGTTCTCTTCTAGACTGAGGTTCTCTTCTAGACTAGGGGATGACGAATACGCACGCTAGGAGACGCCAGCCGCGGCAGGCGAGCTACAGACAGAACGAGGAGGCAACGTGCTAGAACAAGAACGCGCTGAAACCGCTGAAACCCAAGCGGAGGTGGAGGCTCAGGCAGAGGCAGGGGCTCATGCGGAGGCAGAGACCCAACCCGGCGGTCTGACCCCGGTCGAGCGGCGCATCCTTGAAGTGGAACGCCGCCGCTTCAAGCACCAGGGCTCCAAAGAGAAGGCAATTATTGCCACAGGGTTCACCCCGATTGCCTACTATCAGCGCCTGAACGTGATGCTGGATGATGAGCGGGTGCGTGCCGCCGCTCCGCAGATTATTGACGTTCTGCGCGCCCGACGAGACGCTGACTAGGGACCCAATCGGGGGAGCTGTACGAGCTCTCCAATTCCTGCTTTTAGCCCTGTGCACCTCAAGTTCAACCAGAGATTGAACACTGTGCGGTGTCCGTCTCTTTCACGGCCGGTTGCGGGGCGTTCGCGTTGGTTCCCGCTAATTGAGACGGTACTCTAGGTACTAGAACACCAAGACCGCACCTTTATCTGCCGTGCCCGCGCACCATGCAGGATGGCGCGGTACCCGCCGGTAAACAGAGACCCGTGAAATGAGGATAAATGAGCTACCCCCGCGACGAATTTGACGAGGTAGACGAGAACACCGCCCGCCGCGGAACCTACCGCGCGGTCAACGTCGACCCGGCAAAAAGCCCCAAGGGTGCTATCCCCCTGGTCGCCGCCGGCGTGGTTGGCTTGCTGATTGGCGGCGCAATGTACGTGTACGCGCCGCGCACTGCATCCCCGCAGTACTCGGCGTCCACCGCGAAGAGCAGCTCTGCTCCCGCAAGCGCATCGGCGTCTTCTGCGCCGGCTACCGCCTCCGCTTCGGCGAGCCCCACGAAGACCGGCCTGGCTGAGTCCATCTCGGTGGCGGTCTACAATGCCTCTGCTCCGGCGGGTAGCGCCTCCAGTGCGGCGGCTCTGCTGACCGGATACACCATCAGCGAGACCGCGAACTACACCGGCGCGGCACCTGCAACCAGCGTGGTCTACTATGCTGAGGGCTACCAGTCGCAGGCGCAGAGCATCGCCTCGAAGCTGGATATTTCGCAGGTACGCCAGGCGACCGCTAGCGTTGAGATGGGTAACCACGAGGTGATTGTGGTTCTGGCGTCGGATTACACCGGCTAAAACCTAGCCCGCGTCGCTTCTGTAATTACAAGTTTTCTTTCAACCCCACCCGTGCAATTCCAATCGTGCACCGGGTGGGGTTGATGCTTTTAACGCCCCTTTTGGTGGGCTTGATGAGCGCAGATTAAGCACTGGGCGATTAACCCTTCAACCTTGGGCTTAAACGTTTGCTCCACGCCGGTGCGGGTGCCACAATTGATGTAGCATTCGGGCGTTCTGCGCCCTACTCTGCCCGCACCCTCTGTCACGGTTGTCGTCACGGGTGCGCGGGGGAGGGATAGCGACCCGATTTTAGACGTACTGCATCCCAGCGGGATGCAGGAGAACATCCTATCGTTCAGGAGGACACTTATGGCAAAGCTCATTGCTTTTGACGAAGAGGCACGCCGCGGCCTGGAGCGCGGTCTGAACACCCTCGCCGATGCAGTGAAGGTGACCCTCGGCCCCCGCGGCCGCAACGTTGTGCTGGAGAAGGCGTGGGGCGCCCCCACCATCACCAACGACGGTGTCTCGATCGCGAAGGAAATCGAGCTGGAGGATCCGTACGAGAAGATTGGTGCGGAGCTCGTCAAGGAAGTTGCCAAGAAGACTGACGACATTGCTGGTGACGGTACCACCACCGCTACCGTTCTGGCTCAGGCACTGGTCCGCGAGGGCCTGCGCAACGTGGCTGCTGGCGCTGACCCGCTGAGCCTCAAGCGCGGCATCGAGAAGGCTGTTGAGGCTGTGACCGAGGCTCTGCTCTCCTCCGCTAAGGAAGTTGAGACCGAGGAAGAGATCGCCGCAACCGCTTCGATTTCCGCTGGCGACGCCGAGATCGGCAAGCTCATTGCTGAGGCAATGGAGAAGGTCGGCAAGGAAGGCGTCATCACTGTTGAGGACTCCAACACTTTCGGTCTGCACCTTGAACTGACTGAGGGTATGCGCTTCGACAAGGGCTTCCTGTCCGGTTACTTTGTGACCGACCCGGAGCGTCAGGAAGCAGTCCTGGAGGACCCCTACATCCTGGTTGTGAACCAGAAGATTTCGAACGTTAAGGACCTCGTTCCCGTCCTGGAGAAGGTCATGCAGTCCGGCAAGCCGCTGCTGATCGTTGCTGAGGACGTTGAGGGTGAGGCTCTGGCTCTGCTGGTGCTGAACAAGATGCGCGGCTCCATCAAGTCTGTGGCTGTGAAGGCTCCGGGCTTCGGTGACCGCCGTAAGGCTCAGATGGCTGATATCGCTATCCTGACCGGCGGCCAGGTCATTACCGAAGAGGTTGGCCTGTCCCTGGACGCAGCAACCCTGGACATGCTCGGTTCCGCTCGCAAGGTCGTTGTGACCAAGGACGAGACCACCATCATCGAGGGTGCGGGCGACGCAGCAGCTATCGAGGGTCGCGTTGCTCAGATCCGTGCAGAGATTGCTAACTCCGACTCCGACTACGACCGTGAGAAGTTGCAGGAGCGCCTGGCTAAGCTCGCCGGTGGTGTTGCTGTGCTGAAGGCTGGCGCCGCAACTGAGGTTGAGCTGAAGGAACGCAAGCACCGCATTGAGGATGCTGTGCGTAACGCTAAGGCTGCTGTTGAGGAGGGTATCGTCCCCGGTGGTGGCGTTGCTCTGATTCAGGCTGGCGTGAAGGTCTTCGACAAGCTGGAGCTGACCGGTGACGAGGCTACCGGCGCGAACATTGTGCGCGTGGCTATTGACGCACCGCTGAAGCAGATTGCTTCTAACGCTGGCCTGGAGCCGGGTGTTGTGGTTGACCGTGTTCGCTCCCTGCCTGCTGGTACCGGCCTGAACGCCGCAACCGGTGAGTACGAGGACCTGATGGCTGCCGGTATTGCTGACCCGGTGAAGGTGACCCGTTCGGCTCTGCAGAACGCTGCGTCGATTGCCGGTCTGTTCCTGACCACCGAGGCTGTTGTTGCGAACAAGCCGGAGCCCGCTGGTGCGGCTGCTCCCGGTGCAGACGGCATGGCTGGAATGATGTAATAACTTTTTGTCCCTGATGGGGCAAAAAGTTATGGAATCCGAAGGGCACGAAGTGACCTTCGGTGGTGAGATGCCGCTGGAAGCTAACCCGGCATAATCACACGCATCCGTATGAGGCGGGGGCGGCTACCCACGATGGGTGGCCGCCCCCGCTTTTGTGTGCCTGTTTCTTGGCGCCCGCGCATCCTGCGTCTTTGACGGGCCGGCGGCGTGCCGGCTCGTGGAGGCGGTAAAATGGTGCCCCTATGGAATGTGCCTATTTTCGTGATGACCTCTGCTCCTCCTGCCCCAGCATTGAAACCGCCTACACCGCCCAGGTGCAGGCGAAGCAGGAGCATGCCCGCGCCCTGCTTGCCGCGTACCCGCAGCTGCAGTGGCTGGACCCGGTGACCAGCGCGGAGGGGGGCTTCCGCAACAAGGCGAAGCTTGTGGTGGGCGGTTCGGCGAAGAACCCAACCCTCGGCATTGTGGATTACCGTACGGGCGCATCCACTGATCTTGGAGAATGCCTGCTCTATATGGAGCCGATTCAGGCGGCTATTCCGGTGCTGCGTGAACTGATTCAGCGCGCAGATTTGACGCCCTATGACATTCCGAATCGTCGCGGTGAGCTGAAGAATATTCTGGTGACCGCTTCGGCGGCGGGCGAGCTGATGGTGCGTTTTGTGTTGCGTTCGAAGAAGCTTCTGGTGCCGATTCGCCGCCAAATGGACTGGCTGAATGAGCGGCTGCCGAACCTGGCGGTGCTGTCGGTGAACCTGCTGCGTGAGCCGGTAGCACGTGTTGAGGGTGACGAGGAGATTATCCTGTCGAAGCGTCAGACCCTGCCGATGCAGGTGAATGACCTGACCCTGCACCTGCGCCCGCAGAGCTTCTTCCAGACGAACACGAAGGTTGCTGAGGCGATGTACGCGCAGGGTCGCGAGTGGGTGCGTGAGGTGGCTCCGCGCTCGCTGTGGGACCTGTACTGCGGCGTGGGTGGTTTTGCCCTGCATGCGGCCTCGGTGATGGATGGCGGCTCGGTAACGGGTATTGAGATCAGTGCGGAGGCGGTCGCTTCGGCGCAGCGTACGGTGGCCGAGTACGGGCTGGAGGGCGTGGACTTTTCGGCACAGGACGCGCCGGAGTTCGCGGTGTCTTCGGGCACGGTGCCGCAGATGCTGGTGGTGAACCCGCCGCGTCGCGGTATTGGTGAGAGCCTGTGCGCGTGGATTGAGGGTTCGGGTATTGACCGCGTGGTGTATTCGAGCTGTAACGCGGTGACTCTGGCGAAGGACCTGGCGCGCATGCCGTCGTATGCGCCGGTGCAGGGCCGTGTGCTGGATATGTTCCCGCATACGGACCACTATGAGGTCATGGTGTTGCTGCAGAGGCAGTAGGATTTTTTACTGTGGAATATTAAATATCTTAAGAATCGGTATTCTGAGTTTCGGGAGTGACTTAAATATATGTTATTTTCTAAAATTGCTAGGCAAATAATTGCCCTGATTCCATTTGTTGCTATTGCGATAATTTTGCCCCTCAAAGATGTCAGGAAATTTTTCTCTGGGGTAGAGGCTCAGGGGGACTTGGCAAGCATTCTAGAATTCGCTATCTATTATCTAATAATATTAATTATATACTTATTATTGTATGAAATTATCCTGAGGAAATTGTGGTTATCTACTTCTTTAAAGTTGGAAGATATAGGTGAGCGCTCGGTATACAATGAGAATATAGGTCGTGCCCTCCTTATGGTGCGATTTAATTACCTGGTGACCAGGGTTTACAGATTTCTAAATTTGGGGCAGGTGACATACGGGTATCCAAATGAAAATATGGTTTGGAAAGGTTTAAATAAGGCACCATTCTCGCACGCTATATTTGCAATATTTAAATTTCTAATTAGTGTCCCTGTGGTCGTTTCTTTCGCTCTTTCTTGTATCTCGTTGCGTATTTTTAGTTTTTCTAATCTGTCGGTGGATAGGATTCAAGACTTGATGCTTCAATTATTGAACATTAGGGTTGACATCGTGGATTTAGTCTCGAAGTTGCCGCTGGTTGCTACGTTGCTAGCCTTGGCGCCAACAGTCTTCTTCTTCTATTTTTATAGTCAGAAACGCGACGTTCGAAAGATTATTGATAAAGAAAGAAATAAGCATCTAGAAGAATCAGTATTGTTGTATGAAAAATTGATGCTGTGGATTGATAAAAATTTGTACGACATATCAAATAATTATGATTATGTTGTGGGGGTTCAGAATTCAATTGTCTCAATGAGGATGGAGAAACGGGTTCCTAACTACTTTTCACTGGTATATGTCCCTATTTATGGAATGAATAAAATTAATAATTTTCAATTTATTGAGCTGTCTGAGGCTGATGATTTTACTCGAATTGTCAATGAATTATTAAGTGATAAATTGCGCAGATATTCTAGGATGCTTGCTCGTAGGGATTACAATCTGTTGGAGCTCTATTGGAACCTGTTGTCGCTAAAGGATTCCAAGAAAGTTCATTGGTTATTTTATACGCGTTCTGGAGTTGAAGATTATATATCTGCGATGACTGAATTGCCGCATGATATTAATAAAGAAATGTTTGAAGAGGAGCGTAAACATGAGTCCTCTATCTTGGCTAATGACATATATAAAAAGCTTGAACTGTTGTACTCGTTAAAGCGTGGAAGCGATGCCCTTAGGAAGTATCTTTACTCGTCAAGAACCGAGAAGGTTCTTGTAAGGGTTCTTCAAAAGGAAAAGTAACGAGATATCTGACCTCAGGTGGAAAAGTCGTTCAAATATAGCCTGGCCTTTTAGAGGGGTTACGTAAAAAGAGCGGTGGCGCCTCGGAAATAATCATCCGAGGCGCCACCGCTCCTTCATGTTTAGTGTTGGGGCGAGGTTTAGCTCGCCGCTCCTAGCCCTGCGCCGCGAGAATACCCGCCGCGTACGCCGCCTGACCCACGTGCTGCGCCGCATCGTCAATCATGCTGATCAGGCGCACACCGCGAGTCACCGCCGGAGTCCACGAACGGTCAATAATCTCACTCAAATCAGCCTCACTCAGCGTCGCCGCGTAGGCCGCGAGCGCCTCGCCGGTCGCCACTAGATACTCCACCAGAAGAGCCGAATCCTCAACCATGATGGAGTGTGCCTGCTCGGTGGTGTGGCCGTAACCCATGGTGTCGCCGAGCTCGCCCAGGTTGAAACGCTCCCTGAAGCCCTGAGTCTCCCAGACCTGCGGCTGACCGTTCAGGGCGGAAAGCTGCATATCCATCTGCCGTCCGGCGTGCCAGAGCAGCCAGGCGATAGAGTTCGGGTGCCCGCCCGGGTGGGCGTTCAAAGCCTCGGCTGACAGCCCCTTGACTGCCACGGCGGCTTCGATGCCGGGGCGGCTGGCGGCGTCGCGCAGAATGTCGTGGGTTTTCATGGAATCCTCCTGAAGATGCTGGCTCCTCGCAGGGAGCCGGTTAGTTTCAGTCTACGCCCGAGTGTTCGCTGCCTTGAAAGAGTCGCCTTGAAAGAGTCGCCTTGAAAGAGTCGGTTTGAAAGAGTCGGTTTGAAAGAGTCGGTTTGAAAGAGTCGGTTTGAAAGAAAAAATGTGGCGCTCGGGAATAATACTCATTTCTTCCCGTTGAACTCTGCGAAGACATCATCATCTAAATTCCACAGGAGATATTATGACCACCCCCGCTCAGCTGCACTTTGACATGGTCATCATCGGTTTCGGTAAGGGCGGCAAGACCCTCGCCGGCGCATACGCCAAGACCGGTAAGAACGTTGCCCTCATCGAACAGTCCACCGGCATGTACGGCGGCACCTGCATCAACATCGGTTGCGTGCCCACCAAGGCGCTGGTTCACCGCGCCGACGAGTTCCGCGCCAGCGGCGAGCGCACCCTTGAAGAAGCAAACGCCGCCTACGAGTCCGCCGTGGTTTTCCGTGACAAGCTGACCGGTGCGATGCGCGCCAAGAACCGCGAAATCCTGCTGTCCAACGAGACCGCTAAGCTCATTGACGGTCACGCACGCTTCATCTCCGATACCGAGGTTGAGGTCACCGCGGGCGAGGACACCCTGCGCGTTACCGCCGACTACTTCATCGTCAACACCGGCGCCGTGTCGGTCATCCCGCCGATTGAGGGCATCCGCGAATCTGAGCGTGTGCTCACCTCCACCGAGCTACAGAAGCTCACCCCGCGCCCCAAGCGCCTGGGCATTATCGGTGGCGGCCCCATCGGTGTTGAGTTTGCCGGTATTTTCTCCTCCTACGGTACCGAGGTGACCATTCTGGACGGCGCACCCGCCCTCTTCGGCCGCTACGACGAGGACGTTGCCCAGGTTGCCCGCGAGATTATTGCCGACCAGGACATTACCGCTCATACCGGCGTGCGCGTGCAGTCCTTCAAGGACGGCGCTGACTCGGTGACCGTGACCTACCTTGACTCTGAGGGTGCTACCCAGCAGCTGGAGGTGGACTACGTAATGGTTGCGACCGGCCGCAAGCCCGCCACCGAGGGCCTGGGCCTGGAGAACACCAGCATCGAAACCAACGACCGCGGCGCAATTGTCGTGGACGAGCACCTGCGCACCACCGTGCCGAACATTTTCGCGCTCGGTGACGTGAACGGCGGCCCGCAGTTCACCTACATCTCCATGGATGACTACCGCGTGGTGCTTTCCCAGCTGGTCGGTGACGGTTCCCGCTCCACCAAGGACCGCAAGGCTGTGGCTTCGACCATCTACATGAACCCGCCGCTGTCTTCGGTTGGTATGACCGAGCGTGAGGCAATCGAGGCTGGCCACAAGGTCAAGGTCGCTTCGAAGCCGGTTGCCGCGGTTGCCGCTATGCCGCGCGCGAAGACCCAGGAGAACCCGCGCGGCATCATGAAGTTCGTGATCGATGCGCAGACCGACCAGATTCTGGGTGCCCAGCTGCTGGTAATCGAGTCCATGGAGGTTATTAACCTGGTGGCGCTGGCGATGCGCCACGGCATTACTGCTTCGCAGCTGCGCGATGAGATTTACACTCACCCCTCGATTACTGAGGGTCTGAATGAGATTCTTGCCGTCGCGGTGCCCGTGAACTAGCTGAATTAGAATCGCGTCCGGATTCGCGGTGCATGTAGCGTTTCTGCTTGTCTGAGTGCTTCCCTGCCCGTTCCGCCCGTTGTGCTGTCAACGGGGGTGCGGGTGGGGAAGCATTTTTGTTAAGGCACAGATATACCCTATAGCTAAGCATGCCCTAAGATTGTTATGAGATAAGCGCAAGCTCACTGACCGAGTGGTTAGTGCGAGGGGCTCGGAGGAGAGCCTCACTCACCACTGCGCCCACCACAGTGCGCCACCTGCGCCACGCATACAACCGAACATCATAGGCACGAACCGGGAGAATCATGGCACTGCCCAAAATCAAGCCCTACACCTACATTGACCGTGAGCACAGCAACCGCGTGAGCTGGCCCGTAGACCCCAGCCGAGCCGTACTGCTCGTTCACGACATGCAGGTACACTTCGTCCAGGCTTTCGAAGGCGCCAATCTGGGAGAGGGCAACGGTAACCCGGACGCCCAGATTAACGTCGCCATCAAGAACCTGCGCCGCCTCATTGACGCCGCCCACGACGCAGGAATCCCCGTCTACTACACCGCGCAGCCGCCGCGCCAGAACCCCGAGGATCGCCGCCTGCTCATTGATTTCTGGGGCGACGGCCTGCAGAACGACGAGTCCGCCCGCGTGCTCGACGAACTGGCACCCACCGACCGTGACACCGTGCTGACCAAGTGGCGTTACTCCGCGTTCGTGCGCAGCCCCTTCGAGGACCTGCTCAAGGAGTCCGGTCGCGACCAGCTCATTATCGGCGGCGTGTACGCGCACATTGGCTGCCTGACCACCGCCCTGGAGGCGTTCATGCGTGACATTCAGCCGTTCATGGTTGCGGATGCGCTCGCCGACTTCTCGGAGGAGGAGCACCGTATGGCGTGCGAGTATGCTTCGGGTCGTTGCGCCCGCGTGCTCAACACTGCCGATGTGCTCGCAGACCTGCATGCTGCAGAAGGTGCTGAAACGGTTGAGGCTGCTGAGGAGGCGCGCGCATGAGCTGGGTGATCGTGACCGGCGCGAACGGTGGTATTGGTGAGGCTACGGTTCACCAGCTGATTAAGAACGGTTATTCGGTATTTGCGGCTGACCTGGTGGAACAGCCCATTGCCTCCTTCGGCACCTACGGGGACGCTATCTTCCGCTACCGTTCCGTGGACGTGACCAGCGAAGAATCCGTCACCGCCCTCGCTAACGCCGTGGCAGCGCTCGACGAACCCATCACCGGCGCGGTGCTCGCCGCGGGTATCGCCCACAGCCAGCCGCTACTGGAGACCAGCTTCGACACCTGGAAGCGCCTGCACGCGGTCAACTCCGACGGCGTGTTCCTGTGCCTGCGCGAATTCGCGCGCATCATGATTGACCAGCAGGAGTCCGACCCGACCAACAGCCGCTCCCTGGTGACGGTCGCCTCCAACGCGGCGCGTGTGCCCCGCGCGGAGTTCGGCGCTTACGGTGCGTCCAAGGCTTCGGCGGCGCGCGTGAGTTCCAGCTTCGGTCTGCAGCTTGCCGCGCACGGTATTCGCGTGAATTCGGTCTGCCCCGGCACCACCCGCACCCCCATGGTGACTGACGCCTGGGAGGGGGAGGACCGCTCCGCCCTGCCGGTTGCCGGTAACCCTGAAACGTTCCGCCTGGGCATTCCGCTGCGCCGTATTGCTGACCCCGCCGACATTGCTGCAGTGAATGCTTTCCTCATTTCTGAGGCTTCCCGCCACATCACCATGCAGGAGATTGTCGCCGACGGCGGCGCCACCCTCTAACGGCATCCCGCGCCCGGCCTGTGAATACCCGGCGCGAACCTACACACCACTGATAGAAGTACGATGACGAACCTTCCTGACTTTATCTTTGCCACCGGCACCCGCGTGCTCCGCGCGGCCGGTGCGATGACCCCTGTCACCTTTGATAACGCCCTGGACGAGGCAAAACGCGCCGGTAGCGCCGTCGTGGGTCTGATTCCTTTTGACCCGGATATGCCCGCCTACCTCTTCGTGCCCGAACGCCTGGAGGAGCAGCAGGTGCCGGTCCCCGAGCAGACCGTGGAACTTGCCGAACCGGTATCGGTGACCGGCCGCCAGAACGACTCGTTCCGCACCGCCGTGGCCACCGCCGTGGAACGTATGAAGGCGGGCGAGCTGAGCAAGATTGTGCTCTCGCGCGTGCTCACCGCCCGCTACGCACCCGGCGCCCTCAACCTGGAGGCGCTGTACAGCAACCTGCGCGCCCAGCAGCGTTCCGCATTCAACTTTGCGGTGCGCCTGCCCGACGGCGAGCGCGGCATGACCGGAAGCTACCTGATGGGCGCCTCCCCGGAGCTGGTGTTCCGCACCGAGGGCCGCGCCTTCAAGACTCACCCGCTTGCCGGTAGCGCCCCGCGCATTGCTGAGCCCGGTAGCGCCGAAGACTACGCGATTCGCGACCGCCTGTTTGCCTCGCCGAAGGATCGCGGCGAGCACGCCTACGTCATCAATGATATTGCGGAGCGTCTGGCACCCATCGCCGAGGAGCTGAACGTGCCGCAGGTGCCCTCGCTGCTGAAGACCCCGCAACTGTGGCACCTGGCGACCCCCATCGACGGCGTGCTGAAGGAGGGGCTGACCTGCCTGGACGGTGCCCGCGCGATTCACCCGACCCCCGCAATCTGCGGCGCACCCACCGAGAAGGCGCTGGAGCTGATTCGTCAGCTGGAGTCTTTTGAGCGCCGCTACTTTGGCGGCCTGGTCGGCTACATGGACGCTGAGGGTAACGGCGAGTGGGCGCTGGTTCTGCGTTGTGCCCAGGTCAGCCCGGATGAGGCTGTCCTGTACGCGGGTGCGGGCATTGTGGCTGAGTCCGATCCCGAGCTGGAGCACACCGAGACCGGTACGAAGCTCGGCAGCTTTGGCCGTGCCCTGGGCGTCGATACCCTGGGCGAGGATACCCCTTAGGCTCTGCCACGAACGCCTTGACGAGGCAGAATAAAACGACTGAACGCGCTCGCCGTTATGGCGGGCGCGTTCAGTCGTTGTATGAGCTGTTAGAGGATTGAGCGTGGCTAATCGGTGAGCAGGCGCTTGAGTTCCAGGGGAGTAGCCACCGGCAGAAGCTGAGCCTCAACCTGCGCGGGCTCACCCTCGGCAGGGTTCTCCACAGCCAGGGCGATGAGCATCTTCTGCGCCTGCTCGGGGTTCTCAGCGTCGGGTAGCGCCACGGGTACCCACTGCAGGCTAAAGCTACGTTCAACGCTCTCGCCGCCCTGAGATACGGGTGCGCTAAAGGTCGCGCTGGTGGTCAAGCTGTCCTGAGTCAGTACGCGCAGGGTGCTAGACTCGGGGGCGCTGTTGTCCAGAAGGTCACCCGGAATCTCCTCGTTCATGGCAAGCTCAAGCGCGTCCAGCAGGGCATCGGTGAGTTGCACCCGAACCAGGGAGGGCACCACGCTCAGGCCGTGGCCGGTCGCTTTGAGCACCGCCTCCTTAGCGGTCCACAGCGCCACCGAGAGCAGGTGCAGTACGGGTGCGGGGCGTTCCTGCGCCACCCGCTCGTAGAACGTACGTTCTTCATTGGAGAGCGCCAGGCGCGCAAAACCAGAGAACAGACGCGCGTCCAGAGTCTCAACATCCACGCCGAGCACCGCCGAGGGATTACGGCTAAAAGCGCCCACGACCAGCGGGTTTACTTGCGACATATTGAAGTTCACGCCCGCAATACGCGGCTTGCCGTGCTTCTTGCCGCTGGTGCACAGGGTGCAGGAGCGATCCACCTCAATCTCAGAAGCGGCACTGGAAGGTACATCCAGACGAGCCGCCGCCATGGCGCGCATAAGCGCCTGAGTGCTCAGGTAGCTGACCGCCGCCGTGGAGGTCGGCAACTGCGCCGCATGCTGCTGCTCGGCAAGACCCAGGTAGCTGAGCCAGCTAAAACGCAGGGAACCGTACATGGTGCGGGTGGGAAGAGCGAAAATCTGCACGCGCTCGCTCGGGCTGGCGGTAGGGTGCTCCGGGCGCTGTGCGCTGGGTGTTTCGGGGGCAGAATAGCTCATAGGTTTAGTGTACCCGCCCGGCATTACGGCAATATGCGAGGTCAGGCTACTTTAGGTTTTCCACACTCCTGACCGCGCGCTACGCACCCTCGCCGCCGGTGCGGTAAAGTCATCACAGACATCATTACGGACTGCCGCCCGCTAGAGGCGGCGGCGCAGAAAGAAGGTACCGTGAACAGCACGCAAGAGATTATTGCCGCCGCAGACGGCTCGGCGCTGGGCAACCCCGGACCGGCGGGCTGGGCATGGTATATCGACGACGATCACTGGGCGAGCGGCGGCTGGGCGCACGGCACCAATAACATGGGCGAGCTGAAGGCTGTCCTGGACCTGTTCGAGGCGACCGCATCCCGTCCGGAGGCGAAGCTGCGCGTGTACTGCGATAGCCAGTACGTCATTAACTCGCTGACCAAGTGGATGCCCGGCTGGAAGAAGAAGGGCTGGAAGAAGTCCGACGGCAAGCCTGTGCTCAACCGCGACCTTCTGGAGGCGCTGGATGCCGCCTTGGCAGGCCGTGACTACGAGTTTATTTGGGTGAAGGGCCACGCGGGCCACGAGCTCAACGAGAAGGCTGACTCCCTGGCGAATGGTGCAGCGCGCGCCTACCAGGAGGGCCGCGAGCCCGCGCACGGTCCCGGCTTCGGTGCGTCTGCTGAGGCTAGCGCTGAGACTGTTGAGGCTCCGGCTGTTGAAGAATCTATTGTGAACGCTCCCGCGGCTGAACCCGCGCTTTCCGAGTCTTCCGTGGACGCCCACCTGCCCGTGCAGGAATTTACCGCCGCCGAGATCGAGAATGCCCAGCGCGGCGTTGAGAGCCTGCGACTGTCCGGTCTGTTGCGACCCGCCTCCGCGGTGAACGCCCCCGACCCGGAGGCGGTCCGCACCCGCAAGGAGCAGCTGGCGCTCGCGGCAGAACGCGCCGCCGAGCGTGACGCGCAGGTGTTGGCGCGCCAGCAAGAAACTGCCGCTCAGCAGGCATCTAGCGCCGCGCAGGCGGAGGAAGAGGATGACCTGACCGGTCTTGAAGAGTTCGCCGGCTTGGATCCGAACGATGTTGACCCGGCTGAACTGCTGGGCGAGACGGAAGAACACGCAGAAGAGCAGGCAGAAGAAGCGCCCGCAACTACTTCTGCACCCGCACAGCCTGCCCCGGCTCAGCCCGTTGCGGCACCTACTCAGCCCGCTGAACCCGCAGCCGCTACCCCGTCTGCTCCCACGGCACCTTCCCTGAACCCCGAGGAAGCCGCCGCCGCTGAGCAGCTGCTCGAAAGCCGCGGCTCCGTCATGGAGGCGGCTCAGCTGGAGGCTATGTTGCACGAGCGTCTGGTGTGGGTGACCGCTACCGGCAAGTCGGTGTCCCGCTCCTCGGTGCTGCAGTACCGCGAACGCGCCTTCACCCAGCAGGGCGCCCCGCTCAAGCAGGGCGTGCAGGTGCTGGATTCTTCCAGCGTGCTGGTCATGGCGGCGGTTGCGACCGCGCGTGGCCGCGTGAGCCGTTCGAGCATCTGGCATTACGACGCTGAGCGCGGTCTGTGGCGTCTGCGTTTCCGCCAGGAGACCCCAGCCTCCTAAATCCCAGCCTCCTAAAGTTCAGACTCTTAGGGCACGGGCTTCTGAGCTCTCAAAATTTCCGCGCAATAAAACCCCGCCGCATCCTCAATCTCGAGGATGCGGCGGGGTTTTCTCAATAGATGTTCGCCGCCTTCTGGCGAATCTGGCGGGCGGTATGCCGTGCGGCCGGGACCTTTAAACCGCCCGGTCTGCCGCCTGCCTGCGGGTGGGGTTCTGAGCTTGCTGCCCTGACCCCTTAGCCGACGAACATGGAGGCGTTAGCCTGCTCGGTGTCTGCGTAGTTCACACCAGCGCGGGTGAGCGCCTCGTTGATCTGGGTGATGGATGCTTCGACCTGGCGCTGGGTTGCGTGCCACTGGTCCAGCACGCCCTGGAAGTTCGCGGATGCGGAGCCGGTCCAGGAGCTCTGCAGGTCGTGCAGGGATGCGGTCATACCGTTGACGTCTGCGGTGATGGATGCGACGTAGGATCGTGCCTGTGCGCTCTTGGCTGCGATGACTTCGGAATCGACATTGAACTGTGCCATGGTTTTTCTCCTTTGAGATATTTGAGATAGGTGGGGTGGGGCGGTTGCCCCGGGTGGCGCTTGGGGTTTGGATCTCTGGAAGGGGTGAGTTCCTGACCGGAAGCTTGTTATCACTATATCTTTCAAAATGCATCAAATGAGCTGAAAAATGATGAATTGATAAATCTGTGGATAAACCCGCCAGATTGGCTCCACCATCTCGAAAAAATCGAAAACCCACCCGAAAATGACGTACCCATGACGCGCACAGCAAAGCCCCCGAACCGCAGAACACTTAAGTTCTACAGCCCGGGGGCTTGTGCGTTATCCAGCGTTGCAGCGTTACTTCATCAGCTGATCGTCCGAGACGGGCGGCGGGTAGAACGGCAAAGAAATCACGAAGGTAGCACCGCCACCGTCGGTCTCTTCAATGTGAATCCTGCCCTCGTGTTGCTCAATAATCGCAGCCACAATGGACAGACCCAGGCCCGTACCGCCGGTCTCACGCGAACGCGAGGTGTCGGTGCGGTAGAAGCGTTCGAAGACGCGCTCGCGGTCCTCACCGTGAATACCGGGGCCGTGATCGCGCACCTCCAGCACGGAGAGCGGGAAGCCGGGAACCTCTTCGCGCACGCCCACCGCAATCTCTAGGGGAGAGCCGTCGGGGGTGTAGCGCATGGCGTTGGTCAGCAGGTTCGCCACGACCTGACGCAGGCGCGATTCATCGCCGAGCACGGTTGCGGAGGTCGGCGCGACCTCTTCGTTCAGACCCACCAGGGACACCTCACGATCGGGTGCCGTGGCGTAGGCGTCGTTACTAGCGTCCACCGCGAGGTTGAACAGGTCGAAGGGCGCCAGTTTGGATTCGCGGCGCTCATCAATACGTGCCAGGGTCAGCAGGTCTTCCACGAGCTGGCCCATACGCTTGGACTCTGACTCGATGCGGCTCATCGCGGTTGCGACAGCCTCATCAGTGGGCAGAGCACCCTGACGGTACAGCTCCGAGTAGCCTCGAATACTGACCAGCGGGGTACGCAGCTCATGCGAAGCGTCACCCACGAAGCGGCGCATTTTCGCTTCGCTCTTCTCGCGGGCTTTGAAGAGCACCTCAATCTGGGCGAGCATCGTGTTCAGCGAGACCGCAAGGTTACCAATCTCGTTGCTGGGGTTGTAGTCCTCGATACGCTGTGAGAGGTCGCCAGCCGCAATCTTAGCGGCGGTCTGCTCCACGCGAGCCAGCGGCTCGAAGGTGCGGGTCACAATCACCCAGGTCATCGCAATCGCGGAGGCAAGAGTCGCCAAACCAAACGCGAAGGTCAGCACGCCCACGAGGGCGACCACCTGGTTCGTTTGTTTCAGCGGCATCGCAATAATCAGGGAAGACGCCTCCGTCAGCCCGGAGGAATCATTCGACTCAATAGGCACGGCGAGCACACGCCAATCGGAGGAACTACCCACCGAATTGACGGTGACCGCCTCCTCGTTTTGCTTGCGAACCTTCTCTTCGGTCCAGCCTTGCAGCGCCGGCTCGCTGAACTGTTCACTGTCCTCGGACTTGAGCGAGTACAGTACGTTGCCGTCCTTATCGAGCAGGTACAGGCGGTAGGTGCTCAGGGACTGCTCCTGATTGCCGGAGGGGCGCACGGTCGCCAGCTGCACGAGCGAGGGGGCACTACTCTTCATCTCTTCGTCCAGCTGGTGCACCATCTGGGCGCGCAGAGCGGAAATCGCCACCAGGCTCGTCACCGCAATGGAGAGGGCGATGAGCATGGAGGTGATGAGCACCAGCTGGGTGCGAAGGGAGAGAGATTGGGGGATCCGGTCGAGGGGTTTGAGCGCCACGTTAGCCTCGAGAACCGCGAATCATGTAGCCCACACCGCGCTTGGTGTGGATGAGCGGCTCGTGGTTTTCGCGGTTGTTGTCGATCTTGCGGCGCAGGTACGAAATGTAGGACTCAACGATGGAGGAGTCGCCGTTGAAGTCGTACTCCCACACGTGGTCGAGAATCTGCGCCTTGGACAGCACGCGGTTCGCGTTGAGCATCAGGTAGTGCAGCAGGTTGAACTCGGTGGGGGAGAGATCGATCTCTTCATCACCGAGGAACACTTCGTGGGTGTCCACGTTCAGGGTGAGGGCGTCAACGCGCAGTACGGCGTCGTCCTCTTCCTGGATGCTACGGCTACGGCGCAGAATAGCGCGGATGCGGGCGATCACCTCGTCGAGGGAGAAGGGCTTGGTGACGTAGTCGTCGCCGCCGGCACCCAGACCGGTGACCTTGTCTTCGGTGGCGTCCTTTGCGGTCAGGAAGAGCACGGGGGTGGTGGTGCCGTTTTCACGCAGGCGGCGGGTCACCTCGAAGCCGTCCATGCCGGGCATCATGACGTCCAGGACGATGAGGTCGGGGTTTTCGGCGTGTGCCTTTTCGAGGGCTTCGCGGCCGTTGCCGGCGGTGACTACTTCAAAACCGGCGAAACGCAGGGAGGTGGCGAGCAGTTCAAGAATGTTGAACTCGTCATCGACGACTAGGAGTTTTGCTTCAGCAGACATACTCTATCTTTCTCTCTGAATGGCAGGCTGTACTTGATAAGTGAATGATGTGTGTGTGAGCTTGCGGCTCAAATCTTTATGCCTTGTTGCGGCGCATGACCGACAGAATGAGCGCGGCCATGAGGGCAATAAAGGCGACGGGGAGGAGGACCAGCGGAATCTGGCTCATGAGGGCGGGCGGCGCTGCCCCAACCCACTTCATCACGAGCATAGCGACTCCGGTGAGCAGGCAAATCAGGGCGAGAAGCGCACCTGCCGCGCCGAGCCAACGGATGGCTCCGGCGTAGGGAAGGGGCGCGGGCGCCTGGTCTGCGGTGCTGCGCGTGTCCTGTACGGGTTCATTACTCATGAATTTAACGGTATCAGCTCACACACAGCTGTTCGTGGGCGAAGCCCCAGATTTAGCGGTTTGAGACCCAAATTCACAGCGTATGTGAAGCTTAGGGGAGCGACCGCACTGTTTGTGCACGCGAGATGCTTTAATAGGGGTATGTCTGAACAGGTTATTGAACTGCTCCCCGAAACTACGCCCGCTACTGACGCGCCCGCAGAGTCCGTTGCGCCTTCTGCCGCGCCTGAGAGCACTAACGAGGGTAGCGCTGTACCTGCTGAGACTCAGCCCTCCGTGAACGCCGAGGAACCTGCGGCCGCTGAAGAAGCGCCGGCAGAGAACGCGGAGAAGACCGAAGACTCCACCCCCGACCCCTTCACCCCGCTGGATGAAGAGGTGGGTGCCCCCTCCCTGGGTGTTCCGCACAAGTTGCGCCGCACCTCCAAGGTGGATGAGATTCTTGCCGCCGCCAAGGACGTGGCGCTGCAGGGCGTTCAGGAGATCGCCCCGGCACACGCTATCGGCCTAGTGCACCACGTGCGCGCCGAGGAGGAACGCCTGAGCACTCACCTCTTCGAGTGCACCCTGCCCGGTTACCGCGGCTGGTTCTGGTTTGCGACCCTCTCGCGTGCGCCTCGCTCCCGAGTGGCAACAATTTGCGAGGTTGGTCTGCTGCCCGGTGACGACGCACTGATTGCGCCGGATTGGGTGCCGTGGGCTGACCGCGTTCGCCCCGAGGACCTGCAGGAGAACGCCGTGGAGGAGAACGCAGACTCTGCTGAGGATACTGAGGTAGAGGAATCTGCTGAGTCTGGTGAGTCTGTCGAGTCCGCTGAGAACGAATCTGCTGCAGAAGAAACTGCCGAGGCTGAGTCTGCAGAGTAAGCCTGCCGCCTACTCCTCTTAATAAGGGGCGGGCTAGCAAAAGCGTATATATAAGGTGTTATTGAGTCGTCCAATGAGTTTTCATTGGGCGACTCAATGACTTAAGCCGTGGCAAAAGCCGCTAAAAAAGTACATAATAGATTATTGAATTAAGTAACGACTTAGGCAGTGCTATCTAAGTACTGTTGCGGTGATAGCTGGGAGAGATACATGACAGACCTCATCGATACCACAGAGATGTATTTGCGCACCATCCTCGAACTGGAGGAAGAGGGCATCGTCCCCATGCGTGCGCGCATCGCTGAACGACTCGAGCACTCCGGCCCGACCGTCTCCCAGACCGTGGCACGCATGGAGAAGCACGGCCTGCTCACTGTTGAGCCGGACCGCCACCTCGAACTGACCGAGGAAGGCCGCCACAAGGCGGTTGAGGTGATGCGTAAGCACCGCCTGGCTGAGCGCCTGCTCTCCGACATTATCGGTCTGGAACTCGAGTACGTGCACGAAGAGGCATGCCGCTGGGAGCACGTCATGAGCGACAAGGTGGAGAAGCGCATCCTGGAGATGCTCAAGGACCCCAAGTTCTCCCCGTACGGCAACGCAATCCCCGGCCTGGAAGATCTGGGTCACACCAGCGAGAAGAACGACGAGCGCACCGTACCCATGTCCCTGGCTGCGCGCGACTCCGGCCCCGAGGACCGCTTCACCATTTCTCGCTTCCCCGAGTCCATTCAGACTGATGTTGAGCTGCTGAAGCTGCTGGCGGACGCAGGCATTGTCTACGGCGCTTCGGTGTCCGTGGTTGCTGGTCAGAACGATGACGTGATTGTTCACGCCGACGGTGAAGAGGACACCCTCTCCCTGGATATGGACGTGGCAAACGCGATTGTGGTCAAGCGCGGCGGCAACCTCTAAGGTCTAGTTCTGAGAGTCCGCTAACCCAGCTCACGCTTTAAACGGTGGTATCGCCTCCCTTGGTGGAGGCGGTGCCACCGTTTTTGTGTCTGCGGCGGTTTATATGGTCTTACGCTGGGATTCGGGTTGAGGTGCCTAGCGGGCGGGGCGTTTCAGAGTTTGGTCGCGTGTGCGGGCGCATATACTCCTCTCTCAAAGTTTTAGCAACTGCGCTCGAGTGCATTTTTCGTGTTTTTCGCTTAAATCTGAGGTTGAAACTGAGGGAAACGCCGGCATCTGAGCAATCTCTGAGAGTGGACACTTAAGAGACGAGGCTCATTTTTAAGAGTTTTGAACCCTGTCCTTAAGGGGTGGTGGTGTCTTAAAAGCGAATGTGCATCCTTGTGAAATGCCTAGTCAAGAGCCTTAAGTTGCTTAAGCTCCCACAAATAAACGGGGGTCTAGTCAGCCCAATCCGCTCTGTTCCGCCGGGGGTGA
The DNA here is from genome assembly GCF_963555405.1 of uncultured Rothia sp. Lineage (GTDB taxonomy): Bacteria > Actinomycetota > Actinomycetes > Actinomycetales > Micrococcaceae > Rothia. Next base: position 76,830 of record NZ_CAUVVO010000005.1, on the reverse strand, counting down.
AAGCCCGGAATTTAAGGCTGAAAGAGGTGACAACTGGGAGTTTTCTGTGTATTCTCTTTTCTGTGCCCAAATCCTAATCGTAAGAGGGCGCCGTCGAAGCGGTTCCGCTGAGTTCTGCCAGCGCTTCGATGTACGTCTACCCAATATGGCAGAAGCGGGGGACCCAATCCCCAAGCTGGGATACGGCTTCTCAATCGAGAAGCCTCGGGGCTAAGTCACTTCGGTGGCCGAGCGAATCCATGCTCGAGCCCGACAGCTCACCTCGTCAGGCAATGGAGGAATTACCAATGGCTAACAAGATCGTACGTACCGCAGGTGCAACCCTCGCAGCAGGCGCAGTTCTGCTCGGCTCGACCGTTCCCGCGAACGCATTTGCACAGATCCCCGCTGCTGCTGATCTGTCCTACGACTACACCAACTACGAGTTCGACTACACCAGCTACAACACCCCCGCAACCACCTACGTTGCACCCCAGGCTCAGGCACAGCAGACCTACGTTGCTCCCGCAGCAACCGAGGCACCCGCTGCTCCCGCAGTTGAGACCTCCTACGTAGCACCCCAGGCTGAGGCACAGCAGGCTTACGTTGCACCCGTTGCAACTCAGGCACCCGCTGCTCCCGCAGCTTCCACCGGTAACGCATCCCGCGACGCAATCGTTGCAACCGCAATGAGCGGCCTGGGTGGCGCATACGTTTGGGGCGGCAAGACCTTCGGTGCATGGGACTGCTCCGGCTTCACCTCTTGGGTTTTCGCTCAGCACGGCATCAAGCTGACCGCTTTCACCTACGCAATGAAGAACGAGCTGCGCCCGACCTCTAACCCCCAGCCCGGCGACATCGTCTTCCAGAACGGCTACAGCCACGTTGGTATCTACCTGGGCGACGGCAAGATGATCTCCGCTCTGAACCCCACCAACGGTACCCTGGTGCACCCCACCTCCTGGATGTCCGTTGACGGCTACTACACCGCTCTCTAAGCCTTAGCGCATAGAAGCTGGGTCTAGCCCCAACATACTTCTCAAAAGGCGCCCACCCCGCACGGGGTAGGCGCCTTTTGCGTACCCGAGAGATTCTATGAAAATACCGCCGAGAATGCGCCTTAGTACGGGTGCATTCTCGGCGGTATGTGTTTTAAGTGTATGCGGCTAGGATGCGAGAGCCTGCAGAAGCCCCTGCGGGTCCTGCGCCCACTCGCTGAGCTCTGCCTGCAGATTGGCCCGCGCGGGCTCCTCCCAGAGATGCAGAGCCTGTTCGGAGAGGAAGATGCGCTTACGCCCTAGGATTGAACGCAGGAAGGTCGTACGACCGGCACGGAACGCCTCATCGTCAAAATGGGAATACTCGCTACGCACCCCGCGCAGGTAGCGGCGATAGCGTGCCGAATCAGCCGCCAGGATAGCCATATCGGCATCGAGGAAAAACTGAATATCCGCCGGCTCATAGCCCGCCGGTAGGTCGGCAGGCTCGGGCAGCTCGTGGGTTGCCGTGGCGCGCACCAGAAGGCTCACCATCTGCAGCTCGTCACCGCTGAGTAGGCCTGCGGTAACCAGCGGCTCCAGGGAGGTGTTCGCCAGCTGCTCGCTACGGCGCTCATCCTCACCCGGCGCGCCCTCATAGACCGCATCGTGGAACCACGCCGCCAGAACCAATGCCAGGGGAGTAGAACCCTGCGTGCGGTGTGCGTAGAGGCGGTCCAAATCGGTGAGCATCTGCGAAAGGTGCCCGCTGTGGTGGTAGGCGCGGTGCGGATGCTCCCACGCCTGCAGCAGGTTCTCACCCAGTTCCGCCACCTGCGCCGTGAGTTGAGCTTGGTTCACGGCAGGGGCCTCCACATGCTTGAGGCGGGGTGTATTAAGGCGGGGCGCAAACGCCGCCTCCCAGGCGCGAAGCAGACGCGGGCGAATCTTTTCCGGGCGTTCCTGCAGGGGAATCCGTAGACCGCTGGCAATGAGCGTGCGAGTCAGCTGTGCACCGCTGAGCTCCTTTGCGCCCGCCCGAACCAGCTCATCGTAGAGGTGCGCCGGAACATCATAGTGGTCGCGGTCGAAGGCACGCTCACTGATGCCCGCCGCTGCGGCGAACTCGTGCAGTTCCGCCAGGGACACATCGGAGATGAGGTGTGAGAAGACGGTGCCGTGCGCGGGCCAGGTGGGTGGGTCAATGTAGATGCTCATTCGTATATTGTAGGAGCGGTTCTGCCGCCGGGTGCGGGTGTCTTCGGGCGGTGAACACAGGGCGGTGGACAAGGGCTGTGCGGACTCGCGGTGCGGGGTGCTTTATACTGGATAGGTACGCCCTCGTAGCTCAGGGGATAGAGCACTTCTCTCCTAAAGAAGGTGTCGGACGTTCGAATCGTCTCGGGGGCACACAGAACCGGTATTTACGCCGGTACGAGAAAACCGCCCGTCGCTTGCAGTAGCAGGCGCGGGCGGTTTCTCTGTTTCTGCACGTAACGAGTACTCAAGAAAATACGTTATAGCTGAGACAGGTCAATCTTGCCCATCAGCAGGATCTTCTCGCGAGCGGCCTTATCCGTCATCAGCTCAGCAATATTATGCGGGACAACCTGCCAAGAAATACCCCAGCGATCTACACACCAGCCGCAACGCTCCGCCTCAGGTATAGCCGAGAGCTGCTCCCAATAGTAATCAACCTCCTCCTGAGTACGGCACGAAAGAACTACCGAAACCCCCGGCGTGAATGTGAAATCGTGGAAAGTGCCGGAATCAGCAGCCGCCATCCAGGTGCCGTGCAGGTTGAAGTCGGTAAACATGACCGCATCTGCCTCAAAGGGGCTACCTTCCGGATAGTGGTACAGGGTGCCGCGGCGGGCATCATCAAACATGGAAATCCAGCCGTTGGTGGCTTCTTCTGCATTGCCGTGATTCGTGCCGCCAAACATGAAAGAAGGCACGACGAAGGGTCGCGGGTCGCCTGCAGGATTGGTAAGCATCAGCTGCCAGGTCATACCAAAACGATCACGCACCCAGGCGTAGCGTGGGGAGAAAGGATACTCACCCAGTTCCATCAGCACACCGCCGGTACTTAGCTCTTCGTAGAGTTCATCGAGGTATGCTCGCGCTTGCGCCTCACCACCGAAGAGGAGCGGGTCAAAGTTTAGGATGCAACTGATGGACTGGTTCGGGACGTACCGGTCATCACCATTAATGAGCGAGAGCTGGAAACCGTGGATGTTTAGAATCGTCGTGAATCCGGGCACCTGTTCAATGATGGAAGCATCGCGAAAAACCCTGGTATAGAACCGTGCGGCTTCATCGGCTGAGCCATTGCACCATAGGGCTATTGAGAGGCTCGGAGGTAAGGTCTGGGTCATGCGGTCATCCTAGCATGACTATTCTGCGCCACCGGTGTGCCGTTGCCGATTTAGGTTGTGAGGCTGATTGACCGAACGGGTGGGAGCCGCGGAGTAAATGCGGTAGCATGGAATATCGAACGTGTATTCTAGGCAGCGAGGTAGATGATGAGCGACAAGCCCGAACAGCAGAAGCAGCCCTTCACCGAACAGGACGGCCTGTTCGCCGCCGAACTCGTCACCCCCGCAGCACCGGTAGACCCCGCGCTGATTGACTCTGCGCTAATCGACCCTGCTCCGGTGGACGAGCCACCCTTCGACCCCTACTACGACGTACCCCCTGCCGAGGACGACTACTACGCCCCTCCCATGGACGCCGCAGTGATGGACGCACCCGTGATGGGCACACCCGCCGCCCTGCCCACCGGCATGCCCGCGTACGGCGCCCCTGCTGCCAGCGCACCCGTTTCTGAACCCGACGCACCTGCAGCCTTCACCGCCGCCGATCCGCTCGGCGACTTTATGCCGCCCGCCTACCGCGTCGGCGGCTACGGCGAGGACTTCGACCCCGCCGATCCCTACGGCGAACGCACCTACAGCCTGAGCACCGTAGACCCCGCCTCCCTCACCGCAGGGCTCAATGAACGCCAGGAAGAAGCCGTGCTGCACTCCGGCTCGCCCCTGCTCATCGTCGCGGGCGCCGGCTCCGGCAAGACCCGCGTGCTTACCCACCGCATCGCCTACCTGCTCGCAACCCACCGCGCGACCCCCGGCCAGATTCTCGCCATCACCTTCACCAACAAGGCTGCCACCGAAATGCGTGAACGTATCGAGGCGCTGGTTGGCCCGCGCGCCAAGCACATGTGGATCTCGACCTTCCACAGCTTCTGCGTGCGCGTGCTGCGCCGTGAGGCCGCCGCCCTGGGTCTGAAGTCCACCTTCACCATCTACGATTCGACCGACTCGCAGCGCCTGCTGAGCCTCATCATCAAAGAGCTCAACCTGGACACCAAGAAGTTCACCGCCAAGGCCGTGGGCAACCGTATCTCCGCGCTGAAGAACGAACTGGTCAGCGCCGAAGCGTACGCATCCCGCGTGGCGAGCGATAACCCGTACGAGAAGACCATCTCGCAGATTTACACCGTCTACACGCAGCGTCTGCGCGCCGCCAACTCCCTCGACTTTGACGACCTGATTGGCCGCACCGTCTTCTTGCTCAAGAAGTTCCCCGAAATCGCCAACTACTACCGCCGCAAGTTCCGCCACATCCTCGTGGACGAGTACCAGGACACCAACCACGCCCAGTACCAGCTGGTGCGTGAACTGGTCGGCGCCCACACGAAGGCACCGGCGGACCGCGGCCCCTACCCGGACGCCGTGCCCCCCGCCGAGCTGACCGTGGTGGGTGACTCCGACCAGTCCATCTACGCCTTCCGCGGCGCGGATATCCGCAATATTACAGACTTTGAGAAGGACTACCCGAACGCCCACACGATCCTGCTGGAGCAGAACTACCGTTCCACACAGAACATCCTCTCCGCGGCGAACGCGGTCATCGAACGCAACCCCGACCGTCGCCCCAAGAAGCTGTGGACCGCCTCCGGTGCGGGTGCGAAGATCATCGGTTACGTCGCCGAATCCGAGCACGCCGAGGCACGCTACATCACCCGCGAAATTGACCGTCTTGCCGATGAGCACGGCGTGCAGCCCGGTGACGTCGCAATCTTCTACCGCACCAACGCGCAGTCCCGAACCCTCGAGGACATGCTCATGCGTGCCGGCCTGCCCTACCGCGTGGTCGGCGGTACCCGCTTCTACGAGCGTAAGGAAATCAAGGACGCCCTGGCGTACCTGCGCGCCCTGAGCAACCCCGATGACGACGTGAACGTGCGCCGTATCCTCAACGAACCCAAGCGCGGTATCGGTGCCAAGTCTGAGTCCGTGGTGGCGGAGTACGCGAGTGCGAACCGCATCTCCTTCTACGCCGCCGCACGCCAGGCAGCCTACATCCCCGGCCTGGGGGCCGCTGCGGTCAAGAAGTACGCCGAGTTCGTGCGCCTCATGGACGACCTGGCGCAGATTGCCCGCACCGAACCCGCCGCAACCTGCCTGGAAGCGGTCCTGGAGCAGACCGGGTACCTGGCGGCTCTGCGCGCCTCCAAGGACATTCAGGACGAATCGCGCGTGGAGAACCTCTCCGAGCTGCTTGACGCCATGGTCGAGTTCGAGACCGAGAACCCCGGCGCCGACCTGGAGCAGTTCCTTGAACACGTGGCTCTGGTCGCTGATGCCGACTCAATCCCGAACCGCCCCGCCAGTGCGGAGGGTGAGAACGCCTCCGCCGCACAGATTGCCGCCGAAGCCGCCGAGGCGAAGGCGCAGGGCATGGTCACCCTCATGACCCTGCACACCGCCAAGGGCCTGGAGTTCCCCGTGGTGTTCCTGACCGGCATGGAGCACGGCCTGTTCCCGCATCAGCGTGCCCTGACCGACGAGAAGGAAATGAGCGAGGAACGCCGCCTGGCGTACGTGGGTCTGACCCGCGCCATGGAGCGCCTGTACCTGACCCGCTCGGAAACCCGCACCATGTGGGGTAAGAGCCAGTTCAACCCGCCCTCGCCCTTCCTGGAGGAGATTCCGGAGGAGCTCATCGAGTGGAAGCGCACCGCCGGTTTTTCGGGCTTTGGTGCCTCCGGTATGGGTGCGTATGGCGCTCGCGGCAGTTCCTATGGCGGCAGCTTATACGGGAACTCGTACGGTGGCGGCTATTCGGGCGGTTCTCGTTCCGGCTACGGTTCCGGCGGCTACTCGGGCGGCTATGGCTCGGGTGGTTATGGCTCGAGCGGGTACAGTTCCGGTGGCTCGCGCGGCTCATACGACCCCTACGAGTCTCGCCCCGCACGCCGCTCCGAGCCGTCCACCGCGGATATTAACGGCTCGGCAAGCTACGGGCTGGCGGCGGCCACCTCGAAGGTGACGAACCGTTCCCGCGTGCACCAGAGCAAGGAAATCCCGACTCTGGCGGTTGGCGATACCGTGCGCCACACCAAGTTCGGTGAGGGTCGCGTGCTCGCCGTTGAGGGTCGCGGCGATAAGACCGTGGCGAAGGTTCGCTTCGGTTCGGAAGAGAAGCGTCTGCTGCTGCGTTACGCGCCGCTGGAGAAGGTGAGCTAACACGTCAGGCGTGAGAACCTAATAACGCCGATGGAGGGGCGGGTACCTGAGGGTACCCGCCCCTCTTTTATGTGCTGTATCGGGCGTGTTGTCCGCCTGCTGAGAAGGTGGCCGGGGCTTTGCAGAGCACGGCGGTAAACGCCGCATTTTCGCCGGTATTTCGCGGCGGATGGGGCGCCGCGTGCTCGGGTTAGTTACCCGGTACGCAACCTTTGGGTAAAACGTACCCAAAATATGTGTGAGCTGAGTCGCTAAAATCTCAGATTTGGGGCTCTGTGAGTGCGAGCTCACGCCGAATCCGATAGAGTAGAGACGAGAGAAATTCCCCGCGTCAATGATGCGTGTGCGCCGGGTGCGAGAGACCCCTATCGCACCGTACCGGCCGCATGGGGGAACCTCCTCTAATGACCAGGCCGAGTGCACCAGTACTCGGCACCACTTCGAAGAAGAAGGACACCTGTGGACCTTTTCGAATACCAGGCGCGCGATCTCTTCGCAAAGCACGGCGTACCCGTGCTCAAGGGCATTGTTGCGACCACCCCTGAAGAAGCAAAGGCAGCAGCTGAGGAAATTGGCGGCCTGACCGTCATCAAGGCTCAGGTTAAGACCGGCGGCCGCGGTAAGGCTGGCGGCGTTAAGCTCGCAAAGTCCCCCGAAGAAGCTTACGAGCACGCTAAGGCAATTCTCGGCATGGACATCAAGGGCCACACCGTTCACCGCGTGCTGGTCGCTGACGGCGCAGACATCGCCGAAGAATACTACTTCTCCCTCCTGCTGGACCGTGCAAACCGCTCCTACCTGGCAATGTGCTCGGTAGAAGGCGGTATGGAAATTGAGCAGCTCGCTGCTGAGCGCCCCGAGGCACTGGCAAAGATCGAGGTTGACCCGCTGGTCGGCCTGGACCAGGCTAAGGCTGAAGAAATTGCTAAGGCAGCAGGTTTCTCCGCAGAACTGCAGGAGAAGGTTGTTCCCGTTCTCGTCAAGCTGGGCGAAGTCTACACCAAGGAAGACGCAACCCTGGTTGAGGTTAACCCCCTCGTTCTGACCCCCGAGGGCACCATCCTCGCCCTGGACGGCAAGGTCTCCCTGGACGACAATGCAGAATTCCGCCAGCCCGAGCACGAGGCTCTCGTGGACAAGTCCGCTGAGAACCCGCTGGAAGCTAAGGCAAAGCAGTTCGACCTGAACTACGTGAAGCTGGACGGCGAGGTCGGCATCGTTGGTAACGGTGCAGGTCTGGTTATGTCCACCCTGGACGTCGTTGCATACGCTGGTGAGAACCACGGCAACGTCAAGCCCGCAAACTTCCTTGATATTGGTGGCGGCGCGTCCGCTGAGGTTATGGCTGCTGGCCTGGAAATCATTCTGGGCGACGAGCAGGTCAAGAGCGTTTTCGTGAACGTCTTCGGCGGCATCACCGCATGTGACGCAGTGGCAGACGGTATTGTGAAGGCTCTGGAGATTCTGGGCGACGCAGCAACCAAGCCCCTGGTTGTGCGCCTGGACGGCAACAATGTTGCTGAGGGTCGCCGCATCCTCTCCGAGGCGAACCACCCGCTGGTTGTTCTGGCTGAGACCATGGACTCCGGCGCTGACAAGGCAGCAGAGCTCGCTCACAAGGCGTAATCGCCAGCAAAGGATTTCAAGGAAGTAATATGTCTATCTTTGTGAACAAGGACTCCAAGGTCATCGTTCAGGGCATCACCGGTGGCGAGGGTACCAAGCACACCGCACGCATGCTCGCAGCAGGCACCAACATTGTGGGCGGCGTGAACGCTCGCAAGGCTGGCACCACCGTCACCCACAAGGCGAAGGACGGCTCGGACATCGAGCTGAACGTGTACGGTTCCGTAGCTGAGGCTATGGAGAAGACCGGCGCGAACGTCTCCATCGTCTTCGTTCCCCCGGCCTTCACCAAGGCAGCAGTTCTCGAGGCTATCGAGGCTAAGATCGGCCTCGTCGTCGTCATCACCGAGGGCGTTCCGGTTCAGGACTCCGCAGAGTTCTGGGCAGCTGCTAAGGCATCCGTGGACGAGAACGGCAAGCAGATCACCCGCATCATCGGCCCCAACTGCCCCGGCATTATCTCCCCCGAGGAGTGCCTGGTCGGCATTATCCCGGCGAACATCACCGGCAAGGGCAAGATCGGTCTGGTTTCCAAGTCCGGTACCCTGACCTACCAGCTGATGTACGAACTGTCCGACATTGGTTTCACCACCGCTATTGGTATTGGTGGCGACCCCATTATCGGCACCACCCACATCGACGCTCTGGAAGCCTTCGAGGCTGACCCCGAGACCGAGGCAATCGTCATGATTGGTGAGATTGGTGGTGACGCTGAGGAGCGTGCCGCTGAGTACATCAAGGCAAACGTGACTAAGCCCGTCGTCGGTTACATTGCAGGCTTCACCGCTCCTGAGGGTAAGACCATGGGCCACGCAGGCGCTATTGTCTCCGGTTCTTCCGGTACCGCTCAGGCGAAGAAGGAAGCTCTGGAAGCAGCAGGCGTGAAGGTCGGTAAGACCCCCTCCGAGGCTGCAAACCTGATGCGCGAAATCTTCGCAGCGAAGTAAACAGCATAAAAACGCGGCAGATGCCGGTAGTCATTGAGACTACCGGCATCTGTGCTTTTAACGCCCCGCTACCGCCCGCAAATATTGCACTAGAAAGTAAGATTGTGCACATAGTGCCACAAAAAGATGTAAGTACGACCAGAACCTTTGTATACTGGAGGACATTGAGCCTAGTCAGAATCATTCTGAGCGGCTCCAAGAAACACCAAACACTCACAGGAGATCACCACACTCATGACCCAGCCCATCTCTCGCCGCGCCGTCGCCAAGGCAGGCGTCTGGTCCGCACCCGTCGTTGCAGCCTCCGCAGCAGTACCCGCCTACGCCGCATCCAAGGAAACCCCCGGCGTGCAGTACGGCGTGTACGTCAGCGTGCAGAACAACGGCGGCTACGTCGGCTACGCCTCCTCCAATAACACCGGTACCATCAACCCGGCAACCCCCGAGGCGCACTTCACCGCCTCCACCGTTCCGGACTCCGACATCAACTGGGACGACGCAACCTCCAAGCCCAAGAGCGCAACCTACGTCAACGGCGAAGGTAAGTTCACCCCCGTCACCAACTCCCAGACCGGCGCAAACGGCGCGTACATGTCCTCCAGCGGCTTCTGGTGGTCCGTGCCGACCAAGGACACCGCAACCGGCACCGGCTACATCCCCGGAAGCAGCGTCACCCTCGCGGCGGGCGCAACCTTCGTGACCGAGGTTGAGTACACCGTCTCCGCCAGCGCCCAGTCGCTCCTTAAGCTCGGTAAGATCAACGGCCAGGCATGGGCCCCCTCCGGTCGCAAGCTGACCGGTAAGACCACCGAACTGGTCGCCTCCGCAGGCCAGGCAAAGTACCTGTCCGTCGCACAGACCGCCGGCACCTGGACCGCAGAGGTTCCGACCATCACCCAGAACTCTGACGGCACCTACACCTTCAAGGGTCGTATCGTCTACACCACCAGCAAGGCGTACACCATGAAGCAGTCCGGCACCAAGTACTACAGCCAGACCAACTTCATGCCGGCGCAGCTGCGCTTCCCCGCAAATGACGGCTGGGTCTCGTACAAGCAGACCTCGACCGTGCAGGTTGCTAACCTGACCTACTCGGGCAACGGCGCAAGCGGTTCGGAAAGCGTCAGCGGTCAGGCAACCACCGCGCAGATTAACCCGTAATCGGGCTAACCCGTAAGAGCTTCGAGTAAAGGCATACAGAAACCCCCGGCGGATGAGTTCAACTCATCTGCCGGGGTTTTCCGTATGCTCGGGATACGGCACTCATAGGGGGAGTGCGGGGCATACCTAAGCGGCTATATACGCTTGTCTAAAGCTTATTTATGGGTTACGGCTAGCCGACCGTCGTGCCGAACGCCAGACCCAGCAGGTAGGTCACGAACGCCGCACCGAAGCCAATCAGAATCTGACGGATACCGCGCTTGAGCGGGGACGCACCCGAGAGCAGACCCACCACACCGCCGGTGAAGCCCAGAGCCGCACCCACGAACAGCAGGGACAGCACCATCGCGAACACACCCGAGAAGCCAAAAATATAAGGCAGAATCGGAATCAGCGCACCCGAAGCAAAGAACGCAAACGACGCTGCCGCGGCACCAATATCGGTACCCAAAGCCACGTTCTCCTCACGCTCCTCATCCGCACGATGCGATAGCGACGGGTCACAGTCACAATCCAGGTAGCCGAAACGCTCCATCGCACGGTGATGCGCCGCCTCCGGATCCATGCCGCGGGCACGGTAAATGAGCTCCAGCTCGTTCGAATCCAAATCCAAATCGTGGGCAACACGCAGGGTCACCTGAGTCGGCTGGGACGCATCCAGCAGCTCACGCTGAGAACGCACCGACACGAACTCACCCGCAGCCATCGACAGCGCACCAGCCAGCAGGCCCGCAATACCCGACAGCAGAACCATCGAGCTGGACGCGCCCGAGGCGGTAATACCCATAATCAGCGCCAGGTTCGAGACCAGGCCGTCGTTAGCGCCGAAGACCGCCGCGCGGAAGTTGCCCGAGAGCTTCTCGCGGCCGCTGGTCGCCAGGGCGCGAATAATCTCCTCGTGAATCGCCTCGTCAGCCGCCATTTCCTCGGTTGCGTCGGGGTCCTCAGCGTAAGGGGAGCGGGACTCCGCGCGCTGTGCCATCGCCAGAATAAACACCGAACCGAAGTTCTTCGCCAAGAACTGCAGAAGCAGGGACTGCAGAGAGGGTCGCACGTGCACGTCAGCATGCTCACCGAGCATATCGCGCCAGTGCTGCTGGTGGCGCTTCTCCGCCTCCGCAACCTGCAGCAGAATCTCGCGGTCGGTGCCCTCGGCGCGGCGCGCCAGGTAGCGGTAGATACGCGCCTCCGACTCTTCATCAGCCAGGTAGCGGCGCCAACGCTTAATCTGCGCGGGTGTAGGGTCGGTGACCGCGCTGTGGCGGGTCGGCTGGTGCTCGCCTTGGAGCATCTCGGTCTCTTCGCTGTGCTCGTAGGGTGCGTGCGTGCTCATATCTCTCTTTCCGCTGGTGCGGGGCGCTCCGGGCAGCTCCCGGGCGCTCAATCATGCGTTCGATCTGCGTGTTCTGTGTTGACCAGTGAACCACTCTAGAGCACTCCGGACAGAAAATCTAGGACGGCCTAACCCGGTGTTAAAGTTCGCCTCAACGTACTTTGTGATGCCGAGCGGACGAGGAGTAAAAGATTGAGCGGTGCGTGGGTAGAGGTAGATTTGGCGCATAAAAAGCCGGGCGGGTGCACCCTCCGTAAAGGAGAGTGCACCCGCCCGGTTCGTGACTCTAAAATCTAGCGTCTATACGGCTTGCCGCCCGAGTGGGCAGCAGTTTAGATGCTACGACTTAGATAGTTGCGGCTTAGATGTTGCCTTCGCCGTTCTCCAGGAACGCGCGGATGAACCACTGGAACTTCTCCAGCTCAGCGGTCTGGCCAATCAGCAGATCCTCGGTGATGGGGTCGGACTCACCGGCAAAAGCAATAGCCTTGCGGTGATCCTCGATCACGCGGGTGTACACGTCGTTCAGAGCCTGCAGGTGGTCGGCAACGCGTGCGCGGCCGACGGGGTAGTCCTCGACGGTGCGCTGTGCGACCAGTGCGCCAGCCAGACCGTTGGGGGTTGCACCCAGGGTTGCCATACGCTCTGCGATAGCGTCGACGAACTCGCGAACGGTGTCGACCTGGGGGTCAATCATTTCGTGAACGGCGATGAAGCCGGGGCCGGTCACGTTCCAGTGAGCGTGCTTCAGCAGCAGGTGCAGGTCGTTCAGGTCGTGCAGACGTGCCTGGAGAACCTCAGAAATGCCCTTGCCTTCTTCGAGGGTCAGGCCGGGTGCGGTGTAGTTTGCGAATGCCATGATGGTCTCCTTCTTGATGCTGTGATGTTTTTGGTTCGGTGGGGTTTGTGTGCCCCACCGAATCGTTATTATGAGTAAATCATTTTAAGGAACCAGTGTCAAGGTTATTCTGAGTAATTCTTAATAAATTGTCATCTGCGTGTCGCGCCGCGCCCAAAAGCCCGCATAGCTCCCTATCCAGGCATGCACAAAGGGTGGGATGCGCGGTATCTCATCTCGTGCATCCCACCCTTTATTGGTGAAGCGTATTCAGTTTTCTATAGAGCTTTCAATCCGCAAACTACGCGGTTACGCCAGCGCGCGAACCGCCTCCAGAGTCAGCTCCTCATGTTTGAGGCGCACGGTGCCCAGCTCCGCCGGAACCTCCAGCTCGCCCGGCACAACAATGACACGCATGCCCGCCGCGGTTGCGCTGCGCACGCCCGAAGGGGAATCCTCAAGAGCCACGCACTGAGTCGGATCAACACCAAGACGCTCCGCCGCCAAAAGATAGGGCTGCGGGTCCGGCTTGGGGTTAGTGGTCTCATCGTTGCCAATAACCACCGAGAACGTGCCCTCGGGTGCCGCGGTCGCGGTGCGGCGAGCCACGGAGGTGGTGGCGTTCGTGACGATGGCGGCCGGAATCTGTGCATCGTGAACCTCCGAGAGGAAACGCTCAATGCCGGGAAGGAACTCGACCGGCTGCTGCGCCAGGGCCTCGCGCACCTTCGCCACCAGTCGATCGTTAATCTCCTCGTCCGGCAGGTTCACGCCGCGCTCGCGCAGACGATCCAGGGTGAACTGCATGGACAGGCCCAGGCAATCGAGGGTGTCCTGCTCGGTCCAGGTGCCGCCAAATTCTGCGGTGAGAGCAACCTTTGCGGCAGCCCATACGGGTTCAGTATCGACGAGGGTTCCGTCGTGGTCGAAGAGAATGGCGGCGGGGAAGGTGTTCGTAGTCGTCATGTCATTAAGCCTACCGGTTTATTTCTGGGGCGAGTGTAGGGCAACGTCCCCAGTCGTCACCAAAAAATCTGTGCCCGCATTCTGAGGGTTCTTGGCGATAGTGAGCAGTGCATCGGCAACGTCTTCACGGGCAATCGTGGGGATGCCCGGAGTTCGCTCGACGCTCGCCATGTCAAATACCTTCACCCCGCCCTTACCGGGCTTATCGGTCAGCCTGCCCGGATGAGCACGCGAAATATACGGCTGATATTCGGCGACCAGGGCGTCCGCCTTAACCTTGTCGGTAAAAATGCCGCGCATGATGACCTTGCAGACCAGTCGCATGGGCAGGGACGCGGTCCGTACCGTATCACCCACGCCGTAGGCGCTCAGCAGAATGCAGTGCTTCACGCCTGCGCCCGTGACCGTCTGCATGATGAGCGGCAGGCGCTCCTGCAGGAACGTGCTGTGAAGGAACTCTCGAATCGAGGCTTTCTGTCCCAGGATGCTGACCATGACGTCCTGCCCGGAGGATGCTGCGGCGAGCTGCTCGGCATCGTCCAAGGTACCGGGGGTGATGGTGAGGTTCGGGTGGGTTCCCAAAAGTATGCGCGCCTTATCGGGGTTGCGCACGTAGGCGGTGACCACGTGCCCCTCATCTAGGGCTTTTTGGGTGAAGAGGTGACCGGTGCGGCCGGTTGCGCCGAGAACCAGTATTTTCATGTGAGCTCCCAACTTGGGCTGTAGTTGTTGTGGGAGCATGCAAGCGTCCAATTCGGTCAGTATAACAATGCGGTTTCGACTGGGGGCTTTCGGTTGAGGCTTTTTCAAGTGGGGTTTTGGCTAGGGCTCAGAGCAGTGCGGGGTGAAAAACGAAAAAGTGGACAAAATTTTTTGAAAACCCCTTGCGAAACATAGTTGAGTGGAGTAGACTCAAGTTATGTAATGCGAGGGGACGTAGGATAGGCCCCTGAAAGCACGATACGAAAGGACATCATGGATATTAAGTTCACGACCAAGAGTCAAGAAGTTATCTCCGCCGCTAACACCAATGCGCAAACGGCGGGTAACCCCACTATTGAAACCGCACACATCCTCAAGGCCCTCATGGACCAGCGCGAAGGCATCGCAGTCTCCGTGCTCAAGGCCGCAGGCCTGGATGTAGATGCCATCTCAGAGGCGGCTTCCGCAGAAATCAAGAAGCTGCCCAAGGCGTCCGGCGCCTCCGTGCAGAACGCCTCTTTCAGCCGTTCCGCACTCTCCGCCCTGCAGGCTGCGCAGACCCGCGCTCAGGGCTTCGGAGACACCTACGTCTCCACCGAAATGATTCTGCTGGGCATCGCCAGCGGAACCGATAGCACTGCGACCGCCATGCACAAGCTCGGTGCTACCGCAGACCTCATCGCACAGACCATCCCCAACGTCCGAGGAGACCGCACCGTGGATACCCCCGACCCCGAAGGCACCTTCCAGGCCCTCGAGAAGTACGGCACCGACCTGACCGCCATTGCCCGTGCGGGCAAGCTTGACCCGGTCATCGGCCGTGACTCCGAGATCCGCCGCGTGGTGCAGGTGCTCTCCCGCCGCACCAAGAACAACCCCGTGCTGATTGGTGAGCCCGGCGTCGGTAAGACCGCCGTGGTTGAGGGCCTGGCACAGCGTATGGTTTCCGGCGACGTGCCCGAATCCCTGCGCGGCAAGACCCTGATTAGCCTGGACCTGGGCTCCATGGTCGCAGGTGCTAAGTACCGCGGCGAGTTCGAGGAGCGCCTGAAGGCAGTCCTCGAAGAAATCAAGAAGTCCGAGGGTCAGATTGTGACCTTCATCGACGAGATTCACACCGTTGTTGGTGCTGGTGCATCCGAGGGTTCCATGGATGCTGGCAACATGCTCAAGCCCATGCTTGCCCGTGGTGAGTTGCGCCTGATTGGTGCCACCACCCTGGATGAGTACCGCGAGAACATCGAGAAGGATCCCGCCCTGGAGCGCCGCTTCCAGCAGGTGTACGTGGGCGAGCCCAGCGTCGAGGACACCATCGGTATTCTGCGTGGCCTGAAGGAGCGTTACGAGGCACACCACAAGGTGCAGATTGCTGACTCCGCACTGGTTGCCGCAGCAACCCTGTCCAACCGCTACATTCCTTCCCGTCAGCTGCCGGACAAGGCAATTGACCTGATCGATGAGGCAGCATCCCGCCTGCGCATGGAAATTGACTCCGCCCCGGAGGAAATTGACCAGCTGCGCCGCGCCGTGGACCGCCTCACCATGGAGGAGCTGGCTCTTGCCGACGAGACCGATCCCGCATCGGTTGAGCGTCTGGAGGCCTTGCGCAAGGATATGGCGGACAAGAAGGAAGAGCTCGACGCCCTCAACGCCCGTTGGGAGGCTGAGAAGGCTAGCCTGAACCGCGTGGGTGACATCAAGACCCAGATTGATGAGCTGCGTTCCCGCGCAGAGGTTGCACAGCGCGAGGGTAACCTCGCCGAGGCATCCCGCCTGCTGTACGGTGAGATTCCGGCAAAGCAGGCTGAGCTGGAGGAAGCACAGCGCGCCGAGGACACCGCTAAGAGCGAGTCCATGGTTTCCGAAGAGGTCACTGCGGACGATATCGCCGAGGTGATTTCCTCCTGGACCGGCATTCCCGCAGGCCGCATGATGCAGGGTGAGTCTGAGAAGCTGCTCGAAATGGAGAAGCGCATCGGTGCCCGCCTCATCGGTCAGGAAGACGCAGTGGTAGCTGTCGCTGACGCTGTGCGCCGTGCTCGCGCCGGTATTTCCGACCCGAACCGCCCGATTGGTTCCTTCCTGTTCCTGGGCCCGACCGGTGTTGGTAAGACCGAGCTGGCTAAGGCACTGGCTGAGTTCCAGTTTGATGACGAGCGCGCCCTGGTGCGTATCGACATGAGCGAGTACTCCGAGAAGCACACCGTTTCTCGCCTGGTCGGTGCTCCTCCCGGATACGTCGGCCACGAAGAGGGCGGTCAGCTGACCGAGGCTGTACGCCGTCGCCCCTACTCGGTGGTCCTGCTCGACGAGGTCGAGAAGGCACACCCCGAGGTCTTCGACATCCTGTTGCAGGTGCTCGATGACGGCCGCCTGACCGACGGTCAGGGCCGCACCGTGGACTTCCGCAACGTCATCCTGATTCTGACCTCGAACCTCGGCTCGCAGTACCTGGTCAACCAGGACCTGCCCTTCGAGGAGCGCTCCGAGAAGGCTATGGAGGTTGTGCACCAGGCATTCCGCCCCGAGTTCCTCAACCGTCTGGACGACATCATCATGTTCCAGCCCCTGTCGGCTGAGAACCTGGGCCAGATTGTGGGCCTGCAGGTCAAGAGCATGGCTAAGCGCCTGGAGGACCGCCGCCTCACCCTGAACGTCACCGAGGCAGCCCTGGAGTGGCTGGGCAAGACCGGCTACGACCCGGCATTCGGTGCCCGCCCGCTGCGCCGCCTGGTTCAGCGCGAGATTGGCGACCGCCTGGCTCGCGGCATCCTCTCCGGTGCCATCCACGACGGCGACACCGTGACCGTGGATGTGAACCCGGACGTTGCCAGCGACGGCCTGTCGGTGACCTCCGAGCGTGAGCAGAAGGCTGAGGACTAAACCGGCTTGCTGGGCGGACTTAGCCTGTGGCTGAGTTTGCCAGTTCGAAACCATAAGAAATAGGCTGTGGGGTACCCTCGAAATGGGGGTGCTCCACAGCCCTTTAACGTACGAGAACAACGTACGAGAGCACAGAGCATTGAGGAGAAGAATGGACCGCTGGACTGATCAACAGAACTTCGCCGCAGCCGGTGAACAGCGCGAAGAAATCGCCTCCGTGCACCGTGCCGCGATTCGCTCCATTCAGCGAGTTGTCTCCGAGAACGCCACCCCGCACGATGAGGAGTACGCTGCCGAAGGTATCGCGCGCCTGCTCAAGGCGGGTAAGGTTCTCGTGCTCACCGGTGCCGGCGTGAGCACCGAATCCGGCATCCCCGACTACCGTGGCCCCGGCGGATCCCTGCACGATCACCGACCCATGACATACCAGGAATTCCGCTACGATGACGCCGCCCGCCAACGCTACTGGGCGCGCTCCTACGTAGGTTGGCGCCGCATGCGCCGCGCCGAACCGAACCGCGCCCACTATGCGCTCGCTGAGCTGGAGCAGTTGGGTGCTATCAGTGGCGTCATCACGCAGAACGTGGACGGCCTGCACGCCCGCGCCGGGAGTTCTAATCTGCTGGCCCTGCATGGCGACCTATCGCGCATCGTCTGCCTGGACTGCGGGCGAGATGAGGGCCGCGAGAGCTTGGATGCGCGCCTGGATGCCGCGAACCCCGGCTACCTGGACCGCTTGGAAGGCCGTGACCTGCGCGTGAACCCCGACGGTGACGTGGAACTGGACGACCGCTACATCCGCGACTTTCAGATGGTGCCCTGCTTGAATTGCGGTTCGACCCGCCTCAAGCCGGACGTGGTGTACTTTGGCGAATCCGTGCCCGCCGAGCGTAAGGCGCGCAAGGACGCCATGCTCGCCGAGTGCTCGGCGCTGCTGGTGGTCGGCTCTTCGGTGGCGGTGATGAGCAGCTACAAGATTGTGTTGGAGGCTCTGCGCGCCGGCAAACCGGTTGCCGTCATTAACGGTGGTCCGGGCCGTGCGGATGCGAAGGCGACCTACCTGTGGCGCAGCGGCGTGGGTGAGGCGCTTGAGCTCATGCTTGACGAGATTGACGACTAGGTAGCGCTGGCACGACTAGGTAGCACTGGCACCCGGCGAATTTTGTCGCGTGTGCACTGACCCGTAGCTGGCCCGTCGTTAACTGCACGAAAGTGCTATTTTGTGTTGCAAGTCATTGCAAATAGCCCCTGGACAGGCGGATACACCCAGAGCGCGGGGATAAAATGATGGGATGGACATTCGACACACTATCACTCGCTTCGGTGCCACCGCCCTGATTGGCTGCGGCCTGGTGGTCACCGCAATCCCCGCAACTTTCGCTCAGAACGGTGAAGAGTCCGTCACTCACGTCTACTCCGACAAGGCTACTTCCCACATTTCTGAGGTCTGGTACAAGGGTGAAACCCTGAAGATTGCCGGTGAAGGCTTCCTGACTCAGGACGGCACCTCCGGCTCCGTTATCGCCATTAAGCTGAACAAGGGCACCGTCAAGATTGACGGCAAGGACTACCTGGAAGTTAAGGCTGACGAGAAGGGCAACTTCTCCGTCTCCATTCCCTGGCAGGACGACCTGGAGAACCGCATCTCCGTGGACGTCTACCTGCTCTCCGGCTCCCTGAAGGACAATGACACCGCTCGCGGCGGCAAGGCTGCGACCGTGAAGATTGAGGCTCGTTCCGTTCAGGAGTCCACCCCCTCCGCTACCGCTTCGGTGAGCCCTTCGGCGACCGCGAGCGCATCGGCTTCCGTGGTGGCTACCCCCTCCGCTTCTGTTGCGCCCTCCGCTACTCCCTCGGCATCGGCTACTGCCGCTGATGAGGTTGTTGCCTCCGTGGATGCTGAGATTAAGGACCGCCCGGCAACCTCGGTGAGCCCCTCGGCTACCGCGTCGGCTTCCGCTTCTGCGGTTGCGACTCCGTCTGCTTCGGCTTCTGCTTCCGCATCGGCTTCCGCTTCGGCCACTACTGAGCAGAGCGTATCCGTTGCGAACGAGGCGAAGGATCAGCTGGGTGATTCTACCTCCGCTACCGAGCAGGTGACCGCTTCGGCTGAGAGCACTCGCTTCGCGAACTGTGCAGAGGTTGCGGCTGCTGGCCTGGCGCCCATTCACGAAAGCCACCCGGACTTCCGTAAGAAGTTCGACAATGACGGTAACGGCCTGGGCTGCGAGGTTATCAACAGCGAGGTGACGGACGGTTCCTCTTCCAATATTTCCTCGGGTTCTTCTTCCCGCAACTCCGGCGGCCTGGATAACCTGGGTGGTGGCTCCTCCTCTTCGAGCAACTACACCTCCAGCCGCGCTCAGCGCTCTTCCCTGGCGAACACCGGTGCTTCCAACGCCTTCACCATTGCTGGTCTGGGCCTGGTAGCTCTGGGTCTGGGTGTTGCTGGCGTGACCGCTGTGCGTAACCGCAAGAACTCCTAAAACTATCGTCACCGCCCGGTGCGGTGCGTGAGAGTCCCCTCTCCTGAATGCTTTTGAGCGTTTGGGCGGAGGGGATTCTTGCGTTTAACGGGGTGGTTTTTGTTGGCGTGTTGTGTCGGTAGGGTGGTGCGTGTACTTGTTAGTTTCTTCAAGGTTAGATTGAGACTTTAGGGGTGCACGGCGGTGCAAAAGGTCTCTATAGTTCAACCATGCCTTCAATAAACCTTCAAGAAAAATATGTTTTGTGAGTCAGGTCATGGGAAATTGGCGTCTTGGGAGCCGGTATCCCAAGCTTCGCTCGTTAGAATGGGGGGCATGAACATTCGAAACAACATCGCACGCATCGGTGCCACCGCCCTCATTGGCTGTGGCCTCATTGCTACTTCCGTCCCCGCAACCTTCGCTGTTGAAGGCGCGCCTCAGACCGTTCACACCTACGCAGACTCCGCGCAGTTCCTTGCCCCCGACGTATGGGTTGAGGGTCAGGACCTGAACATTGGCGGCGAGGGCTTCAAGACCGCTGACGGCACCTCCGGTTCCGTTCTGGCGCTGAAGCTGAATAAGGGTGCTGTTAAGATTAACGGCCAGGACTACCTGGAAATCCATGCTGACGCGGCTGGCAACTTCTCCGTTACCATCCCCTGGCAGGAAGAGCTGCACGGTAGCGTTTCCGTTGACATTTACCTGCTCTCCGGCTCCCTGAAGGACGGCGACGTTCCCCGCGGCGGTAAGGCAGCTACCGTGACCATTAAGGTTGCAGAGCAGCCTGCACCGGCTCCCACCGAGGACTCGACTCCCGCTCCTTCTCAGGACCCGACTCCGGAACCCACCCAGGATTCCACTCCCGAGCCGTCCAAGGACGCAACCGCTGAGCCGACCACCGAGGCTCCCAAGCCTGCTGAAGAGACCTCTGCACCTGCTGAGGAATCCTCCAAGCCTGCTGACGAGAACGCGGCTCCCCAGCCTGCAGAGAACTTCCGCTTCCAGAACTGCGCCGACGTTGAGGCTGCAGGTGAAGCACCGATCCGCAAGGGTCACCCGGACTTCCGCGAGAAGTTCGACGCTGATGGTGACGGCGTTGGCTGCGAGCAGCCCGCTGACTACGAGAACTCTAACTCTGTAGATAGCCAGAACAACGGTGGTCAGAACTCTGGCGGTCAGACCTCTATTAACAACCTCTCCGCTGGTCAGAACTCTGGTAACGCTACCGAGAGCCACCGTTTCCAGAACTGCGCCGACGTTGAGGCTGCAGGCCTGGCACCGATTAGCAAGGATCACCCGGACTTCCGCGAGAAGTTCGATGCTGACCACGACGGCATCGGTTGCGAATGGCCGGTTGACTACGAGAATGCTACTAACGCATCCTCTAAGAGCTCTTCTTCTCTGGCTAAGACCGGTGCATCCGATGCGATGACCGCTGCTGGTCTGGGTCTGATTGCTCTGGGTGCTGGTGGCGCGACCATCGTGGCAACCCGTATGCGCAAGAAGGCATAATAACGCCTAGTCGCTAAGTTTTTAGCTACTTTTATGGGCTCCCTCCATATCGGAGGGGGCCCATTTTTTTGTGCTTTTTGAAGCTGTGGGATGCTCCGTCAAGGACGCGAGAAAAGAGAAAAATTACGATTGAATAGCGCCACGATAAGGGTATTTATTAGAGACATATAACACTTATCTATAAGTTAAGGCGAGCACAGGGTAAACACAGGCTTGCACGGGAATCTAGATACTACAAAGAACGCACAGCCCGAAGCTGATGAACAGACAGCTAGAGCTAAGCGAACATCACGACACGATATCTGGAGCACCCAATGACTATTCTGACCATGGCGATTGCCGATGCCATAGCCATCGCAGCCCTCTGCACCCTCTACATGGTGCGGCACCGCAACCGCGAACTGATGATTTCCTACGCGGTCATCAACGCCGGCATCTTCACGGTCTCGGTGGCGCTGGTATCCGCCGGATCGAACGCATCCGCCATGGGCATGGGCCTCTTCGGTGTCCTGTCGATTATCCGATTGCGTTCCACCGCCCTGAGCCAGCGCGAGGTCGGCTACTACTTCGTCGCCCTCTCGGTCGGCATGATCGCAGGTGTGAACATCAGCCCGGCGTACATTGCCTTCGCCCTGATGGCTACCCTGGTCGCCCTGATTGCGGTCCTCGACTCGCGCAGCGCCCCGGTCTCTACTGAAAAGACTCAGACCGTTACCGCCGATCGTGCGATCAGCGACGAGGAAGAGCTCAAGGCATACCTGAGCGCTCGCCTGGGTTACACCGTCACCTCGGTCAGCGTTACCGAGCTGGATATGGTGAACAACCTGACCCGCGCCACCGTCACCTACCAGCCCAAGGAAACCCCCGAGGGCGGCACCCCCGCGGCAGTGGAGGCGGCTCAGCCTGTAGCCGCTCAGACGGTAGCATCGCAGGCTCCTGCGGCTTACCCGGCAGCACCTCAGGTTCCCACCGCCGAGGCGCACACCACCCTGGACACCCGGATGGTTCCGCTCCAGCGCACCCCGGTAGGCAAGTAAGACCAACCGGTATAAAAGCCTCCGATTCACTCCAACCGCACAAACATCTCCGATACCCACGACACGCCGCCCCAGCGCACAGCCCAAAACGCAGGGGCAGCACCCCAGAAGGACGAAGACCCATGACTAATGTAGCCGCAAACATCATCCCCGCAGAGTGGAAGAGCATCAGCCTGGAAGCCATGAACGAGAAGGCAGCCATGCAGACCCGTGTGGACCGCAAGTACATTGTCGACGCAGAAACCGCCGCCAAGGTACTCTCCACGCTCGACGCAGACGCCTCCGTCATGGAAATCAAGGGCCAGCGCGACTTCGCCTACGACTCGGTCTACTTCGACACCCCGCAGATGCAGAGCTACCACTCGGCAGCCTACAGCCGCGAGGACACCTTCAAGATTCGTACCCGTAGCTACCTGGACTCGGAGCTGACCTTCCTGGAGGTCAAGACCGACGGTGAGCAGGACATGACCGTCAAGAAGCGTATCCCGTACACCTTCGAGAACCGCGATCAGCTCACCGCGGAAGGCCACGAGTACATCACCGCAGCACTCGGCGATATCCTCGCAGGCCCCGTGCACAAGCTGGAGGCGGTCCTGACCACCGGCTACCGCCGTACCACGGTCTTCCTGCCGCAGAGCGAGAAGAACCCGGTCGCCTCCCGTATGACCGTAGATAACGCCCTGACCTGGACTCCTCTGTCCGAGAACATCCTCATGGCGGGCGTGAACTACCGCAACTTCCACGGCAACCTGGTCGGCACCACCTACGGCCTGCCGAACGCGGTCATCATCGAAACCAAGTCCGGCGTGGAGCCCTCCGTGGCAGACCAGCACCTCTGGGATGCGGGCATCACCCCCGCGAAGATTTCCAAGTTTGCAACCGGTATGGCGGCGCTGAACCCGCAGCTGGCAAGCAACAAGTGGGAAGAAACCCTGAAGAACTGGATGCACCTGGAACCGGTTGAGGGCACCCGCCTGAACGTGGATGACATGACCGAAGAGGATTACCAGAAGCTGCTGACCGAGCGTTCCGCAGCCGCCTAAAACGGCAATCTGGCTCAAACAGCGATCTGGCTAAAACGGCAATTTGGGATATGCGGGTAGGGTAGCGCACCTACCTTACCCGCACCCCAGCCCCTCATCTATACCCCCCGAACCAAGCACAACATCGGCTTTATTCGCCCCACACAGGCAATAACCGCTCTCACACATATTCATATTTCACATACGTCTTACCCCTGTGGCGCTGGCTCTACGCGAGTGGTCACCCAAACACAAAGGAAAACCCGTGAAAAAGAGCAATATGATTAAGAGCGCAACCTCCATTACCCTCCTGGCAGCCCTGGCGTTGACCGGCTGCTCGGCAACCTCGGCATCGAATGCCAGCGCATCGAGTGCAACCGGTACCTCCGCTTCGAGCACTTCGGACACCACCTCGAAGGTGGCAGACACCTTCTCCACCGACGTGAAGAGCGGCGCAAAGCTCGCCGAGGACACCCACTACTCCGCGAAGGACGTCACCTGGGACTCCTCCAGCGAAGTTACTATCGATCTTTCGAACCCGACCGCGACCGACGGCGTGACCGTCAGCGATGGCGTCATCACCATCACCAAGGCGGGTAACTACAAGCTCACCGGCACCTACAGCGGCCAGATCAAGGTTGAGGCGGCCGATAGCGACATGGTCCGCCTGATCCTGAACAACGCGACCATCACCAACTCCACCGGTGCGGCAATCAACGTGGTTAAGGCGGACGAGGTCGTTATCTACACCGCCTCGGGTACCACCAACACCGTCTCTGACGGCTCCTCCTACTCCGATACCGCCAGCGGCAGCCCCGACGCGGCTATCTACTCCAAGAGCGACCTGACCCTGGCGGGCGAAGGTACCCTGAAGGTTGAAGGTAAGTACGAAGAGGGTATCCACACCACTGACGGCCTGGTCATTGCCTCCGGCACCCTGGAAGTGAACGCGGCAAACACCGGCATCAAGGGTAAGGACTACGTCGATATCCTGGACGGCACCGTCACCGTGACCGCAAGCCAGGACGGTATCAAGGCAACCAATGACACCGACGGCAACCGCGGCTGGGTACGCCTGAGCGGCGGTACCGTGAACATCTCCGCAGGTGATGACGGCTTCAAGGCTGAGCGCGTGCTGGAAATCTCCGGCGGTACCCTGAACATTACCCAGGCGAACGAGGGTATTGAGGCGCAGTACATCAACATCCTGGACGGTACCGTGAACGTGACCAGCTCGGATGACGGTATCAACGCCTCGTACAGCACCACCAGCACCACCTCAACCAGCACCGAGTCGGCTTCGACTTCCACCACGCAGACCACCCAGAGCAAGCAAGCTGCACAGGGTAATGCGGCACAGGGCGGTCAGGCACCCGCAGGTGGCGGTCAGGCTCCCTCCGGCTCCATGGGTTCCGGTACCACGGGCCAGCCCCCGGCTGGTGGTGGCATGGGCGGCGGTATGGGCGGTGGCGGCGGCACCTTCGAGGTGGTCGACGCAACCATCAACATCACCGGCGGTACCGTCACCGTGAATGCGAACGGCGACGGCATCGACTCCAATGGCACGGCAACGCTCTCGGGCGGCACCCTGATCGTGAACGGTCCCTTCACCGGTGGTAACGCCTCCCTGGACACCAACGGCGACCTGCTGCTCAACGGCGCGACCGTGACCGCGGGTAACTCCGGTGACATGTTCGAGGCGCCCGCAACCTCCTCCACCAGCGGCTACGTGAAGATCAGCAACGTATCGAGCCTGAGCGCAGGCACCACCGTACAGGTTGCCGACTCCTCCGGTAACGTGGTGGCGAACTACAAGGTGACTAACTCCAGCACCGCACTGATCCTGGTCTCCAGTGCCAAGATCACCAAGGGCGAGAGCTACACCGTGTACACCACCACCGATAGCGTGGATGCCTCCAGCACCACCCTGGCTTCTAACGCCACCTCGCTCGGTTCTTTCACCGCAAGCTAGCAGCTCCTTTACTGCAAGCTAGTAGTTCCCTTGCCGCAAGCTAAGCGGTAGGAGCTGCCCCCCTAAGCTCCGTGCGGGATGTCATGACCTGCACGGTACCCTCTCCGAACCCGGTCTTGTGAGTGAGCCGGTAGGAGAGACACTCGCCCCGCATCGGATGTAGCGATACGTCCGGTGCGGGGCTACGTGTTATCTAGGGAGTTGTTATCTAGGGAATGTGGCGTCTGGGGTATAAAAGGCTACCGGTGCAAAATAAAACGGTTGTTCCGGTGCGAAGAAGTGCTTTGATACGCAAAATAGGTGCCGCTGAGCGAGACATTCAGGGCTGAAACAGGGTACTCTATAGTGTAGTAAAGACTGTTGAACGATCCGAGAGCGATGCGCCGCGCGCGCTGTTCGCCTCGGACAGGATGAAAGAGGGGGTCACGCCATGGGGCGCGGCCGTCAGAAGGCTAAAGCAACAAGGCAGGCTCGGGAGATGAAGTACTTCAGCCCCGAGACCGACTACAGCGCACTCGAGCGCGAGCTGAGCAGCGCGAAGAAAACTAAGTCCTCCGATTCGTCCCGCCGTCGCTATGACGACGAGGACGACTACTCGGCATACGCAGAAAAGTACGCGTCCTACGAGGATGAGGCATAAAGAATACGCGGATTGATTCGGTGCATATCGACCGAGCGTATTGTATAGACGATGAACCGGCTTGAGACCCCGCACGGGGTGCTCAGCCGGTTTTTTCGTGCCCTCATTTGATGGATGCAGTCAGGCGCGTGCGCGGGGGAGAGCGGGTTACCCGCGGGGTTCCTTAGCTAGATGGAACACAAAGCCAATACACATGTTTATACATGGGTGCGCATAGCATCTTCTGGTAATAAAGCATAGGCAGTAATAAAAAAGTTTGAAATGAATAAGCATGCATAGCTTCTGCACAGCTTAGTCATGCCTGGCACAGAGAATAGCCCGGCATTCTAGAGACATGAACAACGAACAGAACATGACTCAGAACATTGACCAGACCATCCAGACCGCGGCAGAACAAGCAACCGCCGCACAAACCGCAGCAGAGCAGAAGCTAGCCAAGAAGAAGCTCACCCGCCGTATCTTTATCGGAGGCGGCCTCGGCGCACTCGCCGTAGTCGGCGGCGGCGCAGGCTGGGCGTACAACCGCTACCTGGCAGAGCACACCGAAATCGAGGACACCACCGCCTACGAGGCGGCAGCCGCCCAGGCAAACGCAAGTGCCTCCGGCTCCGCCACGGCAGACCCCACCGAACTGACCGGCGTGAAGGTCAACGGTCAGAGCCTCACCGCTAACGAAGGCTCGATCACCATCACCTCCAACACCACCGGCAGCGGCTCCGACGCGGTTGTCTCCTTCGTGGCAGACATCAAGCTCGACAACGCAACCCTGCTGCGTAGCGCCTTCGCCAACAACAAGTTCGGCCAGAACATTATCGACACCCCCTCGAATATCGCCTCCGAACACAACGGCATCTGGGCGATCAACGGTGACTACTACGGCTTCCGTACCACCGGCATCGTGATCCGAAACGGTGTTGTCTACCGTGACGCCGGCGCTCGCGAGGGTTTGGCCTTCTACCGCGACGGCTCCGTCAAGCTCTACGACGAAACCGCAACCAACGCCCAGACCCTCGTCAACGAAGGCGTGTGGAACACCCTCTCCTTCGGCCCGGCACTGGTCAAGGACTCCGCGGTTGTCGACGGTATCGACAGCGTCGAGGTGGACACCAACTTTGGTAACCACTCCATCCAGGGCAACCAGCCGCGAACCGGTGTGGGTGTGCTTGGCACCAACCACCTGGTCTTCATCGTGGTTGACGGCCGCTCCACCAACTATTCGCGCGGCGTGACCATGCCCGAGTTCGCGCAGATGTTCAAGGACCTCGGCTGCGTCAGCGCCTACAACCTGGATGGTGGCGGCTCCTCCGCCATGGTCTTCAACAACGAGCTGGTCAACCGCCCCCAGGGTGGCACCAAGGAGCGTGGCACCAGTGACATCCTCTACATTGCAGGGAGCGCATCGTGATTATCCTGATACCCGCCTATAAGCCGGACCAGTCATTGGTCCGCCTTGCCTGGGCCCTGCGCGAACAGGACCCGGGAGCCGAAATCCTCGTCATTGACGACGGATCCGGCAGCACCTACGCACCGATCTTTACCGAACTGCGTATCGACGGCGTGACCGTGCAGACCCACCCCTCCAACAAGGGCAAGGGTGCGGCACTGCGCACCGGCATCGCCTGGGCGAAAGCAAACCGCCCCGGCGAGGTCATCGTCACCGCCGATGCGGACGGCCAGCACCTACCCCAGGACATCTTCCGCGTGGGTGTGCGCACCGAAACCGCGGCGTCGGCAGGCCAGAAGAGCATCGTGCTCGGTGTGCGTACCAAGCCCGACCCCAACGCCGGCGAAGAAGGCACCAAGGTGCCGCTACGCTCCAAGATTGGCAACAGCGCAACCGTAGGCTTCTTCGCCCTGGCGACCGGCGCCCGCGTGGCAGACACCCAGACCGGCCTGCGCGGCTTCACCCCGCAGATCCTGGACTGGCTACTGCAGATCCCTGGCGATAAGTACGAGTACGAGTTCTCCATGCTGCTGCGCGCAACCCGCGCAGACGTGGACCTGGTACAGGTACCCATCGTGAAGGTCTACGAGCCGGGCAACCCGACCAGCCACTTTAGGCCCCTGCAGGACTCGGCGCTCATCTACGCACCGCTGCTCGCCTTCCTGGCCTCGTCTTTCCTGACCGGCTTCCTCGTGGATGCTATCGCCCTCTTCATCCTGGTGGGCTTGGGTGCTCCGCTCCTGGCAGCCGTAGTCGGTGCACGTATCATCTCGGCGCTGACGAACTTCACCGTCAACCGAATGCTCATGCACGACGGAGGCGCACGCCCCTCGGCATCCTCCTCGCTGGTGCGGTACGCCGTGCTGGCGGTGGGTATCCTCGCAGCCAATGCGGCTCTGATGGAAACCCTGACCGGCCTGGGAGTATCCCTGCTGGTTGCCAAGATCCTGACCGAGCTGATCCTCATTCCGGTCAGCTTCGCGGTCCAGCGCCGCTGGGTTTTTCTACCCGCCCAGAGTCAGGAAAAGCCGCGAGAAAAGGCGGTGGCAACCAACGCGCCTTCGGGTCTGCGTGCGGTGAGCAGCTACGAGTCCGCTCGCATGGAGGCAGCCGGTATCCGTACCGGTGTGCGCGCCTCCCAGGTACGTCCCTAGCGCTTTCTACCTAGCGTCCAGCTCGCTAGGGGCGTACCCCAAGATTTCTCCCACCCGTCAGTCGTGAGGGTGGGTGGGAGAAGCAAGCTGCCGCATCAGATGCGGCAGCGTTCTGTTCACGAAAAGCCCCCGCTGAGAAAACTCAGCGGGGGCTTTTTGTATGTGCCGTTTTTGTATGTACCGTCTAGCGGCGATGCCATTCTGCTGGCGCCATCTTATAGGAAGCCTATTAGCTCACCGGCTTCCGAGCTGGCAACATACCGATTACTGACCGGGAATCAGGCCGTGGGGAGTAATCAGGAACGGCGGGTTGTGGTTAACAGCCGGGTTAGTCACGTAACCAACACGAGCCGCACGGGTCGGGTGCTTGGGCGCACGCTTCGGCCAGGGCTTCGCGGTCGGGTTCGGGTCCTTCTTGCCCTGCACCATAGCCAGTGCGCTCGCCGCGTTCACAATGCCGGAACCGCAAGCGTTCACATCGCAGGTGAGCGGCTTGGAGCTCTGCTTCAGAATCTGCTTTGCACGCTCAGCGGTCAGCGAGGGGTCAACGGACTTCATCAGAGCAATCACGCCAGCGACCTGGGGTGCTGCCATGGAGGTGCCGTCGTACTCGGTGTAGCCCGCACCCTTGGAAACGGTGGTGCCCAGGTCCACGGTGGACATGATGCTGCTGCCGGGGGCGCTCACATCAACAAGCTTGCCGTAGTTCGAGAAGTCGCTACGCTTACCCTCCTGGTCGGTAGCGCCCACCACAATGGAGCCGCCGCAGTTAGCCGGAGCAACCTTGGAGGTGTCCTGACCATCGTTACCCGCTGCGACAACGAGAATCGCGCCGCGCTTGTTCACCTCGGCAATAGCCTTGGAGTAGGTTGCGGGGCAGGTGCCCTCGCCGCCGAGGGAGAGGTTAATGATCTTGGCGGGGTTGGAGTTTGCGGGAACACCCTCAACGGTGCCACCGGCTGCCCAAACCATTGCATCCGCAATGTCGGAGTCGTAGCCGCCGCACATGCCCAGGGCACGCACGGGCAGGATCTTGGAGTTCGGTGCCACGCCGACGATGCCGCGCTTATTGTTCATAATTGCGGCGATGGAGCCTGCAACGTGGGTGCCGTGCCAGTTCGACTCGCTTGCCTCAGAGTCCGCGTCGCAGACGCCGGCTTCTTCCCAGTTGCCCTGGTCGGTCGGGTCAGAGTCGCGGCCGTTGCCGTCACGGGCAATGGAAGGCTCGGTGATGAAATCGTAGCCGGGCAGAACGTTAGCGTCCAGGTCGGGGTGCTTGACGATGCCGGAGTCAATCACGGCAACGGTCACACCAGCGCCCTGGGTGGTCTTCCACGCCTCGGGGGCTGCCAGACCCTTGGTGCCGTGCAGGTTCCACTGCTGCGGGTACAGGGTGTCGTTCGGTGCCACAACCTGGTCCGATGCCTGCGCGGCCTTGGCGACCTGAGCCACCTTGGAGGTCGCGGCGCCACGAGCACGTGCATTGGAGCGGCGCAGCAGGTCGGGCTCAACGGATGCGACGGAGGGGTTGGAGCTCAGCGCCGCCATGTACTTCTCAGCCTGCTCTGCGGTGAGCTTGGAGGAGAGGGTCACCACGGTTGCCTTCTGGGCGGTGGTGCGTACGTAGCTGGTCTTGACCTTCAGCAGCTCGTCGATGCTCTTCACGTCGGAGCTGATGCCCTGGTAGAGAGCGTCGCTCCAGGTGGCGACCTGGGTGCCTGCGGGGCTTGCCCAGTTGATGCCGCCAGAGTTCAGAGCGCTGTCGGTGTAGGTGATGACGAAGCGGTTGAAGCCTGCCTTCTGCTGACCGGAGCTGAGGGAGGAAATGGTGGTGTGCGCCTTGGCGCGTTCGGCGCCGTTAGCCTTGGCGGGTGCCGCGAAGGATGCGGGGGCGCCCAGGGTCGCGACGAGTGCTGCGGCGGTGCCCAGGCTCAGCGCGGTGCGTGCGATGCGGCGCGCTGAGGGGTGAGTGGTAAAAGACATCGGGGTCCTTTGCGTATGTGAGTGCCGGAAGCGGCAAGTGGGTTGGTCATCCACTCACATAAATGCACTTTTGAGAAAATATTTGCATTCTTTTGCATATTTGCTTGTGAGGAGCGAATAGAAAAAGAAAATGCACATCACTGCATTGATGCGTATTTTTCTCTAAACCCCCGTATGGGAGTTCTTCGGAAGTAGTTTATGTGGTGAGATATCGCTATCCTAGCACCTTTTTCTATGTATCTAGCGCCTAAAACTCGATAGTGTGGCGTAGATAATGAGATTTTTCCTTCATGTAAATGCAGATAAAGAAATGCCTAGTCGAGATATTCTTATGCCTTAAAGTAGTGATTTAAGTATTGCTCATCTTTATATAAAATGAGGTGCATCACATTGTATATTTTATTCATAAAGTAACTGAAAAAGGGTGCTAGAGTATCTCACGGTGCGTACCCGTGCATGCACATTGTGAAGCCACTTCACAGCCCACACTATGCACCAACACTTCACTCTTCCGTATTCACTCGTACCGAGCGCACACACATCACTCTGCGCCCTTAACGCGAATCGGCAACGCTGCGCCGAACCGTGCATGCCCGGTACCCACTCACACAAGGACGTCTATGCTTCGCATTGCTCGCCCCTCGCAGGCACGCTCCTCACAGCGTTCCCTGCTGAGCTTCGTCACCGCAACCTGCTTGCTCTCGGCAAGCGTCATCCCCGCCGTGGCGGTACCCACCGCGCAGGCTACCCAGGCTTCTACCGCGGCACAAGCTTCTACCGCCGCGCAGGTCTCCAACACCGCACAGGCCACCCAGTCTGCACCCGTGGCGTACAACCGTTTCATCATCACCTACACCGAGGACGCGAAGAACGCCGCCTCCACCGACGCCACCGCAGACCAGATCGACTGGTCTGCAGCTGCCGGTACCCAGCAGGCAACCTGGAGCGACGCACTCTACGCCGGCATCACCTCCGACGTGCAGAGCATCGACGAGCTGCTGAACATTAAGACCAGCTACGTCCGCTCCACCGCGCTGGACGCCAGCGTGGTCACCACCTCTGCGGAGCTCACCCCCGCCCAGGCGCAGCAGTACATGAACGCTCTGAGTGCGAACTCCAAGGTTGCCTCCGTGTCGCCGGATATGCGCCGCTACGCCACCGTGGATAACACCTCGGAGCCCGTCAAGATTAACGACCCGAAGATGAACCGCATGTGGTCCCTCACCGGCGAGAAGGGCATCTCCGCGCTGGAGGCGTGGGGCACCACCCGCGGCAAGGGCGTGACCGTGGCGGTGCTGGATTCAGGCATCACTGCACACCCTGACCTGGACGCTAACGTGCTACCCGGCTACGACTTCATTGCCGAATCGGCGTTCTCTAACGACGGCGATGGCCGCGACTCCGACCCGACCGACGCCGGCAACTGGACCGTAGATAACCAGTGCTTCACCGGTTCGAAGGCGACCGCCTCCGACTGGCACGGCACCCATGTGGCGGGCACCATCGCCGCTATCGCGAACAACAACGAGGGTATTGCCGGTGTGGCACCCGAGGCGAAGATCGTGCCCGTGCGCGTTCTGGGTGCTTGCGGTGGCTTCGACTCGGACATCACTGACGGCATCATTTGGGCTGCCGGTGGTAGCGTGCGCGGTGTTCCCGCAAACCAGAACCCCGCCCAGGTCATTAACATGTCCATTGGTAGCGAGGGCACCTGTACCACCCCGTACCGCCAGGCGATTGCTCAGGCGAATAAGCGCGGCTCCATCGTGGTTGTCGCTGCGGGTAACAATAACTTTGACGCATCGAAGTCCAGCCCCGGCAACTGCGAGGACGTCATCACCGTGGGCGCGACCGATAAGAACGGCAAGC
Organism: uncultured Rothia sp.; assembly: GCF_963555405.1. Classification (GTDB taxonomy): domain Bacteria; phylum Actinomycetota; class Actinomycetes; order Actinomycetales; family Micrococcaceae; genus Rothia. The sequence continues at coordinate 44,786 of NZ_CAUVVO010000005.1, read as the reverse complement.
GCTCCTACTTCTCCAATTACGGCTCCCGCGTGGACGTGAGCGCGCCCGGTGGCGACCGCCGCTACTGGGGTGGCGGTATCCTCTCCACTCTGAACGCTGGCAAGACCGCTCCCGGTAAGGCTGACTACGCCGAGTACCAGGGTACTTCCATGGCGGCACCGCATGTTGCAGGTATCGTGGCGCTCATGAAGGCGGTTGACCCGAAGCTGACCTACGCTCAGGCGAAGAAGGTTCTGCAGTCCACCTCTCAGGGTGTTGAGTGCGACCAGTCCGCGTGCGGTTCTGGCATTGTGAATGCGGCGCGTGCGGTTCAGCAGGTCCGCTCCGACCGTGAAGCAGCAGACGCAGCTGCGGCTGAGGCGGCACGTAAGAAGGCGGCAGAGGAGGCCGCACGTAAGAAGGCGGCTGAAGAGGCAGCTCGCAAGAAGGCTGAAGAGGACGCTAAGCGTCAGCAGGCTCCCGCGCCTAAGGTGACCCCCGCTCCGGCTCCGAAGACTAACCGCCCGGTAACCCGCCCGTCCCGCCCGGTGACTCGCCCCTCGTACCCGTCGCGTCCGCGTCACGGTCACACTCCGCGTTACCGTTCCTGGTACGGTGCTTCTGCGAACACCTACCCGAGCAGCGGCTACCCGAACAATGGTTACCTGGGCTTCGCGACCGGTACCCACCGCTAGTCACTGTTACTAGCCGAAACTCTTTTTAGATGCGAAAAGCCCCCGATGATTTCTCTCATCGGGGGCTTCGCTATGCCCGTGAACCGGGTCTGTCTACGCTATGGGTAGCCTAGTGCTGATCGTCTGCTTCGCGGGGCTTCTGTGCGGGGTTGGTGACCAGCGGCTCGTCCTGGGTGACGGGCTCAGCGTCACCGTTCAGGTCTTGGACCTGGGCGTCTTCGGGGATTTCCATGGCGGGTGCGCCGGGAATTCGGTCGTAGTCGCCGGTGAGGGTCTCGCCGTTGGTTCCTGCCGCCTGCGCTGTTGCGGTAGTAGTTGCCTCTGTAGCTTCACCGGTATCGTCCGCAATCTTGGTGTTAGATGCTCCGGCGCTCAGGCCCTTAGAAATGATCTTGCGCGGTCGCAGATAGGTCACCCTGCCGTTCGCGTCCAGGTTTCCAGCCTTTTTCGCCAGGTTGAAACTGTTGATAATGCCGCGGCTGCAGAAGACCTTGTCGCATTTGATGCGATTACCTCCCGCGAGGGTGAATGCTCTCTCGACCTGCTGAGTGGTCATGGAGGTGCCGTTGACCAGCTGCTGCGCGAGCAGAGCGGAGACGTGCGGCGCCGCCATGGAGGTGCCGCTCTCGTAGACGTAGGTGAACTTGGTGTTATCCGGGCGGTCGAGGCTGTTCACGGACAGGGAGAGGATGTTCTCACCCGGCGCGGAGATGTTGACCCTCGTACCGTAGTTGGAGAACGACGCTCGTGTACCGGCCTTGGTGGTTGCGCCGACCGTGATGACGCCCATGCAGTTGGCGGGCGCGTACTTGGAAGCATCCGTGTTGCCGTTACCCGCCGCGGCGACCACGAGTGCACCCTTGGAGCGTGCAATGTCGATGGCGCGCTGGTACGCGGCGGGGCACCGGGTTACGGTGCCGATGGACATGTTGATGATCTTAGCGGGGTAGGTGTTGTCCGGCACGCCGTCAACGTGTCCGCCGGCAGCCCAAATGATGGCGTCGGCAATGTCGGAGGTGCGGCCACCGCAGCGGCCCAGCACGCGCACGGGCTGCACGCGGGCGAGGTCGGCGACGCCGACGATGCCCATGCCGTTGTTACCGCGGGCGCCGATAATGCCCGCCACGTGGGTGCCGTGCCAGGTGGAGGTGTGGGCGTTCGCCTGGTCCTTGCAGAGGTTGTAGGGTGCGTAGTCGCCTTCATCCAGGGGGTTGGGATCGCGGCCGTTGCCGTCGCGGGCGCTGAGCGGGTCGCTGACGAAGTCGTAGCCGTTCGCCATGCCGGTGACCAGGTCGGGGTGCGGCACGTAGCCGGTGTCGAGCACGGCGACCTTCACGTTTGCGCCGCGGCGCAGGCGCGCGTTACCGGTGTTCTGAACGCCGGTGGTGGGGTTGGTGAGGTTCCACTGCTTGCTGTACTGCGGGTCGTTGAACTGGAAGGTGATGTCGCCCTCTGCGGCGGGGTAGTTGATGTAGTCGGGTTCGACGGAGGCTACGTCCGGGTCGGAGGCGACCTTCGCCATGAACTCCTTCGCCTCGTTTTTGTTGAGGGTTTTGGAGGTCTGGATGACGGCGTCATCGGTGGAGGTGTTGTGCAGGAACTTGGTATCGACGTTCAGCGCTTCGCTGACGACCTCGACAGTGTCCATGATGTCGTCAACAATGCCGCGGACTGCGTCCCAGTCGCCGTCGCGCTGCATTTTGCGCTGCTTGGCTTCCTTGGTGTAGGTGACGATGAATCGGTCGAACACCTGCTGGGGGAGCGTACCGGGCGCCGCCGCGGTGGGGGTGTTGGGGCGTGCCGCGCCGTTGCGCGCGAGGGTGAGGGGGCTGACCGGGCCTTCGATCTGGGGTGCCGCCTGAGCTGCTGCCAGGATGGCTTCGTCGCTGGGTGCCTGCGCGAGGACGGCGGGCAGGTCACCTCCGAAGAGGATGGCGCCGGCGGCGAGCAAGCTCAGTGCCGCGCGTGCGGGGCGCTTGCGGCGGGTGCAGGGGCGAGGAGGTGTTTCGGTGCGGCGCGCGCCGATGTATGGAAGCCTCATCTGGTTCTCCTGATGTAGGTGGTATGCGGACTGTGTGATGTGTACTGGTGTTTCCGTCTGCAGGCGCACGGGGTGCGGATAGGGTTTTTACGGGGCGGCAAAAGGGGCCTGTTTTTGGGCGCGCTGAAGTAATGAATGGGGTGAGGGAATAGTGTTTTGTGGACCCCTTTTTCGTACCGGAAGAACTCTTTTTGGACGGTGTGCAACGTACGTTTCTAAGGTATCACCTCAGGGTGAGCTTGAGGGATTTTTGAGGTACTTTTCACGGGTTAATGTGCAGAAAATCAACCTGTGGAGGCTGAATAGTGCCCAATAGTTGAGAGTTTATGTAGGTAAAGCTTGAGAGTTAGGGTATGCGATGCGGGCTGTGCGGTGCCTCTTGCGAGTCGGGGAGAAAAGTAAATGTTTTAACACCGTGGTGTAAGCACTGGAATGCATTAAAAATGCAGTTGATAGCAAAAAATAAAAATAGCCTGAAATACACGCGAAATTAGATAAAAACCCGGTAGTAAAAACACCGGGCAGCGCGCACCCCCGGCAGCGCACCTCCGGTAGGCACACAAAAACCGGGGCGGCCACCGTAGAGGTGACCGCCCCTGCATCAGTAATTATCAGCACCAGTCAGGCTGGCGCTCGCTATCTACTGGAGAAAGCGTCCTTAGGATGCGTAGGAGCCCAGCAGGCGAACCGCGCCGCCGTCCACGCCCTTAGCGCCCTGAATGTAGTCGGCGCTGTTAGCCTCGGGCTCGCCGGCGGCAACAACATCACCCATGATCCAGGAGGGGATACCGCGGTCGTTCAGGCGCTTGGTAGCAGCCTCAGCCACGGAGGGGTCAACGATAGCGATCATGCCCACGCCCAGGTTCAGGGTGCGCTCCAGGTCAGCCAGGGGCACGTTGCCCAGCGAGCCGATCAGGGAGAAGATGGCGGGAATCTGCCAGGTGGAGCGGTCCACGCGGCCCTCCAGGCCCTGAGGCAGAACGCGAGCCAGGTTAGCAGCCAGGCCGCCGCCGGTCACGTGCGAGAAGCCGCGCACACCGCTACCGGTGGTGCCGTCTTCGCCGTTGACGGGGAATGCGGCCGCCAGGTCCAGGCAGTCTGCGGCGTACACGCGGGTGGGCTCGAGCAGTTCCTCACCGATGGTGCGGCCCAGCTCGTCCACCTGGCGCTCCAGACCCCAGCCGGCAACGTTCAGGACCTTGCGGACCAGGGAGTAACCGTTGGAGTGAATGCCGGAGGACGCCATTGCGATCAGCACGTCGCCTTCGCGCACGCGGTCGGGGCCGAGCAGCTCGTCAGCCTCGACCAGGCCGGTTGCTGCGCCCGCAACGTCGTACTCGTCTTCAGCGAGCAGACCGGGGTGCTCAGCGGTTTCGCCGCCAACCAGGGCGGTACCAGCCTGTGCACATGCGCCAGCAATACCGCGAACGATGTCAGCGATGCGCTCGGGAACAACCTTGCCGGTGGCAATGTAGTCGGTCATGAACAGGGGCTTAGCGCCGCACACGACGATGTCGTCCACGACCATACCGACCAGGTCGTAGCCGATGGTGTCGTGAATATCCAGTGCCTGCGCGATAGCAACCTTGGTGCCCACACCGTCGGTGGAGGTAGCCAGGTAGGGCTTGCGGTACTTGACCAGCTCGGAGACGTCGTACAGGCCCGCGAAGCCGCCCACGCCACCAACGACGGAGGAGTTGTGGGTCGCCTTGATAGCGCCCTTCATCAGCTCAACGGCGCGATCGCCAGCCTCTACGTCAACGCCTGCGCTCGCGTAGGTTACGGTGGTGGTGTTCTCGCTCATTTAGGATTCCTTCGGGGTAGTGGTAGCGGAGGAGTTTGCGGGGGTGCGGTCCTGCTCGGTGAGCAGTGCCTCGAGGTCGGCGTCGGGGCCGGGGTTGCACATGCCCATGCCGGCGTCGTCTGCGGCAACCTGTACTGCGGAGGCGTCGAACTTCGTTTCGAGGGTTTCGGTGCCTTCGCGGGTTTCGATGGAGACAGCCTCGGCGTGCTCAGGCTTGGAGGGGACGGGGCGTTCCACGGTCACCTCTGCCGCCTTACCGGCGAGGGGGCCGCCCTTGCCCTTCTCTTCGGAGTCGAAGAGGGACTTACCGCGTCGTTCTTCGCTGGGCAGCTCAATCGGGTATTCGCCGGTGAAGCATGCGGTACACATGTTTTCGGCGGGCTGCTCGGTGGCTGCCATCATGCCGTCCTGGGAGATGAAGCCGAGCGAATCGGCGCCCAGGGAGGAGGCGATTTCGTCCACGGACAGACCATTAGCAATCAGCTCTGCGCGGGAGGCGAAGTCAATACCGTAGAAGCAGGGCCACTTCACGGGCGGGGAGGAAATGCGAACGTGTACTTCCTTTGCGCCTGCTTCGCGGAGCATACGCACCAGGGCACGCTGGGTGTTACCGCGAACAATGGAGTCGTCAATCACGACGAGGCGCTTACCCGCCACCACGGACTTGAGCGGGTTCAGCTTGAGTCGAATACCGAGCTGGCGGATGGTCTGCGAGGGCTGAATGAAGGTTCGACCCACGTAAGCGTTCTTGACCAGGCCGTTACCGTAGGGAATGCCGGACTCTTCGGCGTAACCAATCGCGGCGGGAACACCGGATTCGGGGGTGGGCATGACCAGGTCAGCTTCGACGGCGTGTTCGCGGGCGAGCTGACGGCCCATCTCTACGCGGGATTCGTAGACGCTACGGCCGGAGATGGTGGTGTCCGGGCGAGCGAGGTAAACGTACTCGAAGACGCAGCCGGCGGGCTTTGCCTCAGCGAAGCGCTGGGAACGCAGGCCGTTCTCGTCGATGGTGATGAATTCGCCGGGCTCAACTTCGCGTACGAAGGACGCGCCGACAATATCGAGTGCCGCGGTTTCGGAGGCGACAACCCAGCCGCGCTCCAGGCGACCGAGCACCAGCGGGCGAACGCCCTGCGGGTCGCGTGCGGCGTAGAGGGTGTTCTCATCCATGAAGGTGAGGCAGAAAGCACCGCGCAGGGTGGGCAGCAGGTCGAGTGCTGCTTCTTCGAGGGAATCGAAGTCGTGCTCCGCCAGCAGGGCGGTGACGAGTGCGGTGTCGGTGGTGTTGCCCTGGGCGAGCTCGCCGTGCTTGGGAGGCTTGCCGCCATTCTTGGCAATCACTCGGTCGTAGAGGTCAGCCGAGTTGGTGAGGTTACCGTTGTGCGCCAGGCAGAGCGTGCCGTGCGGGGTGGTACCGAGGGTGGGCTGTGCGTTAGCCCAGTGGGATGCGCCGGTGGTGGAGTATCGGGCGTGGCCGATAGCGTGGTCGCCGGGCATGGAGCTGAGAGTGGCTTCGTCAAAGACCTGGGAGACGAGTCCCATATCTTTGTACACGTGGATGCGTTTGCCGTTGCTGGTTGCGATACCTGCTGATTCCTGGCCGCGGTGCTGGAGTGCGTACAGGCCGTAGTAGGTTAGCTTTGCCACGTCCTCGCCGGGTGCCCAGACGCCGAAGACGCCGCAGGCGTCCTTGGGGCCGTGGTCAATCGGATCGAGGTCGTGAGTGAGTTTTCCGTCGGGGCGAATCAATTCACTGTCTTTTCGACGATGGGACTGCGGATGCGTCTGCGCGGGCGCAAGACGGATGTGTGTTTCTGTGCTCGCACCTGCCTGTGTGTGCGGTAGCATACACCAGACCTTTAAAAGTGTACCGGGTTTCAGTCTAGACGTGGTGAAGGATACGCTAAATACCTCAGTATGGACGGCTATTAGCGGCTTCTGGCCGCAGAAGGCTACAGAAGCCGCGAAAACTCGGGGTCTTAAGCAGTGCTTAAAAGAGCGGCAGCAGGGCAGAGAGGTTGCTACGCTCACCGGAGGCGTCGAGTACCCCGGCGGCAACCGCCTGCTCCCACGAACAGGCACCCAGAACCAGTGCCGCCCAAACAACCGGTGAGGTTTCCACGACCGAGGGAGGGGTGCCTCGCGTGTGGCGGGGGCCCGCCACGCACTGGGTCACGCCCAGCGGGGGCACGCGCACCTCCACGCTATTGCCGGGGGCGAGGGTCGCCAGCTCTTCAAGGGTGAAACGGACGAAAGTGGCGCGCACCGAGCGAGGGAGCGCGGCAAACGCCTGCGCTACCTCGGTGGGCACAGGCGCAGCAGGTGTTGCGGAACTATCTTCGAACGAGGCGAAGAGCGCACGTACCTCACGCACCGCCGCCATGCCCGCCTCTTCGCTGGTTTTGCGTCGAATTGCCACGGCTACTTTCCTTCCGGGGCGCCGGTATTGAGCTCCCCAGTGGTGAAGAGCTCATCATGCACGCGCAGCTCGCCGACCTCAACCGGCTGACCGTCAGCGTATCCGCCGGTCACGGGGCGAACCACCAGCGCGAGCAGGCGCTCGCATTCTTCGGTGCTCAGGTAACCGCCAGCAACCAGCGCACGCAGCGCTACGGCGTACATGGCGCGGTGGGTGCCGTCGCTCATCTTCACCACCACGGACGCGCCCGAACGCAGACCGATGCACAGCACGCCCTCCGCGCCGCTCTTAACGATGGCGTCCAGCTCTTCGCTGAGCACGGTGTCGGGGTAGCCGGGTGCCTGAATCAGCTCGGGGTAGTCCACCATGGCGGTTGCAACCGTGGAGGCACGCGCATCCGCCCCGAGATTACGGATTGCCGACCCCAGGGTCGAGTAGGCGCGTGCGGCACCCAGCAGGGAAACCGCGTGTACGGGCGCGCCGCAGCCGTCCACGCCGATAGCCGCTACCGGTTCGCCGGTAAACGCCTCAATTTCTTCGGTAATGACCCGCTGCAGCGGGTGTTCGGGGTCGAGGTAGTTGTGCAGGGTCCAGTTCTGCGAGCCCTCTTCCAGGTCGCCGCGCTCAAGCTTGGCGGTACACGCCCACAGGAATGCGGCGTGCTTGCCGGAGCAGGGGTGCGCTAGGGGAGTGTGCGCCAGGTTTGCCTGAATCATTGCCTGGCGTGCCTGCTTATCGGAGGGGAGCGCGGGCTTGAGCGCCAGGTTTGCGGGGGTGAGCGGGTTGGTTTCGGTGCTGCCCTGGGTGAGTACGTCCTGCACGGCGCGCATCTGCTCGAAGGTCCCGCTGTGCGAGCCGCAGGCGATGGCGACCTGGGAGCCGCGCAGGGGTGCACCCGCCTTCATGGAGCCGATAGCCTGCAGCGGCTTGGCGGCGGAGCGCAGGTAGAAGGGCTCGTGAATATCGCCGAGGGCAAGCTGAATTTCGCCGTCGGGGCTGAGCAGAATGAGGCGGCCGCGGTGGCGTGCCTCCACGAGGTTGTTGCGGGTGAGCTGCGCGAGTTCTACGTCGAAGGCGCTGCCCTGATGGGCGGTGTGAGTGGTGGCCTGTGAGATGGTGCTGTTGGTCATTCTTCTAGTTTAAACGGGGCGTATTGCATCGCCCTATTTATGTGTTGGGTGGTCTGGAGGCTGGCATGGGGCGGAGACAATATATAGGGAGTGGCGTGTGAAGAGGTTCACGTTCATTCCGGGTTGAATTTATGAGTAACTCATATTTACAATTGAAGTGTGCTCAAGCGCAACAGGCTAAGGTACGTGAGCGAGGCACAGCCCGCACGAGCCGAAAGACCTGACCCGCGCACCGCATAGGACCGACCACGATCGATGCTCCGATGAACCATTCCGGAGCCTCGACGTACCGCCTCACGAATACGGCGATGACCAAGGCAGCGGCAGATGAGCAAATCCCCACCCCCGTCAATCGATGAGCTATGAGTGTATCTACTCAAAATCTCATCATCTCCGGCGCGCCCCACTATGCGATCTGAGAACGGGCGTAATGTATCCAGTAGGAAATTGATGCAGTCCTTAGGGGTCGACCACAAACCTAGGAATAAATAGCTAGGTGCGACCCGGTACGAGTACGCATCCTTAGTGCACCTCACCTTCTGAACTCACTCTCAATTGGTGAGCGGCAACCATGTAAAGGAGTACATCCATGGCAGAGCAGAACAGCACCTCTACCTCCGCACAGAACTCTTCCCCCAAGGGCGGTTTGAGCGCAGAATCTGAATTCCACGCAAAGTTCTTCCCCATCCTGGCCCGTGTTGCTTCTGTGACCGCAGTGCTCATGTACGTGTTCTACTTCCCGCAGATTATCGGTAACCTGAGCGGTCACAAGGGCGACTGGATTCAGCCTCTGGTCGCGGCTATCAACTGCACCCTGTGGGTTCTGTACGGTCTGTGGCGCCCCAAGAAGGACGTTCCGATTATCATCGCGAACGCTCCCGGTATTGTCTTCGGTGGCTTGGCTGCTATTACCGCCCTCATCTAAGGCTTTAGCTTGATCCGGTAGTATCAACTACCGAGCTGTGCGGCTCTTCTCCCAGCGCGCATTCTTACGAATGTGCCGCTACATGAGAAGAGCCGCATTTTTAGTGTGCTCAGCTCACATTTTTGAGAGGGTACCGGGTACCCTAAATACTATGAAGGTTTTGGTACTGGGCCCCGGCGGCCGTGAACACGCTATTATCCGTGCGCTTCTGCGCGACCCTGAGGTAACCGAGGTGCACAGCGCCCCCGGCAACGCCGGTATTGCTCAGGATGTTCCCGTCCACGCAATTGATGCGAATGATCCCGCCCAGGCAACCGCCCTGGCACGCGAACTGAACGCTGACCTGGTCGTTATTGGCCCGGAGGCGCCGCTGGTCGCCGGTGTTTCTGACGCGCTGCGTGAGGCGGGTTTTGATGTTTTCGGCCCCTCCGCAGCTGCCGCTCAGCTGGAGGGTTCTAAGGCTTTCGCGAAGAAGGTCATGGAAGAGGCTTCCGTGCCGACTGCCCGCGCTTATGTGGCAACGAACGCCGCTGAGGCGCAGGCGGCACTGGACGAGTTCGGTGCACCCTACGTGGTCAAGGACGACGGCCTGGCTGCAGGTAAGGGCGTTGTGGTGACCGAGGACCGTGCTGCGGCACTGGAGCACGCTCAGGCATGCTTCAACGCTGGCGGCACCGTGGTCATCGAGGAGTTCCTGGACGGCCCCGAGGTGTCCCTCTTCGTCATCTCTGACGGTAAGAACGTTCTGCCGCTGTCCCCGGCTCAGGACTTCAAGCGCATTTTCGACAACGACGAGGGCCCGAACACCGGCGGTATGGGCGCCTACACCCCGCTTCCCTGGCTGCCCGAGGGCTTCGTACAGGAGGTCGTGGAGAAGGTTGCCCGCCCGACCGTGGCACGTATGGCTGAGCGCGGCACCCCGTTCGTGGGCGTGCTCTTCTGCGGTCTGGCTGTGACCAGCCGCGGCGTGCGCGTTATCGAGTTCAACGCCCGCTTTGGCGACCCGGAAACCCAGGCGGTTCTGGCGCGTCTGCGCACCCCGCTGGGTCAGCTGCTGCGCGCGGCTGCTCGCGGTGAAATTTCTGAGGGTACCGAGCTGGATTGGGATCCCCGCACCGCAGTGGACGTGGTTATGGCTGCCGAGAACTACCCGGACACTCCCCGCAAGGGTGACGTCATCTCCGGTCTGGATGAGGCGAACGCCCTGGAGGGTGTGCACGTAATTCACGCGGGTACTGTCGCATCCGAGGAGGGTGTGCTGACCGCTGGCGGTCGTGTGCTGGCTGTTGTTGCTCTCGGCGATGACCTGGCTGCTGCCCGTAACGCCGCCTACGAGGGCGTTCGCGCTATCTCCTGGGCTGGCGCACAGTACCGCACCGATATCGCGCTGAAGGCTGTGGAGAACCGCATCCACATTCCCGCTCCGCGCGGCTAAAACCTAAGGTGACCGGCTTCCCCGCTTGAGGGTGGGGAAGCCGGTCGCTTCTTTGCCACTCGCTTCTTAGCTTTGTGCCGCCTCAGCTGTTCCCCGATTCATTTCATCGGCTCGGGGGTGCTGGCGGCGACGACCGGGGCAGGTTGGGTTCTCAAGATTGTGCCGTATTGATGCCCAATTGGCACTATCGGGAGCCGTGCCTGTCGCGGTATTGTAATTACACAGACTTTTTGCATCCACATCACACCACCTCATCAGGAGAAATTCTCATGACTTCTCGTTCTAACCCCGTGGAAATCCCGGGCTGGACTCACATTTATTCCGGCAAGGTCCGCGACCTGTACGTTCCGAATGAGGAACGTTTTGACGCCACCGGCTTGACCGTCAATGATGACGCTGAGTTGCGTGCCGGTTCGGTCATGGTTGTCGCCTCGGATCGTATTAGCGCGTTTGACCGTATTTTGCCTACCGAGATCCCGGATAAGGGCAAGATTCTGACTCAGATGTCCCTGTGGTGGTTTGAGCAGCTTAAGCAGGTTCCGAACCACGTGCTGTCCACTGACGTTCCGGATGTTGTGGCTGGTCGAGCAATGATTTGCCGTTCGCTGAACATGTTCCCGGTGGAGTGCATTGTGCGCGGTTACCTGACCGGTTCGGGTCTGGCTGTGTACAACGAGACCGGTGAGATTGCTGGTGTGAAGCTGCCTGCGGGCCTGGTGGATGGTTCCCGCCTGGACACCCCGATTTTCACTCCGACCGGTAAGGCTGAGGTGGGTGAGCATGATGAGCTGGTGACCCGTGAGGAGCTGTACGCTGAGGTGGGTCAGCCGGTGGGTGAGCGCCTAGAGGAGCTGAGCCTGAGCCTGTACACCACTGCGGAGAAGATTGCTCGTGAGCAGGGCATTATTCTGGCGGACACCAAGATGGAGTTCGGTACCGATTCGTACCGTGGCGAGATTACCCTGGGCGATGAGGTGCTGACCCCGGATTCTTCGCGTTTCTGGGACGCTCAGCAGTATGAGCCGGGTCGTCCGCAGCCGAGCTTCGATAAGCAGTATGTGCGTGACTGGCTGCGTTCGCCGGAGTCGGGTTGGGATGGTTCGGATAATGTGCCGCACCTGCCTGAGGAGGTTGTGGAGAAGACTCGTGCCCGTTACGTTGAGGCGTATGAGCGTCTGACCGGCACGAAGTTCTAAACTCAATATTTCGGGCTGAATAGGTCTTTGATAAAGGGCGGTGCCCCGGAAGATCAGTCTTCCGGGGCACCGCCCTTTAGCTATGTGGGTTTATGAGGTTGAGGGGCGAAGCCTAGCCGTTGCACTTATCTTCGCTGTGAATGTCTCTGGAAGTCTATAAAACGTCCTGAATCTATTCTTGATACGATACACACAAGTAGATATTTATATGATTTAAATCACTACAGAATGATGCAGGTTTTCATTGCACCTAAATATAGAGCCTTGCTATGATTCTTCTACCATCTAACAAGTTGCGTTTTTTATATAAAACGCAATAAATCACATATGCAAGTTGCATGATCCCCTTTATGCGGTGAATCGATGTAAATAGTTATATGTCGACAAGATGGTATATCCACTCATGGGGGTCAGTAATTTCAGACTCCTACCTAAGCAATAAGGAGATTCGCTATGTCGCGTTCTACTTTTGTCCGTGCGTTGTCCGCTATCGGCGCTGCCGCCGCTTTGTCGGTTGGGGCAGCTCTGCCCGCTGCTCACGCTGATTTTCACGCATACGACCATGTTGGTCTCGAGGGTGAACTGGTTCGTTCTGGTTTCAGCAACTTCATCGATGTCCCCGACAATATGCTTTCGTCAGCAGCCAACTGGACCGACGGCCATCTCAGGGGTATTAACACTAACTGGTGGGGAAACAATGTTACCTTCCACCTTAACCCCGGACAGGTGATGTACTATGTTGGTGCTAACGCCAACGACACTACTGATTTTGTAGTTTCCCGGTAATACGGCACTACATCTGTCAGAGGGTAGGAGCCTACTCTTAGGGTTTAGGCTCCTACCTTCCCTGATTCTTACTGTTGAGAAAGGTGAAGTCCATGGCAAAGAAGCCCTTCACACCCCTCGCCCTTATCGGTATTGCCTGTTGCCTGGGCGTATCGAGTTGCTCCACCACCGTTGAAGTTAAGCAAGACATTCGCAATGTCCTGGCAAGCTACGAGAATCCCTCCCCGGATATTAACGTGGCCCTCGTCAATGAGGTCAAAAAGTGCATGAGCGAGAAGTCCTTCACCTACTCCGGTAGCCAGAACATTATTGACGGCGCCTCCGTTCATGAACTTGCGATGAGTGGCGCCCACCTCCCTAACGAAGAAGCAGCCACCCAAGGGTACTTATCCACCCGGCAGGACAACGCTGGCTCCAGCAATGCACCCGCGATGGAAAACCCGGCATATCGCAAGGCGTTCCAAGGCGACCCCCAAGCCGCAGACAGCAAAACTGTCACCATCACGATGAGTAACGGCGCCCAGACCAGCATGGCAACAGATTCATGCCTGGGACGTGCGGCAGAGGCTGTCTTTGGCTCAGCAGAAAACTACCTCAAATACATCAACTTCGTTAACGAGCTCATCGTAGGTGGATCCAAAAATAACGCGGTACAAGAAATGGGGAAATACTACCGCGATGACACCACCTACGGTGCATGCATGAAAGAAAGCGGATACACCGATATCCAGCACTTCGGAGATGCTCCCAGCTACGCGCAGAAAACCTGGGGTAAGTACAAGGCAACCAATGTAGCCGCCAATGCGGAAGAGCAGTCCCTAGCTCACGCCGACTATAACTGCCAAAAGTCCACTGGAATCCTGACTAAGGCACAGAATATCTACTACGAAAAGGCTGCGACCTGGCTCAATGAGCATGAACCGCTCATCCTTGAAGTACGCGATATCGAGCGTCAGGCACAGGAGCGCGCCGCAACTCTAGTCAACGGCAACTAGCCTACGGCAAATAGTAAACGCTGATTCCTCGTTGGACATTTTCTAGCGAGAATTTTCTACCGGTCCTCTGCTCTCAACCGCGTTCACCCGCGGATGAGAGCAGAGGATACAGCCCTTTATTCCCCCTGCCCCGTATTTCACCGTAGAAAGGTGAACCCATGAACACGCAGCAGAGTTCAGAAAACCCCCGCCGCGCCGCCACGACGGCAGCTATACGCGCCTACCTGGTTCCGGTGCTCGTCATTCTGCTCGTCATCACCGGCGGGTTCTCCATCTACGCACTCAATACGGGGCTACGCACCAATGTTGAATCCAATGCACAGCCGTCCCGCTCCGCGCAACTAACAACCCGCATCAGCACGCAGACTGTTACCCGCACCTACTCGGGAGAAGTCAGCGTGTCACCCGCCCGAAGCTACACCGTAGGAACCCCTCAAGGAGTGGTGACCAGGGACGGCGCCAAGGCGGGTACCCAGATGAGTAACGGCTCAATTATCACCACTATCAACGAGCGTCCCATCATTGCGTTCAAAGGTAGTATTCCCGCCTACCGCGACCTTGCCGTAGGCGCACGCGGCGATGACGTTAAACAGCTCCAAGAAGCTCTAGAATCGCTCGGCTACAGTATCTGGGATGAGGAAGGAAACTACGGCGAAGCAACCGCTAACGCTGTCTACCGTTTCTACCTGGATCGTGGCTACTACCCGCCCGGGGATACTGACCGAACCGAAGAAGGACGCTACAGCACCGCACTGCCGCTCTCTGAATACCTCTTCGCTGACGGCAATGAATACACCGTAGACAACAGCTGCGGCACCAAAGGCCAAACCTCAACTCCGGCGCTGTGCACCCTATCCGCAGGTGGATACCGTCTGGTACTCTCCGCGGACGGTAGCGCTCTCAGCAATGAACTCGCTGAGGGACAGAAAGTCCAGATTCTTACCGATAACGGAAGTCCGCTCGAAGGCACCCTGGGCGCGGCCCTCACACCCGAAGGCTCAACTAACGCTGACGGCGGCGCTAACGCAGGTGCCTCCAACGGCGCGCAGAACAGCGCGCGACCTAACAGCGATACCTCCGCACAGGGAGCTACCGCACGGAAACGCTACCCCATCACAGTCGACTTGCCGGAAAACACCACGGCGTCAACACGTTTTCAAGCAACCGTCACGCTCAACCGAGGCGCTGAAAACGCCCTCGCGGTGCTCGAAGCAGCCGTCAAAACCGAGGAAAACGGAACGCACTCCATCACCCTGGATAACGGTCAGAACGTTCCCGTCACCCTCGGTGTGTGCTCCGCCGGAATCTGCGAGCTCGTCAACCCCGCCGCAGAACTCAAGGCAGGTACCGTCGTGAAGCTGAAGGAGCGCTAAAATGCCTCATCACGAGACAGAACGTGCCCTCCCCGCGAGCGCTACCGCCACAAAACCTAATATCGAGTGCCACAATATTGCGCGTTTCTTTCCGCCCTCCACCTGGGCACTTAAAAACGCAACCCTCAGCATTCATGAAGGTGAATCGGTGGCCATTACCGGCGCCTCCGGAAGCGGAAAATCTACGCTCCTCTCCATCATCGGGCTGCTCGACCAGCCCTCCGAAGGTGAGCTAAAAATACTGGGTCAAAACATGGGCACCGCCAGCGACGCCGAGCGAACTGTGGCACGCCGTGAGCACATTGCTTTCGTCTTTCAGGCGTACCATCTCATCGCCCATCTGAACGCCACCGAGAACATTGCCCATACCCTCCGGATGCGCGGCGTACCGGGCCGTCAAGCACATCAGCGTGCGTTACAGGCACTCGAACAGGTGGGTCTGGGGCACCGTCTGGAGGTTCTTCCACGCAACATGTCCGGTGGTGAACAGCAACGAGTCGCGGTTGCGCGCGCGTTAGCCTGCGCCCCGCGTATCCTACTGTGCGATGAGCCTACAGGAAACCTCGACACTGAAAACTCTCACAAGGTGTTGGATCTGCTCCTCGCCGGCCGTGCGGAGAAGCAAAGCCTGGTCATCATCACCCATGAACCCGATATCGCGGCTCGCTGCGACCGGCAGCTGCACATGGTCGATGGGATGCTCGTGAGCCCCGAACTCGCTAGTCCCGAAGACTCGGCCCACCAAACACTCAAAGAACCAATCGTCAGGGGAGGATAGATGCTAAGGAATAACCTTCACTACGCTCTCCTCGCCGTTGTCCGCCGTTGGCGTCGCAACCTGCTCACGGTACTGGCAATGCTCGCGGGAACAACCACCATCATCATGCTGGTGGGTGTCAGCGAGTCGTCAGCACTCAATACGAGCTCGCAGCTGGCCAGCTACGATTCCACCCGGCTCGGTGTGCGCCTCCAACCGCAGACCTGGGATATACCGGAGGAAGAACTGCTATGGCGCGTTAACCAAGTTCCAGAGGTCAAAGCTGCCGGTACGGTCACCATTGATACGCAGACAACGCGTCCGCAGGTCAACAGGCCGGGGCATGAGGGCCAACAAACGCCCCTCGCAGTTGTCTCGGAAGCAGGTTTGAAAGCACGAGGTGCGCACATTGTCGAAGGGCAATTTTCGGAGCCTGCCCGCGAACGCCTCGGTGAGCCTACCGTCTATCTGGGTGTTGCCCTCGCTAAAGAGCTGGGGGTTAGCACTGAGCCCGGGCGGAACATAATTGAGGTCAACGGAATGCGAGCCTACGTGCTCGGCATTATCCGGGACGGCGGTAAGAACGCGGCTCTCAGTAGCGCTCTTATCCTGCCGACCACCTCCACTTTCTTGCCGCAAGCCCACACCCTGCAACGCGGTATGGACGTCATCGTGAACCCAGGAAGTGCAGATACTGTCGCGGAACAGCTCAAGCAGGTGCTCGATCCGCAACGCGCCCCCGTTGATACGAACATTGAGATTCCACCCTCACCGGTGACTCTTCGTGCTTCTCTGACGAAGGACAGTCGAGCTCTTACGACCATCATCCTGGCGGTTCTTATCGTCTCGACAAGCTTCGGCATTGTGATGACCATGCAGATTTCGGTCTGGGAACGCCGCCGGGAAATCGGTATTAACCGTGCCCTGGGATTGGGGCGGCGAGATGTGGCGGTGAGCTTCCTGGCGGAGGCAGCTCTCCTCGGGGCACTGGGCGCTCTTGGAGGCTTCATCCTCGGTGTTCTCGGTTCCTGGGTTGTGTGCCTTCTCAACGGGTGGGCGCTATCTCTGCCTCCCCTTATCCTGGGGATTCCTTTCCTCGGCTTGGCCGTGGGTATCGTGGCGGGTGCATTGCCTGCCTACGCGGCAACGAAGGTTCAGCCGCTTGAGCTCCTGCAATAAGTGCCCCGCTGAAATAATTGCTCGGCGCATAAGGGCGGTGCCCCGGAAGGTCATTCTTCCGGGGCACCGCCCTTTAGCTATGTGGGTTTATAAGGTTGAGGGGCGAAGCCTAGCCGTCGTGAGCCTCTTCATCGTGCACGCCTTCGTGGCACAAATCCTCGTGCAGAATATCCCGCGCCGGATGCTGCCGCGCCCGCTCCTCCGCAGCCCGATCAGACAGCGAATAAAACCACGTAATGTGCTCACACACCCGCTCATAGGCTGCCTGCTCATCGTGAGAGGCAATCGCCTCAATAATGCCGTAATGCTGCTGCTGCAACGTGCGCTTGACCGCCTCCCAATCCTTTAGGAAAGGAACCGCCTCCTGCACATAACTCATCGTCGCCATGTGCAGAGAATCAATCACCGTATCAAGCACAATATTGCCGCCGAGCTTCGACAGCTCATAGTGAAAACGCGTATCGCAGAAGTGGAAGCGCTCATCGCTGATCTGCTCATCCATCTCTGCCAGATGCACGCGCGCCCGCTCCAGCGCCGCCGCACGCTCCGGAGTGTCCGGCGCGGCAGCTGCCGCACGCGCCGCAGGGCCCTCCAGCAGCAAGCGGGTTGAGACAACGTCCTTCACCGGCAGGCTACGGGTCGCAATGTGCATGCGCAGCGCCCAGCTGAGCGCATCCGACGGCTCAGAAATGATAATCGCGCCCGACTTCGGTCCCGAACCCGTGCTGGAACGAATCAGACCCAGCGCGTTCAGAACCCTCAAACCCTCACGGACCGAGGGGCGGGAGATACCGTGCCGTGCCGCCAGCTCACGCTCGGAGGGGAGCTTATCGCCCACACGCAACTCACCCAGGCGCAGGCGCCGCTCAAAGGTCTCCAGAATGATGCTGTAGCTGCGGTCCGCCAGAATCGGCTGGCGCTCAACCACAGGGGGCGCCTCTGCAGGCTGGGTGTCGTCAAAAGAACGAGGCATACTCTCTCCTGATAACGAGGCGGATAACGAAAAGAAGTCTCGACTCAGCATGTTCTCCCAAACTATTGGGGCAACCTATCGAGTCATAAGGGGCATAAAAAGCGGGGCGGCGATACCGGAAAGGTACGCCGCCCCGCTGTGGCCTCCGGTCAAACCGGGGCGAATGTCCTACTGTTCGTGAAGCGGATGCTTCAGGAACTCTCTAAAACCTGAGCTTCAGATTAGGGAATCATGAAGGACAGCACGTTGGTCTGCAGGAAGACCAGGACGCAGACGAACAGGAGCATAGCGAAGGACCAGGGGAGGACAGCCTTGAGGATGTCGGATTCCTTGCCTTCCATGTCCACGGAGGTAGCAGCAATAGCCAGCGACTGCGGGGAGATCATCTTACCGACCACACCACCGGTGGTGTTAGCAGCCAGCATGAGCTCGGGGGTTGCTCCGTGGATACCTGCGTGCTGCAGGTTCTCAGCAGCAGACACCTGCAGCTTGGCGAACAGTGCGTTCGCACTGGTGTCCGAACCGGTCACAGCGGTACCGATCCAGCCCAGAGCCGGTGCGAGGAACGCGTAGACGGTGCCCAGGCCTGCCAGGAAGGTACCCATAGCAATGGTCTGACCGGAGAAGTTCATGACGTATGCCAGTGCCAGAACCGAAGCAATGGTCAGGATGGACCAACGCATGCGGTAGACAACGGAACCGAACTCGGTGAAGATTGCCGGGAACTTGAAGGCGTAGCGGCCCTTCTCGTTGAAGAAGAAGTAGACGACAGCAACAACCAGACCGGAGATGATCAGCAGGGTGCCGGGGTTGGACATCCACGCGAAGTTGTAGACTGCATCCTTGACGGGCTTGCCGTCAGCGGTGACGAGGCGGGAGCTCAGAGCCTGGATATCAATCTTGATGACGAAGCTCTTCAGCCATGCCTTCAGGCCAGCGTGCAGGTTAGCAACACCGAAGATTGCAACGACGATGACGTAGGGCAGCAGTGCCATCCAGACGCGAACGGCGGGCAGAGCTTCCTTCTCTTCAGCCTGTGCGGGCAGACCGTAGCGTTCACGAACGCCTGCGACGCCGCGCGGCTTCCAGAACTGCAGGAAGACAACAGCAACACCCATGGAGACGATGCAAGCAACAACGTCGGTCAGGTTGAATGCGGGGGTAGCAGCGGTGACCCACTGTGCAATTGCGAAGGAGACACCGATGATCAGTGCGGGCAGCCATGCATCCTTCAGACCCTTCATACCGTCAAGGATGACGAGCAGGATGAGCGGAACGAGCATTGCCAGGAACGGAGCCTGGTGACCAACGATGGTTGCGATAACGTGTGCGTCCTTGCCGCCAACGTCAGCTGCGGTGGTAATCGGGACAGCAACCGCGCCGAATGCCACGGGGGCGGTGTTAGCGAGCAGAACGGTAATAGCAGCCTTGAGGGGCTTGACGCCCAGGGCGAGAATCATGGTTGCGGTAATTGCAACGGGAGCGCCGAAGCCAGCCAGTGCCTCGAGCAGACCGCCGAAGCAGAATGCGATGAGGATAGCCTGGATGCGCAGGTCGCCGCCGCCGAGGCGGTCGAAGACGCGGCGCAGATCTTCAAAGCGGCCGGAAAGGACGGTGATCTGGTAGAACCAGATGGCTCCCAGAATCACCCAGCAGATGACCAGGCCGTAGATGCCACCGCGGATGGCGCTCAGACCGGCGAGGTCAGCGGGCATGTGGAAGCCCAGGACTGCTACGAGGATAGATGCTGCCAGTGCCACGAGTGCGGACCAGTGAGCGCGTGCCTTGACGCCCAGTAGCATCACGAAGAAGGTGAGGAGGGGAATGGTTGCCACGAGTGCGCTGAGGCCGAGGCTACCTCCCACTGCATTGGTTACAGCGGTATAAGTTTCCACTGGAACTCCTTTGGTTCAGGGTGTGTCTTGTGTGTGGTCAGACCATAGATAATCCCGCCGGGGAACGGGTCATTGTTTCCCATGCGGGGATGTGGTCAGACCATTGATCGCATGTTTAGAAGAGTACCGGATAGTGCGGTGTTTCGCCAAAAGTGACCTGACTCATTCTCGCATCTAAGGGGTGTTTGGGAGGTTTGTGCCCCGTGAATTTACCGAAATATTGCGACTCTGATAGTTAATGCCAGCTTCTGAAACTCGAATATTTCTGAAAGCGTAAAGAACCGGGTGTATGAGTGGCTGGTTTATTCACTAAGGAGTCTTCAACTGCGGGCACATTCTTGAAAAAATGTTGCGTTAAAGAAGAGTAACCCCACAAAACAATCATTAATGCTTCAGAAAGGCTTATTCCCAGGGGATTTATCGACTGAAGATGTGTGTTTGATAAATGTTCAATAGATAAAGAGGTGTAGGGGATGGGGTGAGGGTAAAAACTAGATGAGGTCATATGTACCGGAAGGTAGGAAAATATACCTTAAGGTCAGGGTGACCTAACCCGTTATTTAACAAGGAAAGTATGCGCTATTTCGACTAGAGAAAAGCCGCACAACGGTGTTAAATGGCAAGGAAGATAAAAGACATCACCACGGTTTCTGATCCCACCGCATCCCACCTCCACTTGGGGCGCGCACACCAGCCGGAACCCACCGGCTCAGCTTCCCCGGTTCATCTCTTTGAACCGCAGTACACGGAAGACCGAACTTATTCGGACTGTGCCCCGCCTGCCCCAGACGCAGGCGGTGAGACCGAGAAACTCTGAACACAGAGGAAAGGACGGACAAGTCATGCGCATTGCACTCTTCTCCACGTGCATCGTTGACGGCATGTACCCCCGCGTAGCACGCGCCACCGTCGAAATTCTTGAGCGCCTGGGCCACGAGGTTGTCTTCCCCCCGAACCAGACCTGCTGCTCCCAGATGCACGTCAACTCCGGTTACTTCGATGACGGCTACGAAGTCATCAAGAACCACGTCGAGGCATTCGACTCCTGGGACTGGGACGTTGCTGTTGCACCCTCCGGCTCCTGCGTCGGCTCCCTGCGTCACCAGCAGGCAATGGTCGCACGTAGCCGTGGCGACGAGGCACTGGCTCTGAAGGCAGAGCAGATTGCTTCCCGCACCTTCGAGCTCTCCCAGCTGCTGATCGACATCCTCGGTATCACCAACGCCGCTGAGCAGCTCGGCTCCTACTTCCCCGAGCACGTCACCTACCACAGCTCCTGCCACGGTATGCGCATGCTCGGCCTGGGCACCCGCCAGCAGGACCTGGTCCGCACCGTTGAGGGCATCAAGTACACCCAGATCGAGGGCATGGACCAGTGCTGCGGCTTCGGCGGTACCTTCTCCTTCAAGAACGCTGACGTCTCCGGCGCAATGGTCAACGACAAGGCAGACAACGTTGAAGCAACCGGTGCATCCGTCTGCACCGGTGGCGACTGCTCCTGCCTGATGAACATCGGTGGCGCACTCTCCCGCCGCGGCTCCGACGTGAAGACCATCCACTTCGCTGAGATCCTCGCATCCACCAAGGAAAACCCGCTCAAGATTGATGCCGAGCACCTCGAGCTCTCAATCGCCTAAGGAAAGATAAGACCTCATGACCGCTATTCAGCTTGGTATGCCCAAGGTCGTTCACTACGGCGAGGGCAACATTTTCGAAGAAACCCCCTTCCCCAAGTACGCGAAGGAAGAGCTCAAGAACGAGCAGCTGCGCTCCAACCTGCGCTTCGTGACCCACGCGATTCGTAACAAGCGCGCCAAGGTCACCGCTGAGGTGCCCGACTGGCAGGACCTGCGTGACACCGGTGAGTCCGTCAAGAACTACGTTCTGGCGAACCTGCCCGAGCTGCTCGAGCAGTTCGAGCGTAACTTCACCGCCGCAGGCGGCCACGTGCACTGGGCACGTAACGCCACCGAGGCAAACCAGATCGCCCTGGAACTGATCCGCGAGCAGGGCGTGGACGAAATCATCAAGATTAAGTCCATGGCAACCGCAGAGACCGGCCTGAACGAATTCCTCGAGGAAAACGGCATCAACGCTATTGAGACCGACCTCGCGGAAGAAATCGTCCAGCTCGGCCACGACCGCCCCTCCCACATTCTGGTGCCCGCAATTCACCGCAACCGCCGCGAAATCCGCGACATCTTCCTGCGCGAAATCGAGGGTATCAACCCGGACATCACCGATGAGCCGGCAGAACTGGCAGAGGCATCGCGTAACCGCCTGCGCAACAAGTTCCTGAACACCACCGTGGCAGTTTCCGGTACCAACTTCGGTATTGCTGAGACCGGTACCCTGACCATCGTGGAGTCCGAGGGTAACGGCCGTATGTGCCTGACCCTGCCCGACACCCTCATTACCTTCATGGGTATTGAGAAGATTCTGCCCACCTTCCAGGACTACGAGGCGTTCCTGCAGCTGCTGCCCCGTTCCTCCACCGGTGAGCGCATGAACCCCTACACCTCCATGTGGACCGGTGTGACCCCCGGTGACGGCCCGCAGAACATGCACGTCATCCTCATCGACAACGGCCGTACCGCCGTTCTGGCTGACGAGCTCGGCCGCCAGGCACTGCGTTGCATCCGTTGCTCCGCTTGCATGAACGTGTGCCCCGTGTACGAGCGCGCAGGCGGTCACGCCTACGGCTCCACCTACCCGGGCCCCATCGGTGCGATCCTGTCCCCGCAGCTCTCCGGTATCGAGGCAGCGCACAACAACTCGCTGCCGTACGCATCCTCCCTCTGTGGCGCATGCTACGAGGTCTGCCCCGTGAAGATTAACTTCCCCGAGGTGCTCGTGCACCTGCGCGCTAAGGACGTCGAGTCCAAGCACGCTGTCCGCGAGTTCGAGGGCAACAAGAAGGCTCCCTTCTCGCAGATGGACGGCATGATGCTCGGTGCGAAGAAGCTCTTCACCTCCGGCAAGATGATGTCCATTGCAGAGCGTGGTCTGCCCATGTCCCGCCTCATTACCGGCCGCAAGCACAAGATCACCGCTGTTCCCGGTATCGTCGGCGGCTGGACCGCTTACCGCGACATCCCCGAGCCCCCCAAGGAATCCTTCCGCAACTGGTGGAAGAAGGAGAAGGGCCAGGCTCCGGCACGCGATAACGCACAGCGCGTTGACATTCAGGCCCTCATCGAGGCCAACAAGGGTAAGGCAGCTGAAGCGGCTGCAAACGCTAAGGCTGCTCAGGAAGCCCGCGAAGCTAAGGAGAACAACTAATGTCCTCTGCTAAGGAAGATATCCTCGCACGTATCCGCTCGTCCCTGGCTGACGCACCCGTCGCCCCCGAGCCCGTACGTAACTACCGCCGCGTCAGCGAGCTGAACGAAGAGCAGACCATTGAGATGCTCGTCGACCGCCTCATTGACTACAAGGCAAATGTGTTCCACGCGAACAAGGAGAACATCTCCGAGGTCATCGCAGAACGCCTGGGTGAAAAGTCCACCTACGTGGTTCCCGAGGGCCTGAACATGGAGTGGCTGCCGGCTGACACCGCTGACCGCAAGCGCGTCACCGACTCCGGTAGCACCCTCAAGCCCGGCTGCCTGACCCTGAAGGAACTGGACGCAGTTGACGCTGTGGTGACCGGTTCGACCGTCTCCTGCGCAGAGACCGGCACGATCTTCTTGAACACCAACCCCGATGAGGGTCGCCGCGCCATCAGCCTGGTGCCCGACCACCACATCTGCGTGGTGCCCCGTTCCACCGTCGTGGAGCTGGTCCCCGAGTCGATCGAGCGTATCACCTACACCCGCCCCGTGACCATGATTTCCGGTCCGTCGGCAACCAGTGATATCGAGCTGATCCGCGTGGAGGGCGTGCACGGCCCCCGTACCCTGGACGTCATCATCTACGACGCCTAAGGTACAGCGCCAGAAGGCAAACCTCTAAAGAAACCGCCCGAGAGCTAAGGCTCCCGGGCGGTTTCTTTATGCCCTCGCGACGTCTAGCCGCAGAAGCGAGGCGCCAGTTGTGAGCGCACAAAAACGGTGGCGGGCCCATGTTTCCCGCCACCGTTCTGTGCTTTATATGTTCAGCGCTTTATAGGGTGGTGTATCGACGGTTAGCGTCGTAGCGCCCCGCGGGGGTGCTTAGGCGCGTGCGTCGAAGTGCTGCAGACCGGAGTCCTCGCGGCTACCGCCCTGGCCATCGCCAACATCGTGGTAGTCCTTGATCCACTCGATCTTCTGAACCCACTTGACCATCTTGTAGCCGTGCATGGAGTCCGCACGCAGACGCAGCGGGCCACCGTACACATCCGGCAGGGGCTTGTCGTTCATGCCCCACGCCAGGATGGTCTCATCTTCCATTGCCATGGAGATGTCCAGGCACTCGTAGTAGGGTTCGGTCGGTCGGCCGTCGTAGGTGTGGCCCACGTGGCCGAAGGAGGTCACCATGACGTAGCGTGCCTCGTCGGTCTTCTCGACCAGTGCGAGAACGTCGCGCAGGCGCACGCCCTCCCACTTGGCGATGCCGGTCCAACCCTGCATGCAGGTGTGCATGGTGATGTTGACTTCCTTGCCCAGCTGCTTGAGCTCGTCAATGCTCAGGGACTTGGATTCCTTCACCAGGCCGCCCAGTTCGAGGCGGTAGTCAACGAAATCGTGCTCCTTCAGGCGGTTCCACTCGGTGCTCTCACGCTCTGTCGGCGGGCGAGTGTTAACCCAGTGGAAGGGCGAAATGTCGGCATCGGTGAAGGTCTTCTTCTGCACCTGACGGGAGGTGATGCGGTCCAGCAGGACGTTACGAATCGGCTGGGTCAGACCCCAAATGAAGGTCTGAGTGAATCGCAGGTCGCGCAGGGACCAGTAGGATGCGAAAATCCACAGAGCCACGGCGAAGACAATGCCGCCAATGAGCATGGTGACTGCCTGAGCGAACTGTGCTGCGTCCACCTCGTTGTAGGGCTTGTTCAGCATCATGTGGGCGATGTTGTACTGGGGGTGAACCACGAACACCAGCGCCACGTGAATGACGGTGAAGACGCAGTAGAACGCCATGCCCAGGAAGTGGATGGAACGCGCGGTCTGGCGGTTACGGAAGAGGCGCACGTAGCCGGGGAAACGGCCGCAGAATGCCGGGCTCATAATCGGGCCGGTTGCAATCATCAGCGGTGCCACGATGAACACCACGGTGAAGTACATGATCTGCTGCAGAGCGTCGTACGGCTGGAAATGCTCAATCGAGGGAATCTGGAAGCCAGCGTAAATCTGGATGGATTCCCACGCCTGCGGGATGATGTCCCAGCTGGTCGGGACGATGCGGCGCCACTGACCGGTCAGGAACAGCAGGGAGACATATACCAGACCGTTAACGATCCAGATAACGGTGACCAGCGCGTGCCATGCGCGGCCCAGACCAATCTGAGCCTTACCGGGCAGAGAAATCAGGGGAGACAGGGTGCGCTGGTCATCGCGCGCCGTAAATGCGCCGGGGGTGGTAGGGACCTTGTCCTTGGTGAACTTGATCCACTCAGAACCCGGGGTGCAGTGGTTGTTCCAGTACAGGCGGGGGTGAGAGGCGAGAACTTCCCAACCTGAACGAATCAGGAAGCCCATCATAATGAAGTTGATGAAGTGCGTAATTCGGAGCCAGGCCGGGAAGTCCAGCTCTACGCCACCAGTGCTCGCGGTGAGGAGTAGTTGGTGCATGATATTTCCTTCGGAAATGACTGTGTGTGCAGACAATCGTTAGGATTCAGTGCGAGGCCTTGAGATAAGAGGTTAGAAATAATTACCTTTCTGAACCATATGATCCTCCTCCGTGGTTGGGAGCCGCCGGGGGTATCGTCGCGGATACTCCCGAAAGGGGCACCTCCCGTGTGTGAGATGGGAGGTGCGCCAGCTCCCGCTGGGGCGGAAGCGGCTCTGTGTATGTATGTTGGTTTATGTGTGTTTTAGGGAAATTCCCTGTCCGCTTTCAATTTTATAGGACAAAGTGTCAGTCGAGAAAGCTAAGACACGTCATGTTCTGTAATATTTGCATAAAAAATCCGAATTTAAGGAAGATTCTCATTTTTCCGCGGTTTATAAGGTCACTCGGGTGTAAAAAACCCACCGCAGCCTCAAGAGAGAATGCGGTGGGTTTTGATCATATATGTGGGATGCATGTTGGTTTGCAGGGTCTTAACTGCCTGGTATTGTGTGGTTTTATAAAGCTAAACCCACATAAGGTTGGGGTGACTGTAAGCGGGTCCCCCGCTCAAACCGGTTCATCAACCCAATCTTGAAAGACCGAAGCGCAACCACAGCGTAGCCGAGGCTACTTCTCTGCAGAACCCGCAGTCTTAGCAGAGCTCGTAGTCTTCGCAGAACCGGGCTGAGCATCAGCCGGGGCCTCAGCGTCAGACTGGGACTTCAAACGAACCACCGGAATCATGCCCGTGGTCAGCTTCGTCTGAGCATTACGCTGAGCCTTCAACGCATTCATCTGCTCCTTACGGCTCGGCTCCTGCTGAGCCGGTTCCGCAGAACCAAACGCCTGACGAATACCCAACGCCCACAGCGGGAACAGCAGAACCGTCAGCGCGCCACCAGCCACCAGCAGAGAAGCCGTTGACTCCTCCAGAAGATCCGAACTGGTCGCAACCTCCGTCACCGCCACAATAATCGGCAGACCCGCAGCCGAATACAGCGCTAACTGCGCCTTCTGCGCACGCGTGGTCAGGCCCGAACGGGTATCGAAGAAATGCTCCGCCAAAAGAACCGGAACACCACGGCACAGCAAAATACCCACCACCACGGCAAGCAGACCCAGAGGATTCGCAAACACCGCAGACACATTAATGCCCATGCCGCTGACCACAAAGAACAGCGGAATCATGAACGTAAAACCAACCACCTCAAGGCGGCGAGTCATCATATGCAGCGCCGCAGGAGGGGTCAGGGTACGCAGAATCAGGCCCGCCGCGAACGCGCCCAGCACCGCATCCAAATCGAAGAGAGCAGTGCACATGATCAAGGTCGCCAGCAGGAACATCGCAAGACGCAGAACCGTCTGACCGGTCGTATTCGCCTCCGCAGCCATAATCTGACGCAGACCCGGAACATGCGCAAACAAGCGGTGAGGAATCAACGCCGTAACCACCGCAACCACCATAAACGCCAGCAGCACCACAAACGCCATGCCCGGCGAACGCGAAGACAGCAGCAGCGAAATAGCGAAAATCGGAAGAAGCTCACCCACAGCGCCGTGCACCAGCACCGCATTACCCACCGGCGTACCGGCAGCACCGTGAGACTTCAACATCGGTAGTAGGGTACCCAGCGCCGTAGAACTCAGCGCCACACCCACCGCAACATACGTATTCAGCTCACGCGAGAACGACGTAATAACCGCCGCACCCGCCATGCCCAAGGCAAAACACACAAACCACGTGGCAATAGCGCTATAACCTTGACGGCTACGCAGCGACGACACATTAATCTCAAAGCCCGCAATCAAAAAGAGCATGCCCAGACCAAGCTCCTTCAGCAGCGGAATACCGCCCTCGCTACTGGCAAGGTTGAGCATATTCGGGCCAATCAGCAGACCAAAAATAAGCAGGAAAACCACATCCGGAATCTTCTTACCCGTCAGACGCGAAAGAATCGGCGACAGCAACGCAACCAACGTAATCCAGAAAATGGACACAAACTGGCCGCTATCGTGGCTCGACCCTTCCGAAAGAGTCGTACCCGAAGCAAGAAGAGCACCAGAAGTTCCCAAATCCGCCAGGAAAAGAGGGGAGAAAGTCGAAAACATAAAACCTCAACGTGGTGTATGTGCAGGTGGGGCGCGTTTGAGACCGTGAACGGGGCAAAAATATGCGCCCGTTGGATTGCCCACCTTTAAGAACGTACCAATGGTACACACCTACCCCCACACAACAACACTTGAACAGCACTCACCGGGGGTGAGAGGCTCCGGCCGGCAGCCGACAGAGGAGCGGCATGAGAGCAAAACCTCCGCGCCACCGCCCCGCTGGACACAGCTTCCACCGTTACACTTAACACCTATGCCAGCGCATCCGGCACACACCACCGGAAGCGGCAGATACCCCGGCAGGGCACGCAGACTCTCAAACACGGCACTACAAGGAGCGAGGACATGGCAGCAGGGCGCACTCAACCCATCCCCACCGTCAGCAGCGGGGCACGTGCCGCCTCCCTTGGAGGCACCCGACGCGACCTCGGGCTCGACCTCGCCCGCGCCTTCGCCGTGCTCAGCCTGCTCATCCCCTTCGGATACTGGCTACAGCTGATCCCGGTCTCCTGGAAATTCTGGATCCCGCAGACCCTCGTACCGGCTGAACCGCTCTTCGCCGCCATCCTCGGTGCAGCCGCCTGGCGGTACGCCCGCACCGCAAACTTTCCGCAGCTCTTCGCCGGAACCATCGTGCGATTCCTCGCGCTACTACTGCTGGGCGTGGCACTCATGCAGGGCATCACCTACCTGCCGCAAGCTGGCGTGACCGTACCCGCGCAGGGCTTCTCCTATTCCCTGCCCTTCGACATGCTCGTGCACCTGGCACTACTCACCCTGCTGACCCTATTCGTCGTGCACCTGCCGCTGTGGGCAGTCGCAGCGCTTGCGGTGTTGACCAGCCCCTTCATCACCTGGACCTACACCCTCCTCATGGACGTAGCCGCCCAGGCTGATGCGTGGACCGCCGTTCAGTTGCCCTTCCTGGCAAGCCACGGAG
Organism: uncultured Rothia sp.; assembly: GCF_963555405.1. Classification (GTDB taxonomy): domain Bacteria; phylum Actinomycetota; class Actinomycetes; order Actinomycetales; family Micrococcaceae; genus Rothia. The sequence continues at coordinate 16,455 of NZ_CAUVVO010000005.1, read as the reverse complement.
TCAACCACGCCCAAAGCGCCCAGCTCATCTGGGTCATGTGCCTGGGCATCGTGCTCGTTCGTCTCTACGACAACCTGCAGGCAAAGCTCGCAATCCCCGTCGTACTCGCCGTACTGGCGCTCGCCGTGTACCGTACCTTCAACCCCTACACCGAGCTGGGCTTCCTCAACAGCCCGCAGGTACTACTGACCCTGAACCTGGCTGCAACCATCTACTTCTGGGCTGAATGCGCGCGCCTGCTCTCCGCGCAGGCGGGAATGCTCACCCCCGTTGCTCGCCTGGGCCAGATGTCGCTGAGCGCCTCCATTGTTCTGAGCGGAATCATCATCTACGCCGGCCCCACCATCAAAGCATTCACCGTCGGCGAGCACTACGTGGCAACCGGAGGCTGGGGCACCGCCGTGTACTGGAGCGCCTTCCTGCTGCTCGGCGCCGTCATCGCCCTGGGCTTCTGCACCCTCTGGTCGCGCATGGCACGCTCTATTGCCGGACGCGGCCCCCTGGAGGCGATTCTCGCGCTCATCTCCGGGCGCGGCTAAGCACGGCCGTATAACGTGCAAGCGACCCCCTACCTGCGTTTCTGCGCGGGGAGGGGGTCGCTTTTATATACGCCGGAAACTGCTGAGGAATCTGCGGCAGAAATACTACAACAAAAATACTGCGGGTACGACAAAGCCCCGGTCCAGTGGACCGGGGCTAGTTGTCGGGATGACAGGATTTGAACCTGCGACCTCGTCGTCCCGAACGACGCGCGCTACCAAGCTGCGCCACATCCCGATGTTGACCTATCAGCGAATACCGTAGGCAACTCACCTAGGATAACCCAAAAAAATTCAGAACGCAACACAGCGGCACACCGCCGGTCGGGGAGGAGCAGATAAAGCTTCTAGGCTTCAGCCTCCTGCACCTGATTCAGCTCATCCCACGAGGCGTACATCGCCGCAAAACGACCGCCAGAAGCAATCAGCTGCTGCGGGGAACCGTCCTCCACTACAGAACCCTCATGAATCACCAGCACACGATCAGCACCCAGAACCGTCGAGAGACGATGCGCAATCACCAGCGCCGTACGCCCCGCCAAGACGGTTCGCAGCGCCGCCTGCACCGCACGCTCACTCGGAATATCCAGCGAAGCCGTCGCCTCATCCAGAATCAGCACCCGCGGGTTAGCCAAGAACACGCGAGCGAAGGACACCAGCTGACGCTGACCCGCCGACAGGGTAATACCGCCACGACCTAGCTGCGACTCGTAGCCGTCGCGCAGACGCTCAATGAACGCGTCAGCGCCCACCGCCTTTGCGGCAGCCTTGACCTGCTCATCGGTCGCTTGCGGGTTACCCATGCGAATATTCTCCAGAATCGACGCGGAGAACAGGAACACCTCCTGGGTCAGCATGAGCACCTCACGGCGCAGCTGCACGTCCGCCAGCTGGCGAACATCCACGCCGTCAATACGCACCTGACCGGACGAAACATCGTAAAAACGAGCCACCAGCTTAGCGATAGTCGACTTACCGGCACCCGTAGCACCCACCAGCGCCACGGTCGTACCCGGCTCAATGCGCAGGGTCGTTTCCTTCAGCGCGTGACGATCCGAGGTGTAACCGAAGACCGCCGAATCCAGCTCCACCAGAGCGCCCTGAACCTTGCCGGATACGCCCTCAGCGGTACCGTCAGCAGACTCCACGGCGCGCTCATGCGGATGCTCCGGCTCAGCAACCTCCGGCTCCTCAGCCAAGAACGACGAGAGCTTCTCCAACGCGGACATCGCCGACTGGAACATGTTGTAGAACTCAGAGAGCTGCATGACCGGCTCAAACACACGGTTCGCATAAATCACCAGAGCCAGCAGGGTACCGATCTGCATGGTGCCGCCCAGCACCGCATAACCACCCAGCACCAGTGCACCGGCAATAAACACATTGCCCAAAAGCATCAGCACAGGCGAGTAGATGCCGAAAATCTTAATCGAATCCATCACCGCAAGGCGGTAACGCTCCGACGCCTGCGCGTACTCGACGCGCATCTGCACCTCCGCACCAAACGCCTTCACCGCGCGGATACCCGTAAAAGTCTCCACAAAACGGCTCGTCAGATGCGCAGACTCGGTACGCATCGTGCGGAAAACCGGCACAGCCGTCTTCTGGAACCAACGCGTCAAGAAGTAAATCGGCACGCCCATGACCAGCATGAACAAGCCAATACGCCAATCCAGCAGGAAAATAGCGACCGCAGAAATCACCATGGACAGTAGAGTAATCGCCAGCTGGCTAATGCCACTGTCCAAGAAGCTGCGGACCGTATCAATGTCGCTGGTCAGACGCGAAATGACCTTGCCCGAGGTGTACCGCTCATGGAACGACACGCTCAGCGACTGCGCGTGACGGAAGACCCGCTTACGCAAGTACACCACCACGCCCAGTGACACACGCACCGTGTACGCCACGTTGACCCACGAGAAAATCGCGGTCACCGCAGTAGCCGCCACAAAAAACGCCAACAGGGTCAGCAGAACAGATGCGTCACCCTGTTTGAGCGGCTCAATCGAACTATCCAGGACGCGGGCAATCAGAATCGGCGCAATCGCCGAGGAACCCGACACCAAAAGCACCGAAACAATCGACAGAGCCAACGCCCCACGATGCGGGCGCAGCATCTGACGCAGCAGAGCCATCGAGCGTTCGCGGGTTTCCGCGCGCTCCTGCGGGCTCATCTGCTCCCGCGGCTCCGCCGGACGATGATGGGCCATTAGCCCTCCTCCATCGTCATCAGCTGGCGGTACTGCTCCGAAGAATCCATCAGCTCAGCGTGAGTACCCTCAGCCACCACGGCACCATCAACCATCAGCAGCACGCGGTCCGCCAGAGCCACCGTGGAGGGGCGATGCGCCGTCAGCAGGGTCGTGGCGCCGCCCAGGCCCTCCAGACCCTCACGCAGGCCGGTAATAATACGCTCCTCGGTATTCACATCCAGCGCCGAGAACGGGTCATCCAGCAGCAGAACGGAGGGGCGCTTCGCTAGGGCACGCGCCAACGACAGGCGCTGACGCTGACCACCGGACAGGCTCATGCCTTCCTCACCAATGACGGTATCCAGACCCTGCGGAAGCTCCGCCACGAAATCGCAGGCAGCCAGCTGCAGCGCGGTGTTCAGGGTCGCCTCCAGCTCTTCCTGGCTCGGGTAGTCCTCATCCTCGGTGCCGCGCTCGTACTGCTCTGCAACGCCCATCAGCACGTTCTCACGAACGGTACCGGAGAAGAGCACCGCCTCCTCAAAGACGAACGCGGTCTGGGCGCGCACCTCCTCAATAGACATGTCGGCGGTATCTCGGGTGCCAAAACGCAGGGAACCGGAGGTCGGCTCGTAGAAACGCGGAATCAGTGAGAGCACGGTAGACTTGCCGCTGCCGGTCGCACCGACCAGCGCCAGAATCTCGCCCGGGAAGACCTTGAAGTTCACGTCCTTCAGCACGGACACCTCGGGTGCCTTAACCGTAGAGTTTGCCTCAACAGCAGGCTCGGCAGGGGCCTCGGCTGCGTCGTAGCTGAACTGAACGTGATCGAAAGCGACAGATACTGCGCCACCGCTGGGGTACTGCATAGTTTCCTTCCCGGAGCCGCCCTCGGCAGACACTCCAGCTACTGTTGACAAATCAGAAGCACCCTGCGGATGCTCGGGCCCAGACACAGCCCCGGATCCACGAACCAGCGGCACGGCCTCAAAACCGGGCTCGTCCATGACCTCGTTGTGGCGTTCGAGCGCCACCTTATAGCTCAAATAGGCAGACATCAGCGCGGTCGAGCGCGTCACGTGGCTGAGCACGGTCGTCTGCACCGCAAAGTAGGCGGTCATCGCGCCCAGGCTCAGGGTGCCCGCGGCAACCTGCGAAGCGCCCACAGCCAGAGCCACCGCCGTGGAGACACCCACAATCAGACCCTGGTACAGGGCAACGCGAGCCACCAGCATCGACCTGCCATACTCGCGTACCTGAAGGGCATCCACCGACTCGGAATATTCCTGAATCTGCTCGGGGGAGCGGCCCAGCGCCTTAATGACGCGGATGCCGCGCACCGACTCCTCAATACGGGTGGAGAGGTCACCGGTCATCTGCTGAACCTCATGCGAGGCACGGTAGTACTTGCGGGTAAAGTTCACCAGCGACAGCACCAGAATAGGCACCGTCACCACGAATACCAGCGCCAGGGTCGGCGAAGAACGCAGCATGAAGAAGCCGCCGACCAGGAACATCACCGCAACAGTCAGCAGCTGCACAATACCGAAGGACAACCAGCGGCGAATCGTACCCAAATCGCTCATGGAACGGGTCAGCAGCTGACCGGAGGGCCAACGGTCCAGCAGAGAAAGCGGGGCGCTGAGTAGCCGGTCAAAGAAGTTCATGCGCATGGACAGCTCAATCGTGGAGGTCGGGTCCACAATCAGCCAGCGCCTCCAATACATGAAGGAGGCGTGCGCAATACCCAGCAGAAGCACCAGACCGCCGGCAATCCAGATGGCGCTCTCAGTGGTGCTCTGCGAGAGATGATCCACAATAATCTGCAACATCTGCGGAATAGCAATCTCGAGGGCACCGGCGCCGAACGCCACGAGCAGACCCACACCCCAGCGCACACGAATCGGACGCGCATAGGCGGCGAGGGTGCGCGGGGCACGCTGACCGTGCGCGTAGTCGATCGGGTCGGGGGTCGGCTCGCTCGCGGTCTCCAGGAAGGGATTGCGGCGGCGCTTAGTCTCGTGTGCTGTAGAGGCCTCAGACATTAGCGGCGACCACCTGCCGAATCGGCGGCGGTAGGCTGCTCCTTATCGCGAGCCGTGAGGGTCACCAGGATTGCCTCCGGCGGGCAGAACAGACGCACCGGCGCAAAACGAGAGGTGCCCAAACCGGCAGAAACCTGAACCGGAATACCGGACTGCTCACTGACACCCTTCGCACGCGAAGGCGGCAAATCGCAGTTGCTGACCAGGGCATGACCGCCGGGCAGACAGACCTGACCGCCGTGCGTATGACCGGCAAAAATGGCCTGCGCACCGTCCTGCACGAAGCGGTGCAGGGTACGCATATAGGGGGCGTGTGCCACGCCGATACGGATGCTCGGCTCGTTCCCCTCATCGAAGGCGCTGGGAGCGAATCCGGGGTGCTCATCGTAACGCAGGTGCGGGTCATCCACACCGGAGAACTCCAGGCGCAGACCCTTGAGATTCAGCGTATCGTAGCGGTTGATCAGGCCCCTCCAGCCGCGCGACTCAAAGGCGTCGTGCATCCGCTCAATGGGCAGGGCTACACGCGAGCCTTCCTCAATCATCTGCGGGGTGCGCGGCTGCCACAGGTAACGCGCCGGGTTCTTGAAAACCGGCGCGAAATAGCAATTCGAGCCGGGCACAAACACGCCGGGGAAGTCCATGAGCGGGTCGAGCGCCTCCAGCAGTGGGCCCATACCGTCCACGTGGGAGAGGTTATCACCCGTGTTCATCACCAAATCCGGCTCCAGGGCAGCCAGCGAGTGCATGAAGTCAATCTTCTTCTGCTGGCCCGGAATCATGTGCATATCCGAAATATGCAGAATCCTAAAGTCGGGGCTACCGGCGGGCAGCACCGGCAGGGACTCGGTGCGGAGCTGAAAATTGTTCAGCTCAATAAAGTGCCCGTATGCCGCCGTGGCGGCCCCCAAGGCTGCAGTGGCGGCTACCGCCCCCGCAACCTTCTTCAGGAGCGGGGAGGAGCCGCGTGCGCCGGGGACCGCCACGGGGACGCGGGCGTTGACTGCGTTTTCACACATCATCAATCGCCTTTCAAACCTCAGCCTTAGCTGGGGTTGGAGTTATAAGACAGAACCTTATCGCTAGGGGTCGTGAAGTCCTTCGTGTCGTACTTCGGGGCGATGGCCTTCATAAAGGTCTGCCACTGGGCACCAGCGTAGTTTGCACCATCCACGTAGTCCAGCACGCGACCGTTAACGCCCAAACCGTTCAGGGAACGGAAGCCGAGGTTGTTAGAACCAACCCAAGACGCGGTGGACAGGCCACGAGTGTAGCCAACCTGCCAGGTCTGGGAGGAGTTATCGTTTGTACCGGTCTTCGCAGCCGAACCGTTCGGCAGACCAATACCGCGCTGAGAAGCGGAACCGCCGGGCTGGATAACACCCTTCAGAACCCAGCTGACACCGTTCGCGATGTCCGGATCCAGAACCTGCTCACACTGGTTCTGGTATTCCTTGAGAGTCTCGCCGTCAGTCTTGGTGATCTTCTCGATGGGGCGCGGGGTGCAGTACTTACCCTCGGAAGCGAAGATAGCGTACATGGATGCGTTGGTCAGCGGGGAGATACCGTACTTGGTACCACCAATGTTGGTACCCAGGTTGGGGATGCTGTGTAGCGGTTCGCCGGTACCGTCCAGGGCGTGCATCTTGATGGACAGGTCGTGCACATCGCACAGGTCAATCTGGGAGAGCATGCCGAACAGGTACGAGTTAAACGACTGGCGAATACCGTACGCCGCGGTGTTGTAGCCTAGGCCGCCGTTGACTGCGTTCTTGTAGGACCAGCCGTTCGGCTGACCGGTGTAGTAGTACTTACCGCCCTCGTAGCACTTGGCGTTCCAACCGAAGCTGGTGGGCCAGAACAGCTGGGTACCGTTCACGGTAGCGTTAGCGCCGCGGCCGCTGATGAGCCACTGTGCCAGAATAATCGGTTTGAACGTCGAACCGGGCTGGAAGCCGCGGGTACCACCGTAGGCGCTATCAACGTTGTAGTTGTACTCGGTCTTGGAGTGGTCGTTCGCGTCTGCGGGGCTACCGAGCTCGGTGTTCTGTGCCATCGCGATGACGCGGCCGGTGCCGGGCTCAACACTGGTCAGTGCGGAGTTCACGTCGTTCCAGTTGGTTGCTGCCGGCTGGGTGGAGTCAACTGCCTGCTTTGCCGCGGTCTGAGCCTCGGGGTTCAGGGTGGTGATCACCTTCAGGCCGCCACGCTTAATAGCGGTGTTACGCAGCTCAGCGGTTGCGCCGAGGGACTCATCCTGCAGCAGGTAGTTGACCACGTAGCGGCAGAAGAACGCCTTGTCGCCTGCCAGGGAGCAACCCTGGGACTTGGTGTGGACGTTGAGCTTAATGTCGCTGGCGATGGCGTCGCTGTATTCCTTGTCGGTAATCTTGCCGTCGCGGAGCATGGTGCCCAGAACGATGTCGCGGCGTTCACGGGCGAGCTCGGGGTTCACGGTCGGATCGTACACGTTCGGTGCCTGCACCAGACCAGCCAAAAGCGCGGACTGTGCCACGTTCAGGTCCTTAGCGGAAATACCCCAGTAGTACTGTGCGGCAGCCTCAACACCGTAGTTCGAACCACCAAGGTTCACGATGTTCAGGTAGCCTTCAAGGATTTCGTCCTTGGACTTGTTCTGCTCCATAGAAATCGCAAGCTTCATCTCGCGAATCTTTGCGGCGTAGGTCTTGTTACCGTTTAGGGTTGCGGTAGCGTCCTCACCACGAGCCACAGCGGAGTCAACAATGAGGTTGTTAACGTACTGCTGGGTCAGGGTGGATGCACCCTGGCGGCGGCCGCTGTTGGAGTTAATGATGTTGTTCAGGAACGCACGACCAATACCGATAGCGGAGACAGCACCGTGGTTGTAGAAGTCACGGTCCTCCACCGAGACGATAGCGTCCTTCATGTGCTGAGAAATCTGATCCAGCTTGACCGGTTCGCGGTTCTCTTCAAAGAAGGTCGCGATTTCGGTTTTGCCGTCAGCAGCGTAAATAGTAGAAGGACGGGAAGAGATGCCATCGGCAATGTCGTCAGGAAGGTCCTGGAACCATGACATCGACGCGTTCGCGACCATACCGGCACTCACAGCCGGGGGTACGACAATAATTGCCGCGAGGAAACCGGCAATCACGCTGAACGCGAGGAACTGCAAAAAATCTCCCGGGCGGCGACGCGCACGGGTTTTCTTAGATGAAGCCATTCATTCAGTTTATCCCATGAAACTGTGAGAAGAAGCCCGTCTCGGCACCCCGCAGGGAGGTGGGCGCTTCAGCCCTGAGAATAAAGCCTCAAAAAGCGCCGGACATTGACCAAAACCATAGTGAATCCCTTTTACTTATTCGGCCCTGAAAGCTAGGCTAGAGGGTATGAAGAAATGGGAATACGCAACTGTACCGCTGATGATCCACACGACCAAAGCAATCCTCGACAACTGGGGTGAAGACGGCTGGGAGCTCGTAACCGTTCTCCCCGGCGCATCCGCACCTGCTGGCGCAACCCCTGCGTCGAACATGGTCGCTCCGACTCAGGGCAACCCCATCGCCTACTTTAAGCGCGAGAAGGCTGACTAAGAGCAGCGTACCCGGCGGTCACCTCACATATTCCTCTCCTCTTAACGGGGAAGTGGGAATAGATGAGGAAGGCCGCCGGTTAGCCGTTTAACCGCTGCTTGAATATCAGTAGCGTTTAGATTTGCGGCGTTCCCCCTATCACCGTTTGGGTGCCAGCACCCGCCATCCTTCTGGAGTAATCATGACTGAATCCCGTATTGAAGCACGTATCCGCGAACTCGGTTACGAACTGCCCGTAGCACCCGCCCCCGTTGCCGCTTACGTTCCCGCGGTGACCTCCGGCTCCTACGTGTACACCTCCGGCCAGCTGCCCTTCGTTGACGGCGCCCTGCCCGAAACCGGTAAGGTTTCCGACTCCGGCGCTGAAGGCTTCGTGACCCCCGAGGATGCGAAGAAGTACGCGGGTATCAGCCTGCTCAACGCCCTGGCGGCGGTCAAGTCCGTCATTGGCGACCTGGACCGTGTGCAGCGCGTCGTGAAGGTCGTTGGCTTCGTTGCATCCGAGGTGAACTTCACCGCTCAGCCCGCTGTCATTAACGGCGCCTCCGAGCTGCTCGGCGAAATCTTCGGCGAGGCAGGCCAGCACGCCCGCTCCGCTGTGGGTGTTCCCGTTCTTCCCCTGGACTCGCCCGTAGAGGTCGAGATTATCGTTGAGTATGTCTAATCTGTACACCGGCGCGCTGCCGCTGTCTGCTATTCGTGCCGCCCAGGCTCAGCGGGCGGCACAAAGTGGCGCCCAAAAGACGGTGAACGGTATCGACGGTCACGGATTAGGCGGAGCGCAGGACATCAAGACTCTGCCCCTGCCGGTGCAGGAACGCCGCTTCGGCACCCCCACCCCGGCTGAGGGCGTGGAACGTCCGCGCATGTTCACCGGTCGACAGTCCGCGGCTAACCCGCGAACCTCCTGCATTCAGCGTCTCTACACGATTCCCGAGTTCATGCGCACCGCCGCCGAAAGCTGGCGCGAAGGCGGCAACGAAGGTGCAACCGGCTGCACGATGCGCCAGGCGGCATCCGTCATTTTTGTGCGCGACGGCGACAACGGTCTCGAAACGATTCTGACCTACCGCCCCGGCACCTCTCCGCTGGGCGTGGTGGCTTTCCCCGGCGGTACGGCTCTTCCCGGTGATGATGAGTCTGCCTCCTGGGTTGGCCCCGGCGCCGAATACTGGGAAGAACAGTTCCACTTCTCTGACGTAACTCAGGCACGCCGCAGCGTCATGGCTGCCGTGCGTGAATCCTTTGAAGAGACCGGCATCCTACTTGCCGGTGAGGACGACCAGGATGTGGTGGAGCGCTCCAGCACCCCCGAGCTCATGGCGTGGCGCGAGGCGGTCGCTGCTCAGGATAAGAGCTTCTCGGACTTCCTGACCTCCAGCGGTTTGAGCGTGCGCGCCGACCTGCTGCGCCCCGTGGCGCGCTGGCAGTCCCCGGACTTCTTCCTCAAGCGCTACGACATCGCCTACTTCAGCACGGCTCTGCCCGTGGGCCAGGACCCGAAGTTGCTGCTCGGTAAGGGCGTGTGGGGCGACTGGCTGAACGTGCGCGAACTGCTCGAAGCCAAGGACACCAGCGAACTGGGCGACCGCATCGGCCAGCCCAACACCGTGGGCCGCACCCTCGACCAGCTCATCACCCCCGGCGTGATGTGCCTGCTCGAATCGCTGGCGAAGGCACAGACCTCCGTGGCGTGGCTGTCCAAGCGCCGCAATATTGAGGTGAAGAAGCCCGTGCTCGTGACCCACAACGGCGCGTGCATGCTTTCCTTTACCGAGGTAGTTCCGGCGACCACCGGTTCCATGTACACCGGCGCGATGGGCGTGCTCTAGCGGGTTTGCCGCATCCGCTCGCTCTTGGGATGAAGCGTTAAAGAAATCAGGAGCCGTTTCCCCATGCAGAGGGAAACGGCTCCTGATCTTTTTAAGTCGTGCGTCTTTAGCGGGAACGCTGGCGCAGGCGGGGCAGGTCCAGAATGACCACCGCGCGTGCCTCCAGGCGAATCCAACCGCGGGAAACGAACTCGGCAAGAGCCTTGTTCACGGTCTCGCGGGATGCGCCAACCAGCTGTGCCAGCTCTTCCTGGGTCAGCTCGTGAGCAACGAGCACGCCGTCGGTTGCGGGGCGGCCGAAGCGGTCAGCCAGGTCCAGCAGAGCCTTAGCGAGGCGGCCGGGAACGTCGGAGAAGACCAGGTCAGCCAGTGCCTCGTTAGCGTGGCGCAGGCGGCGAGCCAGAGTCTTAATAACCTGATCGGAAATCGAGGGGTCCAGCTGCTGTGCGCGCTTGAAGGACTCGTGCTTGATGGCAGCCAAGCGGGTCTCAGAAACAGCCACAGCGTTGGTCGAACGGGGCGAAGGATCGAAGAGAGCCATTTCGCCGAAAACGTCACCGGGACCCATAATCGCGACCATGTTCTCGCGGCCGTCAGCGGCGGTGCGGCCCAGCTTGACCTTACCGGAGAGCACAGCGAAGAGCTGGTCATCCTGGTCACCCTCGTAGAAGAGGACAGCGTTGCGGGAGAGGTCAATCTCCTGAATGTCATCGGTCAGCAGAGCGAAAGCTGCGTCGTCGAGGTTAGCAAAGAGAGGGGTGCGACGGAGGATCTCGAGATCCATAAAGTTCTCCTAGATATGAGGTGATGAGCCGAAGCTCGTAAATGTTCAGTGAGTGAGCCCGAACCGGTGTCATGCGTCTCAACATCTGAAATGTGAGAAGGCTCAAGCTAGTGTGACATATTCAACTGATATGAGCGTACCCTAAAAAAGCGCTTTATGCATTCCGATATAGGGCGCTTTACAGCAAAAGTTATTTCTTTCGAGAAAATTCAAAGCTTACCCACAGGTTCAGCCCCTAATATCAAGCATCCAGGTGTGTCCTTTATCGGCCCAACATACGCCACCACACTCACCGGGCACAGCCCGCACCAACCACAATGGGCACACCGTGACCACTTCTACCCACCAAGGAGGCAATTAGTCGTGACGACCGGCATCAACCTGCTTGATATTGCTATCCCCATCATTCTGCTGCTCTACTTCCTCGCCGGAGTCCGCAGCGGATTCTTCACCACCCTCGGAACCTTCCTCGGCCTGGGCCTGGGCGTCTGCGCTGCAGCCTGGCTCGTGCCCCTCGCCGTCGCCTCCGTGGGATCCCAGTGGAGCCTCATTACCGCCGTCGGTGTGCTCATCATCTGCCTGACCATCGGACAGTGGCTCGGCCTCGTCGCCGGACGCACCATCCGCCGCGTCACCGACATTACCCCGCTCAAGGGCATTGAACGCTTCTTCGGCGGAGTGCTGAACCTCGCCGCCTGCGCCCTGGTCATGGTCGTGCTGACCATCTCCATGCGCACCGTGCCCATCCCGCAGCTCAACACCGTGCTCAGCGAATCCAAGACCCTCTCCTGGATGGTCGCCTCCACCCCCGAGGTCGTCAAGGACCGCATCAACACGGTACGCAACGACGTGCTCGCCTTCGGAACCATTCCCGAAGTCAGCCAGCTCATCGCCCCCGAAACCAGCGCCCCCACCCAGACCGTAGAATCCGCGGCACTGGACCAGGCGGCAGCCTCGGTCGTTGAGATTCTGGGTGCCGCAGAGCAGTGCGGCTACACCTCCACCGGCTCCGGATTCGTAGCGGATAACGGCCTGGTCGTTACCAACGCCCACGTGGTCGCCGGCGTGACCTCCCCGGTCGTGCAGGACTCCCGCGGCCGCACCTGGCCCGGCACCGTCGTCTACATGGACACCGAACAGGACCTCGCCTTCATCAGCGTGCCCAAGCTGCCGCTCGCACCGCTGAACATCGGCACCAACGCCACCGCAGGTAGCCTCGTGACCTTCATGGGCTACCCCAAGGGCGGCCCGTTCAAGGCGCTGCCCGCCACCGTGCAGGGCATCGGCAACACCCAGACCATCGACGCTGACACCGGCCGCGCCAACGCTATGCGTCAGGTCTACCAGCTGGCAGCCGACGTGCAGCACGGCAACTCCGGCGGCCCCGTCCTCGACGAGAACGGTAACGTGGTCGGCGTGATCTTCGGTAAGGCAACCAGCGGCCAGACCGGCTACGCCATCACCGCAAGCACCCTCAAGCAGGCACTGGCTGAAGGCGGCGACAACACCGCCGCAGTCTCCACCGGCACCTGCCGCAAATAACTAGCCGCTAGACAGCGATAAAAGTTTAGGCTCCCGCCCTCACACGAGGAACGGGAGCCTGAACTGTTTAACAAGGAGGGGGGTAGGCGGGGCTATTCCGCGAAATGCTGGGCGAGGAAATCAACCGCCATGACATAGCCGTACGCACCCGCACCGGCAATCACCGCGGTAGCCTGCGGCGACACAAACGAATGATGACGGAACTGCTCACGACGATGCACATTCGACAGATGCACCTCAACCACCGGAAGCTCAGCCGCCTCCAGCGCATCGTGCAGCGCCACCGAAGTGTGCGTGTACGCCGCCGGGTTGATAATAATCGCCGCGCCACGAGTACGAGCACGCTGAATCTCATCCACCAGCGCACCCTCATGATTCGACTGCATAAACTCAACATCAAAACCATGATCCGCCGCGCGCTCACGCACCATACGCTCAATATCGTGCAGAGTGGTGTAGCCGTACACCTCGGGGCGGCGCTGCCCAAGCAGGTTCAAATTCGGTCCATTAAGCACAAAAATCGTATCTGACATAAAACCAGTGTGGCACAGCCGGTGCCCGCTCAGTGGTAGTCGGCGCGAACTGCCCAGAAAATGACGGGGAGGGGCGAGAAACGCCACGAGCTAAGTACGGTGAACCTCGCTACCGCACACACCCAAAGCCCGGTAACCTCGCGCTATGACCGAGAACGCCATCCGCACCGAAGTAGACGCACAGAACACCGCGGCAGAGAATGCCGAATCGCTCCTGCAGATTCGCTTCGTCCCCGAATTCAAGGCAGCCGCAGCAGCCCGCCGCCTCAAGGCACGCGCACCCGAAAGCCACCTCGCCACCGTGCGCCGCGCCCGCAAGATTAACCGCATCCTCGGTGAAACCTACCCCTACGCCGTCGCAGAGCTCGACTTCGACAACCCCTTCGAGCTGCTCATCGCCACCGTGCTCTCGGCGCAAACCACCGACGTGCGCGTCAACTCTGTCACCGGTGCGCTCTTCGCACGCTACCCCGACGCCGCCGCGCTCGCCTCCGCACGCCCCGAAGAAGTCGAACCCTACATTCAGTCCCTCGGCTTCTACCGCGCCAAGGCACGCTCCATCGTCACCCTCTCCCAGCAGCTCGTCGAACGCCACAACGGGCAGGTACCCTCAACCCTCGAAGAGCTCGTAGAACTCGCCGGGGTCGGCCGCAAAACCGCAAACGTGGTCCTCGGAAACGCCTTCGACGTGCCCGGACTGACCGTCGACACCCACTTCGGACGCCTCGCCCGCCGCATGGGATTCACCACCGCCGACGCTCCCGAAGCAGTCGAAAAAGACGTCGCCGAGCTCATCGAACGCAAAGACTGGACGCTCTTCTCGCACCGCATGGTCTACCACGGCCGCCGCATCTGCCACGCCAAAAAGCCCGCCTGCGGTGTATGCCCTGTCGCCGATTTCTGCCCGTCCTACGGCGCCGGGGAGACGAACGAACAGGCAGCACGTAAACTCATGAAATACGAAATGGCGCCCGGTCGAGAAGACCTGCACCTGCGATTCCTGCAGGGCGCAACCCGCCGCGAACTCATGGCTGATGGCTACCCGCTCAGCGCCTAACGGTGCCCGAACCGGAATAAGCCCGCGCAGAAAAGAGGTACACAGATGAGCGAAAACACGCCCCAGCAAGAGGCGCAGCACCCCGCCCAGCAGGCGTTGACGGCTCTCGCAGAAGGCGGCGTGGAATTCGACGTCCAAGCCCTGCTGCGTAGCGCACCCGCCAGCCCCCTCAGCAAAGAAGCCGCCGTGCTGATTCTCTTTGGCGTGCTCGATGACTCGCCCTCCACCGGCGACTTTGAAGGCTGCCCCGAAAACGTCAGCGCCGACCTGGACGTACTGCTCCTCGTGCGTGCCGCAACCCTGCGCTCACACGCCGGTCAGCCCGCCTTCCCCGGCGGCAAAATCGACCCCGAAGACTACGCGCTCGCCGAAACCACCGGCGAACCCGTCGCCCACATCGCCGCCCTGCGCGAGGCAGTCGAAGAAACCGGGCTCGACCCCGCCGGCGTGCAGGTCCTCGGCCAGCTGCGCACCCTGCCGCTACCCATCAGCAACTTCATGGTCACCCCCGTCATTGGTTGGTGGAACAGCCCCGTGCCCGTCGAGGTCGTCGACCACAACGAATCCGCGCTCATCGCCCGCGTGCCCGTGCGCGACCTGCTCAACCCCGCCAACCGGCACACCGCCTACGTCAAGCGTGGCCGCACCTCACACCGCACCCCCGCCTTCGAGGTGCGCATGCCCGGCGGCGAAGAATTCACCGTCTGGGGGTTCACCGCGATTCTGCTCGACAGGATTTTCGACTCGCTCGGCTGGACCGTGCCCTGGGATCAGAAAAAGATGCGCCCGGCACCCGGCTACGAGGAATAAGGCTCTCGCGGAATAAGCGTCTGACTAGCAGATACGGGGTATAGGTAGGGGTGGCAGGTAGCTTGAACGAAGCTACCCGCCGCCCCTATTTTTGTCTTAATCCGCCCGCAAATTATTTACCGTCAGCGTAGTTGTGCACCCGCGCCACCGACACCGGAAAATCAACCGGCACCCGACCGAATAGCAGACGCGCCGCCTCCGCAGCGCCCTCACGCACAATACGCTCCACGCGATCCGCCTCCAGCTCAGGACCGCACAGCAGAAGCTCATCGTGCAAAAAATACACAATGCGGGTGCGCATCGGCATGCCAAAAATCCGCTCAGACAGCAGACGAGAACGCACCGCCCCCATCCAGCACAGAGCCCACTCCGCCGCCGTACCCTGAACAATAAAATTGCGGGTCATACGGCCGTGCGCACGCGCCGTCGATACCGCACGCGACTCAGCCGCCGGCGACGACCGATCAGCCACAATCTCACGGAAACGCTCATCCACCGGCGGGGACGTGCGACCCAAAAAAGTCGTCACCTGACCGCCCGCCTCACCAATACGAGCCGCACGCTCCGTAAACTCCATCGCCTGCGGAAAAAGCGCCGCGACATGCGGCAACAGCGCACCAATCTCACCGCTGCGGCCGCCGTACATAATCGCCAGCATGCCCACCTTCGCATGGGAACGCTCCGTCAAACCCACACCCTTCAGGCGCGCCAGCTCGGCAATACCCGCATACAGGTCAGCGCCACGACCCGCCGAAGCGAGCGCCTCATCACGGCTCAACGCCGCCAGGATGCGCGGCTCAATCTGCGAACCGTCCGTCACCGTCAGTACCTGACCCTCCGGCGCCTGAACCGCCTGACGGATCTCCGCAGGAAGCTGCAGCGCACCACCGCCGGAAGCGCCCCAGCGACCGGTCGCGGCGCCTCCCACCTCAAGATGCGGGCGGAACGCACCCTCAGAAACCCAGGTATCAGCCCAGGTCCAGCCGTTAGCAGTCCAAATACGGTACAGCTTCTTATACCGCAAAATCGGGTCAATCAGCGCCCAGCGCTTATCCCGCTGAGCCGGAATCGCATCCGCCCAACTCTTCAACTCCCACGAACGAGTAGACTTCACCGAAACCCCCGCAGACTGCAAAGCACGCAAAAGATCCTGCGGCGAATCCGGATTCAACGACGGCATAAACAGCATGCGCTGAATCTGCTCCGCCAACTCCTGCATCTTCTGCGGACGCTCACCCGGCACCGGGCGCGGACCCAACAACTCACACAGATGCTCATGATGCGCCTGCACATTAAACGGGATGCCGTAATAGCCAATCTCAGCCGCCACCAACGCACCGGCAGACTCCGCCGCCGCCAAAAGACGCAACCGCTCCGGGTGCCTCGACGCACTAATGGCGCGCGCCTGCGCCAACCACTCACGCATCAGCACACGCACCACCGGATGCTCCGGCAGCAGAGTCACCGGGCCCGCCGCCAACTGCGGAGTGAAAGGCTCATGAGGCGCCGCCTCAAGGAACTCGGGGGAAGGCTCGGTGGGGGAGGGGTC